>NZ_CP130738.1:1918500-2558000 GCF_030553095.1 Zobellia laminariae | reverse complement strand
TACCATTACCAAAATTAAACAATCCAATATCATAGTTATTGAACTCATAAACCTGTAACTTAAAGAATGAGATATTGTAAAGAAATCATCTGGCCATTGTACACGTTTTGCCAAACCTGCGGTTAAACCTGTAATTGAAAAACCACGATCTTTATCAACCTTTATAGTACTACTTGTAGAATTATTGTAATCAACTCCAAACTGTTGTGTTCTGGATAGGTTTAAACTAAACTGAACTGGTTTTCTACCTCCTAACCAAGGCTCTGCAAAGTTAAGGCTGTATACCCTAAATGTTCTACTTGCCTGTATTCTCATGGCAAAAGTCTGACCATCACCCATAGGCACTGGCTTATACTCTTCGCCATTTAAAATATTCTTAATCGAGAAGTTATTGAAAGAAAGCCCCAAGGTTCCTATAAAACCACCGCCTCCGTAACCACCTTGTAATTCTATCTGACTTGAGCCTGATTCCACCAAGTTGTACTTAATATCTACAGTACCTTCGTTAGGGTTAGGATTAAGAATGTCCGGCTTAATCTGCTCTGCATCAAAATAACCTAACTGTTGAAGTTCACGAATTGTTCTGATGATATCACTCTTATTGTATTTTTGACCTTGGACGTGTTCTTAGTTCACGATAAATTACGTGATCGTTTGTACGGTCATTACCAACGATATCTATATGATTAAGAAAAGTCTCTTTACCTTCTATTACACGAATCTCAAAATTAATAGTATCATTCTCTGCTGAAACCTCTACTGGGTTAATACTTGAAAATAAATACCCATTGTTTTGATACAAACTAGTAACATCGTTAGGCTCAGGTTTAGAATCGTCTGCAATACGCTCTCTTAACAAAACACCATTATAGGTATCCCCTTTCTTTATACCCAACACCGAGGCCAATTGACGATCTGTATAGACACTGTTACCAACAAAATCTACATCACCAAAATAGTACTTATTACCTTCTTCTATTTGGTATTTTAAGATGATGTTATTTTCATCTACCTTAATTACAGAATCGGAAATGATACGTGCATCACGGTAACCGTTCTCGGCATATTTATCGGACAACAGCTCTAAATCATTTTCGTAATCTTCCTCTATAAATTTAGATTTCTTCCAAAAACGCCAAAAACGTTTTTCTTTGGTTTTCTTAAAGGCACCTTTTAGTTTTTTGTCAGATAACTGCTCGTTACCCTCAAAAACCATTTCCTTTATTTTTACCTTATCTCCTTTATTAATGTTAACCGCCATTTTCTGAGCATTGGTCTCAGAAGTATCTTTAGCTACAATAATAGATGTTTTGGCATTTAAGAAACCTTGTTTTTTATACTTATTATCAAGGTAGTTCTTTGTGTTAGCTATTAAACTCTCGGTAATTTTCTTTCCTTTCTTAAGGTCCGTATCCTTTAATATATCATCTACTTTCCTAGGTTTAACACCAGTTACAGTAACACTGGACAACGTTGGTCTTTCTATAATATTCAATTCAAGAAAGACTCTATCGCCTTCTATATTAGTAACATAGAAATCAATGTTCTTGAAAAGCTCAAGACCCCAAAGTTTGTTGATAATTCCGCTAATCTCGTCTCCAGGAGAGTAATAGGCTGCCCTACACGTAATCCGGTATACGTTTTTACGGTCTGCTCGTTATAACTTTGCAGTCCGGTGACCTCTAGCCCACCTAAAATGTACTTTTTGCCGTCCTCAAAAGAAAGTTCTTGTGCGGAGCAAAATGTAGTTGCAAAAATTAATAGGAGTGTAATAAAAGGTTCGAAGGATATGAACCTTTTCATATCGCTAATTGAGTTGTTCGCTGGTTTTTCCAAATCTTCGTTCTCTGTTCTGATAACTTTTTATGGCTTCTGCCAAATGTTGACTACTAAAATCGGGCCAAAATACTTCAACGAAATACAATTCCGCATAGGCAATTTGCCATAGTAAAAAATTGCTGATACGATGCTCTCCACTAGTGCGGATAAGCAAATCTACATCAGGCAAATCGTGCGTGTAAAGATGGCTATTAATAATGGTTTCGTCAATGTTTTCAATTGAAATTATATTATTTTTAACTTTGGTACTTATTTGTTTTACTGCGTTTTTGATCTCTTCTCGCGCACCATAACTTAAAGCCAAAGTAAGGGTCATTCCTGTGTTTTCCCTTGTTTTCTCCATTACCTCCTTTAGTTCCTTATTAGCTTTTTTGGGCAATGACTCTAAATCTCCAATAGCATTCAACCTAATGTTGTTTTCTGAAAAAGTCTTCAGCTCTTTCTTTAATGAAGACACTAAAAGCCTCATTAAAGTATCGATTTCAATTTTAGGTCTTTTCCAATTTTCTGTAGAAAATGTATATAAAGTAAGGTACTCTAGTTCTATTTTAACGCAGTTTTCAACCGTCTCTCGTACAGTTTTAACTCCATTCTCATGTCCAAAAACGCGAAGTTTGCCTTTTTGCTTTGCCCAACGCCCGTTTCCATCCATAATAATGGCTAAATGGCGTGGCATTTTATTTTTATCTAATTCTTCTAGGTCAACCATAAGGAACTGATCATACTACTCTAATAAACATTCTCTTGGTTAGATGAATTTTACATCACCAACCTAATAAGCACACGCGTTTTGAGCGTACGACAAAAATAGCCTATAAATTTGAATTATGCATAGTTAAGGCCAGATCAACAAAAGAAAAGAAGGTTTTTTTAAAGAATGCTAGTTACTCAAAACATTCATTACAAGGCTTTCTACCAAAAGTATAGGTTAGCGTTAATCCGGAGAATACATACCAGTCATCATTAAACACATTACCAAACCGAAGATCGTCTAATTGACGACTAACATTAAGTTTTTCAGGGTAGCTACCATCTAGGTTATCAGTAAAAGTATACCGAGCACCTATCTCTGCACCTAAAATTAAGAACTGGTTTAAACGGATTTTTGCACCAACAGTCATTGGTATAGCTAAAGTTCCATCTCTTTGAGAAACACTTAAGAATTGTCCTGCATCAAAATAATTGTAATCGTATCTCACATAATTTATACCCGTATATAAATAAGGTGTAAATGCAGGCCCCATCTTATGAAGATTATAATCTACGAAGTTAAATTCGAGTCCCGCAGAAGCTTCCAGTAAAGAATTATCCATCTGGTAACCTCGTTGTTGTCGAGAAGGGTCGTTAGATTTGGTATCGTCTGCCTGAAACTTGGCATAAATAACACTGGCACGCCAAGCATAGCGCTTAGCTATGTTCCATTTAAAAATACCGCCAATTGCAACATCAGACGGCGAAATATATGTGGTACGCCCTACATCTCCAATAACATTGGCTCCTCCGGCAAATATACCGGCCTCATAGGTTTGTGCTCCTATACTGCCAAAAGTGCATAGTAGAACTATGACAATGAAATGCTTCATAAATCGTATTAGTTTGCGAATATAACAATTGCACCCAACTATTATATTAATGTTCTCAAATGATAAACAGGATTTGCAGATTTTTATTGTCCGCTAAAGATTCAATTACGGCTATCTTCTCCCCATAACAGTTTATTCCGAAGGGTTTTCAAAAAACTCTCTGATGCATATTCTATCATTTTAATAACGAAGTCCGCCTTTTTGATGCGAATTTCCTTTCCGTTCTCTACCGATGCTATTCTAGAATCTAATGAAATAAGATGGTTATCTTCCCTACCGGAAACCTTTAACCGTATCTCTGTATCATCTGAAATAACCAAAGGCCTTGCATTTAAATTATGTGGTGCTATTGGCGTTAATACCAACGATTTTGCTGTTGGCTCTATTACCGGACCACCACAACTTAAGGAATATCCTGTTGAACCTGTAGGAGTAGAAATGATCAGACCATCTGCCCAGTAAGATGTAAGGTACTCATTGTTTAAATACGTTTCTACCGTAATCATAGAGGTCGTATCCTTTCTACTTACCGTAATCTCGTTCAAAGCAAAATGCAATCCGTTTAACTCCGGAATATCTGCCCCTTTATCAACCTCAACCAAACTTCTTTCCACTATAGTATATGAACCCTTTTTAAATTCTTGCACTACTTTACGAACCTCTTCCTTACTAAATGTAGAAAGAAATCCTAGCCGACCAGTATTTACACCAACAATAGGTATACCGGAATCCTTAACAAAAGTGGTTGCCCTTAGAATAGTACCGTCACCACCAAAACTAACGAACATATCAAAAGAGCTATCTAACCCTTTTGTATCTGTGAATGTGGAATAATTTGCGGAACTATGTGTTTCAGAAAGAAAATCGTGGAATTCCTTTTCAATAGCTATTACGGCATGCTCTTTTTCAAGCTCATCAAGCAACTCCATTACATACTGCAATGTGTCTTCTTGATACATTTGACTGTAAACGGCAACTTTCATTCCTTAGTCTTTATCGTGATTACTAAAACCATTTGGCCTTATGCGACAAAAATAAGGATTGTACCCTTGACTGATTCCCCTTTTTGAAGAATATCGCAAGAAATTCTAAACGTTAAGATATTTGTCTAGATAATCTGATCGCTCCTTTAAATCTTCCAAGAACTGATCATCTGTATTACCGAACAATACATTATAATTGTACCGACGGAACGTCTGAAGAATATCATTTATATTAGAAGAAGCTACCTTAATAGTTATTTGAACGACATCATTTTTAGAATCCGTGATAAAGCCACCAATTAGCTTGGTATTGTTACTTTCAACAATTTGAGCAATTTCACTAAAAGAATAATCTTTAATGCCTTTTGCAACAACTATAATACCACCTGGCTCTGTAAAGAATGGTGTATCTATAAATACGCTTACAATATCCGTAAGATCATAATAACCATCTATTCTTCCCTTTTCATCAAGAATAGGCACAAGATTGGCCTCATTTCTGGCAAAAACTTCAAGGACATCTAACCAACTGGTCTCTTTTCGCACGAAAAAGGTTTCCAAATCATAACGATATTGTTCTATCTTTTCCTTGATATCAAAATTCTCTAGGTCATTTTCACTAAGCAAACCTAAGTATGCCCCGTTCTCTGTCACAGCAACGTGAGAGTACGTGGTATCCTTAAAAAAGGTTATCACCTTAGCTAATGAATTTCCTATTTTAAAGGACGGAATGTCTGTTACTATTTGGTCTTGAATGTGCATAACTCTTTCTACTAAACGCAAAATACTAATTAAAAATATCAAAAGGTATGCCTAATTTGTATTTTTGTACCAAATGGTTAATTCTATCGGTAAATGACAAAATTAAGTGTAAACATCAACAAAATTGCAACCTTAAGAAATGCCAGAGGTGGCAATATGCCCGATTTATTGAAAACAGCGGCAGATATTGAATCTTTTGGAGCACAGGGTATTACTATACACCCTAGGCCTGACGAAAGACATGTACGGTATCAAGATGCAAGGGACTTAAAAAATCTAGTCACTACAGAATATAATATTGAAGGAAATCCTGTTGAAAAATTCATAGATCTTGTTCTTGAAGTAAAGCCTACACAAGTAACTTTGGTGCCAGATGCTGTGGATGCCATTACATCAAATGCAGGCTGGGACACTGTAAAACATAAAGACTTTTTAAAAGATGTTATCCTAACTTTCAAAAATGCCGGCATACGCACTTCTATTTTTGTTGATGCTGAAGCTAAAATGATAGAGGGCGCTGCGGAGACGGGAACGGACCGCATTGAACTTTACACAGAGAGTTACGCAGAACAATACACTAGGGGTAATCATAGCCAAGCTGTCAAACCTTTTACAGAAGCTGCCAAAATTGCATACAACTGTGGTTTAGGCATTAATGCCGGACATGATTTAAGTTTGGACAACATTAAATATTTTAAGGAGAACGTTCCTCATTTACTGGAAGTTTCTATTGGTCACGCCCTAATTTGCGAATCACTATACCTAGGGTTGGATAACGTTGTAAATATGTATCTGAATAAATTAAAATGACAGAAACCCTACACTCTAAAATACTTGGAACCCGCACTCCCCTATTAGTCTTACATGGTTTTTTAGGAATGTCCGATAATTGGAAAACTTTAGGTAACCAGTACGCAGAAAAAGGTTTTGAAGTACACCTCATAGACCAGCGCAACCATGGAAAAAGCTTTTGGTCCGATGATTTTGATTATGATTTATTGAGTGAAGACCTCAAAAATTATATGGAAACCCATCACTTAGAAAACGCCATGATTATTGGGCATTCTATGGGCGGAAAGACAGCTATGCAATTTGCTTGCAGTTATCCAGATTTGGTAACAAAAATGATTATTGCAGATATTGGCCCAAAATTCTATCCACCACATCACCAACCAATTATTGATGGTTTGAACGCTCTAAATTTAGATATCATTACATCTAGAAACCAAGCAGATTCTGAACTGGGCAAGCACATTACCGATTTTGGCACGAGACAGTTTTTACTCAAGAATCTGTATTGGATAGAAAAAGGTCAATTAGGTTTTCGGTTTAACCTCGAGGTTTTAAGCGAAAAAATGAACGAGATTGGAGAAAACATTGGCGCTACTGACTTTTACAACGGCCCCGTTCTTTTTCTTCGCGGTGACCGATCGGAATACATAATGCCTAACGAAATTTCTGAATTCAGGAAACACTTTCCGAAAGCGGAAATGGACACTATAGACAATGCCGGGCATTGGTTACATGCCGAAAACCCAAAACAGTTTTTAGAAAAATCCTGGCATTCTTAAGATCATAACAAATCTTTATCTTTAAGGGTGGCGAAATTAATTACTACCAACAACAAAATTATTTATCTATGAAACTCATTTTACGTGTTCTCTTATCCGCTCTTGCCGTAGTTATACTTTCTAAAATATTACCACATGTATTCGTAGACAGTTATATGACCGCTATTATAGTAGCCATAGTACTTAGTCTTCTAAATTTTATAGTAAAGCCTATTCTGGTAATACTCACCTTGCCAGTAACCATTTTAACCCTAGGGCTTTTCCTATTGATAATAAATGCCATCATTATTTTACTGGCAGACAATCTTATTGATGGATTTACGGTAGACGGCGTTTTATGGGCCATACTTTTTAGCCTCTCGCTATCCTTTCTTCAATCTATATTCTTTTCCCTTTTGAAAGATGATGAAAAATCGTAACGATTGTTTGAACCACAACGATTTAAAAACTTGCTAGCGTACATTAATTACATTACTTTTGCATCCCATTTTATGGAAACAAAAAAGAAGATTTAGATGAATATTACAAAAGAGCAGATCGACGATCTAAATGCCGTCGTTAAAGTGGCCATCACCAAAGAAGATTATCAAGATAAGGTAGACAATATCTTAAGTGACTATAGAAAGTCTGCCAATGTACCTTTTTAGAAAAGGTCACGTACCAATGGGCTTGATAAAAAAGCAATACGGAAAGGCTGTTTTAGTAGACGAAGTAAACAAACTTCTTCAAGACAATCTTAACAAATACCTTACCGAAGAAAAATTAGATGTTCTTGGTAATCCGCTTCCTAAACAACAAGATAATTTTGATTGGGACAATGAAGAACTTGCTTTTGAATTTGAATTGGGTCTTGCTCCTGATTTTGAAGTTCCGTTAAAAACAAAAAAACCGATTACACATTATAAAATCGTTGCCGACGACAAAATGGTTAACGAGCAAGTTGAACGTATTCTTAAGCAACACGGGAAACTTATCAGCAAAGATGCCGTAGAAAAAGATAATGAAGTAAGCGGTACTTTCAAGAACGAAGAAGAAGAAATAGACAATAAAGCCACATTAGAACTTGACAAGATCAAGAGTAAAAAAGCTTTGGATGCCTTAAAAGGCAAAAAAGTAGGTGATGTTGTTACGTTAAAATCTAAAGGTCTTTTTAAAGAAGACTATTTACTTTCAAGCGTTTTTGGTGTTTCTCAAGAAAAAGCAGCAGACTTAGATATTGAAGCTACTTTTACTATTGAGGAAATCAACGAAAGAGAGCCTGCTAAACTAGACCAAGAGCTTTTTGACAAGCTTTTTGGCAAAGACGAAGTTAAATCTGAAAAAGACTTGAAACAACGTATCAAGGATGATTCAGAGAAACAATTCGAGCAGCAGTCAGATCAAAAGTTATTGAATGACATTACTGAATATTTTATCGAAAACACAAAATTCGAACTTCCTTCAGAGTTTTTGACCAAGTGGATACAAACTACTGGCGAAAACCCATTAACTGAAGAAGAAGCCAGCGAAGAGTATCAAAAATCTGAAAAAGGACTTCGTTACCAACTTATAGAAGGTAAGGTTATTAAAGAAAATGACATTCAACTTCAGTTTGAAGAACTTAAAGAATTTGCAAAAGGCTTTATTAAGCAGCAAATGGCACAGTTTGGTCAATTAAACCCTCAAGAAGAAGAGTTAGACAATATTGCTGCACGTGTATTGGGCAACCAAGACGAAGTAAAGCGTTTGTCTGAACAGTTAATGAGCCAAAAACTACTTACCCTTTACAAAGAGAAAGTAAACCTTAAGACAAAAGAGGTTACTTACGAAAACTTTGTCAAGGAGGTTTACGGGTAACATTTCCAAAAAATTATAAGTATCTTTACGGTGCCGAAAATATTATTTTCGGCACCTTTTTTATTTCATACCCCGAGGTAATTTAAACATCGAACAAAAAAATATGGATTACGGAAAAGAATTCAAGAACTACGCTATAAATCACCAAGGTATTAGCAGTACCTATTATGATTCGATCTTAACGAGCATGTACCCAGTTGGTCTTACACCCAACATTATTGAAGAACGTCAGATGAACGCTGTTGCCATGGACGTATTTTCTAGATTAATGATGGACCGTATTATCTTCTTAGGAACAGGCATTAATGATCAAGTAGCGAATATCGTACAGGCACAATTATTATTTTTGGCCAGTACAGATGCAAAAAAAGATATTCAGATATACATTAATTCTCCAGGAGGAAGCGTTTATGCCGGTTTAGGCATCTATGATACTATGCAGTTCATTTCTCCGGACGTTGCTACTATTTGTACTGGAATGGCGGCCTCTATGGGCGCTGTACTTCTTTGTGCAGGTGAAAAAGGAAAACGTAGCGGATTAACGCACTCAAGAGTTATGATTCACCAACCTATGGGTGGAGCGCAAGGACAAGCTAGCGATATTGAAATTACTGCTCGTGAAATCTTAAAACTGAAATCAGAATTGTATGAAATCATTGCCAAGCACTCTGGCCAAACAATGGACAAGGTTACTGATGATAGTGATCGTGACTATTGGATGAAAGCCGAAGAAGCACAGACTTACGGCATGATTGATGAAATTTTGGTAAGGGGTAAAGAATAATTTCGACCAAATGCGTACTATTAATTGGTTTTTCGATTAACACGATGAACCAAAACGCATTTATTTGCGTTTATTTTTTCAAAGAAAGTATACTTTAATATGGCTAAAGAAAATTTAGAATGTTCGTTTTGTGGCAGAAAAAAGCCAGAGACCAATCTTTTGATTGCAGGTCTTGATGCACACATATGCGATCGATGTATAGAGCAAGCCCACGGTATTGTTACAGAAGAATCTAAACAAACCAAGACAAATGACCTTTCTTCAGAACTTACTCTGAAGAAGCCTGTTGATATTAAAACGTTTTTAGACACTTACGTTATTGGACAAGAACGCACCAAGAAAGTAATGTCTGTTGCGGTTTACAACCACTATAAAAGGCTTTTACAGCCCAAGTCTAAAGAAGACGATATAGAGATTCAAAAAAGTAACATCATAATGGTAGGCCAGACGGGTACAGGTAAGACCCTTATTGCCAAAACCATTGCCAAGATGCTTAATGTACCTTTGGCCATTGTTGATGCTACTGTTTTGACCGAAGCTGGTTATGTGGGTGAAGATGTAGAAAGTATTCTTACTCGTTTACTACAAGCTGCAGATTACAATCTTGAAAAAGCAGAACGTGGTATTGTTTTTATAGATGAGATTGATAAGATAGCACGTAAAAGCGACAACCCTTCTATTACTAGAGATGTATCTGGTGAAGGTGTTCAGCAAGGACTTCTTAAGTTACTTGAAGGTACGGTTGTTAATGTTCCACCAAAAGGAGGAAGAAAACATCCAGACCAAAAATTTATTGAGGTAAATACGGAAAACATCTTATTTATTGCAGGTGGTGCTTTTGATGGAATTGAACGTGCCATTACCAAGAGGTTAAATATGCAAGCTATTGGATATAGCGCTGCAAAAACCGATGACGTTTTAGATTTAGACAACATTCTTCAATATATAATCCCTAAGGATTTAAAAGAATTTGGTCTAATTCCTGAAATCATTGGAAGGCTTCCGGTACTAACACACATGAACCCTTTAGATGAGAAAACGCTAAGAGCTATTCTTACGGAACCTAAAAACGCGATTATAAAGCAGTATGAAAAGCTGTTCGCGATGGATGACATTACTTTCACCATTACCGATCAGGCTTTAGATTATATCGTTAAAAAGGCAATTGAGTACAAATTAGGAGCTAGAGGATTAAGGTCTTTATGTGAAGCAATTTTTACCGATGCCATGTTCGAAATGCCGAGTAATGACGAAACGGAATTTAAGGTTACCAAAGCTTACGCCGAAGGTAAACTGTCTTATGAGACCATTAAAAAACTGAAAGCAGTTTCTTAAACCCTCTGACATAAATAAATAAAAAAGCGGAATCACTAAAAGTGATTCCGCTTTTTTATTTCCTTGAGTGTTAGTTTAAAACCCTTGGATTATCAAATAGCTTTTTGCTTATTTATTTTTACGGATTTTTGAGTAACCGTATTCAATAAATCAAGACAAACTTTTTTAATTATTTTCTCATCGGTATACATGTCATGGCTAAAACCATTAACTAGCTCACCTTCTACACCTATTTCTTTATACCAAGATGCTTTTGGTCTATATACATCACTATCACCAAATAAAAGTCGGATTGGACAATCTGGTTTTTCAACTTCCGAGCGAACTCTTGTAGAAGAGACTGCGTATAACGATTTCATGGGCAAACCTGAAAGTGCTGCTTTCCACGCTATGGCTCCACCTACGCTAAAACATAGATAATGTGCTGGTTCTTCTTCTTTTTTAAGGAGATGTGCTATAGCAGTTTCAATTCCGCCATCAACAAAAGCCTGATGAACATTTTCTTCTGAATTTACTTTTACATCTATATTCCCCAATTGCTGGCAATCATAAAAAGTAATATTAAAATGCTGTTGAAGGTACCCGAGGTACGAGGTTATCCAGAGCCCTTTTTTAGCTCCCCACATATCGGATAAGATTACTAGTCTTTCTGCCATAATATTAAATTTAATTTGCCTTTAGGTTAGGTTTGGGAATCAATTTCAATATTAAACGGGCAAATCTCCCTTTTATTTGTTCATGTGAAGCAATTCTTCGACATAGTCCCTTTTGTTGGACAATCTAGGTATCTTATGCTGCCCACCTAACTTATCTTTTGACTTCAACCAATCATAAAAAAGATTCTCTCTGGCAATATGAACTTTGGGCATATTTAAAGTAATGTTGTTATAACGTTTGGCTTCATAATCGGAATTCAATGATTTTAAAGCATTATCTAAATACTCCGTAAACACGTCTATATCTTCGGGCTGGTTTCTAAACTCAATAAGCCACTCATGCGCTCCTTTTTCTTTGCCCTCCATAAAAATGGGGCCGGCCGTATAATCTTTGATTTCCGCCCCGGTTTTAGCACAAATGGTCTTAAGGGCTTCTTCCGCATTTTCTATGATAAGCTCTTCTCCAAAAACGTTTATATGGTGCTTAGTACGTCCAGTAACTTTAATACGGTACGGACTGGTAGATGTAAATTTAATAGTATCTCCAATCTTATAACGCCAGAGCCCAGAATTGGTAGTAATTATAATTGCATAATTCGTGTTCTTTTTGACTTCCCAAAGCGGAATGGCCATTTGACCTTCCGTGCCATATTCGCTCATAGGAACAAACTCATAGAATATACCGTAATCCAACATTAACAATAAATCATCTGCATTGTTACGATCTTGAATCGCAAAAAATCCTTCCGACGCATTATAAATCTCATAATACTTAAAGCTTTTACGCGGCAACAAGTTTTTGTATTGCTCTTCATAAGGGTTAAAACTTACCCCTCCATGAAAATACACCTCAAGGTTATCCCATATTTGAAAAAGGTTGTCCTTACCAGTTTCCTGTATCACGTTATTCAAAAGCACCAACATCCAAGAAGGGACACCCGCTAAACTCGTTACATTTTCTTGTGTACTTTCTTTTATAATAGCCTTGAGCTTACTCTCCCACTCGCTCATTAATGAGACCTTACTACTTGGTGTACTACTATATTCTGCCCACAAAGGCATGTTATCTATAAGAATGGCAGACAGGTCTCCAAAATACGAACCATTATCCTCGTACAACTCTTTACTCCCACCAAGGCGTAGACTTTTACCCGTAAACAATTGGGAATTCTCATTATTGTTCAAGTACAGGCAAAGCAAATCTTTACCCGATTTATAATGGCAATCTTCCAAGGCCTCTTCACTTACTGGAATAAATTTACTCTTGGCATTGGTTGTACCGCTACTCTTAGCGAACAACTTTATAGAGGTTGGCCAAAATATATTCTGTTCTCCACGACGTGTACGCTCTATAATAGGTTCTATTTCTTCATATGAAGAAATAGGAACACGCTCTCTAAAAGTTTCATAATTGTTGATGGATTCAAATCCATATTTCCTACCGATTTCTGTGTCTTCGGCTATTTCTATAAGTTGATGGAGTACTTCTTCTTGAACCTCTTCTGGGTATTTTAAAAAAAGTTCGATTTGGTGATATCGCTTTTAGCAACCACGAGGCTATAGAATTGAATAAGGTAATCGGCATTTTTGGGTATCTTTGAATTCGCTAAATTTAAGTTTAATACTTATCATTTTCAAATTCATTTTAAATCACACTTTTTTATGCAGTACGAAGGCGTTCTAAG
Organism: Zobellia laminariae; assembly: GCF_030553095.1. Taxonomy (GTDB): domain Bacteria; phylum Bacteroidota; class Bacteroidia; order Flavobacteriales; family Flavobacteriaceae; genus Zobellia; species Zobellia laminariae. The sequence goes on along the minus strand of NZ_CP130738.1, from coordinate 2,544,966 downwards.
AAAAATGCAGACCGAAATAGGAAACCCCATTCAATACTATATGGTCTTTGAAAACGATTTTTTGAACGTGAATCAAATTCTGGATAAAGAGCTAGAAATCAGTTTTATAAAATTTCAGTGTTTGAATTGTGGCAGAGACCGTCCTATCTTTCGTCAAGGTTTTTGCAAGACCTGTTTCTACGAAATTCCATCTGCTGGGGATTGGATTATGCGACCAGAATTAAGTACTGCCCATTTAGGAAAAGAAGATCGTGACCTAGAATACGAGAAAAAAGCACAACTACAGCCTCATATTGTTTATTTAGCGAACTCTAGCAACATAAAAGTTGGTGTAACCCGAAAATCACAAATTCCAACACGGTGGATAGATCAAGGTGCACATGAGGCTATAGAAATAGTTGAAACCCCAAACAGATATTTGGCCGGCATAACAGAAGTAGCGCTAAAAGACCATATTGGAGACAAGACCAACTGGCGTAAAATGCTCACCAATAATGTAGATGATGAAAACTTAGAGGAATGGCGCAATAAATTGAAACAATACATTCCCGATGAAGCCCAGCAATACTACATTGCCGATAATTCAGAAACCATCCTTGAGTTTCCAGTGCTACAGTATCCAGAAAAAGTAAAAAGTCTCAACCTGGTCAAAACTCCGAACTATAAAGGAGTTTTAAAAGGCGTAAAAGGACAGTATCTTATTTTTGAGGACCAGACAGTATTTAATATTCGTAGTAACGAAGGGTACTATGTATCACTTCAAATCAGCTAGTAATCTCATAGACTTCAAAATTAAATTTCCATAAGCACACCGTTTTATTTTAGAACCAAAAATAGAACGTTTCGGATTACTCTTCTTTAACAAACTCAGCTACCTTTTTGCCGAATAAAAAAGTAGAGCGGATGTCCAAAAGAGAATCAACTAAAAATAGAAGTAAGAGCAAATGGCCAGCATTCCTATCTGTTATGATAGCTGTATTACTTGCCATAGGTTATTTCACTATTCCATCTATTGAGTCGTTTTTTAATGAAGCTTGGCAAGTATTGACAAGTGGTAATCAAAAAGAAGTAGAAAACTGGGTGGCGCAGTTTGGAGCATGGGGCCCGATTATTTTAATTATCGCCATGATTGCACAGATGTTTTTGATTATCGTACCCTCCGTTATGTTAATGGTTGCTTCAATTTTGGCTTATGGCCCTATATGGGGGAGTATCATTATTTTAATTGCTGTATTTTTAGCTTCTTCAGTAGGTTATGCCATTGGCAAGCTTTTAGGTCGAGACCATAAGGTACAGCGTATTATTGGAAAAAAGACAGAGAAAAAAGTAAGCGGCTTCCTAGAAGATTATGGTTTTTGGGCAGTTATAATTACCCGCCTTAATCCCTTTTTATCTAATGATGCCATTAGCTTTATGGGTGGTATATTAAGAATGGGCTACTGGAAATTTATTGGGGCAACGCTAATTGGCATCACCCCTCTTATTCTTTTTATTGCTATACTTGGTAAAAGCACCAATAGTATGAAAACAGGTCTACTTTGGGGCTCATTAATAAGCCTAGCTATTTTCTTGCTATATGTTTGGTATGACAAAAAGCATCATAAGCAAATAGGATAATCCTATTTGCTAATTACTTTTTTTACCTAAAAGTCCACCTAAAATATTCTTAGCTTTCTCTTTTACGACATCCTCTTTTTTCTCAGGTGCAGCAGTATCTGTTTTTACTGTAGTCGTATCTTTCTTACTTCCTCCTAACAAGCCACCCAAAACTTCTTTTACATCGTCTTTAGTAGATTTGGTTTCACCTTCTGTTTCAGATTTACTTCCACCTAAAACATCACCTAATAAATCTTTAGCTTTATCCTTTCCTTTGTTAATTAGCTTTTGCTTTTGAATTTCTACTAATTGACTCGTTAAGGTTTTAACACCAGACCCAAGGTCTGTGCTCACTTTAGGATTATCATAACTACCTCCTATATTAGCCACCACAGGAATCTTTAAATCTTCTAGGTCATTCTCTCCTATTTGCGCAATTAACTTACTCACATCACTCCCTAGGTGCTTAGCAGGAACCTCCATTGTAGCCGTATACTTCATTTCTTTATTAAAAGTATGTGTACCGCCAACGTCAATGGCTATGTCTTTATATTTTACTGTAAATGGTTTTACGTTCACTACCCCATTTTCAAAAGTAAGCTTGGTTTTTAAATCATCCAGATTTAGTTGTTTCATATCTATGAAATTCAGCTTACTATTTAGAGACGTTAGCATTGGAGCACTTTCTGCATCAACTTCCTTTGTCATAATATCAGCAAAAATATCTCCCGTTAACGTCAGTAAATCTGGCACTAAATCATCCGTAAGACTACCTGAAAGCTTAATATCGGTGTCCATAGTCCCTTTTAGGATTTGGGCAATTGGAGCAACAGCCTTAAGAAGGTCTAGCGACTTAAAGGTTTCGCTTATACCCAATTGCTTCATATCTAAATTCATGGCGAAAGTTGGTGTTTCTTCCTTAGTAGAAACCTCTCCATTAAATGCCATTTTACCATTAAAAATAGAAGATGTCATATTAGTAAGTGTCGCCTTCTCATCTTTAATTTTCAGATTACCTTTTACGTCTTTCAATGTAAGGTTATCATAAAGCACGGTATTGGCAGATGCATTAATATTCGCATCTAAAAATGATGGTATCTTAATTTTCTCCTCTGCAACACCTTCTGTTTTTTCTCCTTCTGTTTTACCTTCACTTGCTCCTTCTGTTTTACCTTCACTTGCTCCTTCGGGTGTTTCTTCCACCATAAAATCACTTAAAGCAAAAGTATTGGAAGAAAGGTCAAAATCGCCTTCTACCTTTTCATCGTTGAACATAAAGCCCAATAGGTTCTTAATAGTTCCTTTGGCATTAAAGTCCGTTTTACCAGTAGTACCGCTAAGCTCATTCAACGTTACCGTAGAAGGATTGAAAGTTAATTTAGTGCTCTTAAGTTTTACAGGGTTTGGTATCTCATCTGAGTTGTATTCAAAATCACTTAAACTAACCTTACCATTTGTGGTTGTTTTCTCATATTGCTCCTTTTCTATGGAAGCCATATCAAATGCGGTCTTTACATCAACATCTAAAAGTCCCTTTAAATCTAGGTCTGCAGGAACCGGATATGCTTTTTTAAGATTAGCCAAATTCATTTTACCATCTATATGGGCATCCACTTTGGTGTTACCCATTAGTTCTTTGATGTGTGCAGTCATATCAAACTTATCCTCATCAATCATAAAGGACAGTTTATCTATATCTACATACGTATCTTCTACAATACCAGTGGTGTTATTGATTTTAGTGTCAATAAAAACGTTACGAACTCCCTTAGGCAAGTCCGGATATTTAAAAGAAGCATTATCAGAATAAATTTTGATATTGAATTTAGGAATATGTTCCTCGTCTACAACACCATTGAATTTACCTTCAAGCATAAAATTCCCAGTGGTCTTTACATCTTCTATATTCTTAGAATATTCCTCAGGTATTACTGCCAAGAAGTTTTTAAAATCAGAAGAAGGTGTTTTAAAAGTGATGTCTATTTCTTGACTATTCTCATTAATTTTAATAAAGCCGTCAAAAACCAAAGCCAGCTGATTAATTAGCGCTTCGTTCTTTAAAAAAGTGTATTTATTTTCTTTTAAATCAACGCCAATAACAGCGTCCAACTCAATTTTATTCTTATTCAAGTAATTTGTACTGTCCATTTCAAAAGAAACCAACGCTTCAGTAAACGTATCCAGTTCTGATTTTTCTGCAGAAAGGTCACCTTTTCCACTGTGTTGCATATCTGAAATCACCAAACGCATTCCAGTAGACTGATCGTCATAAACAATATTGGTATTGGTTATGGAATAAGATTGTAAATCAAGATTAAAACCATCACCAGAAGTATCAGCAGGAGCACTTGGCTCGTCAGATGGTACTGCAATATCAAAACTGGCATTCTCTTCCTTATCTATAGTTACGTTTACAGATGCACCATCTACCGTAAGACTTTTAATTCCTATTGGCTCATCTTGTCCTTTAAACAACTCACCTATACCCATGGCAAGAGCTACTTTTTTGGAAGCAAAAAGTGTATCGCCTTCAAATGGTGCTTTATTTAGTAACACTACATCTTCTAGACTAACCTCAGCATTTGGGAAATTACTAAACAGACTCAAATCAGCTTTAGAAAAATCAAGCGTTGCGTTCACATTATTGTTCACGTTATTCTTGATAATATCACCAATTTTAGACTCAAGGAAAAAGGGCGCGGCTACCAGTACAGCTACAATAAGTAGCACTACAACTCCTAAACCCCAAAATATTTTCTTTTTCATATTTCTAATTCAAATACTGATTTATACAACTTAATGGAATAAAAAGAAGAGCGTTTATTCAAACATTGATGTCCATTTTAAAACTAGGCACAACCTAATGAAAGAAGCTCGGTCTTTTTAACTCTTATATTAAGATTCTTAACCCTAACGGTACAACTCCAAAAAGTACTGAATATTATACCTCTAGCACTATTTCTTCTCCCACGGCCAATTTGAACCGCTTTCTCATTATATATACGAACAAATACAGGAAAGGAGTGTCTAAGAGTGCTATTAAAATTTTAAAAACAAATCCACTCACGACCAACCCAAAGAAAAGGTCCCACGGAAGAATACCAAATACACAGAGAAGCCCTACTACGGTGAAAGTGTCTACAAACTGGGAAAGAAAGGTGGAGAAGTTATTACGTACCCATAAATACTTGCCTTTGGTCAGTTTTTTCCAGAAATGATATATGGCGATATCAATATACTGAGCAAAGAGATAGGCTATCATAGAAGCCAAAACAGCTATTGGAGAAAGAGCAAATACTTGTGTAAACGTTGCATCATCTATTGGAGAAGAAGGAATAGCAGGAGCCACTTCTGCCAAAAGAATTATAGCCATGGAAAATAGACTGGCAAAAATACCTGCTGTAACAATCTGATTAGCCTTCTTTCTACCATAAATTTCAGAGATTAAATCTGTAATTAAAAAGGTGATAGGGTAAGGCAAAATTCCTACCGATATTTCAAAAAGTGACACTCCAAAAATAGTGAAATCACCAAAAGGGTTCCAATAAAAGAACTTCTGAAAAATAAGATTGGAAACCACCAAAGAGGTGATGAAAAGCGCTCCCAAATAAAGATATATCTGATATGCCAAACGGCTATCTTTTAAATTCATAAGTATTTTCTTATTAAAGTGATCGATGAACAGTACAATTTCATCGATGCTTGTTCGTTAAAACAAGACTCTCAAAACAAAATCAAAAATAGCTTAAAAAATACCAAGCATGAAAAAAACGATAGTTACATCATTACTAGTACTGGGCGTACTTAGTGCTAAAGCCCAATCCTATGTCGGATTTCTGACGGATAATTACAGTGGGGTCAACAGCTTAATTGCCAACCCTGCAAACATCACAGATTCTAGATTTAAAACAGATATTAATATTGTAGGTGCAAGCACATTCTTTAGTAATGATTATTACGGATTAAAGTTAGGTGACGTCATTACATCGGATTTTGATTTTGATACCGATGGCAAAAAGTATCCTAACGACAGTAATAATTTCTTTGGCAATGCAGATGTTTTGGGACCCGCTTTTATGTTCAATCTTACCCCCACAAGCTCATTAGCCATATTTACAAGAGGTAGAGTCGGTTATAATGTAAACAAGATTAATGGAAACACTTTTGAAAGCCTTTCCAATGGTTTTGATGAGAACGATGACCTTATGATAGATGAAGAAGATGTCTATCTTACCGCTAATGCATGGGCAGAAATTGGTGTTACCTATGCACAAGTTTTGATGAACAAAGACCAGCACTTCCTTAAAGGTGGTATCTCTCTAAAATACCTACAAGGGATGGGAAACGCATACGCTAGTGGAAAAAATATTACTATAGATTATGATGCTGATGGTACTCCTTTACTAGGCGGGCAAACTACAGGAAGTATTGCTTCTGTTGGTGAAGTTAATTATGGCCACAGTGATAATATAGACGATAATTTTGAAGACTTTGAAGTTGAAATTGTAGATGGGGCAACCGGTTTTGGTGTAGATTTAGGGGCTGTTTACGAATGGAGACCAGATTACGCATCCTATGCTTCAACCGATGGTTCAAACTCATTTCAACATTTAAATAAATACAAATTAAAATTTGCTCTTTCTATAAGCGACATCGGGTCCATTAATTATAAAAATGGTACTCAGAACACCTATGATATAACAGCAACGGTAAAGGAAGATGATTTTGATAATGAAGACAATTTAGAAGATATCTTAAACAATCTATATACGCAGACATCAGTTGATGCTATAGAAAAGTTTGCCTTACCAACAGCTCTTCATTTTAATGTAGACTACAGCCTAAACAATAGATTTTACTTAAATCTAAACACAGATTTTTCTTTACGTTCTAATTCCAAAGTGAATACAAATAGAGTGCCTACAATGGTTTCTTTTACACCTCGCTTTGAAAGCAAATGGTTTAGCTTCTATATGCCGGTGAGCCTTACACAAGGTTCTGGAGCGCAATGGGGAGCTGGTTTTAGAGCGGGACCCCTATATATTGGCTCCGGTTCTGTTATGACCTTACTATTGAGCGACAACTCAAAAGCTGCCGACGTTTATGCGGGATTGAAAATACCAGTTTACCAAGGAAAACCTAAAGACAGAGATGGTGATGGAATAGTAAATAGAAAAGATGATTGTCCTGATGAATTTGGCCCAATTGAAAACAATGGTTGCCCATGGCCTGATACCGATGGCGATAAGGTTGCTGATAAGATGATAAGTGTCCTGAAGAAGCAGGGGAAGTATTGAACGATGGTTGCCCATTAGTTGATTCTGACGGTGATGATGTACTTGATGAAGATGATAAATGTCCTAACGAACCTGGAGCTGCAGAAAACCAAGGATGCCCTTGGCCAGATACAGATGGTGATGGTGTTTTGGATAAAAACGACCAATGTCCTAATGAAATAGGAACTGTTGCAAACAATGGTTGTCCAGAAGCTGCTGAGGTTACCGAAGAAGTTCAAAAACAACTGAACGATTACGCTAAAACTATTCTTTTTAACTCTGGAAAAGCTAGCATAAAAGCAGAATCTACAAGTGTTTTGGTAGACATTATGAGTATCCTAAAAGAATATCCTGAAGCTAAATTTACAGTAGAAGGCCATACGGACAGCGTTGGTAGTAAAGCTACAAATCAAAAGCTATCTGAATCTAGAGCTGTTTCCGTAAAGGACTTTTTAATAGAAAAAGGAATTGACAGCTCTCGCTTAACCGCTGTTGGCCATGGAGAAGACAAACCTATTGCTTCCAATATGTACAAAGATGGTCGTGCTCAAAACCGAAGGGTAGAAATTAACCTAGCAAAGTAGAATAACAAATCTAGATACCAAAAGAGCCAGCTTATAGCTGGCTCTTTTAATTTTGATAAGGTTGTACCCTGAACTATTTAATATCAAGTACAAAAGGCATGCGTGCTTGCACTCCCTCTTGTTCCATAGCAGATTTTACTTGTTTTAATATGGAATACGCTTCAGAACCTATTTCTTCTTCTATAAACTCTTGCTTCACCTTGGCACTAGCTCCACCTAAATCTTCCATTAAACGTTCTATACCAGTCTTATATTTTGGAAATTTCTTGATACCGTAATCATTCAATTCAGCCATTTTCGCAGCTTCTGTAATGGCATCTTCTAAATTACCCAATTCGTCTATTAGACCCACACGTTTTGCATCTACCCCACTCCATACACGACCTTGCGCTAGACTATCTGCTTCCGCCATACTAATATTACGCCCTTGAGAAACCCGCTGTAAAAAAGTATCATAAGTACTTTCAATACTTTCCTGAACGTAACCCCTAAATTCGCTAGACATGGGTTCAAAAACAGAATATTCTACTGAGTTTTTATTCGTACCCACTTGTTCTGCATTAATACCTATATCTGCAGCAAGCTCCGTCATGTTAGGCACTGTTCCAAAAACACCTATAGAACCGGTAACGGTAGTAGGTTCTGCAAATATCTTATCTGCACCAACAGCTATATAATATCCTCCAGAAGCCGCCACGTTGCCCATGGAAACCACTACAGGTTTTTTCTCTTTTGCCAATACAATCTCTCTCCAAATTATATCGGAAGTTAAAGCACTACCTCCAGGCGAGTTTACGCGAAGTACAATTGCCTTTACATCATCATCCTCTTTTGCTTTAATAATGGCTTCATTGATTATACCTTGACCAATAACGTCTGGACCGCCTTCGCCATATAATATTTCGCCTTGGGCAAAAACAACAGCTATCTTATCTTTTCCGCTTTTAATTACTTTTTTATTCGAACGGATTACATAATCCTGTAATTCTATGAGATTTAAATCATCGTCCTTTCCAAGACTTAAAGCATTTCTAAGTTTCTGTTCGTATTGATCAAAGAAAATAACATCATCTAACAGTCCCGTTTCTTTGGCAAATTCCGGAGTTCTACCTCCTAAGGTATCAGCAATAATATTTAAATCGGCAGAAGAAATACCTCTTCCCTTAGAAATATCATCAACCATAGAATTCCACAACGAACCAATCAATTCTTTAATTTGGGTACGGTTAGCCTCGCTCATCTCGTTAGCTATAAAAGGCTCAACAGCACTCTTATACTTTCCGTGGCGTATGACTTCCATCTTTATGCCTGTTTTCTCCTGTAAATCTTTAAAGAATAGTACTTCTGAAGACAACCCTCTAAAATCCAGCCCTCCTACCGGGTTTATAAATACAGAATCGGCAACACTGGCCAAATAGTAATCCTTCTGCATGTAAAAATCTCCATACGTGTAGATGAACTTGCCACTTTCTTTAAAGCCTTTTAATGCTTTTCTAATTGCTTGCGTTTGGGCAAGACCGGCCATCATAAAGTTATTGTTGATGCTTATGCCTTTGATGTCATCATCATCTTTTGCTACAGTAATAGCCTGTAAAATCTCATCTAGACCTTGCGATTGCTCCATGAAGGCTCCGGTAAACGGATCCATACCATTATCGCCTACATAATCACTAATAGGTAATTTTAGTTGTAGCTCTAAAATAGAGTTGTTCTTTATGGAAACCGACTCCTCAGAACTGCCCACAATACCAGCAAAAATAACGATCATTATTAAAATAACTCCAAAAGCAATAAGGCAGCCGATGATGGCCGCCAAAAGATTTCTTAAAAAATTCATGAAAATTGAGTTAGTATTTTCACCCAAAGATAATGAACTCACCTCTACTTTTTGTTTCTTTGTTATATATTATGAGCAACCCCAAAACAGTATACCTATCACTTGGAAGTAATCTAGGTGACACTTTGAACAACTTACAGGACGCATTGTTTGCTATAAACAATGCCGCCGGAGAAGTGCAAAAGATATCCCATGTGTACCAAACAAGCGCCTTGGTTTTGAGTCTAACGACTTCATGAACATTTGCATATCCCTTAAAACAATTATGGCTCCGCAAGAACTTTTGCGAACCCTTTTGGATATTGAAACTAAGCTGGGCAGGATAAGATCAGGAGAGGATGGGTACCAACCTAGACTAATTGACATAGATATTTTGTATTATGAAAGAGAGGTTTTCGTTTCTGAAAATTTAATTATTCCGCATCCTGAACTTACTTACCGCAAATTTGTATTAAAGCCGTTGGGCGATATTGCTCCACAGTTCTATCATCCTATATTGAATAAAGATACTCGGAACCTAGTGCAAGAATGTCGCGATAAAGGAAAGTTGGAACGCACGCCTTTAAATTACATAGAAATAGAGCTGACCTGTTTGCCCATATAAACTTTGTTGCTATTGAAGGAAACATTGGTGCTGGTAAAACTACTTTGGCAAATAAGATATCGGAAGATTTTAACGGTAAATTGGTATTAGAGCGTTTTGCAGACAACGCATTTCTTCCAAAATTTTACGAAGATCAACACCGTTACGCTTTTCCTTTGGAAATGTCTTTCCTAGCAGACAGATACCAACAGTTTACTGACGACACCTCTCAATATGACCTATTTAAGAAGTTCATGGTGAGTGATTATGATATTTATAAATCCCTCATATTTGCCCGTATTACACTACAGGCAGAGGAATTTGAACTCTACCGGAAACTATTTTATCTTATGTATAAAGAGGTAAAAAAGCCCAAAGTGTACGTATACCTTTACCAAACCACTGAACGTTTGTTAGAAAACATCAAGGAAAGAGGTAGAGATTATGAAAAAAAGATTGCTCCTGATTACCTTCAAAAGATTAACCAAGGGTATTTTGATTTTATCAAAGGATATCCAGAGCAGAACAACCTAATTATTGAAATGGGCGACCTTGATTTTGTTGGAAACAAAGACGATTACGATACCATTATTGATAAGATAACCAAGTTTGCCATTCATTTACCCAACTAGGCTTTAAGTGCATTCATTTTAGACCATACATCCCAAATGACCACACCTGCGCTTACAGAAATATTCAATGAGTGTTTGGTACCATATTGCGGAATCTCTATGACGCTATGACTGGCATCTACTACTTCTTGTGACACCCCTTTTACCTCATTACCAAAAACCAAAGCGTACTTTTTAGTGGCATCTATTTCAAGATTATTGAGCATTATGGCATTTTCTGCTTGCTCAATGGCCAATATGGTATACCCATCTGCAGTCAACGATTTTACCAAATCAACCGTACTTTCTTTATATTCCCACGCTACGCTTTCAGTAGCACCCAAAGCTGTTTTTCTAATGTCTTTATGCGGTGGTTGCGCTGTAATGCCACAGAGGTATATTTTTTCGATTAAAAAAGCATCGGAAGTTCTAAAAACCGAACCTATATTATTCAAGCTCCTGATATTATCCAATATGATAACAATGGGCGATTTATCAGCCTCTTTAAAAGCTTCAACATCTATTCGGTTAAGTTCTTCGTTCTTAAGTTTACGCATGCTATTGTTTCCCCTAAAGGAGTTCTTTTTAATGTTACTAATGAGGTAAAACGCTGAAGATAAACTTATCCTCAAATATCAACAATGGTTTATCTTCCCTTGAAAAAATAGTACTTTCGTTTTACAGACTTTCGTCGTAAAATTAAACTATTCTTATCGCTTTGGGAAAACCAGAAAAAACAAAAAAGGTAACGCCTTTAATGAAACAGTACAATACCATCAAGACCAAGTATCCTGATGCTTTATTATTGTTTCGTGTAGGCGATTTTTATGAAACTTTTGGGGAAGATGCCGTAAGAGCTTCAAAAATTTTAGGGATTATACTCACCCACCGTAATAATGGCGGCGAGCGTACTGAATTAGCGGGTTTTCCTCACCATTCGGTCAACACCTATCTACCAAAATTGGTAAAAGCTGGGGAGCGAGTTGCTATTTGCGACCAGTTGGAGGACCCTAAAATGACGAAAACCATCGTAAAACGTGGTGTTACGGAACTGGTTACTCCTGGCGTTGCTATGAACGACGATATTCTAAATGCCAAAACCAATAACTTTCTTTGTGCCGTTCACTTTGGAAGAAAATTGCTTGGTGTTTCGTTCGTAGATATCTCTACAGGTGAGTTTCTCACTTCTGAAGGTACCGAAGAACAAATTGATAAACTCCTTCAAAACTTTGCTCCCAACGAAGTGTTGGTTTCAAAAAAACATAAAAAAGAATTTCTAGATGTTTTCGGAAAGCAGTTCCATACTTTTTATATGGAGGATTGGGTTTTTCAAAACGATTACGCCCTAGAAACCCTTACCAACCATTTTAAGACCAGCACCCTAAAAGGTTTTGGTGTTGACCATCTAAGTCATGGCGTTATTGCATCTGGTGTGGTTTTGCATTACCTATCGGAAACACAGCACAGACAGCTGCAACATATTAACAGCCTAAAACGTATTGCCGAAGAGGAACACATCTGGATGGACCGTTTTACCATCAGAAACTTAGAACTTTACCATTCTAATAACCAAAATGCCGTAACACTTTTAAGCATCATAGATAAGACCTTATCCCCTATGGGTGGGCGTATGCTTAAGCGATGGTTGGCCCTTCCATTAAAGAACACGGAAAAAATAAGCCGGCGTCATCAGGTAGTTTCCTATTTGCGCGAACATGATGATACTTTGTTGAAAATTCAGCAACGTATTAAACAAATGGGCGATTTGGAACGTCTTATATCTAAAGTTGCTACCGGAAAAGTGAATCCAAAAGAGATTGTACAGCTCAAAAATTCACTGGAAGCTATTATTCCTATAAAACAACTCACAGCACAAAGTAATGATGAGTCTTTACAACTGATATCTGATCAATTGCATGCTTGTGACATGTTACGCAGTAAGATCAAGGAAATGATTAATGAGGAGGCTCCAGTTCATATTCCAAAAGGCAAAACTATAGCCGACGGTTATTCTGATGAACTAGACGAACTTCGCGGATTAGCATTTTCAGGTAAAGACTATTTAGACAAAATGCTGACTCGCGAAACTGAGCGTACAGGCATTACTTCTCTTAAAATAGCTTCTAACAATGTTTTTGGTTATTACATTGAAGTCCGTAATACGCATAAAGATAAAGTGCCCGAAGAATGGATTCGTAAGCAAACCTTAGTTAATGCAGAACGCTACATTACGGAGGAACTTAAGGAATATGAAGCAAAAATTTTAGGGGCAGAAGAACGTATACTTAATCTTGAACAACAACTATTTTCTCAATTGGTGGTTTGGGCACAAGAATATATTGCTCCTGTTCAAAACAATGCTCAGCAAATTGCTCAGCTAGATTGTCTTTGTGGTTTTGCTCAACTTGCCAAAGAGAACAACTATTCAAAACCAACCATAAACGACTCTACCGAAATCAATATCAAGAACGGTAGACATCCTGTTATAGAAAAGCAGTTGCCATTGGGCGAGGCCTATATTGCCAATGATGTAATCCTTAACAGAGACGAGCAACAGATTATAATGATCACCGGACCTAACATGAGTGGTAAATCTGCTATACTTAGGCAAACAGCTTTAATTGTACTTCTAGCCCAAATGGGTTCTTTTGTGCCTGCAGAAGCTGCTGAAATAGGTTATGTAGACAAAATTTTTACCCGTGTTGGCGCAAGTGATAATATTTCTATGGGTGAGTCTACCTTTATGGTAGAAATGAACGAGACGGCCTCTATTTTGAACAACCTCTCCGAACGCAGTTTGGTGCTGCTAGATGAGATTGGAAGAGGGACCAGTACTTATGATGGTATTTCTATTGCATGGGCTATTAGCGAGTATTTACATGAGCATCCGGCTCGGGCAAAGACGCTTTTTGCTACACATTACCATGAGCTTAATGAGATGTGCAATACCTTTGACCGTATTAAAAACTATAATGTTTCGGTAAAAGAATTGAAAGACAATGTACTTTTTCTTCGAAAATTAACCGAAGGTGGAAGCGAACATAGTTTTGGTATTCATGTGGCAAAAATGGCGGGAATGCCCTCCCAAGTAATCCACAAAGCGAATAAAATTCTCAAAAAACTTGAAAAATCACACTCAAGTGAAGAGCTTACAGACAAATTACAAAGCGCCCAAGATGAGATGCAACTAAGCTTCTTTAATTTAGATGACCCATTGCTCTTGCAGATAAAAGAAGAAATCACCTATCTAGATATCAACACCTTAACACCCGTTGAAGCGCTTATGAAATTGAATGAAATAAAACGATTATTGACTAAAAACAAGAAGGCCACCTCATAATTTTTGGGCGACAAAAAACACTGTTTTTTTATTTTCAAGATTTCATATAAATATTCTTTGAGTTTTAGAGAATTGTATTAAATTTGCATCCGCATCTGTGAAAGATGTCACGTTCATTACCTTATTACAATACGCGAAAATAGCTCAGCTGGTAGAGCGCCACCTTGCCAAGGTGGAGGTCGCGGGTTCGAATCCCGTTTTTCGCTCAAAGAGCACTTTTATGCTCAACATTACGAACGCTGTTTGACAGCGTTTTTTTGTTAAAGACTTTACCAATAGCGGCTCGAGTGGTGGAATTGGTAGACACGTTGGACTTAAAATCCAATGGACATTAGTCCGTACGGGTTCAAGTCCCGTCTCGAGTACTTAAACCCTTGTTAATCTTCGGATTTTCGAGGGTTTTTTGTTTTTACATAGTTTTGTACAATTGACTTCAATCTAAGCATTTCCCCTTACCATATTAACAAGATACATCTCATCAATTGTTTCATGAAATATAAATTTGAAAACAGCTTATTCAGCGACAATCTTAAATCTTGTAAGATTTTATCTTACAGGAAACTACCACTCTAGAATTTTATATTTTCACAAAATTCTCGTATTCATTATACTACCTATTATTTTGTTCAATAGTATTCCTCTATAAAACAACTACAGACACATTGAAATAACCTACATATTAAGTAAGATAGCAACCCAAAAGGCCACAATAACAAAAACTTAACATCATATACTTGCTATAGCTATTCATTATGATAAGTTACAAGCTAAATAAATTTTATGAGGTTATTATATATCAAAAGGAAAACAACAACAGAGAAACATTATAGCTCCAAAATGGGACCGCTAACTACAAGGGTGACTTTCATTAAGCGCTACTTTTTAGGGTTACCTATTAATACCCTACAGAAATACCGTAAGACCTATTATGGAAAAATAAAGAACTATGATGATTGTCAACTCTTTGTCTAAAACAAACTACAAGATTTTACTTTAGAAATTCATAAGTAACCCTTTAAAATAAATTCATGAAAGTACTAGTAATCGGAGCCGGAAATATGGGATTGACCTATGCAGAAGGCATGTCTAAATCTAAATTGCTCAAGAAAAAGAACATTATGGTATTAGACAGTTCCGAAGAGAAACTGAAAGAGCTGAATGAAATAGCACATTTTGATACATTTGAAAAACTAGAGGAATGTGTTCCACAAGCTGATATTATTTTTATTGCAGTAAAACCCTACCATTCTGCCAAGGTGTTCGAGACCATTAAATCTTTAGTAAATCCTGAGCAAATCTTAATTTCAATCATGGCAGGTATTACCATAGAGACTATGAAAGAACAGTCTGGCCTGAGCAAGATTGTTCGGGCCATGCCTAACTTGCCTGCAAAAATCGGTAAGGGACTTACTTCTTACACAGCATCTAGTGAAGTTTCAAGAATTGAATTATTGACTGTAGAAAGTCTATTGGATACCACTGGAAAATCTATTAGAGTACGCGATGAGAACTTTATAGATGCTTCTACAGGCATATCAGGAAGTGGCCCTGCTTATGTATTCTATTTTATGCAAAGTATGATGGAGGCTGCCTTGCAAATGGGCTTCTCTAAAAAGGTATCTAGTGTTCTGGTAAGCGAAACTTTTACAGGTGCTATTGAACTCTTCAATCAAAATAACCTGAGCCCGAACTCTTGGATGGACCGCGTAGCCAGTAAAGGCGGTACTACACAAGCGGCTCTAGATTCTATGGATGATAATAATGTGAGTGAACTGATTAAAGAAGCAGCTTTCGCTGCCTTTGACCGGGCAGTTGAACTTGGTAAAGAAGAGTAAAATTCACAAAGAATTCATCACTGATATGTTTTATGTTTTAGTGAATCCCAAATATAAGAATGAGCCTATCTTTCTTGAAGCGCCCTTTTACCGTTTCCGGTAAAGGGGTTTCTTTTTTACTTTATCAGCTATATTGATTCTTGAAAAAACAGATTAAAAATTAGGCATTCATATGAACGTCCCGCATCCTTAACAAATGATAGGGTGACCAGAAATCTCTTACATTTTATCGAAAAAATCAGTGTGTTTTATATTTTAAACCGTTCTTGTTTGTATACCAAAGCAAAAAATTAACCACGAGAAGCTCCCAAAAATAGGACCTCGCCCTTAATTAAAGCAATATGGCCTCGAATTTTACAGAAACACCAAATCAAATTAAAAAATCAAAAACCACTAATGCTACAGATAAATTAGTGGAGAGACTTTACTTACTGAAACAAAAGTTTCAATCCTCTTATTATGGTAACTCAGACGGGAGAAAATATGAGAAAGCTCGCAATTTCAATATTAAATTGAGCAATATCTTATTTGAAGCCAATCAAATGGCCACAAAACTGGAGCTAATTCCAAGCAACAGCCATCTTACCATCAATTCAGAAATTCAAAAGCTAGAAAAAGAGTTGAACGAGCTTATCTAATAGAAGATACTCGTAGACTTTCTTTTACCTATATTTATAGCTTACTTAAAATTATATGAGAAAAAGGTACTATAAGATTGGTGGAGTCCTTGTGCTTGCCCTTTTTCTTTTTATTCTATTGTGTGATTTCATCATAAGCTCATCTGCAAAAGGCAAAACCTTTTCTGACCCAAATGAAATCCCTAAAAATAGAGTGGGCTTGGTACTTGGAACTTCAAAAAAATTAATTGGAGGACTTCCAAACCCTTACTATACTTATCGTATTAATGCTACCATAGAACTTTATAAATCTAAGAAAATAGACTTTGTATTGGTTAGTGGTGACAATGGCACACGTTATTATAACGAACCCAATACTTTTAAAAAGGACTTAATAGCCAAAGGCATTCCATCTGAAAAAATCTTTTTAGATTTTGCTGGTTTTAGAACCTTAGACTCCATGGTGCGGGCCAAAGAAGTTTTTGGACTAAATAATGTTACTGTAATTTCTCAAGAATTCCATAATCAGAGGGCTATCTATCTAGCTGAAAAAAAGGGCTTAAACGCTATTGGCTATAATGCTAAGAGCATAATAGGCACACAAGGTCTTAAAGTTCACTTACGCGAATATTTAGCAAGAGTAAAAGTTTTCATTGACTTGGTACTCAACATTCAACCCAAGTTTTTTGGTGAGCGGGTTGAAATAAAATAGCATCTCTTTTCCATTTAAAAGACTTATTTTGGCTTCCTTAATTTGTCTTACGTGTCAAAACTAAAAATTCTTTTAAAAAATCTTGGCCCAGGTCTATTGTTCGCCAGTATGGCAATAGGTACATCTCACTTGGTGCTTTCTACAAAAGCAGGGGCACAATACGGTTGGTTAATGGCTATACCTATTCTTTTAGCTAACATTTTTAAGTATCCATTTTTTGAGTTTGGCGTAAGATATACCAACGTAACTGGAAAGACCCTCATAGAAGGCTATCTTAATCGCGGTAAAGGTTATCTGTGGTTCTACGGACTAATTACCCTTGTAACTACTTTTACCATCTTAGCGGCCTTATATACTGTAACCGCTGGGCTATTCATTAATCTTTTTCAGATACCGGAAGTTTACATCAACTATATTTCTCTGGCTCTTTTCGCCTTTATTTGTCTTTTACTGATTATTGGTAAATACAAATTCATGGAAGTCTCTTTAAAATTTGTTGTTACCGTATTATTCCTACCCTTCTTATTACAACTGTGGTAGTTATATTTAAAGGACCAGTAGATAAAGTTCCCAATTTTACGCCACCCCAAATTTTTAACAACATGGGAATTCTTTTTCTCATTAGTTTAATGGGATGGATGCCTACAACTGTTGAAGCTTCTAGCTGGGTGAGCTTATGGAGCGTTGAAAAATGGAAGACACAATCCAAGCCTTCTCTACGTGAATCTTTACAAGAATTTAAAGTCGGCTATTTTACGACTTCCTTATTGGCGTTATTCTTTCTAACCATTGGCTGCATGACACTATATGGTACGAACACTGCATTAAGCGGAAATGCCGTAACCTTTGCTGATCAGATTGTGCAATTGTTTACAACCCATATAGGCCCATGGGCCTATATTCTTATAGCTATTGCTGCTTTTGCTACGATGTTCAGTACATGTATGACCGCACATGATGCGCTGGCTAGAGTTAGTATAGATATTACGGGCCTTTTGTTTTCGGACCTAAAACTATCGGGAAACAAACAAATTTTCGCAGTAAGTGTACTTCTTCTAGCCTGTATAAATTTTACAGTGGTAAGCGTTTTTAAATCTAATATGGGGCAATTGGTAGCATTAGCTACTTTTGTTTCTTTTGTAGTTGCACCTATAGTAGGGTATATGAACCTAAAAAATGTAATGAGTGAAGAAATACCTATTGCATACAGACCCAAAAAACCGCTACAAATACTGACTTATTTAGGTATATTATTCCTATCGTTATTTTCTATCTATTATTTTTGGATAGTCATCTTTGAATAAAAAAAACTCAAAAAACCAATACTTAGGTTATTGACTAATAGCATCATAATTATCAATTACAAAAAGTGTTCTAAGATTTTGCTTGTGAAGAAAGTCTAAGCAATACACCCCATTAGTACAGTTATTGATAATTTTTTCCTCTCCGTAACCAACTGCCTTAGTTATGTTCTCACTTGACACACCATTTGACAATAGATAAGCTTTAATAGCCTGAGAGCGTTTTTCGGATATTCGTTTGTTAGAACTACTTCCACCTTTACTATCTGTGTGGGTTTCTATTGAAATTCTAAGCTCAGGGAATTTTTTAATAGCATCTACAACCTTATCCAACTCTGCGGTCATTGCTATATTAACGTTACTCTTACCTGTTTCAAAAAAGAAATTGTTAACATTCAATACCTTTTTCCCTTCTTTCTCTTTTACAATATCACTTAGGGAAGCCAATTGCACTTGTAATGGTGCTTTCTGCAACTCCTCTAATTCTTTAGGATTGTATGTTTCTCTAAAAGTCGAATACCCATCTTTAATCATCTCCATAGAAACTATATCCGTATAAGGTATTTCCACTTGATATGTACCGTCCTCCTTGGTAAACATTTGACTAAGAAGACCTCCATTATTATCAAGAACTTTTACTTCAACACCGGCAATAGGTTCATCATATTGAGGCTTCACAACTTTACCTTTGAAGATAAGAGTACGTGGACCTGGTTTGGCAGCTACCTTAAAGCCATAGATATCATCATTACCTTTACCACCTTATGGTCTATTGGACGAAAAATAACCCATTAGCTCATGACCTTCTCCTGGGCGTATGATAAAACCAAATTCGTCGTATTTTGAGTTTATCCCTTCACCTAAGTTTACAGGAATACTAAAAGTATTATCTGGCTGTATATTACTGCGATATACATCCATACCTCCAACACCATAGAAAACATCAGATGAAAAGAAGAGACTATTATCGTAAACAAAAGGCGCTATCTCATTCCCTGGTGTATTGATTCTTGGCCCCATATTAATAGGTTCTGACATTACTTGACCATTGTTGGTCACTACATAATACAGGTCAGTTCCGCCATAACTATCTTCAAAATTAGCAGCGAAATATAATCTTTCATTTTCATCATCGTAAAACGGATAATAAAAAGAAGTGCTCAAATCTTTTAACAAAAATCTAAAAAGACCTCCTTCATAAGCCATACCAATAGCCAATGCATTCTTTCCTTTTTCATCAAAAGCTAGGTTTTTACCCTTGGCATTAGACAGCACATAATAGGTACCTCCTGTGGTACTAGAATAAAAAGGTGTAGATTTATGAAAAGGAGAATCAGGGACCCCTTTATAAACGCTTACGTTTCCTATGTTACCACCTTTTTCAATATCTGCTTCGTAAATATCTAAATACGATTCCCCGGAAGGACCATAGATACGTTTTGACTTGTTCTTTCGCCCACTACTAAACAATAGTTTATCATCATGAAATGCAGGAGAAAAGTCTGAAAACTCGCTATTACCTGTTAAGGTGAAAATAAAAAATCCAACGGACTCCGTTTCTTTTTTATCGAACAATAGGTAGTTAAATTCCGCATTTTCTACCAATTCACTCTCAAGTGAATTGCTCTTAGATTTTAAAAATGCTTTAACTCTTTCTTGCTCGGAAATTTTAGCCAAACTCTGTAACATCTTATTAAAGCGATGTGCAGACATTATAGTATCATTCTTGTTAATGTCAAGATATAATTTCGAGGCCTTATTGTACTCTCCCGTTTGAAAATAGGAATCGGCTAAGTTCAAAAGCTGATTGTTGGTAATGAACTTACCTTGTTGCATATGTTTGTTATACTCAATAATAGCATCATCATAGGCATAACTATAAAAATAATTATCGGCCTTAGATGTCACTTCTTGTCCATAAGAAAACCCTACGGCCAATGCAAATAATAATATGAAGATTCTGAATTTCATAGTCTAATATTAGAAAAATCTAGGCGTATCAATTTGTTTTGGCTTCCCTTTCAAGCTCTTGCTACTTCCGCCAGAACCATCTCCTCTACCTAAATAAAACTTAAGAATTATTTCATGTGAACCACTACTGAACTCACCTAATGGGCTCGTGTTGTAATCGTACGAATACCCAATATAACTACCGTTGGTTATCTGAAACCCTACAAGGCCACTAACTGCACTTCCCAACCGGTAAGATGCTCCCACGGTAAACTTATCATTATACATAAAGTTAGCGCTCAGATTGGTATTTAAAGGTGCTCCGTTAATATAGTTTAATAAAAACGCAGGTTTGAATTTCAACATTTCGGAAACATCAAAGACGTAACCCCCTATAAAGTTGAACTGCATTTTATCTTCTATAATCGTGGCTACATCATCATTATATATACCATCCGTTAAGAAGTTAGGTATAGAAGCTCCTAGATACCATATATCATCTTCATACAAAAAGAAACCTGCTCCTATTGTAGGGTAGAATTTTGAAATAGTTTCACGCCCTAAAATTGGTTCTCCCGGGTTTTCGAACGTACCTTTTGAAAAGTCTACATTCAAGAAAGAACCTCCTGCATCCATACCAAAAGAAAGTTTTGCTTTGTCCGAAACGTTAAACTGGTACGAATAAGCTACTTCTACATAAGTCTGAGTAGATGGTCCCAATTGATCGCTTATGATGTTAAGACC
This sequence comes from Zobellia laminariae, assembly GCF_030553095.1. Classification (GTDB taxonomy): domain Bacteria; phylum Bacteroidota; class Bacteroidia; order Flavobacteriales; family Flavobacteriaceae; genus Zobellia; species Zobellia laminariae. The sequence goes on along the minus strand of NZ_CP130738.1, from coordinate 2,523,980 downwards.
AAGTCCCGTTTTTTCATTAGCGAAAGGTACATTAGTCCCCAAACGAATGGTTCTGGGTGTACCTTCAATATCTACCCATTGCGCTCTATAACTCGCGGCTATTTCAGGGTTCTGAACCGAGCCCACATAACCTGGGTTAAAGCTACCTATGTTATACATATACTGCGTATACTGAGGTTCCTTTTGAGCAAAACTGTTTGCCGAAATGAACAATACACCTATAGCAAAGCAGATGTAACCGTAAAAGGATTTTAGTGTTCTATACTGCATTATCCTATTTATCTTATGAGCTGAATCCAGCCTTTTTTAGTGGTATTGGTATCAAAACCTTCTACTTCTTCTTGTAGCGTTACATTCAGGATATAAAAATAAGTGCCGTCAGGTGATTCTTTACCCTCCCACATTCCATCCCAAATAACTTCATCTGTCATCTGATTACCTTCAACAATTAGTTTTCCGTATCTATTAAAAATTTTGATATCATAAACCAAATCTACCGTATTGGCCCCAAATTGCTTATTTATTTTGAGCACATCATTAGTCCCATCATTATTTGGAGAGAACTGATTGTAAATAATTCCTAATTCAGCTTCAGTCCTTGCCGAAACATTTACGGTAGCCGTGTCTGTATTATTATCGTATTTATCTTCACTATCAACAGGAGAAGATCGTATAATTTCAGCACTATTCTCAAAAGTACCCTCTATTGGAAGTCCTACTCTTATTTCAAGAATAGCAACTTCATTTCTAATCAATTCCGGTATGACCCAGATTCCGGTCTCAGATGAGTACTCCCCTTTATCTGCTGTGCTGCTTATATAAACAAAGCCACTATCTCCTCTTGTAGAAATAGTATCTCTTATTTGAATATTGGAAATAGCATCTTCATTAGAATTATTGGTTACCCTTATTGTAAAAATTACTTCTTGTCCTACTAACGGGTTAACTCTATCTGAGTTTTCATATGGTTGTCGGATACTTAGTGTATCTCTTTCATTAACAATACGTGCAAACTTCTCTAAAACTAAATCAATACCTTCTGGAAGATCAATGTTTAAAGTTATTTCAGAACTATCATTTGCGGGGTTACTATCTACTGGGAACGATTGCAAAAGTTCAGCTACGTTTGTGTAAGGACCTCCATCTAACACATCTACAATGACAGTTAAAGTAGTTGTTCCGTTTGCCGGAATTTCAGCAATTGTCCATTCGCCGGCAGCTAAATCATAACTACCATTCGCAGCACTGTGTGATTTATATTCAAAACCTGTTTCCAGCATCTCTCCTACGGTAACGTTTCGAGCAACACGATCAGATAGATTATTTACTGTTAAGGTGAAAATTACCTCATCTCCCGCAACCGCTTCTTCCTTATCAACCGTCTTTAAAACTTCAAGGTCAATAGGAGTAGGGTCACAATTTGCATTATTGACGTCAGGGTCGCAAGCATCTAATGGATTAGTACCATCTGCTTCTTCTTGCCCGTCAGTAATACCATCTTCATCGGTATCACAAAGTCCATTTGAGTTATCCGGTATACAAGCATTTCTGTTACCAGGATCCAATTGATCCATAACGCCATCGCTGTCTGTATCTAGAACATTGGACTCCAAAGCGTCAATTATTCCATCTCCATCAGTATCTAAAGGATTGGCTGTATCATCACCAACTTCAACACCATCATCTACGCCATCACCATCAGAATCCGCATTATTTGGATCCGTACCAAGGCTAGATTCTAATCCGCCAAACAATCCATCACCATCATCATCGGTATCACAACTACTAACAGAAATACTTACCTCAGCCGTTTCATTAACACAGGGTTCCTCCGCACCTGTAGTTGTATAAGCAAAAACATATGTGCCATTTGCCAAACCTTGAAAATCTACCACGTTTTCACCATCAGGAGTAACATTAGCAGGCCCTGAAGACCAAGCCCATGTACCTGCGCTTGCCGCTGTAGAAAAAGTGGTATCTAAATCTAAGGTAGTAGTACCAAAAGCAGCGTCATTACAAGACGATGCATTTTCTGGAGCGCCTGTATTTACAGGAGGTAAAATAATAGCATCTACTTTAACTCGTGGAGATGAACTACATGTATTGGCTAATGCCTCTACATAATAAGATGTTGTACTCGTTAAATTATTTACCGTAAAATTTGGCCCTGAAAACACTGGAGCACCACCTGTTGCTCGATCATACCAATTAATTGTTGCATCAAGACTTGCGGTTGCACTAAGAACTACAACACCATGGCCACATCTACTATCTCCAGATGGCGTCCCAATAATTTCAGGTGTTGAATTTTGAACTAATGTTAATGTTAATGTAGGGCTAGCACAATTATTTATCGCATCATAATAAAAGCCATAGTAGTAAGTACCTTAAGAATGGATCATTTACCCTAGAGGTCGTAACAAAATTCTCTTCAGGCTTCACATCAGTTGTTGACCAACGTAATACGCTAGCATTTGGCCCACTGTTAGGAGCGTAGTCATTCAAAGACGTTGTTATATCATCACAAAATCTACGCGGAATCGTTGTATCTAATACCGGGGCAGCATTTCCTGCGGTACATGGATCACAATTAGCTACATTAATAGTAACTGTTGTTGATTTATTAGTACATGGTTCTACTGCACCATTTGTAGTAAAAGTATAAACGTAAGTTCCAGCAGCTTGCCCACTAAAATTTACAGTAGCGTTTGCCCCTACAGGAGCAATATTTGTTGGACCAGAAGTCCATGCCCAAGTACCTGCATCTTGACCCGTAATTACGCTCGCACTATTAAGGCTTATAGAAATAGGTCCAAAAATATTACTTGCATTATTACATGCAGTTTGTGGTGTAGTTACCGTACCTGCGGATGGAGACAAACTCTGCGTAATAGTTATGGCCGAAGATGGACTAGTACAATTATTAGGTTCATCCCAGAAAAAAGCATAATAATTTCCATAGGTGCACTTACAGGACTAAGTCCTGTTCTAGGTGCCCAATCCGATTGCAATAATAGATTTGTATTATTGGTAGTCCATATTAGGACTGCCCCTGTAGGTCGTGCCCCATCATAGTATGAATCTAAGTCTGTCGTGAAATCATCACAAAATGCTGCTGTAGCTGCATTTAAAACAGGAGCAACATCCCCCGCTGCACAATCATTATCTTCTATAGTAACTGTTCGTTGAGCAAGTGGTGTGGCCACATAGTTGAACTTCGCTGTATTACTAGGAGCTCCTAATGTTAAAGTAACCGTTTCGTCGGGCTCTACAATGGCATCGTCTATAACATTAATATTTAAAGCTCTAGCAGCTTGACCTGGAGGAAAAGTAAATTGACCCGTTTGACCTGTTGTTGTATAATCAGAAATAATTGTTGCACTACCCCCTAAAGTGTATGGTATTGTAATTGTTGTTCCAGTAGCATTCTCCTTGTCCAGTGAAAGTAAATAGCGCCCTCTAACCGTACCTTCTTCAGCTGCTTCAGGTTCTGGAGTGGTTAAGGTAAAAGTACCAGTATCATTATCTTGTATGGTAAAAGTAACACTACTAGCAGTCGGACTTATAGTTCCAATACTAACATTGCTAATTGTAATAATAATAGTTTCACCTAGCTCAATTAAATCATCTTCATTTATGTTGATATCAAAAGATTCACTGGGGGCTACAGCGGTCAAAGTAACAGTAGGGGTGAGAGCCTTATAATCATCAGTAGGGGTAGCTGTGCCCGTAATACTTAGCGTAACAGTGGTAGGCAATAAAAAACCTCCGGTTCTAGTAACTGTATACGAACCACCGACACCGGCAGCCCCTTCTACAGGTTCTGTGGGTGTAGTACGTGCAATAGAGACTGTCTGAGCATTAGCAGCAAAGCCAACACCCAAAAACAATATAAACAATAAAATAACTCTTCCCTGTGCTCTTAAACTATGGGCTAAGCAAGCTTTTTTCTTTTTCAATTTCATAACTGTCCTTTGAACAAAGATTCAATTCACAGCAAATAAAGTAGGTCGTGGCTAATTGGGCGTCAATATTACTAAAAAAAATGTCCACTACCGTAATTTTGGGGTTAAATCAAGGTTTTATGGACGAACTACATCATATACGGATTAAACATCAACTTGGGATATCTGCCGACTGACTTTTTGCTTCAGGAGCTATTTTTCTAACCAGGCCTTGCAGCACTTTCCCAGGACCAACCTCTATAAACAGGGAAGCTCCGTCTTTTACCATATTTTCCACACTTTGCGTCCATTTTACAGGAGCAGTCAATTGAGAAATTAGATTTTTCTGAATTTCAACAGCATCACTTACCGCAACAGTCGTCACATTTTGGTAAACAGGACATTTAGGCGTTGCAAAAGTGGTATTCTCAATTGCCGCGGCCAATTCTTCACGAGCAGGCTCCATTAAAGGCGAATGAAATGCACCACCTACAGGAAGTACCAGAGCTCTTCTAGCGCCTGCTTCTTTCATTTTAACACAAGCTACATCTATAGCTGCTACCTCTCCTGATATCACTAGTTGCCCAGGACAGTTATAATTTGCCGCTACCACAATACCTGGGTTTCCTCACATATCTTCTCTACTATAGCATCTTCTAGCCCTAAAACCGCAGCCATTGTACTTGGCTGAAGCTCACATGCTTTCTGCATAGCCAAAGCACGTTGAGAAACCAATTTTAATCCATCTTCAAAACCTAAAGAGCCATTAGCCACTAAGGCCGAAAACTCACCTAATGAATGGCCTGCAACCATATCTGGCTTAAAACTATCGCCCATTACCTTACTCAAAATAACCGAATGTAAAAAAATGGCCGGCTGAGTAACCTTAGTTTGCTTTAAGTCTTCGGGCGTACCTTCAAACATAATATCTGTAATAGCAAAACCAAGAATCTCATTTGCCTCCTCAAAAAGCTCTTGTGCCAATGGGTATTTTTCATAGAGGTCTAGACCCATACCAACAAATTGCGCCCCTTGTCCGGGAAATATATATGCATTCATTATTTTTCGTTTTTTGGTGCGTGCAAAAATAGCAAATTAAGTTCAAGTCTCAAGTACCGTTTCCTACTCTTTAAACCAACTGGAATACATTACGTAATTGTTTGCTATACGATCAATTTCCCCTGAACTGAGTTCAGGGCTAATATCTTTTATTTTCTTAGCTGGCGTCCCCGCAAATATACTGCCGGCCGGCACATGGGTTCCTTTTGTTACCACAGCACCAGCTGCAATGATACTGTTACTTTCCACAATACAATCATCCATAATTATACTCCCCATACCTACGAGCACATTATCTTTTAAAGTACACCCATGAACAATAGCATTGTGTCCTATAGAAACATTATTGCCAATGGTAGTTGGCGATTTCTGATATGTACAATGCACTATGGCTCCGTCTTGCACATTTACTTTATTGCCCATTTTAATAAAATGTACATCTCCCCTAAGTACAGCATTATACCAGATACTACATTGATCGCCCATGGTTACCTCTCCTACAATCGTAGCATTTTCTGCAATGAAACAATCGTCACCAAATTGCGGTGTTTTCCCGTTAATCGTTTTTATCATTTTAATTCGTTTTATCTTAATTCAGAGCTTTTAAAAATACGCTAAAAAGTCTTTCTTCTTTGAAGCCGAGACCAGTAACTCTTTTCCGTTAGAGACTACCACACTCCCTCCCTTTCCTTTTCTGTATTTTACTACCTCGTTCACATTTACCAAATACGATTTATGAATGCGGGCAAACGAAAAACCGGCAAGCGCGTCTTCAAAATACTTTAAAGTTTTACTCACTAGAATCTTTTTATTTTCTAGATAAATCTCGGTGTAATTATCATCGGCCTTACAATAGAGTATATCCGTAACATTAAGTACCTGAAAGCCATCTTGCTGCGGCAAAGTTATTTTCCCTTCTACCGATTTTAGTTTTGGCTGTAATACCGTATCTGCCAATTCATTTTCTTTATACTTGATTTCCTGCACATAACTTACCGCCTTAATCAATTCATCAATATTTATAGGCTTCATAAGGTAATAGGCAGCATGGCTGTTTAAAGCATCCATTGCATATTGATTATAAGCCGTTACAAAAACCGTCTCAAAAGTACGGTCAGGCAACTGGTCCAATAAATCAAAGGCATTTCCAAAAGGCATCTCTACATCTAAAAACACGAAATCTAAATCATGCTTTTGAATAAGCTCAAGCCCTTCTTGAATCGATGCCGCCTCTCCTACCAAATTTACATCCGCACAGTATTTACCTAAATAGTTTCGTAATATTTCACGGCTATTGGCTTCGTCTTCTACAATTATGGCATTCAATTTCATGGCAAGTTTTTAAATAGAATAGAATCTTTTTAGTCTTTATGAAGAACGAACAGCACTTTTGTTCCAGAACCATCTACAGTAAGGTCAGAAATAGTAACATCTACCTTATTCTTATACATATCATTTAGAATGGCAATTCGTTTTTTGATATTCCCCATACCCTTTGACTTCTGTTTCTTTTGGTTCTGAGTTTTTAGTTCTGCGGATTTTTTTCTCCCGATACCGTCATCGGTTATCATTATTTCCAAAGATGTAGTCCCTTTTGGTTTTACATCGATTTTCAAAAAGCCTTTTTCTTCTTTATATCTTAGCCCATGCCAAATAGCATTTTCTATATAAGGCTGAAGTAGCATAGGCGGGATTTCAAAAGTTGAAACATCTATACTTTTATCTACATTCAGCTCATAATCAAACTTATCAGGAAAACGAGAATGCTCTAACTTCACATACAACTCCAACAAATCTAATTCTTTAGCAAGCGGAATAAAATCTTCCTCAGAATTCTCCAACACTGATCGCATTAAGGTCGAAAACTCACTCAAAAACCGATTAGCACTGCGCTCGTCACTCTTGGCTATATAATTATTAACGGAGTTAAGGGCATTGAAAATAAAATGCGGATTCATCTGCGAACGCAAGGATTTCAAAGCCAAAAGGTTGTTCGCCAATTTTTGCTGCTGATTGCTACGGTAAAAGAAAAATGCCGCCAGCCCCAGCAATATCATACCAAAAATAAGGGAGTAGATAATCCATTTTTGGCGTTTGTTATTCTCTTGTATCAATTCCTGTTCCGTCAATGCCAAGTCATACTTGCTTTGGGACAACTCTCTTTCTTGCTCAAGACCAGAAATACGGTTTTGTTTAGAAGAAATCTCTCGGTTAAATCTGGCTGCCCTAGATATTTCTTGTTCTTTTCGCACATACAAAGTATCTACCAAAGACACGTAATTTCTATAACTCTCAAAAGCCTTTGGGTAGTCTCCTTTATATTCAAAAACCTCCGAAAGTTTACGCGTTGCTTCTTTTTGCACCACCAAATCGTTTTCAGAATCTGCTTCTTCTATACTCTCTTTCAAATACGGAATAGCCTCGTCATACTTGTCCTGAGCTATATAGGCATTGGCAATTTTGTAGTTGATACGCTGAGAAGTAATGGAGTCAAAATCTCCTCGCGCTTCTCGTTTGGTCGTTCTTCCTTTTGGAAGAGTTTTTAGCTCATTAAGGCTTTTTTTACGCAGTTCAATTTCAGCTCCGTATTGGCTTTTCTGATTATAGAAATCAGCAACTTTCTCTTTTTCTTGTACGGCACGCTTAGGCTCTAAACCTTCTGTTAACTGAAGAGAACTATTATAATAGGCACCTGCCTCAACTAATTTATCATCTTGGGCATAGGTATCGGCAATCTTGGAATTAAGGTCTGCCAGCTTAGGAGTTATTTGATTCTTTCTTGCAACTACAAGTCCTTCTTCATAAAATGCTACCGCTTTTTCCACTAGCCCTAATCCCCTATATGCGTCTCCCAAGTTCTCATTTAAACTTACTTTCTGAGAAGGCTTAAGACCTTCAATTTTTAATAAAGGCTGAAGTTCTTTTTCGGCTTCTGAAAACTGTTTATTTAGAATATAAGCTTCAGCTAGCAACAAAGTTGTCCGGGTGGCCTTATATGCTTCTAAAGCATCTTTATAGTTGGTGATTGCTAAATCATATTGATTGTGGTATCGATATACTTCTCCCAAAGCCACCAAAGATTCCGAAAGCGACTTTTTATCCGCCCGTTTCCCAAGAACTGCTATGGAATTAGTGATATAATCAATACTCTTTTCAATATCACTTTGTTTATAGGTATTGGCCGAATCTAAATATACTTGATGCAGGTTATTTTGAGGCATGGCCATTTTACTACGCCCCACCTCTCTTTGCGCCCAAGAGTTCATTGTGGAGCATCCTATAAAAAGGAAAAACAATATGTAGCGAATTGATTGCATCTAATTATTTGTACAACGTAAACTTAGTTGAATTATGCGGCACTAAAAAACGCCCTTTACACCTAATCACTTAAAAAATTACCCTTTCTAAAGGCTTCACGCATTCAAAAGGAACGTTCCCTCTTTTAAAACGCCACTTCCCTCAAAATAGGTTTTACAGCAAATTAGTTGCCTTTACTTTTACCTCATCAACAACGATAAATACAAACAAATTAATCATCTCTGAATAGAGCATCAAAAAAAATAATTATGAAAAACACACGACAGATTCTTGGATTAGCTTTTATGTCATTTGCCTTAACTGGTATGTACGGCTGTGAGCTAAAACCAAAAAAAGCAACTACAGAAGCGGTACTGGCCCAATCATTTACAACAACAAATGACGAAAAACCAAAAACCAACACAGTAAAGATTGCCTTACTACTAGACACCAGTAATAGTATGGATGGCCTTATCAACCAGGCCAAATCGCAGCTTTGGGATATCGTAAACAAGTTTACCTATGCTAAATGCGGCAATGAGGAACGGCCGGAACTACAAATTGCACTTTACCAATATGGTAACGACAATTTATCTTCAAGAGAAGGATATATTCAACAGGTTTTAAACTTTAGCGGAGACTTAGACGAAATATCTGAGAAACTGTTCTCATTAACCACGAATGGTGGAGAGGAGTATTGCGGCGAGGTTATCCATACCTCATTAAAACAATTGAATTGGGGAGAAAACCCAGATAACCTTAAAATGATTTTTATTGCAGGCAACGAACCTTTTACACAAGGCAAGTTAAATTACAAGGATGCAGTTACCAATGCCAAAGTAAAAGACATTGTAGTTAACACTATTTACTGCGGAAACTATGAGCAAGGAATTAGTTCTGATTGGAAAAATGGCGCTACACTAACCGGAGGCGAGTACATTGCTATTGACCATAATAGAAAGGTAGTTCATATTGATACGCCTTATGATGATGTCATCATACAACTAAACTCAAAATTGAACAAAACGTACATTTCATACGGAGCAATGGGAAGTGCTAAAATGGAAAAACAATCCACCCAAGACAGCAATGCCTATGAATTAGAAGAAGCAGTTGCGGTAAAACGGGCGGTGAGCAAAAGCTCTAGACTTTATAAAAATAAAAATTGGGATTTGGTTGATGCCTCTGATGATGAATCTTTTGACATTACCAAGGTAAAACAAGACGAACTACCCAAAGAATTGAAAGGAAAATCGAAGGCCGAAATGGAGTCTTACGTTCAAGAAAAAAAATCTGACCGAACCAAAATACAGAAAGAGATTCAAACATTAAATGCCAAACGTGAAAAATTCATTGCTGAACAACAGAAAGAAGGAGGAAAAGGAGAACTTGAAAATGCTATGTTGGAAGCAATTAAAAAGCAAGCTGCAAAAAAAGATTACAAGTGGGAAGAATAGTCACCACTTTACTTCAAACAAAAAAGCATCCCGAAATTTCGGGATGCTTTTTTGTTTGCTTGTATTTTCAAATACCTATTGTGCCGAAGGACAATAGCAATCATATCTACGTTCTTTTTGACCAAAATCGTAACCCAATGTTATTTGGTGAAATCCACCACTATCAAAACGAATATCGCCTGACTGATAAGAATAGTTATACGAAACCATAAAGTTTCCAACATTGGCTCCAACTATAGGAGTAATCAATTGCAAGCGTTGCTCTCCAAAGCTATCTGCGGTTGCAAATTGCCCACCTTCAAAACTTCTTCTATATGATAATCCTCCCCAAATACGTCCAAAATCTACATCTTTGTAAACTTTCGCATTTAAATCGATTGTTTTTTCTTTTGTAAACTCACTCATCTGAAACAAAACTGAAGGCTCTAATTGCCATTCTTGTTTACCAAAAACATAACCTACCGAAAACAAATATCTCCTTAGGTTATCAATTACAGGTATTTGGTCATTTCCTTTCCCATAGCGATACAGACTACGCTCACTACCTAACAGATTGGTTACCGCCACATGAGCATAAAACTCCATTAAATTATATGAAAAACCTAAGTCTACATTAAAATAGCCCTCACTCAGTTTTATACCAGAAATAGCATCATCGAGCACATCTGAACGAAATTCAGACTCATCTAAACTACTTTGTAAATATGTAGGACTTAAACCAAATGAAAGTTGATTTAAGTTTCGCCCGTCGCCACCCAATTTTAAATGATGGGCATACGTAACCTTTACTCCAGTTTGCGAATGGTACCCGTTGGCATCATTAAAAATGATGGCTCCTACTCCACTATTACTTTCTCCGATTCTAAAATTGGCGTTTATAGTCTGTAAATTTGGAGCATCATCTACATCAAACCATTGCATTCTTGCAGTAGCCCTTATTTTCCCTCCTTCACTAATACCGGCCATTGATGGATAAACCAAATAATAATTATCCGATAAGTAATCAAAATATACAGGTATCCCTTCTTGTGCAGTAGATTGAAATGCAAAGGAAAGAGATGCTAGCAATAGCAGTAAACGGTATTTCATCTGTTGGATATAGAGGATGATTATTTTATCGACTAAATATAAGGTATAACGGTTGAAACTCAACATTATTATATAGACAAATCAATACGGACTGTTCAAAAATAGGTTGTATTTTTACAAAAATTTTGACACCATGAAGGAGTATACAATTACGGTTGTTAAAACCAACAACCCTGCGATTCTAAAATTTGAGACGAATCACTTTTTAACGAAAAACAAGAACTACGAGTTCAAAAATATAGACGAAGCCAAAAAATCACCTTTGGCCCAACAACTCTTTTACCTTCCGTTTATCAAAACGGTATATATCTCTGGAAACTTTATTGGACTCGAGCGTTTTGACATTGTTGAATGGGATGATGTAAAAGACGAAGTTGCCCAACAGTTGGTTGAGTATCTAAATGCTGATGAACCTATTGTAAATGAAGAAGAGGAAACTTCCAAAAAAGTGGCCATTACAGTTTACGCAGAGGTTACCCCCAACCCATCAGTAATGAAATTTGTAGCCAACAAACCTATTGTTCCGGGTGCTTTTGAGTTTAAGAATATAGATGAGGCCAAAAATTCTGAATTAGCTAAACAGTTATTTAGCTTTCCGTTTGTTAAAGAAGTTTTCTTTGACCTTAATTATGTTTCTGTTAGCAAGTATGACGTTGCTGAGTGGGAAGACGTTACCATGCCATTACGCGAACACATACGTGAATATCTTGCCGATGGTAATGAAGCTGTTTCCGAAAGCGCAATAGCCAAAACAAAAGAAGAAGCTAAAGATAGTTCCGCTCCAAGTCAACCAGTTGCAGAATTGGACGATACTTCACAACAAATTGTAGATATTCTTGAGGAATACGTAAAGCCTGCAGTTGCAAGTGACGGCGGGAATATTCTCTTTCAATCGTACGAAGAGGAAAGTAAGACTGTAAATGTTATTTTACAAGGCGCATGTAGCGGTTGTCCTTCTTCTACCTTCACTTTAAAAAATGGTATTGAGACCATGTTAAAGAATATGATGGGAGACAAAGTAAACGAAGTAGTTGCTGTAAACGGGTAATGAGCTAATTTTTACTGGCTTAGAATCAACAAACCTGTCCAATTATTTTGTAATTTCAAGGAAACTATAAAAATAAATTATTATGGCAGTTTTAAAAGTAATAGAAGTTTTAGCAAATTCTGACAAAGGCTGGGAAGATGCAGCTAAACAAGCAGTAGCTCAAGCTTCTAAATCAGTAAAGAATATAAAGTCGGTTTACATCAACGAGCAAAGTGCTACCGTAAAAGATGGAAAAATGGACAACTATCGTGTGAACGTCAAAATTACTTTTGAAATCAAGTAAACACGAAAAACAGTTTAGTAGAGAGCGCCGCAATATATTGCGGCGCTTTTTTTTACCTCTAAAATGATTAAAAAAAGCATCTAGTACCTACAACAATTATTGGGTGCACATTGCGTTTTGAACACATATAAACAAAGTGTTGACTCATTCGATTTATACAGGCTCCATTAACAATAGTTTAATGATTTGAGCTTGATTGAGGCCCCTGTATTTAGTAAGTTGCCCACATAAATAAAAAATAAATGGAAGAATTCGCAAATTATCAAGAACATATAGACAAGGCAATAGAATGGGCATGGAAGGTTTTGCCTGATTTAATTATGGCAATTATCATTTTAGTCGTTGGCCTTTGGATAGTTGGCTTTCTAAATAAAATGGTTCGTAAATTCTTTGAAAAGAAAGATTACGATTTAGCCTTAGAAAGCTTTTTACAAAGTTTTATAAATATAGCTCTTAAGGTTTTACTTTTTGTTTTGGTGATTACCCAGTTGGGCGTTAAATCATCATCACTTATTGCTATAATAGGTGCTGCCGGTTTGGCTATTGGCTTAGCACTACAGGGATCACTTTCCAATTTTGCAGGAGGTGTACTTATACTATTATTCAAACCATTTAAAATAGGCGACTTTATATCAGCACAAAGTGTAGATGGAACCGTAAAGGAAATTACTATTTTCTATACAAAACTCTCTACATTCGGTAATCAATTGGCAATTATACCCAACGGACAATTATCAAACAATAATGTCGTGAACTATAGTGCCATGCCTACAAGAAGAGATAATATTAAAGTTGGTATAGGATATAGCTCTAATATTAAGGCTGCCAAAGATATCATGCTTGATATCTGTCAGAAAAACGAGAATGTACTTAAAGACCCTAAACCAGAGGTTTATGTTGATGCATTAGGCGACAGTTCAGTAAACCTGAGCCTTCGATTTTGGGCAGAGAACTCCGTTTTTTGGGCTGCTCACTTTTTTATACTAGAGGAAATTAAAAGAAGATTTGATGAAGAAGGTATTGAAATACCATTCCCACAACGTGATGTACATGTAAAAGGTCAACCCTTAAAAGCATAGACTAAGACACGAACAGAATTATTTTTTTTTCTGTTGTAGCATAAAATCTTTTAAATAATACGGTTCAAAGTAGGCGACATCTTCAAACTCGCCTGCTTTGAATTTTTTATAAGATAACTGAACCATTTCATTGGCCGAAGGCACAATGGTCGTATTATAACTAAGATTAGCATGTGACAGCATTGTTTTACACTTTTCTGCACCACTACCCACCAAAATCACTTTTCCCTTTTCTAAATATTCAGAGAAAGAATTCTCTTCTATAATTTCTGCTTCTGTAGCTCTTACCTCATTTTTATCATTATCAAATATTGCTGAATACACTTCCATACGGCGTGCATCTAAAACAGGAATGATATAATCAATATCTGATGATATTACTTGGGCTGCCATACTACTAAGCGTTGCAATTGAAATTAAAGGGATATCCAAAGCAAAGCATAATCCTTTAGCAGCTGAAACACCAATTCGGAGACCTGTATACGAACCCGGACCTTTACTAACTGCAATAGCATCTAATTCAGAAGCATCTATATTTACTTCCTTAAGCACTTCTTGGATGAAGACATGTAGTTGTTCCGAATGTGAATAATTAGGCGTATCGTGCTCTTTAATTGCTAAAATCCGTCCCTCTTTGGCAATACTCACCGAACAATTGGTAGTTGCCGTTTCTAAGTTTAATATTATGCTCATAAGGCTGCAAAGATACATGAGAAGGTTTAATTTACATATAAAAAAAGACCTGCTCGGTATTACACCAAACAGGTCTTATATTATGTTCAATAATCTTCTTATTTCAACTCTAAAGGCAAGCCAAAATAAAACTCCAATACTTTAAGTCTAAAAATGTAATCGTATTTAGTTCTAATCAAATCAGCCTCTGCATTGTCTACTCTAGATTGTGCTTGACTAAAATCAAAAGCGTTCATAAGACCTACATCATAACGTTCCTTTGAATAATCGTAAGCCAAACGTCTTGCGTCCAAAGTTTTTTGAGCTGCATCATATGCTTTTGAAAAGCTTGTTACATCTACATATGCCTGATTGATATTCGTCTCTAAATTCAATTTATCCTGCTCTAATTGTAGTTTTGCTTTCTCCACATTGATTTTAGACCTTTTGATGTTGTTCTTGACCGCAAAACCATTGAAGATTGGAATGTTTAATTGGGCTCCGTATGAAATTCCATCATTTATCCACAATTGGTCTATAAAACTCGCAACAGGCAGCAAACCACCCTGATCAGAATACCGTGTATTATAATTGAAAATTGCGCCTAAAGTAGGATAAACGGCACCTTTGGCGATATCTAAATCTTTATTAGCCAAATCTATTCCGGACTGAGAAAATTTAATATCATTCCTAAAAGTCAAAGCTTCAGCAAAAATTTCTTTTGGAGACTTTGTAAGAACTTCAGAAGGAGGGACCTCAAAATCGGCTTCCAAAACATTAAAATTCTCGTAATCCGTGATTTGAAGCAGTTGCGCTAAGTTAATTCGGGAAATTAAAACTTGGTTCTGCGTGTTTACAATCTGCTGTTCCAGATTCGCCAATGTAGCTTCTATTTCCAGTAAATCGCCATTAGGCAGTACCCCTGCATCTACCAATTCCTTTGACCGTTTTAAATCCTGTTCCGATACGGCAAATTGCGCCTCAAATACTTTTAAAGTTTCTTTGTTAGAAAGTATCTGTAAATAGGAATTGGCTACGTTTAAACGAATATCATCTTTAAGGTCATCTAAGCGATATTGATTGGATATCGCATTCAACTTAGCCCGATTCAAACGATGCAGGTTTCTTAATCCGTCAAAAAGTGTCAACGAAGAAGTTATCCCTCCACTTGCTGATAAAATCGTAGTAGTTACCGGTTGATTGGTTGTCGTGTCAAATGAAAGCCCAGTACTACCCGTAACGCTCGAAGAAGCATTGACCGCGGGCAACATTGCACCTACCGCGTCAGATTTATCAATTTGCGCATTCTGCAAGTCTAATTCATACTGTTCTACGGATAGATTGTGTTCTACCGCATACTCTACGCATTCCTGCAGCGTCCAATTTTTCTGCTGTGCGCTAACCGCTCCAATAGAAAATAAGAGCAGCAATGCTGTTAGTTTAAAATTCATGTTTTGATTTTTTGATTATGATTGATGATTGTTACTCTTCACTATCTGCCTCTTCCTTTTCTTCTTCGTCCTCTCCTTTTTTAATAGGCTCTGTCTTACTCCAAACTTTAACTTTATCCGATTCCGTTAGGCCAGAAACGATTTCAACGTTTACTCCATCTGAAATCCCTATTTCAACATCTTTTCTTTCGAACTCCTGATCACCAGTTTCAACCTCAACATAAGGTTCGTCTGTTTTTTTATCAAACTGCAATAAAGCTTCAGGTATGACCAAAACATCATCCTTTTTCTCTAAAACCAATGAAGCATTGGCGCTATATCCTGCTCTAAGAAAAATATCTTCCTTAACCTCTACATCACCTTCAATCTTAAATTGTACGGCTCCTGTTTCTTCTATTCCTTTTGGGGCAATGAATCGCAATTTGGCATCCAGCTCGGCACCTTCTACCGCACCTAAACTAATTTTTAAGGGGGTACCTATTTCTAGTTTGGCCACTTCGCCTTCATCTACCTTACCTTCAAAAATCATCTTGCTCAAATCGGCTATTGAAGCAATGGTAGTGCCGTCGTTAAAATTATTACTCTCAATAACCTTACTCACCTTCTTCTACCGGTATTTCTAAGATTGTACCGTCAACGGTAGCCCTTATATTGGTATTAGCACTTGTAGAACCACCTGCGGAACCTTGGCGAATAATTTGATAATCCGCTCTAGCATTTGCAAGTTCCTGTATGCCTTGATCGTACTGCAACTGTAAGGTGTTGAAGTCTTGACTTGAGATGACCCCTTTATCAAATAACGATTTGTTTCTGTTGTGCTCTATCTTCACGTTGTTCAGAGCCAATTCGGCATTTCTTACTCTACCTCTAGACTGATTCAAAGCTTGCTCGTTTGGCACAACCTTAATGGTAGCAATCAAATCACCAGACTTGACTTTTTGACCTTCTTCCATGAAAATCTTTTGAATAATACCCGAAATCTGAGGCTTAATTTCTACCTCATCCTCAGGTACCACCTTACCCGTGGCCACCGTTTTCTTTTCTATATTAGTGATAAATGGTGTTTCTGTTTCGTAAGTAACTGCATCCTTACTATTAGATTTTATAAAAAAAGCCGCGGCCCATAAAGCGCCTAGCACCAAAATACCAATTAAGATATATTTTACGATCTTGTTCATTTTTTCAAGTGTATTTGTTGTCTATTGGTTTTGTTGTTTTCCGTTTTGTTACAAAATTTCTTATTATTCTTCCCTAAGGGCATCAATGGGTTTTATACTCACGGCTCTTTGAGCAGGTATAAGGCCAATTAAAGTTCCTAGCACTACCATTATGACCAATGCGCCAATTACGTAAGGTATAGGCACTGTTGGATTGGTATATGGAAAGTCTATATCTTGAGTAGCACTATTAATTCCCGCCAATGCAAGTGCTCCAAGAATAATACCCATGATTCCCGCAATAACGGTCAAGAATACCGATTCTAAGATAATCTGATTGCGCACCTCTGCAGGTGTAGCTCCTAAGGCTCTACGCACACCAAGTTCTTTGGTTCGTTCTTTTACCGAAATCAATAGAATATTCCCGATACCGATTACGCCCGCAAATATTGTGGCAATACCCACTATCAATGACAAAAAGGTAATACCATCTGCAAAGCCTACAATTTTATTGAACTGCTCCCCTAGGTTAAAAGAACCAAAAGCACGATCATCATCTGGGTGTACGTGATGAATATTCTTCAATAAATTTTTAATGTTTTCTTCAACTTTGATTACATCTGCATTATCATAGGCTGCAATAGAAAACCACCCCACATTATCACCTGTATTATATAATTTTTTAAAGGTCGAAAAAGGGATAAAAATATCACCATCTCCTCCAAAGCCACCACTTTGTTCAAACTTATGAACCCCTATGACTTGAAAAAAGACATCATCTATTTTAAAATAACCTCCAATTGGGTTTTCATCCTTATCAAAAAGTTCCTTTTGAGTACGCTCTCCTATTACGGCCACCTTTCTAGACATCTCAATATCTTTATCGTTGATAAAACGACCCCCATCATAAATTTTCTTAGGTGCAATTTTTGTGAACTCAGGAAAATCACCAAAAAGCGAATAACTGCCTGTTTTGTTGTTCCGACCAATATTTGCGGGAGCAGAACCAAAAAAGCCCCGTACGTTACGTGGTGCTATATACTCTACTTCGGGAATACGATTTTGTATCATTACCGCATCATCCAGTTTCAACTGCATCTGCCGTCCAGTCTTGTAACCTTCATTGGGCATACTCGTATTTTGAGCCCAAACGAACATACTATTTCTGGCAATAGTCTCGAACATACTCTCAAAACCATTATCCATACCCTTGGCTGCACCGGAAAGTGCTATGTAAATAAAGATTCCCCAGAGAACACCCACCACGGTAATCACGGTTCGCATCTTGTTCTTACTGATGGAACCAAAAATCTCTTGCCAAGTATTTCTATCGAATATAAATCGCATATTATTCGTCTCTTAGGGCTACAATAGGTTTAATACGGGCTGCACGTCTTGCCGGAACATAACCAGCAATAGCGCCAAAAATGATAAGAACAAATGTGGCCGAAATTGCAACGCTTGTATCTATATAGGGGTTAGTAATAAAAAAGTCTTTTAGCTTGTCGCCCAAGGAGCTTAAAATTATTATCCCAATGAGCATACCTATGAAACCGGAAACCGTTGTAATAAAAACGGACTCTAACAAAATAGTGCCAATAACTGCTTTTGGAGTTGCCCCAAGTGCTTTTCGAATACCAAGTTCCTTTGTCCGTTCCTTCACTACAAATACCATAATATTACTGATACCAATAATACCAGCTATAATGGTTCCGAAGGCTACAAAACCTACAATTATCTGTAAAACGCGAGCAAACTGCTGATTCTGCTTCAACTGGTCTGCTACATTCCTAATAAAAACTCCGTTTTGATCTTTAGGATTAATAAATTTTTTGGACCGTATAAACTGATCAAGACTCTTATCAAAAGCCATTGCACCTGCGTATCCTATTTGCGGTTTAAAACCAACAACGATTTGGCCAATTTTATCCGTGTTTTTTTCAATCAGTTGTTGTGTAGTATAAGGAATATAGACAATGCGTTCTTCATTATCACCACCATCATCTTGAAACACCCCTACAACCTTAAAGGAACTTCCGCCCACATCAATATACTTTCCAAGAGAATTTTTGGCGCCAAACAAATCTTCTTCTACCAACCTACCAATAACAGCATACTTCGTCTTGTTCTTGATATCTTGACTATTCAAATAACGACCTTTCATTATAATGGTCATTTCACTGAATTGATGAGCTGGCCCTACCCCCAGTGTTCTGTAACTATTTGATTCATTCAAATAACTTACGGTATCTTGTCTGGTTATTCTTGGACTAATATACTCTAGAAATAAAGGGAAATTCTTTTCAATATCGGCTAAATCACTGTTATCAAACTCTATGACTCTGTTTGACTTATAACCTTTATAAGGCATTGTTGTTCTGCTTGGAAAGACATAAAATACATTAGTAGCATCGTTCCCGAAAAAATCATCAAAAGTATTGATCAAGCCATTTCCAAAGCCAAAGAGTACTACAAAAATTAGAATACCCAAAGCAACCGTAAACCCCGACAAAAATGTACGAAGTTTGTTCTTCTGAATAGTCTCGAATATTTCTTTCCAGTTGTCTCTATTTAACATACTGAGCGGCCCTAACCTGTTCTACCTTTTTATCTTCAACGATAACACCATCTTTTAAATGTACAATACGTTTGCACATATGGGCTATGTCTTCTTCATGCGTTACTACAAGAATAGTATTTCCTTTATCATTAATATTCTGAATAAGGTCCATTACCTCATAAGAAGTTTTACTATCTAACGCACCTGTTGGCTCATCTGCCAGCAACACCTTTGGCTCTGCCGCCATTGCACGGGCAATAGCCACACGTTGCTTTTGACCACCAGAAAGTTCGTTTGGTAAATGCGTAGCCCATTCTTTAAGACCAACCTGTGCTAAATATTTTAAAGCTTTCTCTTCCCTTTCTTTTCTTGGTACTTTTTGATAATATAAAGGCAAGGCCACATTTTCCATGGCGCTCTTATAGTTGATAAGATTAAAAGATTGGAATACAAAACCTAAGAATTTGTTACGGTACTTGGCCGCTTTGGTTTCATTTAAATCTTTTATAGGAACCCCGTCTAAAGTATATGATCCAGAATCGGCTTCATCTAGCATTCCCAAGATATTTAAAAGGGTTGATTTACCAGATCCAGATGAACCCATGATAGCCACAAGTTCTCCCTCGTCAATACTAAAATTTAATCCTTTTAAGACATGTAATGAGTTGCTACCCATTTTGTAGGACTTGTGAAGATCTTTAATTTCAATCATGGTAGTTTTGTTAATTATGTTGGAATTTTCAAAACAATTTGGCAATATGACACGTAAGTTGCCTAATTGTTACAAGGTGGACTCCAAAATTTGTGTTAAATATTAAATTATCCTTCTTCTTCCTCTTTTTCGATGGCATTCCAGACCTTAATCCTGTCTGTTTCGGTTATTCCGGATTTTATTTCCACATCAATTCCATCACTAATACCCAATTCAATATCCCTTCGCTCAAACTTCTGGTCTCCGTTTTCTATTTCAACAAAAGGTTCTTTTGTAATATCATCAAACTGTATTAAAGCTTCTTTTATAGATAATACGCTATCTGCCCTACCTAAAATTACCGATGCATTTGCACTTAGGCCCGCGCGAATAAATACGGAATCCTGTTTTTGCATGGTGCCTTTTATTTCAAATTGAATAGCTCCATTTTCTTCTTTTCCCTTTGGGGCAATGTAATCTAAAACCGCATCAAACGTTTTTCCTTCTAAAGCCCCAATTGTAATTTCCAACGGTAGATTTTCTTTGATTTTCCCTACTTCGCTTTCATCTACCTTTCCTTCAAAGATCATTTTATCTACATCGGCAATAGCAGCAATAGTTGTTCCTTCATTAAAATTATTGCTTTCAATAACCTGATTACCCACTTCCACAGGAACCTCTAGAACCATACCGCTAACGGTAGCTCTAATCTGTGTATTGGCAGCATTACCAAAGCCTTTGGTTGTACCGGTCTTAACAATGTCATAGCGTTTATTAGCTGCAGCATAAGATTGCTTAGCCTGATTGTACGTCACCTCCGCACGTTCTAAATCTACTTTAGAAATCACGCCCTTACCAAAAAGACCCTTTTGACGCTCTAAATTGCGAAGCTGATCGTCCAAATTTATTTTTGACTCATCAATAATATTTCTGGCGTCGTTAAGAGCGTTGAGATTTGGCACTACTTTTATTCTACAAAGTAAATCACCGGACTTTACAAAATCCCCACCTTCAACAAATACCTCTTCTATTACTCCAGAAATATTAGGTTTAATAAGTACTTCTTCCAACGGAAGTATACTTCCGGTAGCTACCGTTTTCTTTACAATGGTCTTTTTGGAAGCTTGCTCCGTTTCGTAAACGACTGGGTCTTCGGCATTCTTTTGATATAGATAATACATTGATCCGCCAAAGGCGACGACTATGAACAAAAGAACGATTCTGGTTACTGATTTTTTCATTTTTATGATTGATTGATGTTATTCTATACGTTTTTATTTCTATTCAATACTTCGACTCTAATTATTCAGTTCTAAGAGCATCTATTGGCCTCACTTTAATAGCACTTTGCGCAGGAATGAAACCTGCCAAAAGACCAGAAAAAATAAGGATTAGCAATGCACCAACTACCACCCCTAAGCTTACACTAGGGTTCATGAACATATCTACAGGGCCGCTCATATCTAACAGCGCATTTACGCCATAAATGAAAAGTGCACCCAAAGTAATACCTGCCATACCGGAAATAATAGTCAGGAAAATAGACTCCATTAAAATTTGTAGTTTAATAGACCAAGGGTCCTCACCCAAGGCCCTACGTATGCCAATTTCTTTAGTTCGCTCCTTAACTACAATGAGCATAATATTACTTACCCCAATTATTCCTGATAGTAAAACCAAAATTCCAACGAAATAAGCTATAAAACGTAATGCTCCAAACAAACTCTGAACCCTTTGAAATTGTTCATAAAGGTCAAAATGACCTACGGCACGCTGATCATCTGGGTGTACTTTATGCTTTTCTTTGACAACGCCCATTATCTTATCCTTTAGACTTGTAATGGAAGTACCGTCATTTGCAGTAATGGCCATCCACCCCACGTCATTACCACGGTTGAAAGCTTGGGAAAATGTGGTAAATGGCACAAAAATCTGTTTCTGACCTTCCTCTCCATCGCCATCATTACTTTTCTTTTTATACGTACCGACGACCATAAAATTGACACCCTGCATTTTTATAAACGTACCGAGTACATCTTCATCTTTATCATAAAGTCCGTTTCGTACACCTTCACCAATAATAGCTATTTTTCGCTTTTCCTTGATATCATTATAATTCAAAAACCGACCAGAAGTCATGGTCATAGGATCCTGTTTGCTGATTTCAGGATAATCTCCATACACATCGTACCCACCCGTTTTAATTCCACGGACGACATTATTGGCGCCGTTAAAACCACCTAGTTCATTTCTTGGAGAAATAAACTTTAATTCAGGCACATTATCTCTTATCGCTTGGACATCTTCAACCTTAAAAAGAAAACTTCGTCCCTTAGGAAGGCCCTTATAAGACTTGGTTGTACTTCTGGACCACATGAACATGGTATTGGTAGAAATATCACCAAAGTCTTGCATGATACCGTTCTCCAATCCCTTTCCTGCAGAAAGCAATAGTATTAAAATGAATATACCCCAGAACACACCAAAGGCGGTCAAGACGGTTCTGAACCAATTACTGGTCAGTACTTCCAAAATTTCTTTCCAACGATCTCTATTGAACATGATTTATAAAGTGAAGTTAGTTCAGTTATATTTTTATTCGTCCCGTAATGCGTCAATAGTATGAATATTCGCTGCACGCCATGCCGGAAAAAATCCCGCAACAGCTCCGGCCAATACCAATACAAAAACTGTTGAAATGGCAACAGTAAAGTTCACAGATGGGTTCATGATATAATCTACTTCTATATGCGGACCCACAAACTCCAGCAAACCCATGCTAAAAATGAGTCCTGCAAATCCAGAAATAGATGTAATAAATATAGACTCGTGTAAAATCATACCTACAATAGACCACGGCTTGGCACCAAGTGCTTTTCGTATACCTATCTCCTTGGTACGTTCACGCACAACAATTAGCATAATATTGCTAACTCCTACCACACCCGCTATAATGGTACAGATACCAACGAACCAGAAGAACAGTGCAATGTTATCCGTAAGACTATAATACCGCTTAGCTTCCTCCATAGCACTCCATACAAAAATGGCATTGGTATCATCCGGAGCAACCGTATGGGCTTGCTGTAAATAGGATTGAAGACTATTCTTAAATTTGATGGATTTAGCAACTACCTCTTCAAAATTATCTGAAGGAGGAAGCGTGAACCCTAAATTATTTACCTTATCACCACCATTAAAAGTACTTTGAGCAGTTGTTACCGGTATGTATATACGTTCTTCTTCGCGATCTTCAGTCTCATTGAAAACTCCGATTATTTTGAAAGGAAGTCCAGATATTTTAATGAATTCGCCTACTGGGTTGTCGATGTCAGTAAAAACATCATCAGCAATTTTCTTTCCGATTACGGCTACTTTGGCTCTGCTTGTTTCGTCTTGATAATTCAAGAACCTTCCGCCGAACATTCTTGCATTCTCTATGAACTGGAATTGAGAGGAAATACCCTGAACTTGATACACAAGCGCCTCATTACCATAAGTAACGGAAACATCGCGAACAAAAATTCTGGGTGATTTAAATTGAATATCATCCTCTAGCAATTTAGCCGAGAACTCATAATTAGCATTAGTTAACTGAATATTTCTACCCGGATTAAGACCTTTGTATTTTTTAGTAGTTGTACTTACCACACCCATACACTGGTTGCAGCATCTTGCTCAAACTCATGAGCGATACCATTGCGAAAACCTTCGCCAAAACCTAATAAAATAACGAGAATGAAAATTCCTGATGCTACGGATAACCCTGTAAGAAATGTTCGCAACTTATTTTTGCGAATAGTATCAAAGATTTCCTGCCACCTTTCGATGTCGAACATGTAGTTGATTTTGATTGATTGATGAGCGCGATTGGGGATATCACACAACTACAAGACTAATGCAAAAAGGTTTTGTTACACTAGAACAGAAAAAAAAATGTTAAACTTCTTCCGGAGACCTGTTTTTCATCTTCTTATAGACGAAATAAAAGAGCCCTCCAACAAGAATATAAGGTAGCGCCATTAAGTACACAATGCCATTGTTTATACCCTCTGCGGCCTTTACATCACCACTACTTTCAAGAGAAGCACGGCACATGGCACATTGTGCTTCTATATTTTGAGGCAAAAACAAAACAAGTAAAATCAGTATTGCAAATAAGGTCTTTTTCATTCTAATTCATTCAAAAACTAAACTTCTTGTCACCTTCTTTTAACTAACGTAATAAGGCGAAATCATAAGGTACACTACGACGCCAGTAACCGCTACATAGAACCAAATAGGGAATGTAATTTTTGCCCACTTCCTATGACTTTCAAATTTCTTAAGATATGCAAAGGCATATGTTTTGAGTACTAAAGGTATAATGGCAATAGAAAGAATTATATGGGTAATTAAAATAAAGAAATAGACATAACGCACTGCACCTTCACCACCATAAGTAGTAGATTCAGACGTCATATGATACCCAATATACATCAGCAAAAATAAGAGCGACAAACCAATACAACTGGTCATTATATTCTGATGCAATTCTTTTTTACCATTTTTTATTGCCCATACGGCAACTAGTAAAAGAACTGCAGTTAGCCCATTAATAGAAGCATATATTGGAGGCAAAAAACCAAGTCTTTCTACATTTGGTATTTTAACCCCAAACAAGATGGCCACTACTACTGGCACCACAATAGATACTATTGTGATTAATTTATTAAATTTCTTTTCTTTAGCTATCGTGTCCTCCATCTATTCTGCCAATAATCGCTTAATATCTTCTTTTAGGATTGAAATCTGCTCTATTTCACCATGATCATTTTCACCTTGTTTCTCGGTAATGGCACCACGGTAGTAAATTATTGGGTTTCCAAATTCATCAGCTCTTG
This sequence comes from Zobellia laminariae, assembly GCF_030553095.1. Lineage (GTDB taxonomy): Bacteria > Bacteroidota > Bacteroidia > Flavobacteriales > Flavobacteriaceae > Zobellia > Zobellia laminariae. Next base: position 2,499,310 of record NZ_CP130738.1, on the reverse strand, counting down.
ATCTCAGATACCCTTTCTTATCAACCAATGCAAACAATCCTGAATGTTCAAAACCTCCCGGTGAATCAGGCATTTCTGCTGCAAAAATATTAAAACCGTTATTAGCTAAATCATATATTTGCTCCTTATCACCAGTCATTAGGTGCCAGTCTAAATCTGATATACCATGGTCTTCGGCATATGCTTTTAAAACTGTTGGTGTATCATAATCTGGAGTTATTGAGAAAGAAGCTATTCCAAAGTCCTTATTGTCTTTAAATTCATCCTGTATAGTCACAAGATTTTCGGTCATTACTGGACAAATGGAAGGGCAACTGGTAAAGAAAAACTCTACTACGAACACCTTGCCGTTATAATCTTCATTAGATATCGTTAAGCTATCTTGATTGATTAAATTAAATGGAGGAACACGTTTTTGCTCGCCATTTAAAGTTATATAAGACAATGTACTTTTTGCATGTTCAACATTCAACCGATCATTCTCTACCACTGTTCCGCTAGATATACGATCCACAATTTTAGGTACAAAAATAATTCCGAAGACTAGTATCACCAAGGACACCCAAACGTATGTATACTTTTTCATTTCAGTTTACAAATCAAAAACCGTTATTACTTTTGCCTGTCGGCACTGTTCTTCTTTAACGCCAATCTATACTCTGCCAATATAATCTTTACATCATCTACCATCTTATTATTAAGCTCGGATACAGACGTAGCATTAAAACCATAAAGGGTAGCCTCTTCCTCGTCTTCTGACCTACCTCTAAGGCTTAGCTCTTTATCAATAATAAATGCGTAGGGAGTGCTTAAATCATCTTCTAACTGAATGTCGGTTTCTAAAGAATTAAAAAAATCATTGATTTGGTTTTCATCTCCAAAAACAAAATTCCATTTGCTCATATCTACCAACAGACCCAACTCTTTTTTCAGCTCAGTAGCTTCCTCTTCCATTCCCTTTGGCATAACCATTACGAATTGAAAATCTTTAAATGCATAAAACCGCTTGTAGATTTTTTGGTTAAGGTTGAACGCGTTACCATTTGTGTTATTAGGATCATTTCCTAAAAAACCAAGAATGGTAATATTGTCTTTAAAAGTAACATCACCATCCATGTTAGTAACATCATCAACACCACTGGTCAATATGGCTAGCTTCCCAAAGTTGGTTATACCGGAAGCAAAAAATAGATATGCCACGATGGGCAAAATGAACAATGTAACTAAGACTAAATATTTTTTCACCTTCATAAGAAAGAAGTGCTAAACAGTAAATTTACGACCACTACAAAAATAAAAAAGACGGTTGTGAAACCGTCTTAGTATGCTGTTAATTTATTAAGATAATATTACTTAGAAATTCCACTGTATGAAACCATCTTTGTAAACATTATATATATAGTCTGCTTCAAAAAGAAGGATGAACAATAAATAGGCTACAAGAAAAATAGGAGTCCATACTATTGCTCTTCTTAATGAGCTTTTTTCATCACGTAAGTGCATAAAGTCCCATGCAATATAATAGGCTTTAACCAAAGTAAGGATAATAAATATCCAGTTTATCAACTTCATTCCCACAAAATGAGAATGTGTTAATGCTCTAGGTTTTGCGATACCCAATACAACCTCTACAGCTGTAATAACGGACAAAAATATAAGTACTCCCCAGATTTTTTGGGTATTGGACTTAAATTTCAATAGTCCTCTAAAAATCTCTAGTTTGTGTGCGTGTGCCATATTATAATAATCTCAAATGCGTTATATATCGTTTTTCCCGAAAAATAAGAATTATACAAGATAGAAGAAGGTGAATACAAATACCCACACTAAATCTACAAAGTGCCAATACAGCCCTACTTTTTCAACCATTTCATAATGGCCTCTTTTTTCGTAGGTACCCAAAATCACATTAAAAAATATGATTACGTTAATGACAACTCCAGAGAAAACGTGAAAACCGTGAAAACCTGTTATAAAGAAGAAGAAATCTGCGAACAAACGACTTCCGTATTCGTTACGAATTAAGTTAGCTCCTTCAACTACTAATTTACCATCCTTGATTTTTTTCAAAGACTCTTCTCTATTAAGCAATGTCTTTTCTCCCTCATGTTCTCCCTCCTGAACAATTTGTTCCGTACGGATAAGAATATTAGGATTAGCTTTAAAACCTTCTACAACCTCGTTGAAAGAATAACTAGGCAAGTAAGCTTCATCATAAAACCAAACACCCTTGCTATTCTCGTGTGCCACACGGTCACCAAAGATAGTCTTAGCGAAATCACGAATTGCAGCGCGCTCGCCAGTTTCAGCATTTACAAATTGTAAAATTCTTCCACCTTTAGTTTCTACAGCACCGTAATCTCCTTTTATAAAAGTTCCCCATTCCCAAGCCTGAGAGCCAACGAAAATTGCACCACCAATGATGGTAAAGAACATATACCAGATAACGGAATTTTTCTTCATTTTATGTCCTGCATCTACGGCTAACACCATAGTAACTGAAGACATAATAAGAATGAATGTCATAAAAGCCACATAAATCATGGGGTAATTACCATGAAAGAAAGGAACGTGGGTAAACACCTCATCCGCAATCGGCCATATTTCTATAAATTTAAATCGTGAAAAGCCGTAAGCCGCTAAAAAGCCCGAAAAGGTTAATGCATCGGAAACGATAAAGAACCACATCATCATTTTACCATATGATGCTCCTAGGGGACGATTTCCGCCACCCCACACGTTTTCTTCCGCCGTACCAGTTGTTACCGTTGAATCCATATATTTTGTAGTATGGTTAGATTTTGCACAAATTTATAGTTTTCATGTGTATTGTGAAAGCACTATACACATGAAAAACCAACTTTATTTAATTTTATTACCCTACGAAGTACATAAACGCCAGTAAATAAACCCATAACAGGTCTAAAAAATGCCAAAATGTAGCCCCTAGTTCTACTCCTAAATATTCTTGAGCGGAGTATTTGCCCTTAATTTGGTTATATAAAACCACCAATAAGGATATAATACCTGCGCAAACATGCACAATATGCACCATTGCTATCAAGAAAACGTAAGACAGCTTAATATTACTTGTTGGCCCTGTAAAATAGTAGCCTGTAGCTATCATTTGAGAGAAACCGTTAAACTGAAATGCTATAAAAGCAATACCCAGACCCAATGTAGCCAACAGCCAGTTGGTACCCATGGCAGAATACCGTTTTTAATAGCCGTTTTAGCCATTATATAGGTAAGACTACTTATGATTATCAAGGCAGTACTTATAAAGAAAGAACTAGGCAAAAGTAATTCACTAATCCAATCTTCTCTTGAGCTACTAACAATATAGGCACTTGTCCATCCTGCAAAACCCATAATAAGGCTTACAATAGCGAACCAAAGCATCATCTTTTTAGCTCTATCGTTCTTTTCTTTCCCCGTTCCTCTTGTTAAATCCATGATTATATTTAAATAAACTTATCTACTACATAAACCACTTGCATTAGCGTAATATAACTAACACTTGCCAACATTAACTTTCGAGCGGTAATATTATCGCGCTTTTCATATAACAGAAAAGCGAAAATCAACATAACCATACCCATCAAAAATATAATAACTGCTGCAGGAATCGAAAGTTGCAATCTACCTGTGATACCGAAAGCCGGAATTACAGAGATAACCAGCATCCAAATGATATACATTATAATCTGAAGTGCCGTTCCCTTATCCTTTCTACCGGTAGGCAGCATCTTAAAACCACCTCTTTTGTAATCATCATCCAGCATCCAACCTAAGGCCCAAAAGTGCGGAAACTGCCAAAAGAATTGTATCATGAACAATGTACCCGGCTCAATACCAAATTCATTTGTAGCGGCCACCCATCCTAACATAAAAGGAATAGCTCTATAATGGCCCCAACAAAAACAGCCAAAGGTGTTTTTGTTTTTAAAGGGGTATAACAACTTGTATATAGAAATATAGAAATTGCCCCGAACATCGCTGTCTTAGGGTTCAAGACATATAAAGACACGATACCCAACACGGTAAGCAAAATAGCTATAATCAGCGCTTTATTAACAGACATTCTACCAGAAGGTATTGGCCTGTTTTCTGTACGTTTCATTAACGCATCTAAATCTTTTTCGATGATTTGATTGTAAACATTAGAAGCCCCAACCATGCAATAACCACCAAAAGCCAACAGCAAAAGAGAAACAACCTCTATTTGCGGTGCACCCAATAAATAACCAGCCAAAGAAGAAAAAACCACACTAATAGCTAGTCTAGCTTTTGTAATCTCTTTAAAATCGGCCATTGCCAGCGCCAAAGTTGGAGCTGTTGCCGTATTCACCGCAGTCTTCATGCATCTTTTTTCGAACCGCAAAGATAGCTTTCAACCTCTATTTCTGCAACCAATTGGACATCTTTATATTATACACACTAAACACCTCAAAATCATTACAAATTACACCAAACTATACGGCACAAAAAAACCCGCCTACTTAGTAGACGGGTTTTTATATATCTTAATGTTACAGTTTACTGCAACTTAAATGTAATAGGAATACTAAATGGAACTCTTACAGCCCTACCACGTTGCTTACCTTATGTCATTTTAGGAAGCTTACCGATAATACGAGCAGCTTCTTTCTCTAGGTTTTTGTCTGGTCCACGCATTCTAACGTTACCGATGCTACCATCTTTTTGGATAGTAAACATTACACTAACCCTACCTTGAACACCCATTTCCTGAGCAATTTCTGGGTATCTAAAGTTTTTACCAATGTGCTTCTGCATCATTTTCTGGAAACAAGCTCTTTTATCAGACTCACTTTCGCAACCTGGAAAAATTGGCACATCTTCAATAACTGCAAAAGGTACATCTACATCTTCTACCTCTTCTTCAACAAGTACATCTTCTACTTCGATGATTTCTTCTTCTTGACTGGTTTCTGTAGATTCGATTACAGTTTCTTCAACTTCTTCTTCATCTTCTACAACCTCAATAATTTCAGGAGCCGCTGGTGGCGGTGGTGGCGGTGGCGTCTTAATCTGCTCCGTCATAGGAACCTCTTCGTCCAATTCATCATCAACATTCATTGAAATATCGTAATCATTGGTCTTATCATACGTTTTCCACTCCAATGCAGTATACACTAATCCCATTGTAACTGCTAGGCCAATAACAAAATAAAGTCCACTACTGCGGCCTACATCTGCTTTCGGGTTCTTTTTCGGTTCCATAATTTTGTATTTTAATGTGTGCTAATTTAATTAAATAATTCTTTAACAAGCAACTAATTCCTCCATTTTAACCACCTTTCCTTAGAAAAAAAGGATTTTACCACTAATGACCCCATGATTGCACCCACACTATTTGCTAATGCATCTAAGATATCGCCATGACGATCTGTAGTTAAACTGTACTGTAATACCTCAATAACTATACCATAACAGATAGCTCCAACCAAGGCTAATAAAACTGCTTTACGCAGCGCCATTCTTCCCTTAGTCACTTCTCTAATAAAAAACACTGCTAAAAAGGCCGCGCCAAAGTAAAAGGAAAAGTGAACTACCTTATCTAGGTTTGGAATATCTATGTTTGCTGCATCAGTATCTGAGAAAGAAACTAAGCTAGAAAATGTAACAAACACCATCCAGCTAATAAATGCAATCGTATACTTATGGTTTTTAAGCACCAATAAGCGATTTATAAGCATCCGCAGATAAAAGACTATCTACTTCAGAGGCATCACTGATCTTAATTTTGACCATCCAACCATCTCCGTAAGGGTCAGAATTTACACTTTCAGGAGCATCTTCCAATTTTGAATTGAACTCAATGATTTCTCCACTTAAAGGCTGAAATAAATCTGAAACCGTCTTCACTGCTTCAACTGTCCCAAAAACTTCTTCTTTATCCAAAGTTTCATCTACGGTCTCTACTTCAACATAAACGATATCACCCAACTCACTTTGAGCAAAATCGGTAATGCCTACGGTAGCTATATCACCGTCTATTTTAATCCACTCGTGGTCCTTAGTATACTTTAATTCTGCAGGTATATTCATGGTCTTATTTTTATAAAAACAAATGTATTGTTTTCTGAAGGAGTATTCAAAAAAACAAGACTAAGTTGGTAAGTAAATGAAAGAAATTAACCTATCTCTATATGGAGAACCTGCCATAAAGCAAGTCTACTAGCGATTCTTCTGCACTTTGAAAAGTAAATTAATTACCGAAATTGTACCTGATAGTAAAGCCTGTGTTGATTGTAGTCTGCGGAAAGGCAGTAGAAACGGCAAACTGAGAGAACGAATGGTCATAGAAGAACAAGGCGTTTAAGTTTTTACTTAGCGCGTAATCTGCAGTAAACTTAATAGATAGTAAGTTTTGACCAGAAGTAATCTGGTTGTTATCTATATCTAGGTTTCTGATAATGGTAATATTATCCCTTAATGTTACATCTGCCTTTAAGTTCAAGTCTCCTTTTAACCGAGTTTTGTTTCCACCAATATTGGTAACAAACTTCACATCTTTAAAACGATATCCCAAACCAACGGTATATTCCTTACCGTTCATTTCGGTCATAAGATTGTTGTCAAAACTAAGCGCCAAGGTTCTGCTGGTTCTCATCTCTGCCAAGATGCTTACCGAATTTTTCATTTCAAAATCAAGACGAACCAAAGGATTAAACTCATCATTTAAAACAACGTTATTTAAGATAAGATCGGACATTTGATCACCTGTATCCGCATCTAAGGTAGATAGCCCGTCATTTTCTAACTGTACTTTCTCAAGATTAGTCTGAAAAGAGTTAATACTGTAAGCCGCACGGTATCCATGGCTCAGAGAAAAACGCTGAAACCTTTTCTTAAACCACTTATTACGCATTAGACCTGTAAACTTTAAATTCCAGTTCGGAATAGGTATCTGACGGAAAGCATCTAAATTTACGCGCTCTGCATCTTGCCCAGTATACGCCGCAAAGAAAGCTGGAAGCAATACATCTTGTTGTGTTTTGCCATATTTTTCAGGAAAACCAGTATCAGGGTCTAAATTCAAAGTCTCGCCCCTATCAGCAACTAAGCGCTTAGCTACAATAAGACGATTCTGTTTGAACTGCTCAAAAGTTTCTGAATCAAACTCACTACTCTTATTAAAAACGGTACCTATCATAACCGTAGATATACTAAAGTTACCATAGTTGTTCCCTAAAAGGTTGTTATACTCTAATGAGCCGTCTACATTACGTATTACACTAAAATTCTCTTGATAGCTGTTAGAGTATTGTCTGTCCGCAGATAAATCTATGGTCAAATCTTTGGTTGGCTGCGCCGTTGCAGTAATATTTAGCTGTCTGTTTACATTCTGAATATACTGCTCATTAAATTCTTCAAAACCAGTCAACCATCCTTTTCTTGCCGCATTAAAACGTACATCTGCCTGACTACCGAACACAAAACCTACTGAGGGCTTTAACGACCCTACAAAACCAACAGACTGCGTATACCCTGGCAATACTTTACCTCTACTCTCATTATAGTTTACGTTCACACGCTTCACCATCGTAAGCACATCTACTGCCGTATTAAAAAGACCGCCACTTTTCTTTTTAGTCTTCTCTTCTCCTGATGCCGGATTTCCAGCTTTATCTTTCCTTATTGAAGCTTTAGGTGCAGCTGATTTACCACTGCGTTTTTTAAGACCAAGCATGTCATAGAACTTTTGCATGGTTAGATTTGCAGTAATATTATGCGTACTAGCATTCTGAACCGTATTGATATCTTCTAATGCCACTTCTCTTAGGGCATCACCACCACGTTGCCAGTCAAAATTACTGGTATAACTGTATTGTGAATTTATAAAATCAAGAAACGGAATCTTGCTAAAAGGAAGTTCATAGTTTAACTCTAACTGTTGCGCATGCCTGTTTGGCTCTCCCAAGTCCCAGAAACCGTCCCATAAGCCCAATGTCTGATCAATTGCGGAATTGGGGTCTGAAGGGTCTTCAAAATAATTACGAACAATGTGATTATTACTTGCCGTCATATTTAAACGCAATGACTTGGTAAGACTATAGTTTACCGCATACTGCCAGTTAAACTGATAGTTTCTCTGACGTAATGTTGGCAAGTCTAATTTATCTACTCCTTCTTCTACAACATCCCTAAAACGTTGTTGACTAAATTGCCTTTCTATATTTGAGTTAACAGATACGCTTGTAGGCAATAAACTAAGATTCAATTCTTTTAGCCATCTCCAATAGCTACTGGTAAACAAAGAATCGTTTTTAGCAAAAGGGGCTACCTCAACAGGTTTAAAATTGTGATTGTATACAAAACCAGTTGCAACGTTCTGGTCTTCTAAAGAAGCAATTTCAAAATCTCTATGATTGGTTTCGTTGTACGAATAGTTAAAAGTGAAATTTTCTACATCATAAAAATTAGCATCAGCCTCTTCCCCTCTATCCTTGCGGACTCCAATAAAGTTTATGCTTGTTCGCTTAGTGTAATCCTCAGCTTGTTCCTCAATAGCTTTTGCGTCATCCGGATTATCCGCTGCATCAATTCTATCCTGTAATTTTAAATCATCATAAACAGGATCAAACTCTGGGGTTATCATTTGTTCAGATATACCATAGTTAAAAGGAAGCTGAATTCCCCATTTATTAGGAAGCAATTGCCCTAGGTTCACATTTGTGACTACATCATATGAAAGAGCATCTTCACGAGCGCGTTCATTAGGCATTTGATCAATAGCACCAAAACCGGAGGTACTAGTACTACCCGTTGCTGAAACATTTGCAAAATCTGCAAAATTGGCATCTACCGCAGCCAAAGCCGCCCATCCGCCTTCATTATCCAAACCAGCTAAACGTAATTCATTAAACCAGACTTCACCTCTTGCGGGAGTCCTACTAACATTTTTTACACCCACCATCATACTACGGATACTTCCCAAAGATGGGTTACCCTGTATTCCTATTCGCAATCTACCCGGTGTTCTGGCAGAAAGTGGATTTACAGATACTACTTCGCCATCTATAACTTCAAAATACCTAATCTCACTTAAGTCCGTTCCTGAAATCCAAACCGATTTCACTTTATTAAGATCCGCCAGTACAATCTCCATTTGATTATTATCCGGCCAAACTGCTTCTTCTGAACTTGAACCAAAAGGTGTGAACTCCAAAGGAATCTCTAGTTGATAAAGTTTTCTGTAAAATCTGTACCTATTCTAAGGAAACCAATTAACGGTTGGTCTACATCATAATTATCGGTCTCTAAAATTTTCTCGGCATGTATGAACATTTTCAATTTCTCATACTGGCGCACATCTATCTCAAGGTTTTTAAAAACACCTCTTGAATCTTGCGACTCCAAATTTTCCACTACCAGCGATAGTGATTGCTCATTCTGCTGAATTATTGTATTGTTATTATTCAATTGCTCACGAAGAACACCTTATGGCAGAACATAGGGAATTGGTGTCCTGCTTTCATTTTCTTGAATATTTACAGCGTTTACATCTAAAGTAGTAGCATCATCCGCTGTGTTAATATCATCTTCATCAAGAGATTTTGTGTATGTTCTCCAATCACCTCGTACTAAATCAAGAGTGGCAAAACGTAAAAGCACATCGCTAGAAAAGCCCGTCATGTACATACGTAAAGAGCTTACAGAACGGAAATCTGTGATACCTCCTACTGCATCAGTAAAATCACTTAATGGAATTTTATACTGGATCCATCGCGTACGCACCGTACTTTCATTTGGAATTCTCGTTCCTGAAAGCACCAGTGAATCACGTATATCTGTTACATATTTATCATTAATAGTAGTGTTGGGCTTAATAGGAATTCTATATTCATAATAACTATTTACCGTATTCATGGTAAGGTCACGATCAATATCCTCAACATCTGGCAATGTTGTAGACCCTCTATTATCATTAGTTACTTCTACCGGAGAGTTTCCTTGTGGGTTGTTAAAATTCAAGTAACGCTCTAAAATACCGCCTTCTCTTTGCAAGAAATACTCATAGTTATCCAAAGCTGGATCTTCAGGATTGTCATTACCATAAATAGCCGCTTCAGCTGCATCATCTAAACCATCAAAACCTATATCTTGTTGGGCACGACTGTTTTCATCTACATCAAAAGCATATACCAAAGCTTGTGTTGCTGGAACAGGTCCCCAAATTGGATCTTCTGGCTTAATACTCCCCTGACCATCTATAGGTAATCCGTTTTCATATTGTTTAAGTCCATCAGACAAAATATCTTCGGAAATATTACCTAGGTTAAAAACTAATTCACCTTGGCTTGTAGCTGTTCCTTCCAAATAAGGATCCATCACCCAAAATTGTACAAATTCTACATTGGCTTGCTCAAAGTTAGTACTGCTCAACGAACGCATAATACCACCCCATTTCTGATTGGGCACTTCTGTATTAAAATTAGCATTTGCATTATACGGCCCTTTCATTTGAGGATAGTACGCCAAATCTAATGTAGTCTGCTGACGAGTCTGTCCTTGTGCCACTTCAACTTGCGGAAAAACCTCATCTATGAATATTCTTCTTGTTGCGTTTGTTGAAATATCGTTATCACTTATACTAGAAGGTCTTTGGTTGGTATAAAAAACGGGATCTATACTATACCAAGCCGTTTTAGCTCTACCAAAACCTGTTTCCAATCCCTTTTGCGTTGGTGAATCTAAAAATTCCACAGGGGTACTTGCTAGTGCCCAGCCCAATGAAGAACGAATATCTATTAACGCTTGTGCACCTTCAAAATCATCTAAATACGTAGTTGTTTCCCCTTGAAAATCTGCATTTTTAGGAGAATTAGGTTTTAACCATGCTACTTCACCACGAACCGAAAGATTAGACGGTACATCTGTATCTATATTAGGAAGCTTATTAACTAAGCGAGTGAAAAACGGAACTTCTGTTGAGAAATTTCCATTAAAACCAAATACGGTATTATTTACCGGCTCCACTCCAAAATTGGACTTTTGGGTTAGCGGTCTTTCATTCAAATTCAATAAAGTGGCCCCTAGAACAAAGTTCTTATTGAACTGATGTTCTACGTTCACGCCAGTAAAACGACGTGTTTGTTGACCAAATACTGCATTATTTTCTACTGAAATATTAATTGGAGTGTTTGAAGCTTCTAAGCTTGGATCAAGAATCTGAACCGTACCCGCCTGATAATTTACGGTATAATCAATACCCTCTTGTAATTGTCTTCCACCAGCGGTTACACGCACCGAGCCTCTTGGAACGTTAAAAGCACCTATAGGAATACCATTACTTCCCTCTGACTTATAAGTTCCTTTAAGTAAAAACTTATCTTTTTCAGGATCCTGTAAAGCAGCTGATTTTGTCTGCACATACATATCTCTAAATACGTACTTCTTTTGGTTAGCATTATACGTACTTTCCGTATTATAATCTTCAATATCACCTAGACGGTTAAATAAATACTCACCAAAAGGCTCAACTTTGGTAAAAATTATCTGTCCATTTTGGGTATCTACGGTGATTATGGAACAAAATCAAAAAATCCATCACCACCAGATTGTACATCATTATAGGCATTCAACCTATCAAAATTAAAGACATTTAATAATATACGCTCTTGAAGAGGCTTGCCTCCATCTGTTTGGTTTGGAAAATCTTCTACTGGAGTAATATAGTTTCTTGGTGTTGGGTTAGAATAAAGAATATTCATCTTAAAATCATCTTCACTCAACCTAAAAGCACCCGTAGCATAAATATTCTTCATCATCAAATCCCAGATAGGATCAGATACATTGGTTATATTACTTTTAAGTAATTTAAGAATCAGCGTGTTGTTTTCAATTATAGGATTATCGATAGCACCTGAAACCGTAGTGGCATCTAGCCCTCCATTGGCAAATTCCCCTACTTGATAAACTTTACCATTATAGGTATATTGAAACGCAACGGCCAAGACCTCATCATTACTTAAACGTTGGTTCAATGAGATATACCCTAATTGCGAGTTAAATTGAAAATCTCTACTCTGCTCTAATTTTCTAGCATTCTCTAAATAGGCATAATCAAAACCTTGATTAGGCAGATAGCCTCCTACATTAAAACCTTGTTCTATAGTAGCTACATCACGAATACTGGTTGTTAACGCTCCACCTTTACCAATTAAAGCTGGATCATAGTTGTTTGCGTTATTTCGTGGTAATTCATTTGGCTGTCCTGTATTTGCTTTAAAAAATGATGCAGGAGCATTTTGGCCAATTCTAGTGGTTTCATCTCCCGCAACCAAGGGATCATATTCACCTAAATCTTGTATACCTACAATATTACGAACGTTTAAAGTTTGTTGACTACGGTTGGTTACCCACACTTCTATACGGGTAATTTGAACTTGACTTCTTATATAAGGATAGTTGACTAAAGCCGCATCGTAATTATCCCTAAAGTATTGTGATAAGAAGAAATGCTTGTCTTCATCATACTGAAGCGCTGAAACAGAAAAATCGTTAACCGTACCACCACCTTGCGCAACAACCGTGTTGTTTTGCGAACGTTGCTCAGAAAACACTGCTGTAACTGTAGTTTTACCAAATTGAAGCTGGGTTTTAACTCCAAAAAGACTTTGCGCCCCAGTTATTAAAGAACTGTTTAGCGGCATATTTACGTTACCTACTTCAATAGACTGGATAATATCATCCTCAGTTGGCGTATAATCTAATTTTACAATATTCTGGAAATCAAAAGTGGCTTCTGTATCATAATTTGCGGTTACCTGCAAACGTTCACCAATTTTACCTAGCATACTTAAACTAATACGCTGATCAAAATCAAAAGAAAGATTGGTACGGTTTCTTGGAGATAAGGAAGGGTTGTCATTTTTCTGCCAAATAACACCTAAATCCATTGCAACAGAACCTTGCGGTATTACTTCTATGGTATTACCTCCAAAAATAGATTGAAAGAAGCTGTTGTTTACGTAAAAGTTAGGAAGTAAATTTTTTCGAGCTTCTTCACTACCTTCTTTCTTGCCTGAGTAAGCATCTGATTTTTCTTTAAAGTAACCCTTTATCCCTTCTTCTTGTACCAGTTTGTAATATTGCTCTGGCGTTAGAATTACAGGATACCCAATATCAAAATCACCTACCTTCTCAGAATAGATGTACATGTTAAGGTTTGTGTCGTAGTCGTATTTAGAAACAATACTTTCCGGATTTTCCATTTTGAGTTTACCCAAAGAAAAACCGGTCTTTACGGAATCCACTTCTTGCTCTTCACTACCTTCATTTTCGGTTTCTTGAGCATACGATATACTCGAAGAAACAATCAAAAATAAAAATAGGAGTGTAAGCTTAAATGGTGATTTAAGAAATAGTTTGGCCCCTGTTTTCAAACTTGTTATAAATTTTTAAGCGCAAGTTTAATTATGTTCTCTACGCTGAGCGAGGGATCTTGGGTGAGTACTTTATCAACTACCTTTTCGGCTTGTCTTCTTACAAAGCCAAGAACCTCTAAAGCAGATAACGCTTCTTCTTTATTAGTATTGTTCGCAAGTGCGGAAACTTCGCCTATATCGTAAACTTTTAAAATCTTGTCACGAAGGTCTAGGATTACCCTTTGGGCTGTTTTGGCTCCTATGCCTTTGATAGATTGAATTGTAGGCACGTCCCCATTAGCAATAGCATCTCTAATTTGAGCAGGTTCCAATGAAGAAAGCATGGTTCTTGCTGTACTTGAACCTATACCGGAAACCGATAATAAAAGACGAAAAATTTCACGTTCAGACCTTTCAGAAAAACCGAATAACGTGTGTGAATCTTCCTTCACCTGAAGATGGGTGAATAAACTAATACTCTCTGAATCCCCTATTTTAGAAAAAGTATTCAAAGAAATATTTACAAAATACCCCACTCCACCACATTCTATTACTACATATGTTGGATTCTTTTCTACAAGTTTGCCTTTAAGATGGGTTATCATGTCCGGTGTGGTTTTGGGGTTATTTTGTCCGGCCATGACAGCCGGACAATCACTTTTTATTTAGCCTGTGTTGATTTGGCCTTTTTCCTTTTTTCTCTTTCTTGGGCATCTATAACCGCAACCGCCGTCATATTTACCATTTCATCTACACTTGCTCCTAATTGAAGAATATGAACTGATCTTCTTAGACCAACCATGATTGGACCGATACTATCTGACTGGTTTAATTCTTTCAATAATTTATAAGTGATGTTTGCAGCTTCTAGGTTAGGAAAAATCAAGGTATTGACTTTCTTGCCAGCTAGTTTAGAAAAAGGAAACTGACTCTGTAATAATTCCTTATTCAATGCAAAATCCGTTTGAATCTCACCATCAACTACCAAATCAGGATTTCTTTCATGTAAAATTCTAACCGCTTCTCTTACTTTTTTAGCATGAGGATGGCTAGATGAACCAAAGTTTGCATAAGACAACAAAGCCAATACAGGTTCAAAACCAAAAGTAGACGCAACATTTGCTGCATTCTGCGCTATCTCTGCAATCTCTTCTGCAGTTGGATCAATGTTTATAGAAGTATCGGATAAGAATAAAGGTCCTTTATCGGTAATCATGATGTTTACGGTAGATACCTTCTTAACGTTTGAAGCTCTACCTATAACCTCAAGAATAGGTTTTACTACCGTTGGATAGGCTCTTGAATACCCAGAAATCATTCCATCCGCATCTCCTTCAAGTACCATCATAGCACCAAAGTAGTTACGCTGTCTCATTCTTATTTTAGCGCTATAAAGTGTGGTACCACTTCTTTTTCTGCTTTCCCAGAACTTGGTCGCGTAGCGTATATGTTTTTCATCGAACTCGTTAGAAGTCGGATCTAAAATTTCTATATCAGCATTAAAATCTATCTCCTTTTTTAACTCTAGAATAACCTCTTTTCGCCCTAAAAGAATAGGTTCTGCAATACCTTCTTCATAAACAATTTGCGCAGTCTTAAGTACATCCAAATGGTCAGCCTCAGCAAAAACAATACGTTTTTTATTCATTTTTGCCCGGTTGTGCAATAAACGCACCACTTTATTGTCATTACCAGAACGTTGTAATAACTCCTCTTTGTAACGACCCCAATCTTCAATAGGATTCTTAGCCACACCACTATCCATTGCAGCTTTAGCTACGGCAGGTGGAATTTCAGCTATCAAACGCTGATCAAAAGGTTTTGGAATTATATATTCTTTACCAAAAGTCAACCTTGTTTCGCCATAAGCAATATTTACTTGCTCTGGAACAGGTTGCTTGGTAAGTTCGGCCAATGCTTTAACAGCGGCCATTTTCATCTCTTCATTAATAGTTGTAGCACGAACATCTAGAGCTCCTCTAAAAATAAAAGGAAAACCTAGTACGTTGTTCACCTGATTAGGATGATCTGAGCGCCCCGTAGCCATAATAATGTCTTTACGAGTCTTTACAGCCAAATCATAACTTACCTCTGGATCAGGATTGGCCATTGCAAACACAATAGGATTTTTAGCCATTGACATTAACATGTCTGCAGTTACAATATTAGCGATAGATAATCCTACAAATACATCTGCATCTACCATTGCTTCAGAAAGCGTATCTATTTTTCTATCTGTTGCAAATTCTTTTTTAGAAGCCGATAAATTCTCAGCATCTTTTCTAATAACCCCCTTACTGTCTAACATGACAATATTTTCGGCTTTAGCTCCAAATGCCTTATACAACTTGGTACAAGATACAGCTGCAGCACCAGCGCCACTTATTACTATACGTGCCTCCTCCATTTTCTTTTCAGATAATTCAAGGGCATTTAGTAATGCTGCGGCTGAAATAATTGCCGTACCATGTTGATCATCATGCATCACCGGAATATTAAGCTCTTCTTTTAGCCTTCTTTCTATTTCAAAAGCTTCCGGGGCTTTTATATCCTCTAAATTGATACCCCCAAAAGTAGGAGCTATCATTTTTACAGTCTCAACAAATTTATCTACATCTTCAGTATCAACCTCTATATCTATGCCATCTATATCAGCAAAAATCTTGAACAACAATCCTTTACCTTCCATAACAGGTTTAGAAGCTTCTGGACCAATATTGCCCAGACCCAAAACAGCGGTACCGTTAGATATTATAGCAACAAGATTACCTTTAGAGGTATACTTATATACATTCTCTTTATCCTTTGCAATTTCAAAGACAAGGTTCTGCCACACTTACGGCGAATAGGCCAAAGCCAGATCGCGTTGTGTAGAATACGGTTTTGTAGGAACGATTTTTATTTTCCAGGCTGCGGTTTAGCATGATATATTAATGCTTCCCTTCTCAGTTTTTCATTGCCCATAAGTCCATTAGATTTTAGAAAACAAATTTAAGAGTATTCAACGGATAAGTGTAGCGCGTGAACCGTATAATTTTTCAAGAAGACAATCTGCTACACAACAAAACCAGGTTTTAAGCAATTTACCCCTCCTTATCAGCTTTTACGTTTAACCGTAATGAAAATATACTGGCAAGGATAAAAAACGTACCTGCAAATAGAATTGCGTTGACAGCATTACCCCCAAGAAGGTTTTTAAAAATAGGCCCAAATGTTACCGTTTCTATACCCATGGGAATAACAATCATCATATTTAAAATACCCATATACACGCCTCTCCTATCTTGTGGAACAATCTTGGCCACCATGGTATAAGGTATACCCATCATTGCCGCCCATCCTATACCAAAGAAAACCATCGGAAATAACACATAAATTGAATCGGAAATATACGGGATAGCAAAAAGTGCAAGACCGGTTCCCAGTAAGCTTGCCGCATAGATTTTTTTACTTCCATATTTAAGGGCTAATGGAACCAAAGCCAAAGCCACAATCATAGTTGTAATATTGTACGTAGTACTCATTTTTGCAGACTGAGCAGCCGCTTCGGAAAGATTAAAACCCATTGTACTCATGAACAAAGGTGTTATAAACTGCCAATACACAAAAAGGGCGTACCACTGAAAAAGATAAACTACCGAGAGCTTCCACATGAAAGAAGGCATTTCTTTAATTGCTTTCGTTATCTCTACGAAAGGCATATTGAACCGTTGACCATATGACATTGCCTTATGCGCTTTTATCTCTTCAAGCTCTTCTTCTGACGGTGGAATTTCAGGTGTTTTCAAAACTGACCACAGAATGGTAGCTACCGATAAGAAGGCGCCAATGAAAAAGGAATAGTACAACCATTTTGGAATGGAACCTGCCATATCTACAACATCATCTACACTGAACCAATCTTGAAATAAAAAAATTGAGGCATTGGCCAAAACAATACCGGCACCAACAAATAAACTTTGCATTTGATATCCAAGACTCAATTGCTTTTCAGGTAATTTGTCTCCCACAAAAGCACGGTAAGGTTCCATGGCCATATTGTTTCCCACATCTAAAATCCACAGTAGACCTACGGCGAACCATAAGGCCGGACTTAATGGAAATGCGAATAAACAGATACTTCCTATGATGGCTCCAATTAAGAAAAAGGGCTTACGCCTACCAAAACGAGGTGACCAGGCTTTTATCTGATATAGCTCCTATTATAGGTTGAATTATTAATCCCGTAACCGGTCCCGCTATATTTAAAATAGGCAACATATCTTCTGGAGCACCTAAAAATAGAAAAACAGGATTGATTGCAGTTTGCTGAAGTCCAAAACTAAACTGAATGCCGAGAAAGCCCACGTTCATATTGAAAATCTGCCAAAAACTTAAGCTAGGTTTTTTAATAAAGTTCATTTGAAGTTGGTTTTGGTCTAAAAACTACCTAACAAGATAGAACAATAAATCCTCCACTGGAAAGAACTTAACAGTAAAATCTAAAAGTTGACGAACTCTAACGTTTTCGTTGGATGAACAGTTATTTTAAAAACTTGATGTTTCGCTGCAAACCAGAGAATTTTGTTCGTTTTACTGCAGATTTCTGAAAAACCTTTCTAAACACATCCTCGGTAATTTCTTCCCAATCTTTTTTTGACATTGATAATAACTCTGGGTGAGGATTAAATAATGGCTCTCTATGTGGTTTTGAAAAACGGTTCCAAGGGCACACGTCTTGACACACATCACAGCCAAAGGCCCAATCATCAAACTTACCTTCAAACTCCGTTGGAATTTCATTTTTAAGCTCTATGGTAAAGTATGAAATACATTTACTGCCATCCACTACATACGGCTCAACAATAGCCTCCGTTGGGCAAGAATCTATACAGGCGGTACAGGTACCACAGTGGTCCGTAACACGAGTATCATATTCTAAATCCAAATCAACAATAAGTTCGGCAATGAAATAAAAAGAGCCTACCTGCTGGGTGAGCAAATTACTGTGCTTGCCTATCCAACCTAATCCGCTTTTTGCAGCCCACGCCTTATCCAGTACCGGAGCAGAATCTACAAAAGCCCTTCCTCCTACCTCACCTATATTTTCGGAGATGAAATTTTGAAGTTCACGTAATTTTGATTTAATGACGTGATGATAATCATGCCCATAGGCATACTTAGATATTTTATACGTGTCATCTTCCTGTGTTTCTTCAGGATAATAATTGAGCAACAAAGAAATAACGGACTTAGCGCCATCAACCAATAAACGTGGGTCTAGTCGTTTATCAAAATGATTGGCCATGTACGACATTTCGCCGTTCATGTTATTATTTAACCATTTTTCAAGTCGAGGAGCTTCCTCTTCTAAAAAATCGGCTTTAGAAATACCACAGGACAAAAAACCGAGGCGCTTGGCTTCGGTTTTAATTAGTTCTGAGTATTTCTCTTTGGAGTTCATATTAAAACAGCCCAGGTTGTACTCCGCCTTTGAGCCTTCCCAAGTGTTTATAGGCCAAATCAGTTACTTCACGACCACGTGGCGTTCGCATGATAAAACCTTGTTGTATTAAAAAGGGTTCATATACTTCTTCAATAGTTTCGGCACTTTCAGAAACTGCCGTAGCCAGCGTAGTTATACCAACAGGGCCTCCTTTAAATTTATCTATGATTGTAGTTAGAATCTTATTATCCATCTCGTCCAGACCATGCGCATCAACATTCAATGCTTTTAGACTGAACTTTGAGATTTCCATATCAATACTACCATTCCCTTTTATCTGAGCAAAATCACGCACTCTTCTCAATAGGGCATTACAGATTCTAGGTGTTCCCCTACTCCTGCCTGCAATCTCAATTGCGGCATCTTGGGTAATTGCCACTTTTAAAATTTCTGCACTACGCTCAACAATTGTTGAAAGCAACTCTGTAGAATAGTATTGTAAACGGCTCTGAATACCAAAACGTGCACGCATGGGTGCTGTTAACAACCCTGATCTAGTGGTAGCCCCTATTAGCGTAAACGGATTCAAATTTATCTGTACAGATCGGGCATTAGGACCCGACTCAATCATAATATCAATTTTATAATCTTCCATTGCAGAATACAGGTACTCCTCTACAATTGGACTTAACCGATGGATTTCATCAATAAAAAGGACATCTCGCTCATCTAAATTGGTAAGCAGACCAGCAAGATCGCCCGGTTTGTCTAAAACTGGACCAGAAGTAATTTTGATCCCCACTCCCAATTCACTCGCCAGAATATGTGCCAAAGTGGTTTTACCTAAACCTGGAGGGCCATGAAACAAGGTGTGATCTAGCGCTTCTCCCCTTTGGTTGGCCGCTTCCACAAAAACCTTTAAATTCTCCAACACTTGCTCTTGGCCCGTAAAGTCATCAAAACTTATGGGGCGTAAAGCTCTTTCTATATCAAATTCCTCAGGGGTGAAATTATCTCCCTCGGCGTCTAAGTACTCGTTCATATCAAAACAAAGATAGCAGAAAAAGAAACAAGCCCACTATACTTCATGACCCTAATCTATCGTTTCCTATATAGCAAGAAACCTAGTTTTTGTGAAAATAATTTTCGTAATTTCATTCCATGCAAGACTCCACTTACGCTTCAGAAATACTTCAATACATTCCTTTTTTCTACGTCATCTGGTCGGACGACCTGCTTACGGCATCAGAAATCAATGTAGTACAAAATGCTATAGATGCAGACAAAACCCTATCTGAGAAAAATAGGATACAGTTACTTGCATGGCTAGATACCAGTAACCCGCCTCCCAATTCGGAACTAAAAAAATGGAAACAGACGATTTCTAACTCGGCAGTAAAATTGGTTGAAAGTGAAACGTACCCTTTAGCTACTTTCAGTCAAAAAGTAGTTTCCCACTATAAAGGCGACTGTCCATTTAACGAACAATTAAAACATATTGAAATACAGTTAGGCATTCAACCTAACCACTACAACCATCTCTTTGATGTGGAAGTAGCCCATGAAGCTACCTCCGATTTTTATAATGCAAATGAAATTGATACTATTTTAAAAGGAAAGCATGCCAAAGTCATTGATGATTTTAGAGAGGTGCTTGCAAACCCTATTTTTAAATGGGACGTTCATAGAAACAAAGAAGACTTTAGAGAGGTTGTTCTGAACCAAGTAAAGTTTTTAGCAGATAGAGGCTATGGTGCCATGGCATACCCAGAAGCTTACGGCGGAGCCAATGATATGGAAGGCTATGCCTATATGTTCGAGAATATGATGTTTGCCGATGGTAGCCTATCAATAAAATTCGGTGTTCAA
Source organism: Zobellia laminariae (assembly GCF_030553095.1). Lineage (GTDB taxonomy): Bacteria > Bacteroidota > Bacteroidia > Flavobacteriales > Flavobacteriaceae > Zobellia > Zobellia laminariae. Next base: position 2,478,619 of record NZ_CP130738.1, on the reverse strand, counting down.
TTTGGACTCTTTGGCGGAAGCATACAAAAATTAGGAACAAAAAAACACCACGACCAGTATTTATCAAAAACAGGCAAGACAGAAATCTTGGGCTGCTTTGCCATGACCGAAACAGGCCACGGTTCCAATGTGCGTGGCATTAAAACAACTGCCACTTACGACAACAAGACAAACCAAATCGTTATTCATACCCCATAAAAAACGACAACAAAGAATATATTGGCAATGCATTACATTCCAAGATGGCCTCCGTATTCGCCCAACTTATTGTTAACGGAAAAAACGAAGGCGTACACGCTATTCTCGTTCCACTCAGAAATGAGAAACATGAGCTTTTGCCCGGTGTAATCGTGGAAGACAATGGCTACAAATTGGGTCTTAACGGAGTTGATAATGGTAAAATATGGTTTAACCAAGTAGCTGTACCTAGAGAAAATTTATTGAATAAATATGGGGACATCAAAGAAGATGGCACCTACTATTCGGACATAAAAAACCCTAACAAGCGTTTCTTTACCATGTTGGGAACTTTGGTAGGCGGAAGAATTTGTGTAGCAAGAGCAGGCCTAGGAGGCACTAAATTCGCTTTAGCCGTTGCTATTAAACACGCATTAAAGCGAAGACAGTTTAATGACAGCATAAAAGTGCAAGAAGACCTTTTAATGGACTACCCTACTCATCAATTGCGTCTCACACCTTTAGTAGCGAGTGCCTATGTGTACCATGTTACTCTTGACAAGATGATGCAACAGTATTGTGACCCATCCCAACCAGATAAGCGTAAAGTAGAAACTCAGGTAGCTGGATTAAAGTCGATAATTACTTGGTACGCGAACGACACTATTCAAGAATGTCGTGAAGCCTGTGGCGGAAAAGGGTATCTATTAGAAAACCGAATAGCAGACCTAAAAGGAGATGTAGATATCTTTACCACTTTTGAAGGTGATAATACCGTATTGCTATTATTGGCTGCCAAAGGGGTTCTATCTGACTTTAAATCGGAATTTAATAGCGCTGGGTTCTCTGCTGTTTTGAAAATACTAGGTATACAAATAAATGATAAGTTAACGACCATTAACCCTATCTACACAAATAAGATAGACAAGGACCATTTGTACAATCCTAAATTTCATAAACATGCTTTTGATTATCATACGAGACGCCTCACCTATTCATTGGCAATGCGCATTAGAGATTATATAAAAAAGGGAGTGCCGTCATACCAAGCCTTTTTAAAAGTACAAAGTCATTTAGTTGCCTTAGGAAAAGCTTATAGTAACGACTTGGCCTATACTACATATTGTGACTTTGTAGAAACCATAGAAGATGATAAGAATCGTGCTTTGTTCCAGAAGTTGGGTACACTTCATGCATTACGTACCATACGACAAGATGCAGAGTGGTATCTAGAACAAGGTTATATTGGCGGAACCAAATCAAAGGCAATACGCCAACGCGTAGAACGCTTATGCACCGAGCTAAGACCTCATATTGAAGTCTTAGTAGATGGCTTTGGTATTCCTGAGCACTGCATGAGTGCGCCTATTGCAAAGTAGAGTATAAATTGTTCTACTATTTTTCTTTAAGCAATGAAGAGGTATCTAGAAAATCTATTATCTCTACCTTGCCTTCACCATATAAGTGCGTTTTAGCGCTACCGCTAGAAGTAAGTTGTAAGGTTTTGGTTGGACGAACATCTGCATCGGCAGATTCTTCTATAGTAAGGTAAATAGCTTCCGCTTCTAGCTTTTCTCCTTTCATCTTTGAATTCTCTAAAAGATTGGCATATAATTCATAGGTAGTTCCTTCCAATATGGCCGTTGCATTTTTGTACATCTTAACATTACTCAAATCACTATTGGAAAATATTTTAACGTCTATTCTATCTTTAAGCACCAAATTGACTTCTTGCCCTTTTAAATTGAATTCACCTGAACTATTGCCTTCCATATTAATATTAAAGACTTCGGCATCTGCATTCAAGTTCAACTTAGATGATTCATGCATATCCACATAAAGATCTTTTGAAGTAATAGCTCCATCCATATCTATCTCACCATCATACATAGTAATAGATTCTAGATAAATATAATTAACGGTGATTTCTAACTTCTTCTTTCGTGTGATATTATAAAACGAACTGATTTGCAAAACACTATCCTCTACCTTAAATCTAAGAACATCAATAAGATTATCATCAGCAGTTATCGCTATCCCTTCTTCCGTTGAATCATGTAATATAATTTCAAGGTCATCCCGTAATTCAATAGCATGAAAAGGTGGCAATTCTTGATAAACATCTACTACTACTTTGTTACCCTTTATTTTTGGTTTGCGTTGAGAAAAGGCTTGAAACGAAATTAATAAAGCAAATAGAAAAACTGATATTCTCATGGTATAGTGTCTTTGTTACAAGTGGGTTAGGTTAATATCTTATAATCTGCGAATGTATCTTTTATTGTTCTTATCAGGAAAGGAACTGAAATAAATGTATCAAAAAAAATGCCTAACTATAAAAGTTAGGCATTTTTATTTGAGTTAATCTATAATTTAATGCTGAAGCTCTTCTTCATCTTTCTGTAATGGCACTGTCTGTGGAACAAAATCTTGTCCTGGAATGATATACTCATCATTCTCATCTACCTTGCTATAATCATAAGCCCAACGGTGAACTTCAGGAATAGCACCAAGGCCAGTTACCATGAATATGCTCTTGCGGTGTAGTCCATTCCAAAGTAGTTGCTTGCCATGGGTTTCTAGGTCCAACTTTACCGTAGAAAATACTTCTTACAAAGTTGAACACAAATATAAGTTGTGCACTTGCTGTAATGATTGCAAACACGGTCATCAATACCTGAATATCTGTCAATTCATCAAACATAGGGAAAGCTGTATTCTCATAGTAACGTCTTGGAACACCTGCCATACCTACAAAGTGCATTGGAAAGAATATACCATACGAACCAACAGCAGTAATCCAGAAATGGACATAGCCTAAGTTCTTGTTCATCATTTTACCTTCGAACATTATAGGGAACCAGTGGTAAATACCAGCAAACATACCGTATAGTGCAGATATACCCATTACCAAGTGGAAGTGAGCAATTACAAAATACGTATCATGAACATTAATATCCAATGTACTATCACCTAAAACAATACCTGTAAGCCCCCCAGTAATAAAGGTAGAAACCATACCAATTGAAAACAACATGGCCGGATTCAATTGTAGGTTACCTTTCCAAAGTGTAGTAATCCAGTTAAAGGCTTTTACTGCAGATGGTATAGCAATTAATAAAGTCGTAAATGTAAATACCGATCCTAAGAACGGGTTCATACCAGAGATAAACATATGGTGACCCCAAACGATAGTCGATAAGAAAGCAATTGCCAAAATAGAGGCAATCATTGCACGATATCCAAAAATAGGTTTTCTAGCATTTACCGCCATTACCTCAGATACAATACCCATTGCTGGTAAAATTACAATGTAAACCTCAGGGTGACCCAAGAACCAGAAAAGGTGTTCATATAACACAGGAGAACCACCTTGGTAATGTAAAACTTCACCTTGTATGAATATATCGGACAAGAAGAATGATGTACCAAAACTTCTATCCATTATCAACAATAATGCAGCTGATAATAATACAGGGAACGATATAATACCAATAATAGCTGTTACAAAAAATGCCCAAATAGTTAAAGGTAATCTTGTCATAGACATCCCCTTCGTACGAAGGTTAATTACCGTTACCACGTAATTCAAAGACCCTATAAGTGATGAAGCAATAAATATTGCCATTGCTACCAACCAAAGCGTCATACCCATACCAGAACCTTGGTTGAGCCATAGGTAAAGCACTTAATGGAGGATAAATTGTCCATCCTGCTGCAGCTGGTCCTGCTTCCAAAAATAAGGAAGATAACATTATGATACATGAAACGAAAAACATCCAGAAGGACAACATGTTCATGAAACCTGATGCCATATCCCTGGCACCAATCTGTAACGGAATAAGCAAGTTACTAAACGTTCCACTTAAGCCCTGAGTTAATACAAAGAACACCATGATAGTACCATGTATGGTAACTAACGCTAAGTATACATCTGCATCCATAACACCTTCTGGTGCCCATTTCCCTAATAAAGCCTCAAAGACAGAAAAAGATTCTCCAGGCCAAGCCAATTGCATTCGAAACAAAAGAGACATTGCAATACCAATTGCCCCCATAACGAATACACCAAGAATCAAATATTGTTTAGAGATCATTTTATGATCTTGACTAAATATATATTTGGTTACAAAGGTTTGTTTGTGGTGATGCTCGTGATCGTCATGTGCATGATCATCAACCTGTGCATTTGCAGTAACAGACATATTTGTTATTCTTTAATTTTAAAATTTTCTTTCAAAGCTCTTCCCGACAACCTATTACTAATACGTTAGTGCGTATTAATTAACAGCAGTAGCGGACTCAATATTATTGAATTCATCTGTTGATGCCTGACCCATCACACTCTGCCCAAAGGTTTTCTGTTCAGCTATCCAAGCATCATACTCCTCTTGCGTCTCAACAATAATTTTCATTTGCATGTTATAGTGAGACTTTCCACATATTTTATTACAAAGCAAGATATAATCAAATTCCCAAGGGTCAGAATTATCCTCCCCCTTAGAAGCTCTTTCAGCTCTGATTATATTCGTACGTTTTACCTTATCCGCTACATCTGGATTTTGCCTCATCTCTTCTGTAGTATATATAGGTGTAAAAGAAAATTGCGTAATCATACTAGGAACACAATTCATCTGCGCTCTAAAATGAGGCATATATGCAGAGTGCAATACGTCTTGAGAACGCATTTTAAAGTTTACTTTTCTACCTACCGGTAAATGAAGTTCTTTTACAATAATATCGTCAGCAGCATACGTATCAGATTCATCTAAACCAAGAACATTGGCTTTGTCAATATCAATCATTCTAACGTTAGCTTTACCAAGGACATTATCTTCGCCGCCATATCTAGCAGTCCAGTTAAATTGCTGTGCATAAAGCTCTACAATTAAAGGATCATCGTCATCGTTAATATCCATTATAGTAGTCCACGTATACAATCCCCAAAGAATAAGACCAGATAAAACAATGACCGGAATAATAGTCCATATAAATTCTAAACGATCACTATCTGCAAAGAAAAGAGCTCTTTTACCCTTTACCCCACGATACTTGTAACCAAAATAATGTAATAATCCCTGCGTAAGTGTTTGAACCATAAAAATGATTACGAAAGACACCAACATTAGTGAATCATATTCGGCACCATGTGCAGAACCTGCTTCAGGAAGCAAGAATTTAGAATATTTCCAGAAACTGAAAATTGTAATTCCGTAGATGAAGATAAGAAATGCAAACAGAAGGTATCCGTTCGTCTTGTTATCCGAATCGTTGGCTATTTGAGAATTTTCGGCCTTGAGCTGCGACAATTCGAAAATCTTCGTCATCTGCCAAATCGCTATCGCCACAAGGGCCAAAACCACTAAAGTCAATAATGTAGTCATCGTATGTTCTACTATTATACGTTAAAAATACTAATAATGAAAATGTCTGCTTTCCTCAATAAACGGATTACGTTTAGGCTGTAAAGGCGCAGTTGTCAAAGCACGGAACACCCAGAAAATAAATAAGCCTGCAAAGAAAAGTACAGCTCCTATTTCAGGAATACCTATAAACCATTGGTCACCTACAGTTGATGGCATAATCATATTGAAAATGTCCATGTAATGCCCTCCAAGAATAACAACACCTGCCATGATAACAAACCAGTTAAGACGCTTATAATCGCTATTCATTAAAAGTAATACAGGGAACAAAAAGTTCATTGCAATCATCCCAAAGAACGGCAATCTATAATCTTCTATTCTTGTTATGAAATATGTAATCTCTTCAGGAATGTTAGAATACCAAATCAACATGAATTGCGAAAACCAAAGGTACGTCCAAAAAATACTGATACCGAACATGAATTTAGCTAAATCATGTATATGACTATCATTTACATCTGGCAAATATCCTCTAGACTTTAAGTATATAGTTACCATAGCTATTACAGTAATACCAGATACAAACATACTAGCAAAAACGTACCATCCGAATAGTGTACTGAACCAGTGAGGATCAACACTCATAATCCAGTCCCAAGACATAATTGATTCTGAAATCAGATAAAAAACTAAAAAAGCTGCAGATATTCTGAAGTTTAATTTAAAACTAGAATTATCATCGGATTCATCTTGTTTCAATGATAATTTCCTAGAGTATTCTCTATAAAATATCCATCCTCCCAAAAATATAGCTGCACGAATCAAAAAGAATGTAGGGTTTAAGTAACCTGATTTCCCTTGCAAAAGGTGATCATTTGCAACAACATCAGCATCAGCCCATACAAAAAGGTGATTCATGTGAAACATAGATAAGGCTAATATCACGAATACAATAATACCACATAAGGTACCAAATAAGACGTTATACCTTCCATTACTCTAAAAAGCAAAGGAGACCAACCCGCTTGGGCGGCCCTCTGTATGGCATAAAAAGCCAATACACCTAAAGCAATCATAAAGAAAAAGAATGCCGCAACATATAATGCTGCCCATGGCTTGTTCTGTAATTGATGTAAAAGGTGTTCATCGTGAGAAGAATCATGAGACCCTCCATGTGCTTCGGCAGCTTCTCCGTGAGCTTCCGTAGAAACTTCATGAGCGGTTACCTGATGCGCATCAACTGCACCATGTGCATCTCCGTGCCCATCACCATGACTGGCAACTATAGCTTTTGCCTCCTCGACTGTACTAGGTGCCGATATGAATCCGATAGCAATACCTAGTATCCCAAGAGCCATTAAAATAAAGGAACCGATCTTTAATTTGTTTGAAAACGTATACATATCCCTTTTCTAAGTATTATTTAGTTAAGTCTTGTTTCAATTTCATCACGTACTCTGAAACTTGCCACATCTCTTTTGTATTCATCTGAGACGCATAGGAGCCCATGGAGTTCAATCCGTAATGAATAGTATGGTAAGTAGTACCAATTGTAATATTCCTAGCTGGATCCGAATATTTTGGAACTCCCAAAATCTTCTCTCTCTTAACTAGTGTACCTTGCCCATCTCCCTTATCACCGTGACAAATAGCACAATATATGGTATACAACTGACCACCAACGGCCAAATCCTCCTCCATATTCAATGAATCTAAAGGACTTTTTTGAATTCTTGCCAACTCTTTACCTTCAGGTGTGTTCTCATACCTATAAGGTATCCATCCACGTGAAATTGTATTTGCTGGCGGAGCCATAGCCTCTTGACGATTTGGAAGGAAGTCTACCTCTCCGTAGGCCTCGTAACCAACCGGCTCGTACATGTTAGGCATATATTGATAGTTGGGACTGTTCTTATCGGCGCAAGCCGTAACACACAGTAGCAACCCAAAAACGATTCCTATTTTGCTAAAACTGTTCATATTTAATGACTGGTTTTTTCAACTATGTTTATCTCTACTGCCCCTGTATCCAACAACAGATCCTTCAATTCTTTCTCATTGTCATGAATATCAATTTCCATTAAAAAATGGTCATCAGTAGTACGGACATCTGGATTTTCAGCTTCTTTAAAAGGCCATAAACGACTTCTCATATAAAAGGTTATAACCATCAAGTGAGCTGCAAAGAAAACCGTAAGCTCGAACATAATTGGAACGAAAGAAGGCATATTCTCTATATAACTAAAACTTGGCTTACCACCAATGTCCTGAGGCCAATCTTCTATCATGATATAATTCATCATAAGAGTAGCTACAGAAAGACCAATACAGCCGTAAATGAACGATGTAATGGCAATACGAGTCGGAGCCAGACCCATTGCTTTGTCCAAACCATGAACAGGAAATGGACAATATACTTCTTCGATGTGATGCTTGGCTGCTTTTACCCTTTTAACGGCAAGCATTAGGACGTCATCATCATCATAATATGCATGTATCGCTTTAGATGCCATAGCTATTGTTTCTTATTGTTTAATAATCTTGCTTGACCTGCCCAATCATCTCTTTGTGCCCTACTCTGGGAACGATTCCGTAATTGAATCTAACAAATCATACTCTTTATTGGTCATTCTACCTACTTGGGCAAAAGTGAAAATTCCAATTCCATTAAGAGTTGCTTCCATCTGCGGTCCAACACCTTTGATTTCTTTAAGGTTATCTGCCGTCTCTTTAGTAGCATCAAATTTACCAATGGTACTTAAAAGCTCCGATACACTTTCACTAGTATCTTGCTGAGGAACAACTTCACCCATCAAAACATCATCAGTAATAACTTCTTCTTTAGCAGCCGTATCAGTTAATTTAGTAATCTGATATAGTGGCTGACCTGCATCTCTCAATTTCTTATACTTGCTTCCTGATGATTTCAGGATAGACTTAACCTCTGCTTGAGCAATTACTGGGAATGTTCTAGCGTATAATAAGAACAACACAAAGAAGAACCCAATAGTACCTACAAAAATACCTATATCTACAAACGTTGGAGAGAACATAGTCCATGAAGACGGAAGGTAATCACGGTGAAGCGAAGTAACAATAATTACAAAACGCTCAAACCACATACCTATGTTCACTACAATAGATATTGCAAATGAGAACATGATACTTGTACGCAATTTTTTAAACCACATAAACTGTGGAGAGAAAACATTACAAGTCATCATTGACCAATAAGCCCACCAGTAAGGTCCAGTTGCTCTGTTCAAGAATGCATATTGCTCATATTCAACACCAGAATACCACGCCATAAACAGCTCTGTGATGTAAGCACACCCTACAATAGAACCTGTTAACATGATAACGATGTTCATTAACTCAATATGCTGAACAGTAATATAATCCTCTAAGTGACATACTTTACGCATGATAATCAAAAGGGTGTTCACCATTGCGAATCCAGAGAAAATTGCACCTGCAACAAAGTAAGGTGGGAATATTGTTGTATGCCATCCTGGGATTACTGCCGTTGCAAAGTCAAAAGATACAATGGTATGCACAGAAAGTACAAGTGGTGTAGCTAAACCGGCCAAAACCAATGATACTTCTTCAAAACGTTGCCAATCTTTAGCTCTACCACTCCATCCAAAACTTAAAAGACCATATATCTTCTTTTGAAAAGGAAGTACCGCTCTATCACGAATCATAGCAAAATCTGGAAGCAAACCTGTCCACCAGAAAACTAATGATACAGATAGGTATGTTGAAATTGCAAATACATCCCAAAGTAACGGTGAGTTAAAGTTTACCCATAGCGAACCAAATTGGTTAGGAATAGGTAATACCCAGTACGCCAACCAAGGACGACCCATGTGAATAATTGGGAAAAGACCCGCCTGTACAACAGAGAAAATAGTCATTGCCTCTGCTGAACGGTTAATAGCCATTCTCCATTTTTGACGGAACAATAATAGTACCGCGGATATTAAGGTACCCGCGTGACCGATACCTACCCACCAAACAAAGTTAGTAATATCCCAAGCCCAGTTAACGGTCTTGTTCAAACCCCATGTTCCAATACCGGTAGAGACTGTATAAATAATACAACCAACACCCCAAAGAAATGCCACTAAGGCAATGGAAAACACAATCCACCAATGCTTATTGGCCCTACCCTCAACCGGAGCGGCTATATCCACACTAACATCGTGGTAGCCTTTATCCCCGACAACTAAGGGCTTTCGTATAGGTGCTTCGTAATGCGACGCCATATAATTCTATTATAGTTGTTTACTTAAATACGGTTTTATGCTTCGATCGTGTTCCTTACCTTAACATGATAGAACACATTTGGCTTGGTTCCTACATGCTCCAACAAATGGTACATACGGTTACTCTCTACCAATTCGGAAACTTCACTTTCCTTATCATTAACATCTCCAAAGACTATAGCCCCTGTACTACATGCAGAAGAACACGCTGTCTGAAACTCTTCATCTTTAACAAGACGTCCATCTTTTTTAGCATCTAAGATAGACTTTTGAGTCTTCTGAATACACATAGAACATTTTTCTATAACCCCTCTTGAACGAACGTTTACGTCAGGATTCAACACCATCTTGCCCAAGTCATTGTTCATGTGGTAATCAAACTCGTCATTGTTGTTATACAAGAACCAGTTAAACCTACGCACTTTGTACGGACAGTTGTTAGCACAGTATCTTGTACCTACACAACGGTTATACGCCATATGGTTCTGACCTTGACGGCTATGTGATGTTGCCGCAACCGGACAAACTGTTTCACATGGTGCGTGATTACAATGCTGACACATTACAGGCTGAAAAGCAACTTGAGGATTAGCTGCTGGATGCTCCAACTCACCAAAACCACTTAAAGAACCTTTCTCACCAGTTAAGCCATCAAATTCATCCTTCTTGATATTATCACCTTCAAAAGTATCTTCTGAAGAATAATATCTATCGATACGCAACCAGTGCATATCCCTACTCTTTCTAACTTCTTCTTTACCTACTACCGGTACGTTGTTCTCAGCATGACATGCAATAACACAAGCACCACAACCGGTACAAGCGTTTAAGTCTATTGACATGTTAAAGTGATGACCTATAGTACGATCAAAACTATCCCATAAATCTACAGAAGTAGCAGGTACTTCTTGATGATCCAATGAAACCATTGGCACTTCATTCCACTCAGAATGATCTTTTGTATTGAAAATCTCTAAGGTAGTCTCCTTAATTATATCTCCTCTACCCATTAAAGTTTTATGCAACTGAATACATGCAAACTCATGCATTCCAGAAGCCTTCTCTATAGTAGCAGCTTGCACACTATTAAAGTCTTGATATAAAGGATAAGCATTTACACCAGTCTGCATTTCAGTTTTCATACCCACTTTTCTTCCGTAACCGAAAGAAAGACCGATAGAACCAATTGCCTGACCTTGGCTGGATGATTACAGGAATATTATTTACTACAATACCATTTACAGTAACGTTGGCATAACTACCATCCAAACCACCGTTAGCTACATGCTCATTTACAAAACCTAAACGCTCTGCATCTGCCTTAGAAACGGTAACATAGTTATCCCAAGATACTCTAGTAATAGGATCAGGGAATTCTTGTAACCAAGGGTTATTTGCTTGTTGTCCAGCTCCCATACCCGTTTTAGAGTACAAAGTAAGCTCAACACCGCCACCACTTGTAGCGTTTACCAAACTATTAATTGCCGTTGCAATAGGAATTCCCGCTTGCGCAACTACTTCCTCTACAACATTAACGGCTTCTTTATCTACTTCAGCAGAAACCGTATTTTCAGGATCAGCATCAGCACTGGAAGCCAAAGTCATACCTGCAGCAGAATAAACACCATCATGAAGTGCTTTGCTCCAATCGTTACCAGCCAAAATTGACTGATTCCAAGTTTCCTTTACGTATTCGTAGTAAGATTTATCACTACCCAACCAAGTTAATAAAGCTGTCTGAAACTGTCTTGTATCAAAAAGCTCTTTAATAGTAGGCTGCATTAAACTGTATTGCCCTTTCTTAATCTGAGTATCACCCCACGATTCCAAGAAATGATTAGCAGCTGCGGTATATTGAGCAACTTCTGTAGTTTCATTCCAGTTATTAGAAAACACCACAGAAAGACCTACTTTCTCAACACCCTCTTTAAAATCTGCTGAATTTGGCAACGTATACATAGGGTTAACACCATCTACTAGTAACGCGCCAACTTTGCCCGCTTTCATATCAGATATTAACTTCTGTACAGCTTTAACATTACCTTGCCTAACATAACGAGGAGAAGCAGCATCATATGCCTTACTTCCCAACATTTCATTTATTGCAAGCACAACCGTTTGGGCGTTTATATCATCTAGACCTGTAACAATTACAGCTCCACTTTTATTTTTTCGTATTTCAGCAGCAACGTCGTCAATGGTCTTTTGAACATTCTCAGAAAGTTCACCACCAACACTTGTTCCGTTTAACTTAGCATACAACTGAGCCAAAGCTATTTTCTGTTGCATTGGAGTTAAAGGCACACGCTTATCGGCATTTGCTCCACTCAAACTCATGTTCGCCTCAAACTGTACGTGACGAGACATTTTACCGTTCTTAGGAATCCTACCTTTTGCGTAACCACCGTCATAGCCACCTCCTTGCCAATCTCCTAAGAAATCCGCTCCGAAAGAAACTATAAGGTCAGCTTTTTCAAAATCATAATCTGCCAATGCACGCTCACCGTATTTTGCTTCATAAGCACTAGCGGCTGCATCTTCTGAAATAGCATCATAAACCACATGGTTTACATTACTATATTCAGCCTTTAAATCACCAATTAGTCTATCTGTAGAAGGACTAGCATAAGTTTGAGTCAACAATGCAATTTGCTGACCTGAGCCCTTAAGACTCCCTAGCTTTGCTTTTACTGCGGCATCTAAAACAGACCATTCAGTAGGCTCTCCATTTGCCATGGGACCCTGTAAGCGCGTACTATCATACAATGAAAGTACAGATGCCTGAACTCTAGCATTCGCAGAACCCGCTACCTTAGCATCTTTATTATTTTCAACCTTAATTGGACGACCTTCTCTTGTCTTTATAAGAATACTTGCAAAGTCAAAACCGTTTGCTATAGTAGTCGCATAAAAATTTGCAACACCAGGAATAATATTTTCTGGCTGAACAACATAAGGAATAGATTTATGCACAGGTCCTTCACAGGCAGCCAATGAAGCGGCTGCTGTACTAAAACCTACGTATTTGAGGAAATCTCTTCTGTTAGTAGATGTAGCGGATAGACTTTCTTTATCACCCAAAAAATCATCTACAGGAATCGGTTCAACAAATTCGTTCTGCTTTAGCGTCTCAACAATGGAATCGTTCGGATTTAATTCCGCCTCGTTCTTCCAATATTTTTTGTTTGATGCCATACGTTTTTATGTAATTAGCTACTTTCTAGTTCGATTAATAATGACACTTTCCACATTCCAGACCACCCATTTGTGCGGCCGTCAACTTTTCAACACCATATTTCCTAAAAGCTCGGTATGAATTTTATCGTAGTATGCGTTACCCTCAACTTTAATTTCAGTCTCACGGTGACAATTAATACACCAACCCATAGTTAAAGGAGAGAATTGATACATAATCTCCATCTCCTCTACAGGACCGTGACATTGCTGACATTCAATTCCTGCAACACTTACGTGTTGAGAGTGATTGAAATATGCAAAATCTGGCAAGTTATGAATACGCACCCATTCTACTGGCTGGCTTTCACCTGTGTATTTTTGATTTTCCTCGTCCCAACCTACAGCGGCATATAATTTCTTAATCTCTTTGTTATAATCAACACCATACTCACGCTTACCTTCCTCCAAAGTCTCATCAGCAACTTGGTAAATTGATTTATGACAGTTCATACACACATTAAGTGCAGGAATACCAGAAGTTTTAGACACACGTGCAGAAGAGTGGCAATACTTACATTCTATTTTATTATCACCAGCATGGATACGGTGCGAATAATGAATTGGCTGAATTGGCTGATAGCCTTGATCAACACCAACCTGCATCATCCAACCATATGCAAAATAAGCACTACCCAATAACAAGAAAATAACAGTTACCAAAACCAAAAATTGATTTTTAGCAAAAGCTTTCCACAAAGGCAATCGTTTTGAAGACGCTTCATCTTCCAAAACAACTCCGTTTGCCTCAGCAATTCTTCTAAGAGTTTTATTCACCAAGAACAACATCCCAACTAAAAGAGCAAAGACAAGCGCAAGAGCACCTAATATAATCTCATTAGATATACCTGCCGAAGCATCAGCTCCAGAAGCACCCGCAGCAGCTTCTGCACCAGCAGCGGCCGGAGCAGCTGTTTTTGGCGGAGCAGCCGTGTAAGCTAAAATATTATCTATATCCTCATTTGAAAATGTCGGAAAAGGAGTCATTGCCGCCTGATTGTACTCTGCGTACACCTTTTTAGCATAAGAATCTCCAGAAGCAATTAAACCTGGACTGTTTTTAATCCACTTATACAACCACTCACGATCTAAACCTTCATCGTCAGACAATCTAGTCTCTACATTAGCTAGAGCTGGACCAGTCATTTTACGATTTAAAGCGTGACAAGCAGCACAGTTTTGATTAAATAGCGCTTTCCCCTTTGCAGGATCTCCCGCCGTATCACCAGCACCAGCAGCCTCAGTAGCAGCTTCGTCTGCAGCACCGTCTTCTTGAGCAGATATAGAAACGGAAAATAACAGGAAAACAAATAGAGTTACACCTAAAACCTTAGAAATCGAATGGCGGTACGGAACCTTTTTCATATGAATCTTATTTCTATCGACATCTTGGCACGATAATTTCATTTTGAGAAATTCTTATATTGTTATTATCAGTGCTAAAATCGAAGGCAAAAATAAGCATTAGACTTTATTTTGAAAATGTTAACGGATCTATAATTCGCAATTTATAATTATTCTAAATAAAACGCGACCCTATTGAATACTTACGAATAAACTACTTTTACATAAAATATTAAAACCCAATTATTTCACTACAATGAAGACAATTTTTGTACTTAGTTTCACCATGGCGTCTTTAACATTTAGTTATGCCCAACAAGGCCAAATTAACATTGAACAAGACGAAAAGATCACAGATTTAATCGAAATATATAAGACTTCAAACGAAAGTTCGGATTATTATCGCATTCAAGTCGGCTTTGGTTCTTATAGCAAAGCACAGAATCTCCAGAATAATGTGGAACAGGATTTTCCTGACCTTCCTTCCAAAATTGATTTTGATTCCCCCACATACCGAGTAAGAGTTGGGAGATTTCAGAACAAGTTAGATGCCGAAAGAAAATTTAAAGAAGTCCGGAAAAAATATCCTGACGCCATGTTATTAAAACCAAAAAAATCGACCCGTTAAGGTCGATTTTTTGCAATTTATTATTTAATAAGCTTTCAATCTTATTCTAAACCTAGGTTTATTTAGATTTCAACTTCTTCTTAACTTCTACTTCTCTGAAGGTCTCTACAATATCTCCCTCCATTATCTCATTGAAGTTCTTCACCTGAAGACCACAATCATAACCTTTAGCTACTTCCTTAACATCATCCTTGAAACGTTTCAAAGAAGATAGCTCACCAGTGTGGACAACAACACCATCTCGTATAAGACGCATTCCTGCAGAACGGTAAATCTTACCTGTTGTAACCATACAACCAGCAATTGTACCAACTTTTGATATCTTAAAGGTTTCTCTAATCTCTGCAGTACCAGTAATCTCCTCTTTAATCTCTGGAGAAAGCATTCCCTCCATAGCATCTTTAAGATCATTAATAGCATCGTAGATAATTGAGTACATTCTGATATCAATTTCCTCTTTCTCTGCTACATCTCTAGCATTACCCATTGGCCTTACATTAAACCCAATAATAATTGCGTCAGACGCAGAAGCTAGTAGTACATCAGATTCGGTAATCGCACCAACACCTTTATGTATAATATTAACTTGAATTTCTTCTGTAGATAATTTCTGGAACGAATCGGTCAATGCTTCAACAGATCCATCAACATCACCTTTCAAGATAATGTTAAGTTCTTTAAAGTCACCTAAAGCAATTCTTCTTCCAATTTCGTCTAGAGTAATATGACGTTGAGTTCTAACTGACTGCTCACGTTGCAACTGCGAACGCTTAGTAGCAATCTGCTTAGCTTCTCTTTCATCCTCAAGTACATGAAACTTATCACCTGCCTGTGGTGCACCATCAAGACCTAAAATAGATATTGGTGTAGCCGGACCAGCTTCTTTGACTGTGTTTCCACGCTCATCCTGCATAGCCTTAACTTTCCCACTATTGGTACCCGCTAAAACGTAATCACCAATTTTAAGAGTTCCGCCTTGAACCAATATAGTAGAGACATAACCACGTCCTTTATCTAAAAATGCTTCAACAACAGTACCGTTAGCTCTCTTATCTGGATTAGATTTAAGTTCTAATAGTTCTGCTTCTAGTAATACTTTTTCAAGTAATTCTTTTACACCTTCACCTGTTTTTGCTGAAATATCCTGCGATTGTATTTTACCACCCCAGTCTTCTACCAACAAATTCATTTGTGCCAGACTATCCTTAATTTTCTCAGGATTAGCTGCCGGTCTATCAATTTTGTTTATTGCAAATACAATTGGCACACCCGCTGCTTGCGCATGACTAATTGCTTCTTTTGTCTGTGGCATGATTGAATCATCCGCAGCAATTACAATAACGGCAATATCTGTAACCTGAGCACCCCTTGCACGCATCGCGGTAAAGGCTTCGTGACCCGGTGTATCCAAAAATGTAATTTTCTGACCACCTTCTAGTGTAACCCCATAAGCACCAATGTGCTGTGTAATTCCTCCACTTTCACCTGCAATTACATTAGCTTGTCTAACATAATCCAATAACGATGTTTTACCGTGATCTACATGCCCCATTACTGTAACGATAGGAGCACGTGATTTTAAATCTTCTGGAGCATCTGCTTCAACTTCTATAGACTCTTCAAGGTCTGCTGTAACAAATTCAACTTCGAAACCAAATTCTTCCGCAACTATAGATAGAGTTTCAGCATCTAGACGTTGGTTCATCGTAACCATAATACCAAGAGACATACATGCCGAAATAATTTCGGTAGTAGAAACTTCCATCATGGTAGCAACTTCACCAACAGTTACAAATTCTGTAACCTTTAATACTTTGCTCTCTAATTCTTGCTGTTCAAGATCTTTTTCCGTTTGTTGACGGTGTTGATCTCTTTTATCTCTTCTGTATTTGGCTCCTTTACCTTTTTTAGATTTACCCTGTAATTTCTCTAAGGTCTCTCTAATCTGTTTTTGTACATCTACTTCCGTAGGCTCTACCTTAGGAGCTCCAAAACGTGAATTTCCTCCACCTGGACTTTTCCTAGCTGCCGGACCAGTACCACGAGGTCTTGGTGCATTAGGCTTGGCATTACTTCCTGGGCTACTTACTATACGTCTTCTTCTCTTCTTACGATCAGCATTAGAATCAGAACCTGCTTTAGCATCTTCTTTCTTCTTCTTAGGCTTATTGAATTGGGAAAGGTCAATTTTAGCCGTAATCTTAGGACCGGTAAGTTTCTTGTATTTGGTAGTTAAGACGCCATCATCCTTCTTCTCTTCAGAAGCTTCTTCCGTTGACCCTTCTGCTACTGGAGCAGGAGCCTCAGCTTTAACCTCCTCTACTTTCTTTGCTTCAGGAGCTTTGGCCTTTTCCTGAACGGGAGCTGGCTTAGCTTTTGGCTTCTTAACAGCATCAAGATCAATTTTTGCAATGACCTTAGGCTTTTCAACTATATTTTTTGCAGGCTTCTCTTCAACAACTGGTTGTTTCTCTTCTACCTTCTTGGGTTGCTCTACCTCTTTTGGCTTTTCAACCTCGGCGACAACCTCTTTTTCCATCTTTTCTACTTCTTCTACTTTTTCCTCAACTGGATCAGGAGTAGCAGCAACTTTAGGCTTCTTATCAGCATCAAGATCAATCTTGCCGACTGTCTTAGGACCTTGAAGTTCAACTTTGCCTACCAGAGTTTTCTCTGCCTCAGCAGCACGTTTTTCTCTAGCCGTACGTCTGTCTTCTTGCTCTTGCTCTAACTGCAATCGCAAAGCCTCTTTTTCCTTACGCTTTTCTTCACCTACTTCTTTGGAGGCGACTTTCTTGCTCTTATCGGTCTGAAATTCTCCTTGAAGTACTTCGTAAACCTTATCGGAAATCTTTGTAGTAGGTCGCGCATCGATATCATGCCCCTTTGAGGCAAGAAAATCAACCGCCCTATCCAAAGAAATATTAAACTCTTTGAGGACCTTATTAAGCCTAATTTTTGCAATGTCTGCCATAAATACTTTCTCCTAATTCTCTTTAATCCTTGTAATATACAGAACTCCAATGCGGTTTCACAATCCAACACATTAGCAGAATTTTCCGCTAAAGTATTAAAACCCATGACGAGTTCATAGCTAATCTTCTAATTCTTCTTTCAGAATACGCACAACTTCTGAAATAGTTTCCTCTTCCAAGTCGGTACGTTTTACTAAATCAGCTACATCTTGCTCTAAAATACTACGAGCTGTATCTAATCCTATTTTCTTGAATTCTTCAATAATCCAAGCATCAATTTCATCTCTAAACTCTGTCAACTCTACATCTTCCTCAACACCTTCTCTAAACACATCTATCTCATAACCAGTTAACTGACCAGCTAATCGAATATTGTGCCCACCACGACCAATAGCTTTAGAAACTTCTTCTGGTCTTAGGTAAACTTGCGCTGTCATCTTCTCGTCATTCAACTTCACAGAAGATACTCTTGCAGGACTCAACGCCCTAGTTACCATTAACTGTGGATTGGCCGTCCAATTGATAACATCAATATTTTCATTACCCAACTCACGAACTATACCGTGAATTCTAGAACCTTTCATACCTACACAGGCACCTACCGGATCAATACGGTCATCATATGAATCAACAGCAACTTTTGCTTTTTCTCCTGGTATACGCACAACCTTTTTAACTGTAATAAGACCATCGTAAACTTCTGGAATTTCTTGAAAAAACAATTGTTCCAAAAATTTAGGGGAGCTCCTAGACATAATAATCGTTGGTTTGCTACCCTTTAACTCTACACTCTCTATTACACCACGAACATTATCTCCTTTTCTAAAGAAGTCAGATGGTATCTGTCTATCTTTTGGTAAAATAATCTCATTGCCTTCATCATCTAGCAAAATAATTGCTTTATGACGAATATGATGCACCTCTGCAGTATAAATCTCACCTTCAAGCTCCTTAAAGTGCTTGTAAATGGTTGTATTGTCGTGCTCGTGAATTTTTGAAATCAAGTTTTGACGAAGTGCCAAAATAGCTCTTCTTCCCAAATCTATAAGCTTCACTTCTTCAGAAACATCTTCACCAACTTCAAAATCCGGCTCAATTTTACGTGCTTCCGTAAGCGATATCTCTTCGTTTGGTTCTTCTACCTCACCATCTTCTACAACTATACGGTTTCTCCAAATCTCTAAATCACCTTTATCAGGGTTGATAATGATGTCAAAATTGTCATCAGAACCAAATTTCTTCTTAAGAGCACTTCGGAAAACATCTTCCAAAATGGCCATTAAGGTTACTCTATCTATGTATTTGTCGTCTTTAAATTCCGAAAAAGACTCAATCAGTGCAATATTTTCCATTATGCTACTATTACCTTTAAAATTTTAAAATGACTTTTGCTTCTTTAATATCAGAAAAATTGATTTGCTCTTTTTTCTGAACTGTAACTTTCCCTTTTCCTATGGGTTTGGGTTCCCGTGCTTTCCATTCCAGCACAATACCTTCATCGTTAGTTCCGGTTAAATTTCCCTCAAACTCACCTCCTTGTGTTCTCACTGCAAGCTTTCGACCAATATTTTTTACATACTGCCTTGGCATTACTAATGGGGATGCCGCTCCTGAGGAAGTAACTTCTAACGAAAAATCATACTCCTCACTATCTAATTCATTCTCAATTGCGCGACTAATTCTCACACAATCCTGTACTGTTACCCCTTCATCACCATCCAAAACCACTCTTATGGTATTGTCCGCTAATATCGAAAAATCGATTAAAAACAACGAGCCATCTTCTTCTAGGGCATCATTTAAAAGGGCTTCAACCTTACTCTTCAACATAACATTTAGAAATAAAAAAGAGGACTAAATTGTCCCCTCATGAATACTTTTATATCCTTTCAGTCCTGCAAATATACAATTTTTTTGTTTCCCGCAATATCCGATTCACCTAAAGAGTTCTATATCATATCAATTCATATTAAATTAACTATTTAATAGTACTTTTAAATACCTCAATCAAACCAATAACTATGGAAATACTCTCATCTTACAATATGATTATTGGCGCTTCTGCCATAGTTATTATCTCATTTTGGTTCAACGGCATCTCAAAAAAGACCAATATCCCATCTGTACTTATGCTTATTGTTTTGGGCGTTGCCCTACAATTTGGCCTTAAATATGTACTGGGTACCGAAATTGATTTCGAAAAAAATCTTCGTGGCACTTTAGAGATAATAGGTACGGTTGGATTGATAATGATTGTTCTTGAAGCTGCTCTAGAGCTTGAGCTAAAACGCGAAAAACTAGTACCCATTCTTAAATCTATGGCTATTGCCCTCATTGGGCTCGTTGCCTCTGCATGGGTAGCCGCCCTTGTGCTATATCAATTTATTGACGGCATGACCATGCAGTCCGCATGGCTATACGCCACTCCCCTTTCCATATTATCGAGCGCTATAATCATACCAAGCGTAAGCAGCCTAAAGGAAGAAAAGAAGGAATTCCATATTTACGAAAGCACCTTTTCGGACATCATGGGTATTATGATGTTCTACTTCCTTACTGGAGGGCTAGACCCAGAAACTGACTCTGGACCCGTTGCTTTTGCAGGAAACATTGTCCTAACCATAGTTATTGCCATAATCGCCAGTTACGCGCTTGTTCTAATTTTCCAGAAAATTAAAAGTCAGGCCAAACAATTTTTATTAATAGCCGTACTACTTCTTTTATACGCAATCGGAAAAAAGATGCACCTCTCCTCACTTATTATAATTTTAATATTCGGTTTGGTAATTGCGAACGTAAAACTGTTCTTTCCCGGTAAGACCGCTATTTTCCTTGAAAAGGAAAAAATGCAACAAGTTTTTCACGAACTACACATCATCACACTAGAAACAGCTTTTGTTGTCCGTACTTTTTTCTTCGTAATCTTTGGGGTTACCATTGTACTCGCCTCACTTATGAGTCTTAATGTTGCTATGGTCAGCATTCTAATCATTGCATCTATTTACGTTATTCGCTTCCTTATTTTACGAATTTTCATTGGAAAAGATATTCTACCGCAAGCCTTTATAGCCCCAAGGGGTTTGATTACCATACTATTGTTCTACGCTATTCCCGCAGAAGCCGAAATTGCAGGCTTTGAATCTGGAATCCTATTGTTTGTTATTATTGCCACTAGTTTGATTATGACCTATGGGCCATGATACGGGACAAAAAGAAAATGGGAACGATGCTAGATGAGATTGATGAAGAAATTTTAGCCCGTAATGAGGCTGAAGACCAGCTTAACGAACATAACTCCGAAACTCTAGAAACAGAAACAAAGGAAGAAGTCACAAAAAACGAAGAAGACGCTTCCGGAGAGATAGAAGACACAGGCTTAGACCACAGGCCTATCTAGGGTAAAAATAAAAAACCCAATACTTTGAAGTATCGGGTTTTTAAATTTCTGTTGGCCTACTAGGACTCGAACCTAGAACGACTGTACCAAAAACAGCTGTGTTGCCAATTACACCATAGGCCATTACCGTAAATATCGCTGAAAC
This sequence comes from Zobellia laminariae, assembly GCF_030553095.1. Classification (GTDB taxonomy): domain Bacteria; phylum Bacteroidota; class Bacteroidia; order Flavobacteriales; family Flavobacteriaceae; genus Zobellia; species Zobellia laminariae. The sequence goes on along the minus strand of NZ_CP130738.1, from coordinate 2,457,085 downwards.
AAGTTCAGCATTTGAGCGTGCAAATTTAAAACAAAGTTTCGTTTACACAAACATTTTTTACAACAAAAATTTAAAATCTCCACAACCCACAGATTTTCAGCATTATAAAACTCATAAAAAAATTCATTTCTATCGCACAAGACCCGCTAACAAGGTAGTAACTGCATGCAAAGCTATATTCGTCTTACAAAGAGCTTGTTAAAGGTTTATCAAAAATGACCATCCATATCTATATAAATTAGTAAATTCGCCGCATTGGTAAAACCTCATAGTACATGTTTTCAAAGAACTTCGAAAAATGGGACAATCTTCTTGGATGGTCCGTCTTTTTTATAGCCCTAATTACTTATACAATTACTGTTGAACCCACGAACAGTTTTTGGGATGCCGGTGAATACATTGCCACATCTGCAAAACTTCAGGTAGGCCACCCACCCGGAGCACCATTGCTCCAGATGATCGGTGCCTTTTTCGCTATGTTCGCAATTGAGCAAGATCAAGTGGCCCGTATGGTGAACTACGTATCAGGCGTATCAAGTGCATTCACTATTCTTTTTATGTTTTGGACGATTACCAATCTTACCCAAAAACTTATAAAAAGTAAAGATGATGTCATAACGAACAGTAAAGCTATCGCCATTTTTGGTAGCGGTATCGTTGGTTCCCTTGCATTTACATTTTCTGATAGTTTTTGGTTTAACGCAGTAGAGACAGAGGTTTACTCCACAGCTAGCCTACTCATGGCTTTATTGCTTTGGCTTGGTTTAAAATGGACCGATGATCTTGAAAATCCGAGAGGGAACAAATGGATTGTTCTTATTTCTTATGTGGTTGGACTTACTTTTGGTGTTCAGTTTATGGGCTTTTTGGCCATACCATCAATTGGATTACTTTTCTATTTTAAAAAATATAAAACAACAACCGTAAAAAACTTTCTACTTGCAAACATTGCCGTAATTGCGGTATTAATGTTGGTTTACAAATTCTCTTTAACCTATGTTTTAAACCTTTTTGGTTGGGCAGAAGTCTTCTTTATAAATAATATTGGTCTCCCATTTAACTCAGGAACCATAATTATGGGGCTCATATTTATAGCCGCATTCTATTTTGGATTAAACTACACCCGTAAGAATAATTTTAAAATAGCAAACACCATTGTTCTTTGTTTGATGTTTCTATTCTTAGGGTTCTCATCTTGGATGATGCTTCCTATTCGTGCAAATGCAAGAGTGGTCATCAACGAAAATAACCCAGAAGATGCACGTGCTTTATTAGCCTATTACAATCGCGAACAATACCCAGGTGTTGACAGTCCTTTTTATGGAACTTACTACTCCAATACATTTGGAGCAGGGGGCGAAGACAAGGATGAGGCCCCTAAATACGAAAAAGACGAAAAAACAGGTAAATACGTAATCGTAAATTATTACAAAGGCGCTGTTCCCGGAGATGACCCTAAACATATTGGCTTTCTTCCACGTATGTGGAGCGGTCAAAATGCTGAAAATTACATGCGTTATTTTGGGCCATTAGATTTTAAGATGACCCAATCTAATGAAGAGCTAAGAAAAGCGGTATCCCAAGTAAAAGATGGTTTTGCCAATGGCGAAATAGATGCTGAACAATATATTAGCTTCCTAAGAAGGTTTAGTGATTATATTGAAGTACAGCCACCATCAGTTTGGCAAAACGTAAAATACATGGTACAATTTCAGTTTGGATACATGTACTGGCGTTATTTTATGTGGAATTTTACCGGAAAAAATAATGACGTTCAAGGCCGATACAACGGAAACGGAGAATGGCTCAGCGGAATTGACTTAGTTGACAGCCCCCGTTTAGGAAGTCAAGATAACCTACCCGATGAAGTCAAGAACAACAAAGCCAGAAATACGTATTTCTTTTTACCCCTAATCCTGGGTATTGTGGGCATCTTGTTCCAAATAAGCAAAAACCCAAAACAGTTTTGGGTGCTTTTAATATTCTTTTTATTCACCGGTCTTGCTATACAGTTCTACACTAATCCATATATCTTTCAGCCCCGTGAACGAGACTATTCACTTGTAGGTTCTTTTTATATATTTGGAATATGGATAGGCCTTGGGGTCTATGGTCTTTTTGACGAGCTCAAAAAATATCTCACTCCAAAAATACTTGCGCCTGCCGTAACTATAATCTGCCTGTTGGCCGTTCCTACGGTAATGGCAATACAGAATTGGGACGACCATGATAGATCTAATCGTTTTACCGCTAATTCATCGGCAAAAGCGTACTTAGATTCTTGTCAAGAAGATGCTGGGGCCATACTCTTTACTATTGGAGATAACGATACCTTCCCGCTTTGGTATGCTCAAGAAATTGAAGGTTACCGGACAGATGTGCGTATTATTTGTACCAGCCTTTTTGAAACTGATTGGTATATTGACCAGATGAAGAGAAAGGCCTACGAAAGTGAAGCTATTCCTTCACAAATTGCACATGATAAATACCGTTGGGGATCTCGGGATGTACTATACTTCCAAACCGTAGATCCGCTTTTTAACAAAAAAATATCGGAAAGCCGTTGGTCTATTCAAGACTTCATAAAGTGGGTAGACAGTGATAATCCACAAACTAAATTGAAATACATTTTAGAAAGGCAAGAGAATATTGATTTAGATGCGTATTCTGAAAGTAGTCAAAACATTGTTTATTACCCTACGAACTTACTTCGTATACCGGTAAACAAAAAGAACGTTCTAGAAAGTGGACTGGTAAAAGAGAAGGATTCAGCATTAATCGTTGACTATATAGATATTGATTTACCTAAAAGTGCGATTACCAAAAAGAGTATGATGATGCTAGACATCATAGCTAATAACGATTGGAAACGCCCTATTTATTTTTCTGGCGGTAGCTTTGATGATGCCGAATTTATTTGGATGAAAGACTATTTACAACTAGACGGAATGGCCTACAAATTAGTACCGATTAAGACAGAACGAAGAAATTCTTTCGAAATGGGACGTATAGATTCTGACCTTATGTACGAAGTGGTCACCAATTGGGATTGGGGCAACTCCGGCGAAGACATCTACCATGATCCGCAAACTCGTATTCAAGGGCTGTCTTACCGTAGTAACTTAGCTAGACTACTTGAGCAACTACTGAAAGAAGATGACATAGAGAGAGCTAAGAACATCATAGACATCTCTATTAAAAACCTTCCTGTAGAAGATTTTGGATACTATACGTTTGTTGAACCTTTTGTAGATGGTTATTACAAAGTTGGTGAAACCACCAAAGCAAGAGAACTTTTTGGCAAATTGAAATATATTTACCAAGATCGTCTGGATTACTACTCAGGTATACCTTTGGAAGAGCAGTATGAGAAAATAGATGAAATCATAGCCGATATGGAAGGATATAGAAGAAATATAGATATCCTAATAGGCAATAATGATCGCGATATGGCCGAAAAAGAAACCTTGATATTCAATGAATATATAGACAAGTTTCAGCATTTCTATAAAGATAATATGCTAAAAGAAGACGATATGGAGCCTAGTCAGAATCCGGATTTAGAAGATGGTGTTTCTATTTCAGATACCACTGCGATAGATGCAGCAACTACAGAGGAAAAGACATTGGACACGGCTCTAGTGCCCAGTGCCAATTAAGTTCATCGCATTTAAGCGAACCAAAAAAACGCCGCTACATATTGAATGTAGCGGCGTTTTTTTTATTTTAATATGAAGAGGATAAAATTACCCTGAGACTTCATGAGAAAAAATATTTATAAAGACTATAGGTATTCGTTTAGAATTCCAATAAGCGTATTAGCATCTTGTTCTCCACTCTGGCGCCATACCATTTCACCTTTCTTGTAAATCATTAACGTAGGCAACCCCTTAACACGAAGTGCTTGGGCAAGCTCTTTATTCTTATCTACATCAATTTTTATAACCTTGCCTTTATCACCTAAGGCAGCAGCTACATCGCGCAAAACGGCATGCATTGCATTAGATTGCTCGTTCCAATCCGCATAAAAATCCAAAAGAACAGGAATTTTTAAATCTATTAGTTCACCAAACTTTGACATAGGTAGTTATTGGGTTAAGAGCCAAAAGTAAGAAAAATTGTTAAATTGCCACCTATAGCCCAAATTTTATAGACTTTTGGAGGCGTTAAAATCGTGTTAAGCTTTCTTTTTAAGCGTAATTACGGTTATCTCGGGCCAAATACCAACTCTACCCGGATACCCTAAAAAGCCAAAACCTCTGTTCACATTTATATACTGACCAAGCTCATTATACATACCCGCCCAATATCTATAACGCCATTTTACCGGGCTCCATTTTATCCAACCGGGTATTTCTATACCAAACTGCATACCATGCGTATGGCCGCTTAGAGTAAGATGATAATGATAATCATCATGCAACACCACATCTTCCCAATGAGATGGATCATGACTCATAAGAATTTTAAAATCGTCTTTATCAATATTAGCGACTGCCTTTTTGAGATCACCTGCTTTTTTGAAGCCGCCTCTACCCCAGTTTTCAACACCTACCAAAGCAATCTTATCATTGCCTCTCTGTAAATATCTGTTTTCATTCAATAAAAGGTCAAAACCTATATTATGCTGAAGAGTTTTCAAATCCTCTAAATTTTGATGCTTAGCTTCTTCTGTATCCCAATCTACATAGTCTCCATAATCGTGATTTCCTAAAATCGAAAACTTACCATCTTTAGCGTCAAGAGTTGCAAAAAGGTCAGCCCAAGGCTCCATTTCGGTAGCCATGTTGTTAACCAAATCACCAGTAAAAAGAATAACATCACTTTTTTGCTTATTTATAAGATCAATGGCATATTCAATCTTTTTTCTATTATCAAAACTACCACTATGCACATCGGATATTTGGGTGATTTGATAACCATCAAAACCATCGGGCAAATCATCAAACTCCAAATTATATTTAAGAACTTTAAAATTATATTTCCCTTTATACATTCCATAAAGCAATGCTCCAAAAGGAATTGAAGCTAAACCAAGACCAATTATACTCAAAAATTTGCGACGTTCTGGCAGAGTAAATTGCTTTGATTCTCCCGAAAATTTAAAGTAAACACTAGACAAAAACCGAAAGATATCTTCCGAAAACAGGAACAATATAGTCACCAACTCAAAAGACAGAACGGTTAGTAAAAACCCGAAAGCATAACTTTTTGGCCTACTAAGCACCCTTCCTTCTTCCTCTCCAAATGTAAATTGATAGATGAAATTCCCTAACACCATAACAGCTACCGTAATAAAAAGATAGTATACCCAAGGGAATCTGGTTACAGTTTTTAAAGCCTGCAAAGTATAGAGGCCCATGACAACATAAGCGATAATAAATATAATCCAACGTAGCATAACCACAAAGGTATTTTAATCTAGCTTTAGGATCGCCCCAATTAGATTTTATTTAACCCTATTTACTATATCTATGATTGTTCCTGAGTCAGTTACGGCAATTTCCACATCTCGTAAAAATGAAGGGGAATTCATGGAAACCTTGTCAGTATAGGGCAAGGTTCTTAAAAATTTTGCTCCCGATAGATGAACAGCGTTAAAACCTCCGCTTTTAAAATCCATAACATTTACTGGCCGCACCCCTCCCCCAAGGCATTATAGAACAAGTTGAAGCTTTCTCATGAAGACTTTTCAAAAGACCTAATCCTTCAGGAGCGGATTTCTGCTGGCCTGAGGTTAATATATAATCAACATTTAATGCTTCTAATTGTGACAAAGCTTCAAAAGGATCTTCCACCCAATCAAATGCTCGGTGAAAAGTAAACTTCAAACTTCCTGAAGCTTCAATCAGTTCCCATGGTTCGATCAGTATCTACTGAAAAATCAGCTTTTAAAACACCTGAAACAATACCTTCAAAACCAAGTTTGGCGCAAATAGCAATGTTCTCTTTCATGACTTCAAATTCATCCGTAGTATATGAAAAATCACCACTCCTGGACGAATCAATACATGAACCGGAATAGAAATTCGCTCACGAACGCTTTTTAATAAACCATATGATGGCGTAATTCCACCCACGGCAAGTTCAGAGCAAAGCTCTATACGGTGGGCACCAGCCTTTTGGGCATTTAATGCAGATTGCAAGGAATTGGCACAGACTTCTACTAGCATTTTACTTATATTTAATGCCCAAGTGGCATTTTAAAACTACGCCTAAAATAGAAATCTCAAGACCATGCAAAGAAGAAAGTTCTTAAAAAATTCGACTGCCGCAACGGCCGGTCTAATTTCAGCTCCTTTATTGGCTGCCCAAAACAATACATCTCCCGCCTCATTAACGAATGAAGTAACACCTATAAAACCTATAGTCATATGCACTTGGGACTTTTTTAACGCCTCTTCAAAAGCATGGGACGTATTAAAAGAAGGCGGCTCTTCATTAGATGCCGTAACTGAAGGTGTCATGGTAGAAGAGAATGATGTGGACAACCAAACCGTTGGTATTGGTGGTAGACCTGATCGCGATGGCAATGTTACTTTGGATTCCTGTATTATGGATAAAGATGGCAATTGTGGCGCCGTGCTGGCCATGCAAAATATAGCCAATCCTATTTTAGTTGCCCGGAAGGTCATGGAAGAAACCCCGCATGTTATGCTTGCCGGAAAAGGGGCTGAACAATTTGCTTATGAAATGGGGTTCAAGAAAACCAACCTCCTTACCGAGAAATCAAAACAAGAATGGATTGAATGGAAAAAGACCTCTCAATACAAACCCATAATAAATATTGAAAATCATGATACTATAGGTATGCTTGCTATTGATGCTAACGGTGATATTTCTGGCGCTTGTACCACGAGTGGAATGGGCTATAAAATGGCTGGCCGTGTAGGCGACTCCCCAATAATTGGCGCTGGGCTTTTTGTTGATAATGAAGTTGGCGGCGCTACGGCAACTGGTGTAGGTGAAGAAGTGGTCCGCACAGTGGGTAGTTTTCTCATTGTTGAATTAATGCGACAAGGAAAATCACCTCAAGAAGCCTGTAAAGAAGGCGTAGAACGAATTATGGCAAAAAATAAAGGTCGAAATGATTTTCAAATAGGGTTTATAGCCATCAATAAAAAAGGAGAAACGGGAAGCTATTGCATTCACATGGATTTACTTTTCGGTCGTATTCTAAAGAAGGACACGTAAATAATCCTTCTAAAAGTTATATCAAATCTTAAAACACTAAAAAGAATTCAAAAACTTAACTAGCTTTGGAACCTTTTGAAAAACTATAGCATGCCAGAACAAAAACGACTTTTCTTACTAGACGCCTACGCACTTATTTTTCGTGGTTATTATGCCCTCATAAAAAACCCAAGAATAAATTCTAAGGGCATGGACACTTCCGCCATTATGGGTTTTATGAATTCACTTTTTGATGTTATTAAACGTGAAAAACCAGACCATTTGGCCGTATGTTTCGATAAAGGAGGAAGCGCCGAGCGTACCGAATTATTTCCAGAGTACAAGGCAAACCGAAATGAGACTCCTGATGCTATAAAAATTGCGATACCTTATATACAAGATATACTTAAGGCAATGCATATTCCATCAGTCGTTCTGGAAGGTTGGGAAGCAGATGACATTATAGGTACGTTGGCAAAACAGGCCGAAAAAGAAGATTACAAAGTTTTTATGGTTACTCCTGACAAAGATTTTGGTCAGTTGGTTTCGGAGAACATATTTATGTATCGCCCTGCAAGAATGGGTAATGGCATAGAAATATGGGGTATTCCAGAAATACAGAAACGTTTTGGCGTAGAGCGCCCCGAACAAGTAATTGATTACTTGGGCATGATGGGTGATGCTAGTGACAACATACCTGGATTACTGGAGTTGGTGACAAAACCGCTAAGAAATTTATTGAGCAATTTGGCTCTATGGAAGGTCTTTTAGCGAATACCGATAAGCTGAAAGGCAAAATGAAAGAAAAAGTTGAAGATAATAAGGAACTCGGTCTTCTTTCTAAAAAGCTTGCTACCATTTGTATTGAATGTGATGTTACCTTCAATGCAGAAGATTACGAAATGTCTGTTCCCGACAGCGAAAAAGTACAAGTTATTTTTGAAGAACTTGAATTTAGACGGTTAAAAGATCAGTTCATTAAAATATTTTCAGGAGAAGTAGAACCTCAAACACAAGTCGCAAGTACTGATACGGCAAAAAAAGAAGCATCAACATCATCATCTGCCGGCAGCGGACAATTCTCTCTTTTTGGAGGCGATGGCGCAAGTGCTGCTACAATAACAGACAGCTCTAGCAGAAAAACGATTAAAGACATATCTCACGTTTACCAAAGTGTGGCGCCTTATAGTATGGCCATGAAACTATTTGTTCAAAATCTAATGAAACAGACTTCTGTTTGTTTTGATACGGAAACCACTTCGTTAAATCCGTTGGAGGCCCAACTTGTAGGTATTGCTTTTTCTTGGGAGGCAACAAAAGGATATTACATTCCATTTCCAGAAGACAAGAAAGAGGCCCAAGAACTTATAGAAATTTTACGCCCTTTCTTTGAGGCAGAAAACATTGAGAAAATAGGCCAGAACCTTAAATATGACATCAAGGTTTTAGATAAGTATGCTATTAAGGTAAAAGGCATGTTCTTTGATACCATGTTAGCACACTACCTTATCAACCCTGATATGCGCCATAATATGGATGTACTTTCAGAAACATATTTAAACTACACCCCTATTTCAATAACCGAACTTATTGGAAAAAAAGGAAAGAACCAATTGAACATGCGTGATATCCCTTTGGAAAAGCAAACGGAATATGCAGTAGAAGATGCCGACATCACTTTTCAATTAGCGGAACATTTTAGACCAGAACTTGCAGAGGCAAAGACTGACATTCTTTTTAAAGATATTGAAATTCCATTGCTACATGTTCTAGCGGACATGGAACTAGAAGGCATCAATCTAGATGAGAAATTCTTGAATTCCCTTTCCGAAGACCTTAACAATGATATTAAAAATCTGGAAGATAAAATCTATGAAGCAGCTGGTGAAGAGTTTAATATAGCATCACCAAAGCAACTAGGCGAAATTCTCTTCAGCAAAATGAAATTGGTAGACAAGCCCAAAAAGACCAAAACAGGTCAGTTTTCTACAGCTGAAGATGTGCTTTCTTATTTAGCAAAAGACCATGAAATCATTAAAAATGTATTGGATTATCGTGGGCTAGCTAAGCTAAAAAGCACCTACGTAGATGCATTACCAGAACAAGTAGAACCAACAACTGGAAGAGTACATACAGATTATATGCAAACCGTTGCCGCTACCGGCCGTTTGAGTAGTAACAATCCAAACCTACAAAATATTCCTATCCGTACCGAAAGAGGTCGCCAAGTTCGTAAAGCCTTTGTCCCTCGCGATGAAAACTACATTTTATTAGCTGCGGATTATTCTCAAATTGAATTACGTATTATTGCTGCATTGAGTGAAGAGACTACCATGATTGAAGCTTTCAAGAATGGAGAAGATATTCATTCTTCTACTGCTTCAAAAGTATTTAATGTGCCTATTGAAGAGGTAACTCGCGAACAAAGAAGTAATGCCAAAACGGTAAACTTCGGAATCATTTATGGAGTTTCAGCATTCGGATTGAGCAATCAAACTGACTTATCTCGCTCGGAAGCCAAAGAATTAATTGAGACGTATTACAAAACCTATCCAAAGCTTCGGAGCTATATGAGCGATCAAATAAATTTTGCTCGTGATAATGGATATGTCCAAACTGTTCTAGGCAGAAGACGTTATTTAAAAGATATTAACGGAAGTAATGCCATAGTTCGTGGTGCTGCGGAACGTAATGCCGTAAACGCCCCTATTCAAGGTAGTGCTGCTGACATTATTAAGATAGCAATGATTAACATCCATAAAAAACTTGACGAAGGCAACTACAAATCCAAAATGCTTTTACAAGTACATGATGAATTGGTATTTGATATTTTCAAACCAGAATTAGAGGAATTAAAGGATGTCATAAAATCCGAAATGGAGAACGCCTATAAATTATCTGTGCCCTTAGATGTTGAAGTTGGTATTGGGCAAGATTGGCTAGAGGCGCATTGAGCCTAATTTTGAGGAAGATACGATAATTACAAAGGGTGTTTCGTCGAAAAAATTGTGGTTACCAGAATATTAGGGTTTATCTTACGTTAGTTTTTCTTTAACATATCTCAACCCCATGATCAAAAGTTCCCTCGCGCTTCTAATAGTATTTTTTTGGTCAGTTTTTTCTTTTTCACAAACTAATCTATTTGAAAATGGCAGTTTAGAAAATTGGTCTGGTTCTCCAGAGAAACCATCTAATTGGGATATATTAACTGCTCCAAGCTTTTCCAAAACTACTGATGCAAATGATGGCGGTTTTGCTATTAAAATTCCTTTAACAGAAAGTTTCGGCCCCTACAAAGCAATTCTTGAGACTATAGGCACTAACAATATTGAGCTTTTAGCAAATACTACCTATACATTTTCTGTAGATTATAAGGTAACGAGCACAGCAACGGTACAAGGCATTACCGCTTACATTTTACGGGATGGAGGTATTCAAGTAAAAACAGAGTCACAAAACCCACCAGAGGATGGTGCTTGGCATACGCTCACTTTTGACTTCACAACTTCTTTTGCAACAGAACATTCTGTAGATATAGAGCTTACAGCAAATGGTGTTGGAGCAGAGATAATATTAGATAATCTCAAATTACTGGGCGAAGCAACTAATCCTGACAGGGAAGCTTTAATCGCAATATATAATTCTACAGATGGAGCCAATTGGGATACCACTTGGGATTTAAACGATGAAAACATTGACAATTGGCATGGTGTTACACTTAGTTCTGGCAGAGTTCTTTGGCTTAACCTTAGGGCCAATAATCTTCAAGGTCCAATTCCAAATGAAATCGGTGATTTAACAGAGGCTACAAGAATAACTTTTGATAATAATAAGATTACGGGAAATATTCCAGAAAGCTCAAAACCTCAGTAAACTGGAATCTTTTAGAGCCGGTGGAGAAAGGTCTTTTGAAGGTTTTACCGGAAGTATTCCCGAAGGACTAGTAAATTTACCCTCCCTAACAACTTTAGACTTAAGTACTAATAGTTTATCCGGTGAAGTTCCTGTGTTTAATTCTACAACCCTAACAACAATTTCTATTCGCAATAATGCTTTTATATTTGAAGATTTACAAAATACTCTTCAAAATAGTGCCAATCCAAGTATTATCATTTATGACAACCAGCGTAAAATTGACACAGAACTTGATATCCCTGTGAATGTCGATGCTGGAGAAAGTGTTACGTTATCAGTGACAGAAACTTCCAGCGCTAACAATTCTTACCAATGGCAAAGAAACAATATAGATATAGCTGGCGCAAATAGCTCCACTTATACCATAAATAACATCGCTACATCTGATGCGGATGGTCAAATTTACGACTGTGAAATAACAAATTCAATAGCAACAGATTTAACATTATCAAGAAATGGAATTCGACTTATTAAGAATGATGACACAGACAATGATGGTGTAACAAACATAAATGATGATTGTCCAAATACACCAACAGGTCGAACTGTTAGTTCTAGAGGGTGTTCGCAAAGTCAATTAGATGATGACAATGACGGAGTAACCAATAACAATGACAACTGTGCAAACACACCGATCGGAGAAACAGTAGATACAAACGGGTGTTCCTCTTCTCAATCCGATGATGACAATGACGGAATAACCGACAACTCTGATAATTGCCCAAACACACCAACAGGAGAAACAGTAAATGCAAATGGGTGCTCAGAAAGTCAGCTGGATGATGATAATGATGGAGTAACTAACAACCTAGACAATTGCGCCAACACACCTGCAAATACCACGGTAGATGCGAACGGTTGTCCGATAGTGGTTAATAATGATGCAGATGATGACGGTGTTACAGATGATAATGACCAATGCCCTAACACCCCAACAGGAGAAACAGTAAACGCAAATGGGTGCTCTCAAAGCCAATTAGATGACGACAATGATGGAGTAACTAACGACCTGGACAATTGCGCAAATACACCTGCGAATACTGCAGTAGATGCTAATGGTTGTCGTATAGTGGTTAATAATGACGCAGATGATGACGGTGTTACAGATGATAATGACCAATGCCCTAACACCCCAACAGATGAAACAGTAAATGCAAATGGATGTTCCGAAAGTCAGCTGGATGATGATAATGATGGAGTAACTAACAACCTTGACAATTGCGCCAACACACCTGCAAATACCACGGTAGATGCGAACGGTTGTCCCGTAGTAACAAACAATGATGCAGATAACGATGGCGTAGAAGATGCAAATGATAACTGCCCTAACACTCCAACAGGTGAAACGGTAGACACAAATGGATGTACCATTGTAAATAATACAGGTCAGGTCAATTATTTACAAAATTTTAGTTTTGAAAATTGGTCAGGCTCACCTATAACTCCAGATAAATGGACAATAACCAATTTTAATAATATTATTAGAAATACCGAAGCTACAGATGGCGACTATTCTTTGGAACTTGATTTAGACAATTCTTTACAATTTAAAACAGAACTACAAAATACCACTCCTATACAATTGGCAACAACCACGTCATATGCATATAGTTTTGATTATAAAATAAAAAGAGGAGACAATGTTAGTGCAGAGCTTCAGGTTACAAAAGATGGAAACTCTTTTGGAATTCGGATAGCCCAAGAGTATTTTAGTTTTGTAAGTGATAATACTTGGCATACAGTATCGTTCCAGTTTGACACCAACGATGTTGACGAAGAGCATATTTTTAAACTTCTTTTTAGGTCAAACACTACAATTACAGGAATTATTCAGGTTGACAATATGCGAGTACTTGGAGAGGCATTGGCAGACACCGATAATGATGGTGTCTTAGATGCTAATGATTTATGCCCGAACACACCAACAGGAGAAACAGTAAATGCAAATGGATGTTCCGAAAGTCAATTAGATGATGATAATGACGGAGTGACCAACGACCTTGACAATTGTCCCGACACGCCTGCGAATATTATAGCAGATGCGAACGGTTGTCCGGTAGTGGTTAATAATGATGCAGATAATGATGATGTTACAGATGCAAATGATAATTGTCCTAACACACCAACAGGAGAAACAGTAAATGCAAATGGATGTTCTGAAAGTCAATTAGATGATGATAATGACGGAGTGACCAACAACCTTGACAATTGTCCCGACACGCCTACAAATATTACAGTAGATGCGAACGGTTGTCCGGTAGACGTAAACAATGATGCGGATGACGACGGTGTCACAGACGATAATGACCAATGCCCTAACACGACAACAGGAGAAACTGTAGATACAAATGGTTGTACCTTGACATCACCTTCTGAACCTAATATACCTAATGAAAGTATTCAGGTAAAAGTTTCCAGTATAACTTGTCAAAATTCTGAAAATGGTGAAATTTCAGTAAGTTTTGACGAAGATTATTTATATACAGTTCAGATAACTGCCAGTCTACTGGATAACACCTTTGACAATATCAGTAGATCAACTGGGCTGGTTCGTTCTGACTTACCTGCTGACTCCTACAATGTTTGTGTTACCATACCCGAATTTCCAACTTTCGAAAGATGTTACACGGTCCAAGTTGAAACCCCAGAAGATTTTAAATCTGGCAAAATCAATATAGATAATGGCAAAAAAACAGGTAAACTAGTAGTCTCAGGAAGCAAAAACTATTCCCTTAAGGTTAATCAAAAAGAGTTTAATTATACCTTCGGAAATACGGGAAACCAAGAATTATCGTTTAAACTAGATGATGGCTTAAATACTATAGTAACAACAACCGACAAAGAATGTCAAGGGAAATATGTTGAAAACGTTCTCCTAAATACAGTTCGGACTTTTCCAAATCCAACTACTGACAGTGCAACAATTACAGGTGTTGAAAATACTGAAAAAGCTACTATTACAATCTATACCTTTAACGGAAAAATGCTCAAAAAAATTGAACAAAAAATCAATAACTCTTCCGTTACTGTATCACTAGCTAACTTGCCCATTGGCACTTATATAGTACGCATTCTTTCAGATAGCCAAGACGTTCAAACTAAAATTGTAAGAAAATGAAAAACCTACTAAAGTTTACGTGTTGCCTATTTTTGCTTGCTGCATGCAAAGGGAATAAAGAAGATTTAATTGATCAAGTTTTACCTGCAATTCCTGAAACAGAACTTGGCGCCTTTAATCTGGTGTTTCCCGACAACAACCTAATTTGTACAGAAGGAGAAGACCAGATAAACGATGAATTAGCCATAGAGTTTCTATGGTCAAAATCAACCAGTGCCTCTTCTTATAAATTAGATATAACAAATCAAAATACAGGAAAAGTGATTTCTACAACCTCAAATACGGAGTCAAAATCTGTTACACTACCCAAAGACACACAATTCTCTTGGAGTGTTACTGCGGTGTTAGAGGATCAAGAAGAAAAAAGCACGGCCTGGAGCTTCTATTCGGAAGGAATCGCGGAAGACAATTTTGCGCCATTTCCTGCCGAAATAAGTATAACCGACAATACTGACGGCACAGTTAAAATAGATTGGCCCAGTACAGATTTAGATAATGACATAGTTAGTTATGACATTTACTGGGGCACAACAGCAACCCCAGAGCTATTGCTTTCTCAAACAAAATTAACTAGCGTTTCAAATCACCCAATAGAGTATGGTACCACCTACTATATAGTGGTTATTACCCAAGATACTCAAGGTAATTCATCAACTAGCAAAACACAATTCACTTTTGAAAATTGATGTTTTATAACCAAGCTTCATAAAATTAAGCAGTCTTCTAGCGAAGATTTTATCGATTAACATACAAAACCCGTCCTTTCACAACATTTTTTCGTTGAAAGAGCTTTACATCTTTACTTTTATACTCCTATTCGAAACGGAATTAGGTATAGTAAATTTGAAATGAAAACATTAATATCACTTTTTATCATTCTTTTTTTCGTCTATAACAGCCAAGCACAGGATGGTACGGAACGTAGTATTGGTCACAATACAACTGTATCTTCAGAAAAAAAAGTAAAGGTATTCCCTAACCCTGCTAGTAATGTGGTAAATCTTCTAGGCTTAAAAAATACGGCCAAAGCAGATATATCTATCATGGATATTTACGGTAATACAGTGCTTTCCCATTCTTGGGAGATTCGTAGAAACGCAATTAGCATCCCAATATCTTCGCTAGATTCTGGAGTGTATATCATTACTATCCATTCCAATGAACAAAAAGTTCATACCAAATTCTACAAACAATAAAGTGTAATTTTACTTTTAGCTTTTTGATGTATCATATATAATAAGGTATAATCCAAATTGGATTTGAAATACCAATCCTCCCTCCTAGTCCCTTCAATAATTTTTCAATTCTCGAGAAACAATCGTTCTAAGTCTTAGTTTTTATCTAAATTCGCCCAAGAAATTGAACAAGAGCGTTTTTAACTAAAAATAATAGTGAAACACCACTTGTTTTTCAATAGAATTAGTGTACATTTGCAGCCCGTTTAACGGGATTGAAGTGTTTAATTAAAAAGTAACCGTAGTGGATACATTAAGTTATAAGACCGTTTCTGCCAATAAAGCAACCGTTGATAAGCAATGGCTATTAGTTGATGCAGAAGGAGAGACTTTAGGCCGCATGGCTTCTAAAGTTGCCAAAATGCTTAGAGGAAAACATAAGCCAAATTTCACCCCTCATGTTGATTGTGGTGATAATGTGATTGTTATCAATGCTGAGAAAATCAATTTGACCGGAAACAAATGGGACGACAAGACCTATTTGCGTTACACAGGTTACCCTGGTGGCCAACGTGCAACTTCTGTGAAAGAGCTTTTGGCTAAGAAACCTGAGCAAATCGTAGAAAAAGCGGTTAAAGGTATGCTTCCAAAAAACAGATTAGGTGCTGAACTTTTCAGAAACCTTAAAGTTTTTGTAGGAACTGCTCATGATCACGAAGCACAAAAACCACAGGTTATCAATTTAAAAGAATTTAAGTAATGGAGATCATTCATAAAATCGGCAGAAGAAAAACAGCGGTTGCTCGTGTGTATGTTTCAGAAGGAAAAGGAAACATTACCGTAAACCAGAGAGATCTTAACGATTATTTCCCAACGGCTACTCTTCAGTACAAGGTTAAACAACCTTTTGCTCTTACCGAAAACGAAGAAGCTTACGACGTAAGCGTAAACGTATACGGTGGTGGTATTACTGGTCAAGCAGAAGCTATACGCTTAGCTCTTTCTAGAGTTATGTGTGAGATTGACGAGGAGCACAGACTAGTTCTTAAACCAGAAGGTTTATTAACTCGTGACCCTAGAATGGTAGAACGTAAGAAATTCGGACAGAAGAAAGCTCGTAAGAAATTCCAGTTCTCTAAACGTTAATATTACAATACGATTATATCGATACCCGCCCTTTGGTGGGTATCATTTTTTATATTTTTTAATCAAAGTTCATTGAAAGTTCGCTTTAAGCGGATAAATTAAAAACTATTTTCTTTTAGAGAATAGTTATTCGGGAGACCTGAGAACATCTCATGTTTAAAGGCACCGATAGTTTAGCATCTAAATGCTTGAGGCTTTCCTTTTTTAAAGGAATACCACTTAGGCATTGCCAATTCATAAGAACGTAAACTAAATTCAAATGGCGAAAGTCGAAGTAAAACAATTATTGGAAGCAGGTGTACATTTTGGTCACCTTACACGAAAGTGGAACCCTAACATGGCGCCCTACATCTACATGGAGCGTAACGGTATTCACGTTATCAATCTTTACAAAACAGTTGCAAAATTAGACGAGGCTAACGAGGCCCTTCAAAAAATTGCTGCATCTGGGAGAAAAATTCTTTTCGTAGCTACGAAAAAACAAGCAAAAGATATTGTTGCTGAAAAAGTAGCAAACGTAAACATGCCTTACATCACAGAAAGATGGCCTTATGGCATGTTGACCAACTTCGTTACCATTCGTAAAGCGGTAAAGAAAATGGCAACTATTGACCGTATGAAAAAAGACGGTACGTTCATGACTTTGTCTAAAAAAGAACGCCTACAAGTTGATCGTCTTCGTGCTAAATTAGAGAAAAACTTAGGTTCTATTTCTGAAATGACACGTTTACCTTATGGCGCTTTGTTTATTGTTGATACTATGCGTGAGCACATTGCTGTTAAGGAAGCTCAGAAATTGAACATTCCAATTTTCGCAATGGTAGATACCAACTCTGACCCAAGAGATGTTGATTATTTGATTCCATCTAACGATGATGCTTCAAAATCAATCGATATTATCATGACAGAAGTTACCAATGCAATTGCAGATGGTCTTGCTGAGCGTAAATCTGAAAAACAATCAGGTAAAGAAGGTTCTGATGAGCCTAAAGCTGAGAAAAAGAAAAAGCTGCTGCTAAACCTACTCCTGAAGCAGTAGATACTAAAGCTGCGCCAGTTGTTGCTAAAACACCTGAACCTACAGTAAACGTTGAAGCTACTAAAGAAGCAGTTGCTAAAGATAGCGCACCTGTTGATCTTACTAAAGTAGAAGGTATTGGCCCAAAAGCTGCTGAAGCATTAGTTAACGCTGGTTTTGACTCTTACGCTAAATTAGCTGAAGGTGATCCAGAAAAAATTAAAGAAATCCTTACTGAGGCAAGTTCTAGAATGGCACACCTTGATCCAACTTCATGGCCAAAGCAAGCTAAAATGGCTGCCGATGGTAAATGGGATGAGCTTAAAGTATGGCAAGACAATACTAAAGGAGGTGTAGAGTAATTTCTATTCTACCTTATAGTAAATAAAATAATAACATAACATTTGTTTTAAGATAGAGATGAGAATTCACTCTATCTTAGAGCAAATTGAAAAATAGGACACAAGATGGCAAAAATTACAGCCGCAGAAGTAAACAAATTAAGACAAGCTACTGGCGCAGGAATGATGGACTGCAAAAATGCCTTAGTTGAAGCTGAAGGAGATTTTGACAAAGCAATTGAAGTTCTTCGTAAAAAAGGACAGAAAGTAGCTGCAAAAAGAGCCGACAGAGATTCATCTGAAGGTGCTGCAGTTTCTAAATTGAATGCAGACCAAACAGCTGGTGTTGCAATCGTATTAGGTTGTGAAACTGATTTTGTTGGAAAAAACGAAAACTTCTTAGCATTAGCAAATCAAATTGCTGATATAGCTTTGAACTGTGATTCTAAAGAAGCTCTTTTAGAATCTGATTTTGGAGGAATGACTGTTGCTGAAAAATTAATTGAGCAAACAGGAGTTATTGGTGAGAAATTAGAAATCACCGCTTTCGAAAAATTAGAAGCTCCTTATGTTGGAACTTATGTTCACATTAACAAGATTGCTGCTTTAGTTGGTCTATCATCTAGAGTGGATTCTGCTGAAGTTCTTGCTAAAGATGTTTCTATGCAAGTAGCTTCAATGGGCGCAAAAACTTTGTCTTACAAAGATTTTGACCCTGCGTTCATTGCTGCTGAAACAGAAGCTAGAATTGCTGTTATTGAAAAGGACAACGAAGAACTTGGTCGTTTAGGAAAAACGCTTAAGAACGTTCCTAAATACATTTCAATGGCTCAATTAACTGATGAAGTTATGGCTCAAGCTCAAGAAGATGCGAAAGCACAATTGAAAGCTGAAGGCAAGCCAGAGCAAATCTGGGATAAAATTGTTCCCAGAAAATAGAAAGATTTGTTTCTGATAACACCACTTTGGATCAAGAACAATGTTTATTGGACCAAAATTTCATCAAAGACGAGAAAATTAACGTTGCAAAATACGTTGCATCTTACGGAGATGTTTCTGTTACAGGCTTTAAGCGTGTAACAGTAGGGTAATCCTACAACAAACTAATTCAGGAAAAACCGCACTAGCTTAATGTTAGTGCGGTTTTCTTTTTTATTACGTATACTCTTTTGAATATTTCCACTAAAAAACCGTCATACTAAAATATGACGGTTTTTTTTACTTTCAATTTTCTTTTCTCCACTACCCTTTCATCCAGACTTCTCTCAGTTTTATTGCTTCGGCACTGGCATTTTTATCTGCAGCTATAGTCTCTACTTTTAAAGTTGGGCTACCTACTTTCCCTTCTAGCTCAATCTCTTCATCACCTCGCTTAACGGTCATCTTAATATCAGTATCCGGAGACCAACCAAAACTCTTACCAATAATAGGTCGTATAGATTCTAATGTTACAGGCTCATCATTAATACTTTTTATAATATCACCACCTACAGCTCCCAAATCTTTAAAGAAACTATTAAGCTTAATTCCTTTTCGAACAAAGACAATGCTTTCATCACCTTGATCAACATCTATAAAAGGATCTTCCCCATTTAAGAAATAACCTGTTTCCTGTTCTACCAAATCAGCTTTCAAACCAACTTTAGACAAATAGTCATTATAATTAATAGGCGTACTACCAATAACATAAGTGTCAAAAAAACCACGTATTTCAGGGTAAGTCATAGATACAATTTCATCAATCAACTTATCATCTTCAAAAGGAGTATTATTGCCATACTTTTTTGTTAGTTCTTTCATTAACCAAAGCACTCCTTTTTCTCCATTACTCAATTCACGCAACTGAATATCCAACACCATATTAATAAGAGCTCCTTTTTCATAGACATTGGCATAGTTCTTTTTATAAGGCTCTACCAAGATATTTTTACTCATCTCCGTAAAGGACATTGCGTCATCATATGATTTTGCATTATTAACCTTATCCATCATTCGTTGATAAAACTCAGCTTCATCAATAAGCCCTTGTTGAATTTGAAAAAGATTGGCAAAATATTCCGTTGTTCCTTCATACATCCATAAATGTTGAGACATTTTAGGATTGTTAAAATCAAAATACTGAACCTCTTTAGAATGTACACTCAACGGAGTAACAATATGAAAGAATTCATGAGAAACCACATCTACCATAGCCTGCTCCAATCTTTCCTTTGGCATTGCCTCAGGCAATACAACCACAGTAGAAGTATGATGCTCCAAAGCTCCAAAACCAGAGGCGTCATCTGCCTCCATTGTAGAAAGGTACAATAGAATATTATAAATTTTAGTACCATTAATGTCTCCCAAAAAAGTCTTCTGAGCACCCATCATTTTTTCCATTCGGTCTTTTAAACTTAAAGCCGAATAAATTCCGGTTGGCGAATACACACTCAACGATACGGTAATTCCATTTATCTCAAAAGTCTCCGTATTAGGTTTCGCATAAAGAATTGGATTATCAATTACATCAAAATACCTGTTCGCAGTAAAAACATCTACATTAGCAACTGATGTTTCTAACTTTTTAGGAGTTAACGAAGTTGAAGCTATTAAATCTGCCGGTCTAATAATAGACAATTGGTAGGGCACTTCCTTTAACATATTAAAATACCCTACGAAACCATGCAAATTAAGCATAAAAGTCTTTCCTGCATTTATATTGGTTCCTGATGGAGAAAAAACTTTACCCTTCACTTCGCCTTCCGTATCATACGTATCATTTACAAAATAAGTAACCTTATCCAGATTTTTTCCATTGGAGATTTGCCATGTATTATCATCTGTTTTAGAAAAAGACAGCTCTTTTCCGTCATAATCAAAAGCCTTAAATCCTTCTATATACTGACCGTAATTATCTGTACTATATGTACCATAAGGTACAGTTTTTGGTATATAAAATAAAACTTCGTCCGTTGTAAAACTTCCAGGATCAACTGTTACAGAAACCTTATCATCAACTACATTTTTCAAATCCAAAGTAGCCAATACTGGTGCCTTATCAGCTGTTATCAAAGTTTTTGTCGCCCCACAACTGGCAAGTAGTACTGCAAAAGCAAGTAAGGAAATTTTTCTCATTGTATATATTTTAATACTAAATTGTAAGTAATACCCTAATTTTTAAGGGGGTTGCAAGATTATAAAATTTAACAGAATACCACATCATTATTAGGAAATAATTAAGGTTAACTTTATCTGTGGTTTCAAAAACGAACCCTAATATTTTTTGATTATTTTTGCCACAACGAAATACTAGCCATGCAATATAAAAGAATTCTCTTAAAATTAAGCGGTGAAGCCTTAATGGGTGAAAAGCAATACGGAATAGACTCCAAACGCCTAGCGGAATATGCTGAAGAAATTAAAGATGTAGCAGCCAAAGGTATTGAAGTAGCCATAGTTATAGGCGGCGGAAATATTTTTAGAGGCCTTACAGGTGCCGCTACAGGTATGGATCGCGTGCAAGGAGACCACATGGGTATGCTTGCCACGGTGATAAATGGTCTTGCTCTGCAAAGTGCTCTTGAAATGCAAGGTGTACAAACAAGATTGCAATCCGCAATTCAAATTAATGAAGTAGCCGAACCTTTTATTAGAAGACGTGCCATGCGTCATTTAGAAAAAGGCCGAGTTGTTATTTTTGGAGGAGGAACAGGAAACCCTTATTTTACAACTGATTCTGCAGCCGTTTTACGCGCCATAGAAATTGAAGCCGATGTTATTCTTAAAGGGACTCGTGTAGATGGAATCTATACTTCAGACCCAGAAAAGGATAAGAACGCAACTAAGTTTGATACTATCTCTTTTGCAGATGTACTTTTAAAAGGTCTAAAAGTAATGGATACCACTGCTTTTACCTTGAGTCAAGAGAACGAACTACCTATTGTAGTTTTTGACATGAACAAAACAGGTAACTTAATGAAGTTAATAGAAGGTGAAAATATTGGCACAGTCGTAAATATTTAAACCTATTTAGTTTTATTTGCATATTATATTTGAATTATGAACGAAGACATACAGTTTATACTTGATTCCTCCAAGGAAAGTATGGATGCTGCAATGAGGCATTTAGAAAAACAATTTGTTAAAATACGTGCTGGTAAAGCAAGTCCTACCATGCTTTCTTCCGTAATGGTGGAATATTATGGATCCCAGACGCCCTTATCTCAGGTAGCGAATATAAACACCCCTGACGGTCGTACTATTTCCGTACAACCTTGGGAAAAGAACATGTTGCATGAAATAGAAAAGGCAATCATGAATTCTAACTTAGGCTTCAACCCTATGAACAATGGTGATTTTGTAATCATAAACGTACCACCGTTGACCGAGGAAAGAAGGATTCAGCTAACAAAACAAGCTAAAGCTGAAGCTGAAGATGCCAAAGTAGGTGTCCGTAGCGCTCGTCAAGATGCCAACAAAGAAATTCGTGACCTTGAGGACGTTTCTGAAGATTTACAAAAAAATGCAGAAGTTGATATTCAATCACTTACCGATAAATATATAAAGAAAATAGATGCTTTCTTAGTTATTAAAGAAGCAGAGATAATGAAAATCTAGTTTGGACTTTCTCTAAAAATAAAAAAGCAGCCATGTAGGCTGCTTTTTTATTTAGAACCAATAAGTTAATTAAATATCACATTTTAGGAACACACCTAATCATTATATACCTTTGCGCTCGGAAAAATTGAACGATGGCAGCCAAACTTAAACAAGGTTTTTGGGAGAAAACAGCAAGCATAATTCTCCGTAACCGCATATTGATACTTATTTTAATTCTTGCATTCACAGTTTTTCTGGGTATGCAATGGAAGAATATGCGTTTCAGCAATACTCAAGCAAACCTACTGCCAGATGACCACCCTGTTAATTTAGAATATCGGGACTTTTTAAAACAGTTTGGTGAAGAAGGTAACGCCATTGTCTTCGCAATTCATGACTCTACACTTTTCACGCCTACCAATATTAACAGATGGAACAAATTCAGTAAGCAACTCGCCGCTTTCCCTGAAGTAGATTTTGTTCTCTCTTTAGATAATCTTCAAGAACTTAAAAAGGACAACGTAAATCAAAAATTCATTCTTGAACCTCTCATTAGTTCAGAAATACAGACCAAGAAAGAAATAGATAGTATAAAAAATCATCTATTTAACGACCTACCCTTCTATGAAAACCTTCTGTTCAATAAAGAAACCGGGACGGTTAGGACCATAGCAAATATGGATGGGGACATCATCAATACCAGTGTCCGTAAAGATTTTATCTTAGAAGACCTTAACCATCTTATTGATAATTTTGAAGCGGAAACGGGGCTGGACGTACGGGTATCCGGCATGCCTTACATCCGGACAATGAACTCCCAAAATATCATAGATGAAATAGGGAAGTTCATTTTGGCAGCTCTTGGAGTTACCTCTTTAATTTTCTTTTTCTTCTTTAGAAGTTTCCGAGCCACCCTTATATCCATGTGTGTTGTAATTATTGGAGTAATGTGGGCTTTTGGTATTCTAGGTCTCTTACAATATGAGATAACTGTACTTACAGCTTTAATCCCACCGCTAATTATAGTTATAGGTATCCCCAACTGTATATTTCTAATTAACAAATATCAGCAAGAAGTTAAAAAACACGGGAATAAAGACTTTCTCTCCAACGTGTAATATCTAAAATTGGTAATGCTACGCTGATGACAAACATGACTACAGCGTCTGGTTTTGCCACTTTTATTATCACGGACAGTAAGTTGCTTAAGGAATTTGGTATCGTTGCCTCTATTAATATTATTGGTATTTTCATACTATCACTCCTTATAATACCTATAATCTATAGCTTTCTATCCCTTCCAAAAACAAGACATCTAAAACACCTTAACAAACGCTGGATAGATGCCTTTGTTAACAAAATGGAGCATATTGTTAGACACCGCAGAATAGCAGTCTATATTGTTTCTTTGATTCTTCTTATCACAAGTATTATTGGTATTTACCAAATAGAAATTTCCGGAAGTCCCATAGAAGACATGCCCAAGAACGCCCAGTTCTTTAAAGATATTCGCTTTTTCGAAAAAGAATTTGATGGCATTATGCCTATTGAAATTGTTGTAGACACCAAGAAACCCAAGGGTGTTTTAAAACCTGCCAACTTAAAACGTTTAGACCAATTAAGCGAGGTGGTTACGGATATACCGGAGCTTTCAAAACCTATTTCGGTCGTTAACTTAGTTAAGTACTCAAAGCAAGCCTTTTATAACGGCATACCCAAATATTATCAATTACCCACTGCCCAAGAAAACAACTTTATAATGAAAGTTGCCCAAAATTCTGATGGAAATGGCAACCTGCTTAAAAACTTTGTAGATAGTACTGGCCAGACTGCCAGAATTACCACTTTTATGCAAGACGTGAAAACGGATCGCATGGAACAAATTGAGGAAAGGCTTAATGAAAATATAAACAAAATATTCCCTCCGGATCGCTACAATGTATATATGACGGGAAGTGCACTTCTATTTCTAAAAGGCACAAAATATCTAGTAAAAAACCTGATTCTCTCATTGGCTTTTGCCATCTTCCTAATCGCGCTATTTATGGCCTATCTTTTTAGGTCGTTTAGAATGATTATAATTTCATTAATTCCAAACTTGCTCCCTCTGGTCATAACTGCAGGTATTATGGGCTTTGTAGGCGTACCTATTAAACCTTCTACTATTTTGGTATTTAGTATTGCTTTTGGAATTTCGGTAGATGATACTATTCACTTTTTGGCAAAATACAGGCAAGAACTTATTGCAAACAAATGGCAGATTAAGAAATCTGTTTACGCTTCGCTTCGTGAAACTGGGGTAAGTATGTTCTATACTTCAATTGTTCTTTTCTTTGGTTTTTCCGTTTTCATCATTTCAAACTTTGGAGGAACTGTAGCACTTGGCGCATTAGTTTCGGCCACATTAATGTTTGCTATGTTGGCTAATCTTATTCTTTTACCATCGTTATTACTATCCTTGGAAAGGAATATTGCAAGCAAAAAAATATTGAAAAAACCACAAATAGACATTCTTCCGCAAGGCGAAGACGAAGTAGGTGAAAATTGAGTTTGATTTAACCAGTCATAAGCATTGATTCTTTTTATCAAAAACTTATCTTTGGCAATCAATTTTCAAGTGACTACAATGAACTCTTACAGCGTAAAAGAACTACTTTCAGAAAACCTCTTATTACAAGAAGTAACCATAAATGGGTGGGTAAAAACATTCAGAAGCAATCGTTTTATAGCTTTAAACGATGGATCAACTATTAACAACATACAGTGTGTTGTAGATTTTGAGTCATTTGACGAGAGTATTCTAAAACAGATAAATACAGGTGCTGCTTTAAAAATAACCGGAACTTTGGTAGAAAGCCAAGGCAAGGGTCAAAAAGTAGAAATCCAAGTAACCGGCCTTACGGTTCATGGTGGAGCTGATCCAGAGACATACCCTATTCAACCAAAAAAGCACTCGTTAGAGTTTTTAAGAGAGAAAGCACATTTACGTATACGCACAAACACATTTGCTGCAATCATGCGTGTACGTTCTGCATTATCTTTTGGAGTTCACCAATATTTTCAACAAAACGGGTTCAACTATTTCCATGCTCCTATCATTACCGGTTCTGATGCCGAAGGTGCTGGAGAAATGTTCAAAGTAAGTACGCTAGACAGCAAAAACCCTCCCTTAACTGAGGATGGAGATATTGACTATAAAGAAGATTTTTTCGGAAAGGAAACCAACCTAACCGTTTCTGGCCAATTGGAAGCTGAAACCTATGCTATGGCATTAGGTAAGGTATACACTTTTGGACCAACATTTCGTGCGGAAAACAGTAATACTTCTAGACACTTAGCTGAGTTCTGGATGATAGAACCAGAAATGGCTTTCTTTGACCTCAATGACAACATGGATCTTGCAGAAGATTTTATCAAAAACGTCATTAAGTATGTTTTAGAAAACTGTCAAGACGACCTTCAATTTCTAGAAAAACGTCTTTTAGACGAAGAGAAAACAAAACCTCAGGCTGAACGAAGCGAAATGCCGTTAATCGAAAAGCTCAAGTTTGTTTCGGAAAACAGTTTTAAAAGGGTTACCTATACAGAAGCTATTGATATTTTAAGAAATAGCAAACCCAATAAAAAGAAGAAATTTAAATATCTTATTAATGAATGGGGAGCGGATTTACAAAGTGAACACGAACGCTTTTTAGTTGAAAAACACTTTAAGTGTCCTGTTATTTTGTTTGACTATCCTGCAACGATAAAAGCATTCTACATGCGTCTTAACGAGGACGGAAAGACCGTTCGTGCCATGGACATTCTTTTCCCAGGTATTGGGGAAATAGTAGGAGGCTCACAACGTGAAGAACGCTTAGACGTACTAAAAGAAAAAATGGCCGCTCTAGGTATTGACGAGGAAGAATTATGGTGGTACCTAGACCTTAGAAAGTTTGGTAGCGCTGTTCATAGTGGTTTTGGACTTGGCTTTGAACGTTTAGTACTTTTTGCTACAGGCATGGGTAATATTCGCGATGTCATTCCATTCCCGAACGCCTCAAAATGCAGAATTTTAGCTAGAATTCGTTAACTTAGAAGGCAAGCTATATTAGATCTCAATGCTAAAACAACACTTACAGTTTAAATTATCACAGAAGCTATCTCCACAGCAGATACAGCTTATGAAGTTGATTCAATTGCCAACACAGGCTTTTGAGCAACGGCTTAAGCAAGAACTGGAAGAGAATCCGGCATTAGAAGGCGGTAAAGAAGAACCGGACTCTATTGATGATGAATTTGAGGATTCTTATGATGAGAACAATGAATTGGACAGTGAGATTATCGCTACGGATGATATAAACATTGACGACTACCTAAGTGACGATGAAATTCCAGATTATCGCACGAAGGCGAATAACTACAGTGCGGACGATGAAGAAAAAAATGTACCGTACGCAGCAGGAACTTCATTCAATCAGTATTTGTTAAACCAACTTAATACGGTTTATCTAAATGATGAAGAATGGAGCATTGCGGAGTTTTTAGTGGGCAGTGTAGACGAAAGTGGCTATATCCGCAGACCCATTGCAGATATTACTGATGATCTGGCTTTTACCCAAAACATTTATACAGAAGAAAAAACCATTGAAAAGGTTTTGAAGTTAGTTCAAAAACTGGACCCACTAAAGGTTGCTGCGCGCTCACTAGAAGAGTGCTTAATAATTCAATTAAAACGGAAAGAAGCAACTCCAAATATTGAACTAGCCATTACTATTCTAGAGAAGTCTTTTGAGCAGTTTACAAAAAAGCATTATAAGAAACTCATTCAGAAATACAACATTTCAGAAGAACAGCTAAGAAATGCCATCTCTGAAATTGAAAAATTAAACCCAAAACCAGGAGGCTCCTATTCCGGGAACAACCGTATGGTAGAGCATGTAGTTCCTGATTTTTCCATTCGTATTGTAGACGGAGAATTAGAACTTACCTTAAATGGAAGAAATGCTCCAGAATTGCATGTATCTAGAGAATACAATAACATGCTAAAAGGCTACAAGGACGCTAAGAAAAAATCTAAATCACAGAAAGATACTGTACTTTTTATTAAGCAGAAATTAGATGCCGCAAAATGGTTTATAGACGCTATTAGACAGCGCCAACAGACTTTGTTCATTACAATGAATTCCATTATGCATTACCAGTCCGAGTACTTTCTTACTGGTGACGAACGCAATCTTCGCCCAATGATTTTAAAAGACATTGCAGACGAGATTCAGATGGATGTTTCAACGGTATCCCGAGTTGCTAACAGCAAATATGTTGATACCCCTTACGGAACCAAATTAATCAAGGAATTCTTCTCAGAATCCATGAAAAACGACCAAGGAGAAGACGTATCAACAAAAGAGATTAAGAAAATTCTTGAAACTGTAATTGGTGAAGAGTCTAAGAAAAAGCCCCTTACCGATGACAAATTAGCAGCTATACTTAAAGAAAAAGGATATCCCATAGCTAGAAGAACCGTTGCAAAATACAGAGAGCAATTAGACATTCCCGTAGCAAGATTGCGCAAACAAATTTAATGAAGGTTTTCTTAAAGGTTATATCCTATATTTTCCATCCTTTATTCATCCCGATAGCAGGAACACTTGCCTACTTTCTAATTACACCTAAATATAGCCCAATAGCCATTCAAGGCACTACTATCCTACCTACTTTTATACTTACTGTAATCATTCCAATAATTGCTTATTTTATATTAAGGAATTTAGGCATGGCACAAAGTGTTTTTATGTCCTCGGTAAAAGAACGTAGATACCCCTTGTATATTCATATTATATTGCTCCTATTTGTAATCTACAAAGTAATACCCAATTCAAATATTGTTGAGATTCACTTCTACTTTATTGGCCTGATTATATCAGCATTGACAACATTACTACTTTTAGTATTGAAGTTTAAAGTAAGCATGCATTTAATGGGCATGGGAAGCCTTCTTATGTTCTTAGTGGCATTAAGTATTCACTTTGAAGTAAACATCACTTTAGGCTTAAGCCTTTTCACGTTACTAACGGGACTAGTAGCCACTTCTAGACTGTATCTAAAATCACACACACCAATAGAAGTCGTTATTGGACTATTCATTGGACTACTCTCCCAATTACTAACCGTTCGCTTCTGGCTGTAGATTGATATTAAAGAATATAGAAAATGAGTCCAATTCTAAGGGCTTTCGTATTCAAGTTTTCTGACCCAATAACTACATTATCATTAAAGAGATTAGCTAAGGAATAATACGCGTGTAGATTGAAGGTATTGTATCCAAAATTTAAGGTCAACCCATATTGAAAACTTCTTATATCCTCATTATAAAATGACACTTTTCCAGTATCTGTAGGCACCAGCTTTGATCGTCCTCCAAAAACATAACCTAATTTCATACCTGCATATAGCCTCCAAAACTTATACTCAGATGCTGTAGAATTTCTCCAGCGCACTTCAAAAGGAACTTCTAATACGTGTGTCTCTACCTTATTCCTATTAAAATCATTATCATCGAGAATACTATACAAATTACCTGAAGAAGTCTCCTCTGCCTTTAGGTTGGAGTAATAAGAATATACACCATAACCCACACCAATACCTATAGCAGTAGTTCGGCTTTGATTTAATGGAATGTCTTTTATAAAACCTGCCTGTAGACCATAGGAAAGATTTCGTTGGCTAACATCGTCCGGTTGATTTAAGAGAAAGTTATAGGTGATACCAATATAGAATTGATCCTCCAAGTACCTTGAATCAACATTCGTTGAATCAATACCAGTCTGAGCAACTGCACCTGTAAAGCACAAAAAAAGCAACCCAAATAAATAACGCATCATAAAATCAAAATTAAGCAAATAAAAAGCGCCTCGGAAAAAATTCCGAGGCGCTTGTACTTATAAGTTAAAAAATACTACTGCAAGTTGTTGAAAGCGTCACCATCATAAGTCGTATAATTGACTTTAAGTGCATTCACTTCTCTTAACTGCAATTTAATATCGGATATTAATCCCATATTAGCATTTCTATCAACTTTTAAAGCTGTAGTCAAAACATTTTGTATTTCCTGCGGCTTTTTTGCTCTTTCAGACAATATATAATCACCTACTTCATTAGGAGATGAAAATTTATCGTTCAATTGAATCCTAGCTTCTTCTCCAAACTGAGCTTTATACTGAGAAGTTGGCTGTCCAACATAAATGTATATTACTCGATCCTTCTTTTCCAATTTCTTGGTTTCACTAGCATTAGGCAAAGTATTCTCTACTTTCAAAGAACTATCTTTCATAACCGTTACGGTCATAAAGAAGAATAAAAGCATAAATACAATATCAGGTAACGATGCAGTGTTCACAGCTGGTAAACCGGCATCCTTTTTCTTTGCAAACTTTGACATATTATATTCTGTTTTAGCTCTTATTAATTACTTGTACCTGTCTCAGCTTCTGACAACTTCTGTGGAAACAACTCTTGAATCCGCTTAACCTTTTCTTTGAGATCCTCTTTTCTACTAGGTTCGGTCTCAGGATTAAGATATTCTGCTTCCATATCAGTAAAGTCTCTTTTATAAAGACGCTGTGCTTCACGATTTCTAAGCTCATTGTAAGCACCTACCAATTCATTCTGAACCGTAATGTAAGTACTATACTTTGTCTCACGATCGTTCTTCAAAGATATAATAGCTTTAGCTGGATTGTCAGATGATTCGGACAGTCTTTTACCTTTACAGTAGCTACAGTAATCTGCAGAACCTGATGGGGCTCCTCCGTTATCTAAGAAAGCCATGGCCTTCTCTCGTAACTTTTTGATATCGATAAGCTCGTCTTCAACTAACAACTGACCATTACGGTTAATATTAACCGTAAAGATATTCTTCTGCTTAATAACTGGTGGTTCTTCGGTAGGCGGCTCAATAGGTGGCAACATACGATCTAAACCTGCATCAGTTTCAATGGTCGTTGTGACCAAGAAAAATATAAGTAGCAAGAATGCTATGTCTGCCATTGATCCGGCGTTTACCTCTGCTGGTCCTCCTCTTCTAGACATAATTTAGTTCTTTATTTATTTAATCATTTTCTTCACACCACCCGCAAGCATAGCTCCTACAGCTACAAGAGTCAATATGAAAAATACATTTAGACCAGCACCGATTTTCTTAATTTCAGATTCATCGGTTTCTATGCCTCTTTTTGCCATTTCTTCGATACTAACATCTGTACCGCTAGCCATAACAAAGCCAATTCCAACTACTAAAAGAAAACCAACTAGTATAAAAAGACTTTTCTTTAAATTCGCAGGATTTGATAAAAGGTTCTTAAGGGCGAACGCCACACTAAAAACTACAGCTACACCTAAGAGCAACCATGTAATAGCGAACATTGCATTAAGAGCCCCGTTATTAGCTGCCTCAGCAGCTGGCATTTCAGCCTCTGGAAGCATGAACCATAAGGCAGCGCCTACTAAGCCCACAACAACCAAAACAATTTTTACAATTTTGTGCATAATTTAAGGTATTATGTGTGCGACTTATTTTTTGTGATCCACCAACATATCTATCAAAACGATAGAAGAGTCTTCCATATCATTAACAATGCTATCAATTTTAGCAATGATGTAGTTATAAAAGATTTGAAGGATAATAGCAGTAATAAGACCAAATACAGTTGTTAATAATGCAACTTGGATATCACCTGCAATAAGAGATGCACTAAGGTTACCAACAGCACTAATCTTTTGGAAGGCCTGAATCATACCAATTACCGTACCCATGAAACCAAGCATTGGAGCAACAGCGATAAACAAGCTCAACCAAGAAACGTTCTTCTCTAATTGACCCATTTGAACACCACCATAAGCTACTACAGCTTTTTCAGCAGATTCGATACTCTCTCCCGCTCTATCCAAACCTTGATAGTATATAGAAGCAACAGGACCTTTTGTATTTCTACAAACTTCTTTAGCAGCTTCAACACCACCAGAGGCCAATGCATCTTCTACTTGTTGTTTTAGCTTACCAGTATTAGTGGTTGCCATGTTTAAATAAATAATTCTTTCAATTGCAACTGCCAAACCAAGAATCAAACACAAAAGAACAATACCCATAAAGCCGGCACCACCTTGTATAAACATTTCTTTCAACATCTGTGTAAAACCTACTTCGGCTTCAGCAGGCGCATCTTGCATCATTGTTGCTGTAGTTGCCATTGCGTTAACAGTATTTGTACTCATTACAAACAACCCGCCCACGGCTAGGATAGAGGATAATTTTTTCATTTGTTCAAACTTAAATTAGTTATTTAATAGGGTTAAAGATAAAAAAAAATCACAATAAAAAAAGTAAAACTTCGTTGCATCGGAGAAGTGTAGCCCAAATAGGGGTCATGACATCGAAACGGGCTGTTATACCAGTGCCTCTGCCTGACATAATCAAGCACAGACTTCCATTTTGCATATAAAAACTAAACTTACAAATATTTCCAGTCTAAACTAATTAATACTGAAAAAAATCTTTTTGTTCTGCAGAGAGGAAGGGATTCGAACCCTCGATACACTTTTGGTGTATACACACTTTCCAGGCGTGCGCCTTCGACCACTCGGCCACCTCTCTAAATTCTACTTATCTTTTTGTTTTTAACCAAAAAACAGACCAGACAAGATCACCTTTTTTACGGGGTGGCCAAATAACAAAAAAAATGTTAGTTGATGAAATTAAAACTGCTAATTTTCTTGAATTTCACCGCGTAATGAAGTCTCAAATATGCTTTTAAACAATTTGGACGAAACATTATTACCCAAGAGATACATTAGCTTAGCAACAGCAGCCTCCGTCGTAATGTCTTTACCATTAATTACTTGCAATTCTTCTAACTGCTTACTGGTTTCATAACGACCCATAGAAACACTACCTCCCGAACACTGTGTAACATTAATAATATGGATGTTATTTTCTTTTGCCTTTCTTAGAATATTGATCATCCAAGGCTCATTTGGAGCATTTCCCGCACCATAAGTTTCCAAAATCAGCCCTTTTAGACCATAATACCAACCACACCTTGTAAAACAGCCGGGCCAATACCGGGAAACAACTTAAGGATAGCCACATTGGTATCCATATATTTATGTACTTTAAACTTTTTACGCTTCACATAAGGTAACAAATATTCTTCACTAACCTTTAAGTGCACTCCTGACTCTATCAATTCTGGATAATTTAGTGAGGAAAATGCCTGAAAGTGCTCCGCATTGATTTTTGTAGTACGATTGGCGCGATACAACTTATACTCAAAATAAAGCCCTACCTCCTGCACCACAGGTTTTTTATTATGCTGTAAAGCGGCAATCTGAATTGAGGTAATCAGGTTCTCCTTTGCATCTGTACGCAAATCTCCAATAGGCAATTGGGAACCTGTAAAAATGACGGGTTTGCCTAAATTCTCTAACATAAAACTTAAAGCCGATGCCGTATAACTCATAGTATCACTACCATGCAGCACCACAAAACCATCTGAGAATCATAATTCTCTTCAATAATAGTTGCTATTTCGGCCCAATGTGCTGGATTCATATTGGATGAATCTATTGGCACATCAAAAGAAATTGAATTAATATGACAGTCCAACAACTTAAGCTCTGGTATATTTTTAAGTAGCTTATCAAAATTAAAAGCCTTTAATGCTCCAGACTCATAATCTTTGACCATACCTATAGTACCGCCGGTATATATTAAAAGGATATTACTTTTATCTACCAAACCAAGAATATTTAAATTTTATTGAAAAATTGCGGCCGATTAAGCCCTTCTAAATGCCGAATACTTGCTTTGAATTCTCCGTAGTGCTATTTGCAATTTCCTCTGTAGAGATATCATAAACATCAGCAAGCTTCTCAGCAACATTCATAAGGTATGCACTTTCATTACGTTTTCCACGAAAAGGAACCGGCGCCAAATAAGGTGAATCTGTCTCTAGAACAATATTTTTTAATGGAATTTCAGCTAAGAACTTATCTATTTTCCCATTTTTAAACGTAACAACCCCACCAATACCAAGCTTCATATTATATGATATCGCTTTTTTTGCTTGTTCAATATCACCTGTAAAACAATGAAAAATACCGAATAAATCAGCTCCCTTTTCACTTTCCAAAACTTCAAATACTTCATCAAAAGCATCACGACAATGGATAACTATGGGCAATTTATACTTTTTAGCTAACTGTATCTGTGCGCGAAAAGCCTCTTGTTGCTCCTTTAAAAATGTTTTATCCCAAAATAAATCAATACCAATTTCTCCTACAGCATAAAACGTTCTTTGTTCAAGCATCTCTTCTACATGTCTCAATTCTTCCCTGTAATTTTCTTTTACATGAGTAGGATGCAAGCCCATCATTAAAAAAACATTGTCCGGATATGACTTCTCAAGATCAAACATAGATGCCGTATAAGTTGAATCTATTGCCGGTATAAAAAATCGCTCAATTCCAAGAGCAATCGCCCTATCTATTGCGGCTCCCCTATCTTCATCAAAGGCTTCACTATATAAATGGGTATGGGTATCTGTTAATATCATGCTGCAAAAATAGCCTTATCTTTGATAAAAAGAAAACATGTCTTCTCTGAAAAAATTTCTTTGGAAAAAAAAATACACCCAAATCCCACTAAAACTTACCCAAACAGATCACTTTGAAATATCAGCCAAAATAAATGGAATCTCTGGGCGGTTTATTTTAGATACCGGAGCATCTAACACCTGTATTGGAATTGATAAAATAGAACAATTTGGACTGACCTCCGAAGTTTCCGAAATAAAAGCTGCCGGAGCAGGAGCCACTGACATGGAAACTTTAATATCCACGAAAAACAAGATTAAAATTGGCAACTGGAAGAAGAAGAAATTGAAAATCGTACTTTTTGACCTTGTTCACGTAAACCAAGCCCTTACCGCACATAATACCCTGCCTGTTGATGGCATTATAGGTGCCGATGTCCTAAAAAAAGGAAAAGCAATTATTGATTATAATAAATATTGCGTTTACCTTAAAATGTAGTTCGTACAGAGCAAATAGACACCTAGTAATATAACGCATAAAAAAGCCCCAAAGATTTCAGTGCTATTACACTAAAAATCTTTGGGGCGTATTTTTAAAGAGTTGTAATTCTACATCTCCAAAGCTCTCTTTACATTACCATCCATCAATAATTCTTCTGGATTTTCTAATGCTTCTTTTATAGCCACTAAGAATCCTACAGATTCTTTACCATCAATAATACGGTGGTCATAAGACACGGCCACATACATAATAGGTGCAATAGCGATAGCTCCATCCCTAGCGATAGGTCTTTCTACTATGTTATGCATTCCTAAAATAGCACTTTGAGGTGGGTTAATAATTGGCGTAGATAACATAGATCCAAAAACACCTCCGTTAGTAATCGTAAAAGTACCTCCGGTCATTTCATCAACAGTAATTTCTCCTTCACGAGCACGAATAGCTAATCTCTTTACCTCTGCCTCAACACCTCTGAAGGTCAAGTTTTCCGCATTTCTGATAACAGGCACCATTAATCCTTTTGGTCCAGAAACAGCAATACTGATATCACAGAAATCATAAGAAATCATTTCCTTACCATCTATCATAGAGTTCACAGATGGATACATTTCTAATGCACGCACTACAGCTCTAGTAAAAAAGGACATAAATCCTAAACCTACACCGTGTTTAGCCTTAAAGTCTTCTTTATATTTATTTCTAAGTTCAAAAATAGCAGACATATCAACTTCGTTAAAAGTTGTAAGCATAGCCGTTTCATTCTTAGCGGACACCAAACGCTCTGCAACTTTTCTACGTAACATAGAAAGTTTTGAGCGAGATTCTCCTCTATTTCCTCCTGTAGGCGTACCCATTGAAGGCACAGCATTTACAGCATCGTTCTTAGTGATACGACCATCTTTTCCGCTTCCTTTTACAGCAGTAGAATCGATACCTTTT
This sequence comes from Zobellia laminariae, assembly GCF_030553095.1. GTDB lineage: Bacteria > Bacteroidota > Bacteroidia > Flavobacteriales > Flavobacteriaceae > Zobellia > Zobellia laminariae. Next base: position 2,421,610 of record NZ_CP130738.1, on the reverse strand, counting down.
TCACTTAATATTTTTTTAGCAGCAGGAGAAGCTACACCAGAAGCGTAAGTTTCTTTTGCTTGAACGGGCTGCGGTGCTTTAGCCTCTTCTTTCTTAGGCTCACTTTTCTTCTGTTCCGCTACATCTTTCTCTGCACTGTCTCCAGCAGGTTTAGCTGCATCAGTATCAATTAAACAAACTACGGCACCAACGGCAACAGCATCACCTACCTCAGCTTTTAATGTAATTATTCCGCTTTCTTCAGCAGGAAGTTCTAAAGTAGCCTTATCTGAATCCACCTCGGCAATTGCCTGGTCTTTTTCAACGTAATCACCATCCTCAACCAACCAATCCGCAATTTCTACTTCGGTGATAGATTCGCCCGGAGATGGGACTTTCATTTCTAATATCATGCTATACTTATTTGCTATGTTATCTTAACTATTTGAACGACCAATGCTTAACCCTTACTTGGTTTAGTCATTGGTTTTGACATATTATCCTTAGACTTGTCGAATACATAATCAATTACTTGCTGATGTCTATTTTTTTGAACGAACAGAACTACCGGCAGCTGGAGAAGCATAGAATCTTCTTGAAGCTACCCTAAATTTATTCGCATCACTAAAATGCATCATCATATGACTCCAAGCACCCATATTTCTTGGTTCTTCTTGAGCCCAGACCAAATCATCAGCCTTTTTATATTTTGCAATGACTGCCTTCATCTTTTCAGAAGGAACCGGGAACAATTGCTCTACACGAACCAAAGCCACATCATCCCTTTTCTGCTCTTCTTTTACCGCCAATAAATCATAATAAAATTTACCTGTACAGAATACAACAGATTTTACTCTGCTTACCGTAACAGAAGAGTCATCAATAACTTCTTGAAAACTACCAGAGGCTAATTCATCTACCGTAGACATCGCTTTTGGATGTCTTAATAAACTTTTTGGCGTGAATATAATTAACGGTTTTTTGAAATTGACTTTCATTTGCCTTCTAAGAATATGATACATCTGCGCTGGCGTAGAAACATCTGCAATATACATATTGTCTCTGGCACAAAGTTGCAAGTATCTTTCCATACGGGCAGAAGAATGCTCTGCTCCTTGCCCTTCATATCCATGTGGAAGCAACATTACCAAACCGTTCTGTAATTTCCACTTATCCTCAGCAGCCGAAATATACTGATCGATCATAATCTGAGCACCATTACTAAAATCTCCAAACTGTGCCTCCCAGATTGTTAACGTATTAGGGCTTGCCATGGCATAACCATAATCAAAACCTACTACGCCGTATTCCGACAATAATGAATTATATATCTGAAATTTAGCTTGCTTATCATTAAGATGATTTAGCAAGATTACTTCTTCTTCACTTTCTTCAACTTTCATTACAGCATGTCTGTGCGAAAACGTACCACGCTCAACATCCTGACCGGACATACGTACCGGATAACCTTCATGCAATAAGGTACCGTAAGCAAGTAACTCACCCATAGCCCAATCTAACTTTTCAGCCTCAAAGAACATGTTTTTACGGTCCTTCACCAGTTTCTCTACCTTACGTAAGAACTTCTTATCCGCTGGAAGTTGCGTAATTACTTTAGCTATCTTGGTAAGTTCTTTTTTATCGAAAGTAGTATCTACCTTCTCCATCATTTCCCACTCACGAACATTAGCAAAGCCTTTCCACTCGTCTGCCATAAACGGAGTTATTTCCGTTTTATCTTCTTTACGAGAATCCACAAGCTCTTCTTCCAAAGAAGCTTTATACTCTTCTTCCAGACCTTTTACATAGTCCTTTTCAATAACTCCTTCTGCCAATAATCTTTCCGCATAAATATCACGTGGATTTTGGTGTTTGGCTATAGCCTTATACAATTTTGGTTGCGTAAAACGAGGCTCATCACCTTCGTTATGACCATACTTTCTATATCCTAATAAATCTATAAATACATCTCTATTAAAACGCATGCGATACTCCAAAGCAAAAAGCGATGCATGTACAACAGCTTCCGCATCATCAGAATTTACGTGTAATACCGGACTCAATGTTACTTTACCAACATCTGTACAATAAGTAGATGTACGAGCATCTAAATAGTTTGTAGTAAAACCAATTTGGTTGTTTACAACTATATGTATAGTACCATTTGTTTTGTAACCGTCCAGATTTGCCATCTGTACCAACTCATACACTAGACCTTGACCAGCAATAGCCGCATCCCCGTGTACAACAATAGGAAGTACTTTTGAAAAATCATCCGGAAAATGAGCATCTTGCTTAGCGCGAGCTATACCTTCTACTACTGCACCAACCGTTTCTAAATGCGAAGGGTTAGGAGCAATGTTCATTTTAATTTTTTTACCATTGTCGGTTTTACGTTCGGACGTCCAACCTAAATGATATTTTACATCACCATCAAAAATCTCCTGTTCGTAATCTTTACCATCAAACTCGCTAAAGATGTCTTTTGCTGCTTTTCCAAAAATATTGGTTAACACATTAAGTCTTCCTCTATGCGCCATACCCATCACAAACTGCTCTACACCTAGTTCGGCAGCACGTTCTACAACAGCATCTAATGCAGGAATCAATGATTCGTTTCCTTCTAAAGAAAATCGTTTCTGACCTACATACTTGGTATGCAAAAAGCCTTCAAACGAAACTGCTTGGTTCAACTTTCTAAGAATACGTCTTTTATGTTCGGAGTCAAATTTAGGGTGGTTATCATTAACATTTAACCAATTCTGAATCCATTCTACACGTTCCGGCTTACGGATGTACATGTATTCTACACCAATAGCATCACAATAAATGTGCTGCAAATGATTTATAATTTCTTTTAGAGTACTTACTCCAATGCCTATGATTTCACCTGCATTAAAAACAGTATCCATGTCTCCTTGCGAGAGTCCAAAATTCTCAATATCCAATGATGGCTCGTATTTTCTACGCTCGCGTACAGGGTTTGTTTTTGTAAACAAATGACCTCTGCTGCGATAACCATCAATAAGCCGAATAACCTGAAACTCCTTCTGGAGCGACTCTGGCATCTCCTGACCCATAGAATTTTGAGCGCCATTTTTAGTTACGAAATCCTCAACATCTAACTCATCAAGAGCTGTTTCGGTTCCGAAATCATAACCTTGAAAAAAGGCGCGCCAACTAGGCTCTACACTATCGGGGTTAATAAGATATTTGTCGTATAGCTCTGAAAAAAAAGAGGTATGAGCGGTATTTAGAAAAGAATATTTATCCATAGAAAATTCTCTGTCATGCAAATAAATGGGTACAAAAATACAATAATTCCCATTTCTGAGACGTATCTTAGTATGCAATATTGAAAAAATAAAGATAATGATTAAAAAACTTTATAAGATCTCGAAAAGCACTTTTTTAGCGTTATTTCTTATCGTTTTTGCATTAAATTGTTCCGCACAAAACACTTCTACCCCTTCAGATTTCTGGAATAATGTGCGGTTTGGTGGAGGATTAGGCTTTGGGCTCAATAATGGCGGCTTCAACGCTTCAGTCTCTCCAAGTGCTATTTATCAATTCAATGAGCAATTTTCAAGTGGTGTAAGTCTCACTTTTAATTATGCCAAATATGATGACAGTAAACGTTATGCCTATGGTGGAAGTATTATTTCTCTCTACAACCCCTTACATTTTTTACAAATTTCTGCAGAATTAGAACAATTACGCATCAATCAAACTCTTGGTTTTAATGATTTATCTACAATTGAAGATAATTATTGGTCGCCCTCTCTATTTTTAGGTTTAGGGTATACAGACCGAAATTTCACTGTTGGTATTCGCTACAACGTTCTTTATGATGATATCAAAAGCATCTATCTTGATGCATGGATGCCTTTCGTAAGAGTTTATTTTTAGGAGTATTTTGCTTTCAACCAAACTTTTTGAAGTTCTCTTTTCAACACCAGAAAGGTAACTTGATCGGCTACCTCTACAACATCGGTTACTGCAATCTCCTTAAAAGCTTTCTCTGGAACATCTACGATATAGAAATAAATTCAGGTATTCTGAAAAGCGCTCCATAATTAGACGATATATCTTTTCCTTTAAAACACTTTTAAGCTCGTTGGGAAGAATTTCTAAACTCAGGTCTATATAGATATTGGCAAGACCAAAATCTTTTATCAGTTGAGCTACTAACTTATTATAAAGCTCTGCTTTTTCTGCAGTTGCAAGCAATTCTGTACTATCGGAAAAATTCAAAACCATAAATTATCTACGTTTCTGATTCAAAGTTGGTTTTGCTTGATAAAAAATAAATTCTAGACAATGAACTGCAGCGCTAAAATATTAAGGTTACGCCCTAACTTTTTGCTCCCACTCCCAAGCAGATTTCATTGCTTCGTCTAGCGTATATTGCGATTTCCAACCTAAAACATCATTCGCCTTTTTAGTATCCGCATAAGCAGAAACAATATCACCAGCTCTTCTATCTACAATTTTATAATTCAGTTTTTTACCTGAAACTCTTTCAAAACTATGAATAACCTCAAGTACTGAACTTCCTTTTCCTGTACCTAAATTAAATACCTCATAGTTGTCTTGGTTCTTTCCTCCTAGTAAACGTTGCAATGCCTTTACATGAGCCTTGGCCAAATCTACCACATAAATATAGTCACGAATACAAGTACCATCTTCCGTAGGATAATCATCACCAAAAACGGACAGTTCCTCTCTTAACCCCATACCTGTTTGGGTAATAAAAGGCACCAAGTTCTGTGGTACACCAATAGGCAACTCTCCTATATTACCACTAGGATGGGCACCCATTGGGTTAAAATAACGCAATGCAATTGCTTTCAATTTTGGATTTATAGCACATGTGTCACGAATAATCTCTTCGCCCATTTGCTTGGTATTCCCATACGGGGATTCTGCTGGTTTTACTGGAGCCTTTTCACTAATAGGCATTTCATCTGCCTGACCATAAACGGTACAAGAAGAACTGAATATAAAACTAGCGTTGTCTTTCTTAGAAAGTTCTTTTAAAAGATAGACCAATGTACCTATGTTATTTTCATAATACAAAAGTGGTTTTTGAACACTTTCACCAACGGCCTTTGAGGCTGCAAAATGAATCACTCCTTGAACGTCTTGATGTCTTTTGAAAAAATCTTCAACCTTAGATTTTTCCTTTAAATCTATCTTTTCAAAAAGTGGCATTTTTCCAGAAATTGAAAAAATACCTTCCAATACTTTTTCAGATGAATTAGAACAATCATCAATTATCACAACTTCAAAACCTTCATTTTGAAGCTCTACAACTGTATGTGACCCAATAAATCCTAATCCGCCGGTTACTAATATTTTCATAGTCTATTTTTTAAAAACCTACTCGAAAAACGAGTAGGTTTCTTTGCTTTATTTATAGTCAGTTTTGGTGTAATAAGTAATAGACAAGGCTAATTACCACTACCCGTTTACAAAATCCACTACTGTTTTTGTAATAAAATCTATTTGCTCATCATCCAACTCTGTATGCATTGGTAATGAAATAACTTCTTTCACCAATTGGTTCGTTACCGGAAAATCAGCTTCGTTATATCGTTCATCAACATATGCTTTTTGCTTATGCAAAGGAATAGGATAGTATACACCGCATGGAATATCTTTTTCTGCCAAGTGCTTTACTAAAGCATCTCTTTTTCCATTGGTAATTCTTAATGTATATTGATGGAACACGTGACATGTACATGTATCACAAATTTCCTCTCCACATTGGGTTGTTCTAGGCGTAATAATATTAGCTTGCTCTCTAAAAGCATTATTATAACTTCTGGCAGCTTGCCTTCTTCTATTACAATACTGGTCTAATTTTGGCAGTTTTGCACGTAAGACCGCTGCCTGAATAGAATCTAATCTAGAATTCACTCCCACCACATCATGATGGTATCTTTCATACATACCGTGATTCACAACACCTCTTAAGGTGTGTGCCAACTCATCATCATTAGTAAAAATTGCTCCACCATCACCGTAAGCACCTAAATTTTGATGGAAAAAAAGACGTTGCACCTACATGACCTATTGTACCTGCTTTTTGTTTCTTACCGTTATTAAAAGTATAATCTGCTCCAATAGCTTGTGCATTATCCTCTATTACATATAGATTATGCTGATCGGCCAATTGCATAATAGCATCCATATTGGCACATTGTCCAAACAAATGAACAGGAACTATTGCTTTTGTTTTAGGCGTTATAGCTTTTTCAACCGCTGCAATATCTATATTAAAAGTATCTGGCTCTACATCTACAAGAACAGGCGTTAATTGCAAAAGAGCAATTACCTCTACTGTAGCCGCAAATGTAAAATCTGCCGTTATTACCTCATCACCAAGGCTGAAGACCCAACCCCATCATAGCAATCTGCAAAGCATCCGTACCATTAGCACAAGGTATCACGTGTTTTACGCCCAAGTAGGCTTCTAATTCGCTTTGAAAAGATTTTACCTCAGGTCCATTTATGAAAGCCGAAGTTTCCATAATAGTAGCTATAGCAGAATTCACTTGTTCTTTTATTCCTTCGTACTGGCCACCTAGGTCGACCATTTGAATTTTTTTCATCGTCATGAATTATATAAATCGAAACAAAAATACGAAACCATGCAGTACAATTTTATGTAAAGAAGTGTAATTTAGCCCAAAATATGAATCAGTGCACAGCATCTATAATGTGATTGTTCAGATTTCTTGGTTCTTCCTGAAAATTCTGGCTCTTTTTAATTCTAAACTAAAGCTGTTCGTTAACGGCCGAAAGCATTCCTTCTACCTACTTGATAATGCCATTTCCAAAGATGACAAAACTCTTTGGGTTCATGCCGCATCATTAGGCGAGTTTGAACAGGGGCTTCCTATTATTGAAAAACTTAAGAACGAATACCCTGCCCATAAAATTGTACTTACCTTCTTCTCCCCATCCGGATATGAAGTGAAAAAAAATACTTCTGCGGCAGATGTAGTTGCATACCTTCCTATGGACACGAAGAAGAATGCTGCTCATTTTGTAAAAACGGTACATCCTGATATTGCCATTTTTGTTAAATATGAAATTTGGCCCAACTACATGAAAGCGTTGGAAAAGAATAAAGTTCCATCTATTTTAATTTCCGCCATCTTTAATAAAAGCCATAAGGTATTTTAAAGCTTACGGCGGATTTATGAGAAGTACCCTTCGTAAATTCTCTAACTATTTTGTTCAAGATGAGAATTCAAAAAAATTGTTAGAATCCATAGGCATAAAGAATGCACAGGTAAGCGGAGATACTCGCCTAGACCGTGTTTCTGAAATCCTGGATCGAGATAATAGCTTAGATTTCATGGAAGCTTTTAAAAATGACAAACTTTGTTTTGTTGCAGGAAGCACATGGCCTGAGGATGAAGCTATATTAATAGACCATATTAATCACGCTCCTAAGAATTTAAAATATGTACTGGCACCACATACCATTAAAAAAGATAAAATTTTAGGGCTTGCAGGGGCATTTACCAAAAGGACCACACTTTACTCAAAAATTGATAGTAATAATTTGCGCGATTATGATGTTTTGATAATTGATACTATTGGTCTTTTGACAAAAATTTATAGCTACGCAGATATAGCGTATGTAGGCGGTGGGTTTTCCACAGGACTACATAACACCTTAGAACCTGCCGTTTTTGGCATTCCCGTTATTATAGGACCAAACTATGACGGTTTTAAAGAAGCGGAGGATTTAGTGAAACAAAAAGGTATCTCTCCAATAAAAGATCAATGGACTTTTGGTGAGCTTTTAAAGAAATTTCTAGATAGTCCAGACTATAGAAAAAAGACTGGTGAAATAAATGCTACGTATATTTCCAAAAACAAAGGTGCTAGCCAAGAAATAATGAACCACATTAAAGAGCTCATCCAAAAATCTTAACAAAGGCTTGTTTAATAAAATCAGTATTTTTCTACTGAATGCAAATTACACTTCATCGTTTTTTTGAACAGTTCAACTGATGAATATACTAAACATGAGATAGTTAAGTCAATTATTTAGCAAAAATTAAGGTTTGTATTTATTAATTTCTTAAATTTAAGGAAACCTAATACAAATGGAACAACAACTAAGTGGCGGAGTAAAAATACTCAATGGATTTCTTCGACTTATGATTGCCTGCCTATATATTTATTCTATTAGCAGTACCGGTAGCTCTCGTTTTAGATTTAATCGGAATTTTGTAACTCCATGAAAAAATTTAATTGACCAAGCATAAAAAAGGCCCTCATAGAGGGCCTTTTAATTTATTACAAAGTAGCTATTACTCCTTTAATGTAGCCAATTGATTCCATCATACTCAGGTAAAGGGTCATCCCCTTCTGCTTCATATTCCAAAGCTAAAGTTCCTTTGTAATTTAACTTTGAAACTGTTTTTAGAAAAGCAGGAAAGTCTATAACACCACGACCAATAATACAGGTTTGTCCATCTAGCTCTGAAGCCGTTACATCTTTTAAATGAATATCAAAGACCCTATCAAAGAACTGGGTCACATCCTGTGAAGGATTTCTTTTTATACGTTGCGTATGCCCTATATCTACACATAGCCCCATTCGCTTATCCCTGTCTTTAATTTTTACATAAGCACTTTCTGCACTTGGGTATACCTTATCACCTGGTCCATGATTATGAATGGCAAGTTTAATATCATATGATTTTACCTTTTTCTCTACATAATCTAGAAGGTTATGACTAGGCACACCTACAATCATATCAAGCTCCGCCATTTTAGCATATTCAAAAGCTTGGTCTACCTCTTCTTCAGTTGTCATATAAATAACACCAGCACCATAAAAAGCTACACCTTTCTCTTTACATTCGGCAACTGCACTTTTTATCGTGTGCGCACCCGAATCTAGCGGTAAATGCATACTCTTGAATGTAATACGATTTAAACCGCACCTCAGCGTCATATCCAAGGCCTTTTCTCGTGTAAATTCCCGAAGGGTATATGAAGCAACCCCAAGCTTCAAATCGGATTTTAGAGTATTACCATTTTCTTTCAAAGTTGCAGCGTTTACAGCGCTAGGAAAGGAGAGAGCCCCCAGACCCAATACACCTGCAGATGTGAGCTTTAAAAAATTTCTTCTGTTTGCTTTCATATATTTTGTTTGTATTTTGGTTTTTAGTCGATTTTGGTCTTAAGATTATGATCTGCTATTGAACTTCTTTTGACTGTGTTATCCACAAATAAAATCACCTAGTGGGATTGTTCTTAAAATAATAAACAAATTCACTTTAACTGTCTATTTACAAACACCTTAAAGCGATTTTTTACATCTTTCAAAAATTACGAAATAATCATAATAAGGTCATTAAATATATAACACTTTTAAACTTTCTGCAATTAGATAAGGAATACCTTAACATAACTCCCAGTTTCAATACAAAAAACCAAACATCCAAACTAGCTTATAATTCGTATTTTAAATGACCAACAACAGTACAAAATGAAATATATTGACTTGAATCACCTTATTCCGCAGTTAGCAGAAAAAGGTACATGGATAGGCAGGTGCATGGTTCCTGCAAAAAAAGCGCATAACGGCATAGCCGGACCTCATGTAGTCTTGGCTACCAAAGGAAAAGTTTATGACCTTTCTGCGCATTACAATTCCACTAGCGAATTAATAAATAGCAAGAATCCGGTTGCTACCTTAAAAGCTTTAAAGGATTTACCTAAACTTGGTAACCTAGCAGACATATTGAAAAACTCTTTGTATTTCAATCAAAATCCAAATCTTCCTTATTTAATCGCTCCAAATGATATTCAGGCTATTAAAGCATGTGGAGTAACCTTCGTTAAAAGTTTACTGGAAAGGGTTATTGAAGAACAAGCCAAAGGAGATGCTAATGCAGCAAAGGCCCTACGCAAAACCATATCCGCTTCGTTAGGTAAGGATTTGAGCAAAGTGGTACCATAAGGCTCTCCAGAGACTAAAAAGTTAAAGAAAGAATTACAAAAAAAGGGACTATGGTCTCAATACCTTGAAGTAGGTATTGGAAAAAATGCCGAAATCTTTACTAAAGCGCAACCTTTATCCGCTGTTGGATTTGGAGCTGAGATAGGGGTTTTAAAAAGTTCTAAATGGAATAATCCTGAACCAGAAATTGTGCTAGCCGTAGCATCTTCTGGTAAAATAATGGGAGCTACCTTGGGCAACGATGTAAATCTTCGTGATTATGAAGGCCGGAGCGCATTACTCCTAGGTGAAGCAAAAGATCAGAATGGTTCTTGCGCCATTGGCCCTATGTTCCGTTTGTTCGATGAGAAGTTTACCCTAGATGATATAAAAAAATCTAATGTGCAGTTTTCCATGGCAGGAAAGGATGGTTTCACTACATCTGGAAGCAATAATATGAAGGAAATAAGCCGTGCTCCAGAAGACTTAGTAGCACAGGTAATTGGCAAAAACCATCAATACCCAGACGGATTTGTGCTTTTCTTAGGCACGATGTTTGTTCCTACGGCAGACCGTAATAAAAAAGGATTAGGCTTTACTCATAAAAAGGGTGACCAAATAACTATTTCAGCATCGCATTTGGGCACACTTACTAACTGGTCCAATACGTGCGATAACATACCAAAATGGAAATTTGGCATTGGTGCTTTCACCAACTATATCTTAAAAAGAAATTCTAAGAAATTTTAGACTAGGTAAGTTAAAAATAGAAGTGCAGAGTTAGTTTAATTAGCTACCCGTTACTTCATTAAGTTTATCTCTGCAATACTTTTAATTCTGTTTCGCTCTAAGAAAGCATCAATAGTTTCAAAGTGTTCAATTACCCTCTGGTTCTTAAACTCAAATACTTTTTCAGATAGTCCTTGTAGAAAATCACGATCGTGAGACACCAAAATTAAAGTCCCGTCATAGGTTGATAATGCTTCCTTTAGAACATCTTTTGATTTTAAATCTAAATGATTCGTAGGTTCATCTAATATCAAAAGATTCACTGGTTCTAATAACAATTTAACCATAGCTAGTCTAGTTTTTTCTCCACCAGAAAGCATACTTACTTTTTTATCGATATCATCACCACTAAACATGAACCTACCTAAAATATTCTTTATCTGGTTACGGATATCACCAAAAGCAACCTCATCTACAGTTTGAAAAATAGTAAGGTCTGGATCTAGTAGCGAAGCTTGGTTTTGCGCAAAATATCCAACTTTGACATTATGTCCTAATTGGCAAGTACCTTCTACAGGAATCTCCCCCAAGATAGCTTTGATCATTGTTGATTTACCCTCGCCATTCCTACCAACAAAAGAAACTTTTTCTCCTCTAGCGATAGACATGTTGGCGTCCTTGAAAACAATATGGTTTTCATAAGATTTAGAAACAGCTTCAACTGTTACAGGGTAATCTCCAGAACGCGGTGAAGGTGGAAAACTCAATCTCAAGGATGACGTATCTACTTCATCAATTTCAATAATCTTCAATTTCTCCAGCATTCGCTCACGCGACGTAACCTGATTGGTTTTTGAATACGTGCCTTTAAATCGTTCAATAAAGGCCATATTATCAGCTATATATTTCTGTTGTTCTTGATATGCTTTAATTTGATGAGACCTACGGTCTTCTCGTAATTGTAGGTAATGGGAGTAGTTGGCTTTATAATCATAAATCCTACCCATGGTAACCTCTATAGTACGATTGGTAATATTATCGATAAATGCTCTATCATGAGAAATTACCATTACCGCATCTGCTTTGTTCAATAAAAAATCTTCTAACCAAATAACCGATTCAATATCAATATGGTTAGTAGGTTCATCTAGCAAAATAAGGTCTGGCTTTTGCAACAGAATTTTGGCCAATTCTATACGCATTCGCCAACCACCACTAAATTCGTTAGTTTGTCTGGTGAAATCTTCCTGCTTAAAACCCAATCCCTTTAACGCCTTTTCTACTTCAGAATCATAATTAATATCTTCTAGAGCATAATATTTTTCACCAAGATCAGAAACCTTTTCTATGATAGACATGTATGCATCACTCTCATAATCGGTTCTGGTTTCCAGTTCTTTATTGAGTCTTTCCATTTCATCACGCATGGTAAAAACGTGCTTAAAAGCTTTAGCTGCTTCCTCAAAAACGGTACAATCATCTTCAGTTAACAAGTGCTGCGGAAGATATGCAATAACGGCATCTTTAGGTACGCGTACATTTCCACGTGTACCTTTTTGCTCCCCAGCAATTATTTTCATCATTGTAGATTTCCCAGCTCCATTCTTACCCATAAGGGCAATCTTATCTGTAGGGTTAATTACAAAAGAAACATCACTGAACAAGGTAGTACCACTAAATTCTACCGCTAAATTATCTACTGAAATCATGTTGCTGAATTTAAAAATGCAAAACTAGCAATAAGAAATGGTTAGTTTCCTTTTACCAGTTCAAAAAGTTCTTTATCCAACTGTGGTTTTACAACACTGGTAGTATTAAAATGCATTGTAGCGGTATTAGTACTATTGTAGGCTGGCCAATCCGGTAGTCCAGAATGATTGGGGTTTCCGTTTTTGGCAAAATTTATCCAAGCTTGACTCATTTTATCAGCTAAGACATGGGCTTCTTGTCCACCACCCGTCATCTGATTTGCAAGATTAATATTGTCAAATACAAACGGAAGTTCCATACAATGCAATGCTTTATATTTCCCGTCAAAAACGGGAGATTGCCATGTAAAGAGGTACATAAATACGGGCGCACCATCTTTTAAACTGGATTTAAAATTAGCCTCAGCCACTGCCCCAGGCCTGAACATAGTATCTACATCCAGCAAATCTTTAGCCGCTGTATCTTCTGGATAAGCTTTTTTAACCGCTTTAATATAATCCTCAGCCTTTTCCTTATACGTCTCCTTAATATGATTGATTATGGTTTCATCAGAAGCTCCTACGAAACGCATATTGGCAAAAGGTGCAAATTCATTTTTAGCAGTTCCGATTAATAAGGGAATATCTTTTGAAAGTGCCAACGCCTCCGAAGAATTTACCTGATACGGCAAAACAACGCCATCTTTACTTGGTCCCCAATTCAACCCAAAACCAATAATAGATTTTCCTTCCGCTTTCATTTTTCCTTCCACTACTTTTAGCGCCTTACTACTAGCGTCTGCCAAGATCTGAAAAGGAATGTTTTGAATACTATCCATAGTTGCAGCATTCAACCCTAAAATAGAAATAGTCTCTTTAGCTACATTCTGAGTAACCTCTTTTTCTAATAAGGCTGTTCTAAAAGAACCACTTTGATTGACTGCTTTATGAAACAAACCATTAGCCTTAGGCATTGCCATGAGGGTATTTACCTTTGCCCCTCCTCCAGATTGTCCAAAAATGGTTACATTATTTGGGTCTCCTCCAAAGTTTGAAATATTATCCCGCACCCATTCCAAGGCAATAACCATATCAGAAATACTGTTATTGGCTGAATGCTTGTATTTATCACCAGGCGGATAAATCCAGAAACCCTAAAACGTTTAAACGGTGATTGATAGATACCACCACAACATCACCCTTTTTACTCAAATTGGCCCCGTCGTAAGATGGTAATTCATGACTTGAGCCAGCTGTAAACCCACCGCCATGAATCCAAAACATTACAGGTCTTTTTTTACCATCATCAATACCTGGTGTCCAAACATTTAGATTCAAGCAATCTTCATTGGCATACCCCCAATCATGATCAAAAACAAATTCAGCTTCATCTTGTACCGATGTAGTTGGTGTCACCAACGGAGCTACTGCGCCAAACATGGTTGAACTTCTTATGCCTTCCCAAGATTCTGTTTTTTGTGCGGCTTCAAATCGTTTTGCCGTAGCATAGGGTATTCCCTTATAAGTAAAAATCCCTTTTTCAATATATCCGCGGACTTTTCCGGAATTGGTATTTGTTACGGCAATATTTTCTCCTGTACGTATTTCTGACTGAGCACTTAAAAAGTTTGTGAAAAGGATAATTCCAAAAGAGACCAAAGTGATGCTAATTTTTTTCATTTTATTGAGTGTATGTTGAGTTGTTATTCTTGTGCTCCGTAATTGTAAATTACAATTATGTCCAATGTAAGGAAAAAACAAATCTCCTCTTCAATGCGCCTCCTTATTTTGAGTATAGAACCTATATTTTTCTATTCAAATTTCAATGCTTTTCCATATAAAAAAGAACAAGCGAAAAAGAAAATAATTAACCTCATTAATTAGCTGAATTTATACGATTCAAAATTGATAAACGACCAAATTTCCAACTGATTTTTAATAAAAATAATGTTAAATTATTAAAAAGGACTTAACTTGTAAATTATGGTAAATGAACTTTAAAATAGCTGTATTTACCCCTATTTTAAACGCTTTTCGGCAATTTCAATGACAAAAATCATATTATTAATAAACAATTAAAGTTATGACAAAAGCACTTTATGTTGCTGCTTTAGAATCTCATAGTGGTAAGTCCATAGTTGTACTTGGTTTGATGCAACTTTTACTTGGAAAAATGGCAAAAGTTGGCTATTTCAGACCAGTAATTAGCGATGTTGAAGAAGGCGAAATCGACAACCATATAAACACTGTACTTTCTCATTTTGATTTGGATATTCCGGTAGAAGATGCTTACGCTCTTACCCAAAGTCAGATGGTTGAAATGTTCAACGATGGAAGAAAAGGAGACATTCTTGACTCTATTATATCTAAGTACAAAGAACTTGAGCAACGGTTTGATTTTATCCTCGTAGAAGGAAGTGATTTCTCTAGTGACGGAAGCGTAATTGAATTTGATTTAAACATAGATATTGCCAAAAATCTTGGTATTCCCGTTATTCTAATAGATAATGCCAAAGGCAATAGTTTAGAGGAATTTTGTGGCAACCTTGGTTCTGCCGTTAATACCTATATTAAAAAAGATATTGAACTAATTGGCGTGGTAGCAAACAAGCTCCGGCCAGAGAATATAGATATAGTAAATAAGAGGTTGAATCTTGAGCTTAAAGACAAAACAGTTGTATTTGCCGTTCCTAGAGTTTCAAATCTATCTCACCCAACTATTCGCGAAATTTTGAAAGCTCTTAATGGAGAGGTTCTTTTTGGCGCGGAAAGCTTAAATAACCAAACCGGAAGTTTTGGCGTGGGTGCTATGCAACTACATAATTACCTAACTCACTTGCATGAGAATAGCCTTATGATTACTCCAGGAGACCGCTCAGACATTATATTAGGTGCTTTACATGCCAACCTATCTGACAACTACCCAACTATTTCAGGGATTGTATTGACCGGAGGTATTATTCCGGAACCTTCCATTTTGAAACTATTAGAAGGTTTTGAAACCCACGTACCCATAATTTCTGTAAAACAAGGCACATTTGACACCACCAATGCCGTAGGAAATATTAAATCTAGGATTTACCCGGAAAGCAAACAAAAAATCGCAACTTCAATTTCACTTTTCAACTCTTATATTGATGGCGAATTATTACTAGAGCGATTAAAAACTTATGAGGCTAAAGGCACTACGCCAAGAATGTTTCAGTATAACTTAGTACAACGCGCCAAAACTTCTAAAAAACACATTGTTCTTCCAGAAGGTGAAGACGATAGAATCATTGAAGCTGCTAGCGAGTTGAGTGCTTTGGGTATTGTTAAAATAACGCTTTTAGGGAATAAAGAAAAGATTGAAAAGAAAGCTATGCAGTTAGGTTTTGACCTTTCTCATCTGTCTATACTTGACCCGGGAAGCGCACCAAATTTTGAAAGCTATGCCAACACTTTTTATGAATTAAGAAAGCATAAAGGTGTAAATATGGACATTGCAAGAGATTCTATGTTAGACGTTTCTTACTTTGGCACCATGATGGTATACCAAGGAGATGCAGACGGTATGGTTTCAGGAGCCGTCCACACCACACAACATACCATACGCCCGGCATTACAATTCGTAAAAACCAAGCCAAGGATAAAAGTAGTATCCTCTGTATTTTTTATGTGTTTAGAAAATAGAGTTTCCGTCTTTGGTGATTGCGCCATTAACCCTAATCCAACGGCAGAACAATTGGCAGAGATTGCTATCTCGTCCGCAGCTTCCGCTGAGGCTTTTGGAATTAGAGCTAAAATTGCCATGTTATCTTATTCTTCCGGTAGTTCAGGAAAAGGGGATGATGTAGACAAGGTGAGATTGGCAACTGAACTCGTAAAGAAATCGAATCCTGAATTACAGATTGAAGGGCCTATACAATATGATGCGGCAGTAGACCCGTTAATCGGAAAAAGTAAACTCCCCAATTCTGAGGTTGCAGGACAAGCATCCGTCTTAATATTCCCAGATTTAAATACAGGAAACAACACCTATAAAGCGGTACAAAGAGAAACTGGAGCCGTAGCAATCGGTCCAATGTTACAGGGTCTTAATAAACCCGTAAACGATTTAAGTAGAGGTTGTACGGTAGAAGATGTTTTTAATACAGTAATCGTAACTGCTATCCAAGCACAAGAAAAATAAATAACTATGCAGATTTTGATTGTCAATTCAGGGAGTTCCTCAATAAAATTTCAAGTGATTGAAATGCCTTCCGAAGAAATTATTTGTAAAGGTTTGGTGGAGCGTATCGGACTTGATAACGGTAAAGTACATTATACTGCCAAAGAAAAATCTCATGTGGAGTCATTGACTCTTGCAGACCATAAAGAAGGTTTACGGGCAATCACCAATTTATTGATGCATGATATTCATGGTATCCTGAAGCATCCAGATGAAATTGATGTTGTTGCACATCGTGTAGTGCATGGTGGGAGTAAGTTTGATCAACCCACCAAAATTGATGAAGGCGTAGTAGCAGAGATAGAACGACTTAGCTCTATAGCTCCGCTCCATAATCCTGCGAACGCAACCGGCATTAGAGTAGCCATAGATATGTTTAAAAATGCAGAACAGGTTGCTATTTTTGATACGGCCTATCATCAAACCATGCCTGAAAAAGCATACCGCTATGCAATTCCTAAAGAACTCGCGGATGAAAACCGTATTCGCGTATATGGCTTTCATGGTACTAGTCACAAATATGTTTCGGAACAGGCTATTGCCTATTTAAAAAAACCAGCGAACAAAATTATAAGTATCCACCTAGGTAATGGTTGTAGTGCTACAGCTATAAAAGACGGTAAGAGTATAGACCATTCCCTTGGCTTTAGCCCTACGAACGGACTTATTATGGGTACACGTAGTGGGGATATAGACCATTCCGTAATTTTCCATCTTATGAATAGTTTAGGAATGACTTCTGAAGAAGTCAACTATTTGTTACAGAAACAAAGTGGACTTTTAGGCCTTACGGGATATTCCGATTTACGCGAAATACAAAATGGCGCAGAAGAAGGAAACAAAGATTGCCAATTGGCATTAGCTATGACCGCCTATCGCATTAAAAAGTTTATTGGTACTTATATTGCCGTGCTCAACGGCGTGGACGCCATACTCTTTACTGGAGGTATAGGTGAAAACTCAAGTGTACTTAGAGAAATGGCCTGTAAAGACATGGAGGCATTAGGACTTCACATTGATGATCAAAAAAACAATCAAAGAAGTTCGTCTATTTTTGAGGTTCAGAAAGATGAATCACAAGTTAAAATTCTTGTTGTGCCTACTAATGAGGAATTAGAAATAGCTAGACAAACTTATGCGTTGGAGGCGTAAGCACTAACTTTTGTGGAAAACAAGACTTGTGTTTGCACAGATTATAGAAAATACTATTTCTTTCAAAATAACAAAACCCTTTCAATGCTCTGAGAGGGTTTTATCGTTATACTTATATAGAGACTTCACATCTCTCCTTATTATGTCTAATATTTAAAAACACTCCATAAAAAAAGCCTCTCAGTTTCCTGAAAGGCTTCTCGTTGTACAGGCGGAGAGACTCGAACTCTCACACCTTGCGGCACTAGATCCTAAGTCTAGCGTGTCTACCAATTCCACCACGCCTGCATTTCCAATATCAAATTGGGATGCAAATATAATGCAAATTTTCAATTCTCTAAACTTTCCGTCATTTAAAAACGTTCTTTTTTGTATTTTTAAAATACACCCTAAATTTGCTCCATGCAAAACGTACAAGATTACATTTCAAAAAACAAAGAAAGGTTCTTAGATGAACTCATACAATTATTGCGTATTCCTTCTGTAAGTGCCGACTCCGCCTTCTCTCAAGACGTAATCGACACCTCAGAAGCAGTAAAGACTGCGCTAGAAAATGCAGGTTGCGACACGGTCGAAATTTGCGAGACAGAAGGTTACCCAATTGTCTACGGCGAAAAAATAATTGACCCTTCCCTACCTACAGTTCTGGTATATGGTCATTATGACGTTCAACCGGCTGATCCAATAGACCTTTGGAACTCGCCTCCGTTCGAACCTGTTATCAAAAAAACAGATACACATCCTGAAGGTGCCATATTTGCACGCGGTGCTTGTGATGACAAAGGCCAGATGTATATGCACGTAAAGGCATTGGAATTCATGGTAAAAACCAACCAATTGCCTTGTAATGTAAAATTCATGATTGAAGGCGAAGAAGAAGTTGGCAGTAACAACCTAGCCGTTTTTGTTGCCAATAACCACGAAAAACTAGCTAATGATATCATTCTAATTTCTGATACCGGTATGATTGCGAACGATGTTCCTTCAATAACTACCGGCTTAAGAGGCCTTAGCTATGTAGAGGTAGAGGTTACTGGCCCAAATAGGGATTTACACTCCGGACTTTATGGTGGTGCCGTAGCGAATCCTATAAACGCTTTAACCAAAATGATTGCTTCGCTTCATGATGAAAACAATCATATTACCATTATAGTTTTTATGACAAAGTAGAAGACCTCTCTAAAGATGAACGCGCAGAAATGGCAAAAGCACCCTTCAGCTTAGATGCCTATCAAAAAGCACTGAACATTACATCCGTAGATGGTGAAAATGGATATAGTACCAATGAACGTAATAGCATACGCCCTACGCTAGATGTAAACGGAATTTGGGGCGGTTACATAGGCGAAGGCGCAAAAACGGTAATAGCAAGTAAAGCCTATGCAAAAATATCTATGCGTTTAGTTCCTAACCAAGATTGGCAAGACATTACACAGTTATTCAAAACTCATTTTGAAAGTATAGCGCCTAAAGGAGTTACCGTAAAAGTAACACCTCATCATGGTGGGCAAGGGTATGTTACACCTATTGACACCATCGGTTACAAAGCAGCGTCTAAAGCATACGAAACTACTTTTGGCAAAAAACCTATTCCACAACGTAGTGGCGGCAGTATTCCTATTGTAGCGTTATTTGAGAAAGAATTAAAAAGTAAGACTATTCTAATGGGCTTTGGCTTAGATAGCGATGCCATACACTCGCCAAACGAGCATTTTGGAGTTTGGAACTACTTAAAAGGTATTGAGACCATACCTTATTTCTATCAGCACTTTACAGAAATGAATAAGTAAAATAAAAAGGGGAATCAACTAAAACTGATTCCCCTTTTTATTTATATTTTTTTAACGTATTTGGTAATGATAACCGTCATAGTCGGTCCTACTTTACCTTCAATATATTCCGCATTCTCGCGGTCTAAGGAAATTCTACGAACCGCTGTACCTTGCTTGGCAACCTTACTAGACCCTTTTATTTTTAGATCTTTTATCAATACAACGCTGTCACCGTTTTCTAAAATAACACCATTAACATCTCTGTGAATGATTTTCTCACTTTCCGCAAGACCTTCACCAGTAGCTTTCGCCCAGTTCAAAGCCTCTGGCTCCAAATAGATCATATCCAACAGATCTTTAGGCCATCCTTCAGATTTTAAACGAGAAAGCATACGCCAAGCCACCACCTTCACGGCATCATATTCGCTCCACATACTATCGTTTAAACAACGCCAATGGTTAGCATCAGTAGTTTCCGGGTTTTCAATCTGGCCAGTACACGTAGCACAAGCCAAAATGCTGCCATCAATACCTCCCGTAGAAACAGGTGGCACCTCATACACATTCAGTTCATTTGTGGCACCACATAGTTCACATGTATTACCACTTCTATTCGTCAATTCTTCAAGTACACTCATAACTATTAAATATAGACCAAATTTAAAGTTTTCAACCATAATAAGGCCTACGGACACTAGACTTTTATACCAGTAAGTTTAAAAAGGGCGTTCCCCGTATAAAAAACGGGGCGGGCTATACGTTGCAAGTACGTTTTGCAGAAAAGCAAATACGCGCTTTTCACTTCTATCCCTAACGCAAGAAGAGTTTTTTAGACTAAAAATTAATGTTAAACCACAAATTAACCCCTAACACCCTGTAACTAAAAAAGGTAACTTACGTCATATTCACCATCAATCAGCCCATTTATGGGTGTCATCAAAAAAAATCGGACATCATGGTACAGCAATTTTTTATCCTCTGCTCGGGGGCGGACACCTCCATCTAAAAACCTGTTCACAAGGCGAACAGAACAAATACGCCGGTATTGGCGCAACCGTATTCTTTACGGCTCTCATGGCATTTATTGCCAGTAGTTATGCGCTTTATACGGTTTTTGACAATGTATACACGGCTACTTTCTTTGGTCTCATTTGGGGGCTTTTGATTTTTAATCTAGACCGCTTTATTGTCTCCACCATAAAAAAACGAAACAGTTTTGGCAATGAGCTTTTACAAGCGGCACCTCGTCTTGTATTGGCCATCATCATTGCTGTGGTCATCTCAAAACCTTTGGAAATGAAAATTTTTGAAAAGGAAATCAATCAAGTTCTATTGGAGCAAAAAAATGAAATGACATTGACGAATAAAAACCAGTTGGCTTTACAGTACACTCCAAACATAGAAAAGCTGAATACTGCTATTGGTGTTTTAAAAAGTGAAATCACTACCAAAGAAGCGGAAACCAATACACTTTACAGCACTTATATTACAGAAGCAGAAGGTACTTCCGGTACTCTAAAGTTAGGCAAAGGACCTGTTTATGAAGAAAAACGACAGAAACACGATGCAGCCTTGGCCGAGCTTCAGCAATTAAAAGAGAATAACAACCAGAAAATCAAAGTCATCGAAAATCAGATTTCTACTTTAAATGCGGAGTATTCTGATGTGGTTAAAAATTCACAACCCGTAATAGATGGTTTTGACGGACTTATGGCACGCATCAATGCGTTGAACGAGCTACCTTGGTGGCCTTCGTTCTTTATATTTCTATTGTTTTTGGCAATTGAAACCTCTCCGATTATCGCTAAACTATTATCACCAAAAGGTACTTATGATATTAAGTTAGAGGAAGAAGAAAGTATGGTAAATACTTGGGCACGACAAAAAATACAGCAACGCGAACAAATGCTGTTGGCCGATACGGCATTGAACGAAAAGATTTATAATGAAATAAAAAGAGAAGAAGAGGTATACGCCTATAAAAAGAAAAAAGCAGAAGAATTATTAAAACTACAGGCCGATGCTTTCCGCGATATTCAAGTGAAGCAATTATAAGGTCTTAATCTAGTAGATCAAGAAAGACATTTATCCTTTTTAGAATCTTTTTAAAGTCTTCATCAAGACTGGCATCTCCTGCATGTAAACGTTCTTTATGCTCTTCGGCAAAAATGAATGTCTTTTCCATGCCTAAGACACTGATTTTGTATTTTAATTTGTGAACGATTTCTGCTGCAGCTCGCGGTTCGTCCAATTTTATATGATAGAGATATTTACCAAGATCCCAAGAAAACTCAGATTTCAGAAGGGTTACGAACTTTTGCTCAAATTCAGCATCACGAGCCCCTACGAGGTTTTCCACGTAGTTTAAGCTTGGCCTTTCCCCTTTATAGCTATCAAAATCCTTCATAAAATCCGCCTCTATTTAAGCTTACCTGTTCGTACTTCAGAGTAAATAAAGGTAAGAATTATAGTACGGTTATTTTTTTGTTTGTTGTGAAACAGTCAAAAGAATACATCATCAGCTAATTAAAAGATGTTTGTTTGTAAAAAAGCTTTGAATTATCGTCAAAATATCAGATTTTATTCCAATTGCTCTATCGCTTTATCAGCACGATCCAATCTTGTTCTTTGTCCTTAGGAGGTGTACCCATATCAACTTTACTACCCCCTTTTACTTTTAAAACGGAACCCGGTTGTAGACTTCCACCATTGAGTGGATCAAACCAACTTACTTCAAAATTACCTTCGGTTTCACTCAAATCTATACTATAGTTACCTTTCTTAGGTAAATAAACTGCATAGACCTCTCCTTCTTTCCGGTAACAATAGGCCTCTTTAGAATTGATTAAACTATGCTGGGCCTGCATCTCCCAATAAGGTAAATTCTCCTGAAAAAAGTCTAAGGCATGTTTGGTCACTTCCCATAAGCGGTCTCTGGTACGCCAATCTTCCGTATTAAGGTCATGGTAGGTATTATTAGCTCCAAAATACCACTCCACACCTGCAGCACCGGACAATAAAGTTCCCCAGAGCACATAACGCCGTAATGAATCATGATTGCCATCTAATGAATCTGAACGTGCACCGGTATGCCACATACCTATCTCATCCATAGTAATCATCCATTCATGACCTGCTTTGCGTGCTTTTGTCTTCCAAGTTTCCACTACCTCAGCAGCTCCTTCTCGTTTGTCTACCTGTAAGGAAATTCCATCCAAATCCTTAAAACCGACTATTGAATCCAAAATGTTTGCACGGGCCGGTTCATGGCTATGGGTATGTAAAAGTACAGGATGGTTATAAGGGTCTATTTCTTTAAGAAAAGAAGTCATAGCTCTACGTTGTGCATCGTTCTGTGAGACAGGTGTAAATTCTGCATAACCGTTCTCTTCTCCTAAATTGAAATTCATGGCCAAATGGTGGCCAAAACGTGCCATAAGCTCACGAAGATACAATTGGCGCATAGGACCTGTGTCACCCTTATCTAACATAGTTTCGTTCTCCGTTTCCTGCAGCACCATATGTAACAATATGCCCTTTGCCTGCATATGTTTGAAGACTATTTCCCATTGCTCTAATTTACTAACGTCAAAACGGGTAAAATCATCAGGGTTGGCATAAGGCCAAACATCTTTTCCATCGCCAAGAATATTTAACGTTAAGAAATATGCCACGTTCATTCCCTTAGAGGATAAATAGTTCAACGCGCCAATAAGCGCCTTCCCTTTGCCTTCTTTCCACGTTGGGTCACCATTGTTCCAATCTTCTAAATGGGGCGCGTAACGATGTAGCTGTTCATCTGTCTTGGCTTCCCCTTTACTCTCCGAACTTTGCATACGGTAGGTACCATCAAAATCTTCATAGCCTAAAAGGTTTTCAGGACTATCTGCACCTCCTTTTATCCAATACTCACCAGAATCTTGAAATTGGAAATATCCTTTTGAATTCACCAACCGTCCTTTTGATCTAAAATCTGGACTTTTCTTATCTGATGCCACTACATTAAACTTACCCATAGAATTGGTCAAACTTATCTCTTCACCCTGTAATTTATCATTAGAAAGCGCGATGGAATCTCCATGTTGCAAAGTTGCGGAATAGCTCCATTCCCCCATTTCACTCGGAGAAAAACGCGCTTGCCAAATTTTACCTTTTTCAGCACTACTCTCTCCGGCATCTCCGTCTGCAGCATAAAAACCACGAACCTTATACGTTTTGGCACCGTTAGTGAACTCAACGTTTAAACGATAATTTAAAAACGGATTATCATCTGCTTTTTCTGAAGTTTCAGGACCTTCAAAAGATAAAGTGATCGTATGCCATCTTTGGTATTCCGTTAGCTTTTCCTCCTTCTCTTTTTCTGTACATGAAACAAGGAGAAAAGCGCACGCAATTAGGTATAGAAGTTTTTTCAAGTTGAGGTGGTTTTAATGAATTAATACTTTAAAAATAGTTAAATAGCGAACAGTTCTAACACGTAGATTACAATTTAACTAATTGCCCCATATCCGAAGCCATAGTGCATTTAGCAACCGTTTGGCATCTACTCGGGTTTTTGGCATTTCATGAACTGCAAGTCCGTTTTCAGTTGGCTCAAGTTCATAAGTAAAGGCGAATTGTGTCTCTTTTGGGTCTAAACTTATAAGCCCAAAACGAAGGTCGTTAAAGAAGAGCTTACCATCCTTTTCAGATATGGTATACCAACCTTCGGTTATACCAATGAGTCGTTTTACTTTATCATCAGATTGTAAATCACCCAAAAGTTGATGGTTTTTAGGATAGGATGTAAACTTGATATCCTCGGTATCAAAAAAAGAATAATCCCCTATTAAATAGGCATCGCCAGCATCTACATTAGCAGTCCATAAAATGGTATTAAATGGTGCGGGGCGGGTATCTAAACTTTCATAGGTTACACCATGTATTTCTAAACTATGCACAAACTCTCCGTATGCAAACCACTTTAGAATTAAAGAGGTTACCAAATATGCCGTACTAACCGTTAACCCCAACCTATTGTATCTTTTTCGTTTTGGCGATGTTTTAGGTTGGCGCATGGCCATAATCAGAAAAACAATAAAAGGTACGGTGTACAGAGGGTCTATGACGAAAATATTCTGAAATGCCAATCGGATTTTAAGAGGCCAAAACAATTGAGTGCCCCAAGTGGTAAATGTATCTAGAACGGGGTGCGTAAAAAGGCCCCAAAACATTAACCAAGACCAATCCTTAAAAGTAGCCTCACTCTTCCGTTCAATTTTGGAAATTAGCCAACCAAATATTGGCGCAAAGAGTATGGAAAAGAAAATAGAGTGACTAAAACCCCGATGCATTTCCGTTGCGGTAACGGTATCAAAAAAGAAACGCGCAATAACATCCAAGTCAGGAATGGTACCTGCAATAGCCCCATACAGCATGGCTTTGTTACCTACCTTCTTTCCTAAAACGGCTTCACCGACAGCAGCACCTAATACTATTTGAGTTAATGAATCCATTTATTGACTATCGTTTAAACTATTCTTATTCTACAATTTGCATCTTCTTCAATAAGAACGATGCATTCATATTCTGACAAATGCCATCTTTAAACTTATAATCAAAATGAAGCTCATCATTAATGATTTCTGCATCAAAATAATGGTTCTCTACTTGTGGTAAAGTATTGGCCACTTCACATAAACTTAAATCGTGAGTAGCAATAATCCCTGTAGATTTAGAAGCAACCAATCGCTCAACAAACTTGCGGCTTCCTTCTGCCTTATCTGTACTATTGGTTCCTTTAAGGATTTCATCTAAAACAATAAAATAGCGGTCTTCCTGAATTTCATCAACAATAAATTTCAATCGTTTTAATTCTGAAAAGAAGTATGATTCGTCATCCGTTAATGAATCCGTCGTACGCATACTTGTAATCAATTTAATAGGCGAATAGTCTACCTTCTTGGCGCAAAGTGGAAGTCCCATATTAGCCATAACGATTTGTAATGAAACTGTCCGTAAGAACGTACTCTTACCCGCCATATTGGCTCCGGTAACGATAAAAAACTGTTCGCGTTCTATTACAAAATCATTCAAAACACTCTTTTCTGGATTTAGCAAAGGGTGACCTGCTCCAATGGATTTAAGAACTGCTGCGTCATTATTAATATTCGGAAAGTTGTACTCAGGATGATTAAAAGTAAAATTACCCAAGCTATTGTAGGCATCAAAAAACGCGATGGTATCAAACCATTTTTCTACAAAAGCCCCGTGTTTGGCAATCCATTTTTCAATCTCGTAGCAATGCGTTAATGTTCGTAGAAAAAAGCCATTACCAAAAAAGAGATAAATGATGTTGTTATTCTTATCTAAACTGTTCAATTGCTTTGAAAATTGAGCTATAATCAAAGACGTTTTTTCCTTATCTCTAAGCACATTACCTCGTAATTCTTTTAAATAATCCGAAGTAAATTCAGTTTCCTCTATTAAGTTCAATAACTTATTATACTGCTGAAAAGTGCTCTGTACTTTTGAAGCATCACCACCCAAATTAGTGATTTTCTTCATATACATTCCGGTAACACCCATACCCACCACAAGCCAAACCACCAAGGCCGACTCTGGTGCCAGATCTAGAAAATAAAGTGCAAACAGAATCACAGAAATTGCTGAAAAAACTAGAGGTAAATAACGCATTATTTTAGGCACGAAAGGAACGTAGTTCGTTAGCCAATTTACAATAGTATCCGTCTTGCCTTCTGCTTGCGTTAAAGAAGCTATTGCAGAAAAATTCTGCCGCCACTCGGGCATTTTCCCTAATTCTTTAATGGCTTCTTGTTTCTTTTCAATCCCATCTATGGTATTCGCTTTAAACAAACCAGCAAAAGTCTCAGCTCCTTGTTTTAAGGCTGTACGGTTGGCGTACTGAAAAAATGACCCTCTACCAAAAAGATCTATATCTTGACTGAAATAATGTAAGGGGTCTTTAAACTCATCGCCTTCCGGTAAATCGTGAAAGTCACGATCTAATACTTTCAATTCCGTTTGGTTAATATCTAGCAAAGCCAATAACCTATCTCGTTTGTACTGGAGCGTTGCATGTCTCGTTACTAAAAAGAGAAAAAGCACAACGGTGACCAATATTACGCCCATAACCCATTTGGCATCACCAAAAAACCAATATATAGCAAAGCCTGCCAAACCAAATATGGCTAAACGCAACATACTTGAAGCAAAGAGCTGTTTCTTTATTTGAGATAATTCTTTGGTGTATTTTTCAATTTCACCACTATAAAAAGATTTTAATTGCTGCATAATACCCGACAAGAATTTTAAATAAAAATACTACGAAATGATTCACGAAAGTGCATCATACTCCGCTTTAAGCTTTTTAGTGAATTTGGAAATAACCAAATCATAAGAATGGTCTATGAGTTCAGTGATTAGTTTAGGTGGCAGACTATCCAACAGCAGCGTATTCCAGTGTACTTTGCTCATATGATAGCCAAGGTATGATATTGATCAAACTCTTCACGAAGTTCAATAGCCCTCTCCGGATCACATTTAAGATTTACTTGAGAAGGAAGACGCTCTAACGCACAAAGGGAAAACATCTTGCCCATGACTTTAAACACCAAGGTTTTCTCATCAAAAGGAAACTCTTCGGTTACTCCTTTTTTGGCAATGCAATACTCACGAAAAAGCTCAACGTTCATCATTTTAAATCGTTCTTTTGCTTGTTAGTCCTTATCAACTTCTCCATTGATGACCAATAGTATCTAACTTTCAAAATTGGTTTATCGCCTATATCAGTACCTTCTACAGTCTCTAGTCTTTCACCGCCACAAGAATCGTAAAATCCTTGTGCTGCCTTGTTGTTCTCAAGTACCCATAAATACATACCTAAGCTGGATGGGTTCTTCAACACCTCTTTAGCAACCAAAGACATTAAGTGTCTACCGACACCCAAGCCCTGGACATCTTTTGAAACATGAAGATTATCTAATAGAGTACCATAGACAGCATGATCTGATATGAAAATACAGGCAAAACCTACAATGATACCATTGCTATCCGCAACGACTACCCGTTGTTCTGAAATAGGATTCTCAAGTCTTTTACGCCACACCTGTTGGCGCTCAGAAAGTGCTAAATCATCTAAGTAAACGTCACTGAATGCTCCGCGATAATTTTCTTGCCAACTTTTAGCATGTAATTGAGCAATTGCCATGGCATCTGCCAACACAGCAGACCTGTATGCAATCATAGGTTTATTGCACGCCCTTTGAGTCGTAAACAATTACTTTGTCCCATAAAGCACTAGACTCTTCAATAAACACTTTATGAGGTGCCTCATCTTGGTAGTTTTGTTGTGCTTCCGCAGATTCAAAAGTTACGATTAGCGAATAAGTAAACGACCCATCTACCACATCACGACTAGCTTTTGGTGGCATACCAATAAAGCTGGTTTTTGCATATTCCGAGTTATCCAAAAATTTCTGTAGCGACTTTTCAAAAGCGGCACGGTCTGCTTTGTTATCCGGGTTTTTAAACCAGAAAAATACGGTATGGGCAAAATTGGGATCAAATTCTCTCATGTCATTCTTTGTTTGGCCATTAGCGGTAATGGCAAGTGTTAAAAATAATATTGCAAGGGTAAGTGTTCTCATAATTATGGTTTGAATTTTATAAATGAATTAATCTTCCAGCATTTCTTTTTGCTTTGCCGTAATCTCTAAAGCAGTATAATCTAATTTCCAACCAATGGTCTCCACTATTTTTTCAATAAGCAGGACTGCTTGAATGGCTTCCTTTTTGGCCGTTTGCATCAATCCGCTTTGAGGAATTTTTTCGCGAATATGTTGTTTAGCCTCTTTATTGAGCAACGTTAAATCTTCTGAAGAAAAGAAATTAAACATGCCACTCTGAATATCATAAAACTGAATATCTGGTTCTATGGATAAAATTTCTGGCTCTGGAAAATGAGTTAGAATTATTTTTTTGTTCTCATTGTCCGCTTTGATTTTTACCTTTTTAAGGTCATAACCAATATGGGCTTTGGCATTTATGACTAATAAGGCTTTTTTCTTACTGCTCACCAAACTCATGAACCGCTCCTTAATATTCTCATAGCGGTAGATTTCTGCAAAATCTCCTTCTACAGAAACCAATTTGCATACACTCTGTATTTTATCAACAAGTACTGTAGATTGGTGTTTGGTCAATTCTTTATTTTGCCTTTGTCTAAAAAGAGAATACACCCAATACATTAAGATAGCACCTAAAATCAGACCCAAAAAAGTATCGAAGATATTATCCATTTTTATTTTCCTATTTCCCCTAAGTGGGTAAATTTAAATCCTTTGTCATATTTAAGGCCATAACCAAAAACACGATCCATTGCAGCATGCGAAAATAAAACAATCCCAACCAACTGCAATATAGGTTCCGAAAGATACGCCCCAATTAAATATATGACAAGAGCAATGCCTTTATGATGAAAAATATTGTACCCTATAGCTCCTGCCTTATTCCCTAAAAGATATCCTAACATGCCTATATCTGGCGTTAAAAGTAATACTAAAAACCACCACCATGCATAAGGCAAAAGACTAAAAAGATACATCCCAAAAAAGAACATAACCAACTCCTCAACCTTTAGCAACTTTATCATTTAGGAGTGACTTTATTTTGAATAACCCTATAAAGCACAGGCCTACTGGGACTGGCATCGTTTTCAAAAGGAGCCACCTGCAGGTTTAGAATATAGGTTCCGTCCTCAATAGAGTTTGCCACATAAATAAATTCCGTTATTGTAGCGTTCTTACGAAGTTTACCATTAAAGTTCCAAAATGCCTTGTGAGCTACTAACGCCCCATTATCTTTTTCTTTATCTACAGAAGGAAGATCTACAAGTAAGTGATTCACTCCTTTTTCCACCAAAAAATCAGCTGCTTCTTGTGTTAAATATGGAGGGTTTGAATGCGAGTATTGTCTTGACTTTTTTTGCTTCATGTTAGGCAACGTACGGATAACGACTGCTTCCCGTTTTTTGTTCCCCAAAGCGTACTTCAGTTGCTTTTTAGAAATCACAAAATCATCATTAACCAACTCTGGCGCCACGGTAACTACTTCAGACAGAAAGAAATATTGCTTTAAATTTTTATTGACCGAGTGAAATTCTTCGGTAATATGCCCCACACATTCCGTATGTGTACCATGAGCATGCGGATTAAATGAAATATCATTAAAATTGATGGAAGCCCCTTCCGACACTTTACCTACAAAACCTGATTCTTCGTGAGCCTCAATTTTTGGAGGCGCAACATACCATGCGTTTACATTTTCCTCTCCACCTTTAATAGCTACTGAAATATCTAAAGGTTTAGAAAGGTCTATTGGGTAATTTTTTGTCCTATGTTTTATAGTGGCAATCATAAAAATGTATTCTATTTTTAAAAACGACTTTGGCTCGTAGATAATAAAAAGCCAGATGACCGTATTCGGCGACTAACGCTTGCGCCTATTTTTACTTTGGTTTCTACTTCAAATTTACCATAAAAAGGTCGGATGCGAGACCGTCGGCTAAAAAACGCCCCTTTTTAGTGGTCAGTAGCGTATCATCTTTAATATGCAATAATTCATCTTTCAGGTGCTTCTCTGCCTGCATTAAAGCATATTCATGGTATTTCTCACCAAAATCAGATTCAATTTTTGAAAGCGATACTCCCCAAATGGTACGCAAACCGGTCATCACATATTCATTGTAAGTATCGGTAACAGATAAGGTCTCTGTTTCCATAGGAAGTTCTCCTTTTTCTATCGACTTCAAATATTTGGGATTATTATTGATGTTCCACCCTCTACGCACACCATCATACGAGTGTGCAGACGGACCAATACCTAGGTACTTTTTCTGTTGCCAGTAAGCTGTATTGTTTCTTGAGAAATAACCTTGGCTTTCCAAAGTTAGATATCTCATAACTTTCAAAACCAGCAGCCTCCAAAGTTTCGGAAAGAATATGAAAATGTGCCTGTGCTACCTCATCGTCTACGTTTTTTACCAAGCCTTTTTTTATAAAACTTGCTAGTGCCGTATGCGGCTCAACGGTTAGGGCATAACTAGAAATATGAGGAATCCTAAAAGAAAGCACTTTATCTATATTTTCTTTCCATCGCTCGTTTGTCATGTCCGGCACGCCGTAAATCAAATCGATGGAAATATTATCAAAATAGGCGGTTGCTTCCCTTATACAGTTTTCCGCTTCAATAGCGTTATGTGCACGATTCATAAGTTTTAAATCTTCTTCAAAGAAAGATTGAATACCTATACTTAAACGATTAACGGGACTTTTAGAAAGGGCAATTATTTTCTCCGTTGATAAATCATCCGGGTTCGCCTCCAAGGTAATTTCAGGATTTTCAGAAACGTCATAATTCTCATAAACCGAATCAATAATAGACTGTATTTCCTCAGTTTCCAGCATACTGGGCGTTCCTCCTCCAAAATATATAGTTTCTACCACCTCATCCTTAAACTCGTCTTTACGTAATAAGAGTTCCTTCTGCAAAGCAGCAACCATTGCCTCTTTCTTCCCCATTGAAGTAGAGAAATGAAAATCGCAATAATGACATGCCTGTTTACAAAAAGGGATGTGAATGTAGATTCCGCTCATGTTTCAGTGTTCAGTGTTCAGTGTTCAGTGTTCAGTGTTCAGTGTTCAGTGTTCAGTGTTCAGTGTTCAGTGTTCTATTTTGCTCCAAAATTGGCTGGGTTTCGCATCATATATTGAATTAATTTCCCAACTTCATCACTTTGCGCTACACACTCACTAAAAGTTTTCTCATCTATATATTTACATGCTAAAGAAAATTCTAGCCATGTTTGTGTTTCCGAATTTTCCGCATCACTATCAGTTAACTTACTAATAAAATGTTTAGGATAAAGTCGCTTACGATAAGCTTCTGCAATATTGGCACTAACACTTCGTGAAGACCTTCTAATCTGATCGGTCAAAGAATATGTCTCGGTTTTAGGAAATGTTTTCGATATCTCAAAAATCCGCATTGCTAAAGCAAAGGACTTTTTATAAGCCAATAAATCTTGAAACCTCATATAATTCTATTCTAAAAACCAATTACTGCCTACTGAATACTGCTCACTAACCACAAAACCAGCATCCTACTTCTTCACTCTTGAACTATTCTGTTTTACAAAAGCATCCCAACCAGAATACCCTTTACCAACATCTACCCTTCCCTGGTTGTAGAAATGACAAACGGCAGCAGCAAGACCATCTGTACTATCTAAATTTTTAGGTAGTGTTTTTAGTCCCAGTACACTTTGTAGCATTTTGGCCACTTGTTCTTTACTGGCATTACCATTACCAGTTACGGCCATTTTTATTTTCTTTGGCAAATATTCCGTTATGGGAATTTCACGCGAGAGTCCTGCTGCCATGGCCACACCTTGGGCACGACCTAGTTTAAGCATAGATTGTACGTTTTTGCCAAAGAATGGGGCCTCAATAGCTATTTCATCAGGATGATACGTATCAATAAGTTCTATGGTGCGTTCAAAAATGAGCTTTAGTTTTACGTAATGGTCGCTGTATTTTTTGAGCATCAGTTCGTTCATTTGAACGAACTCCATTTTTTTACCTACCACTTTTATGACACCGAAGCCCATAATAGTAGTACCTGGATCAATACCGAGTATAATTTTTTCCGTTGCCAAATAATTTGTTTTATTGAAGTACTATAGGGATTCTAAATTTTGCCCTAACGGGAATGCCTCTTTTTAATGCGGGTTCAATTTTGGGTAAACCGTTTAGGCAATTTTCAATCTGCTTGTCAAAACCAAGAAGTTGAGTTTCTGTTATATCTCCTTTATCAATATTTAAAAGAGAGATTGCTCCTGAAGCCTCCATTAAAAAGTCGACAAAAATAGTGTCTTTCACTGCTTCTTGCACCACAAAATCCGATTCTTCGAGTGTTTTTGAAAAGTGTTTCAATAGCGTTGCCATAAAGCATTGTTTCTGCTCTTGCTTAGAGGCAGTTTCATCGCAATCGGCAAAAAGAGGATATTGATCAACATCTTCCCAATCAATACTTAGTATTTCTTTGTTGACCAATTCTTGAGTTTTCTCTTCCCTTGAAGCCGACCAATTGCATGCCGTAAGCAGGAACAAAAAACATAAAATTGTGAGGTTTCGCATTGCCCTTAATTGTAGGCTGAAATTACAATTTTTTGTGGAGGTTTCTGCTATATATCCTTATTAGCAAAAGGAAAACACCTCAAAAGAGCTGTTTTTTATCAAAAAAAGCGAATTTGAAAACGGAGATGAATTATTTTACATCGTAATGAATTTCCTCTTTTAATTCGGAAATCCGCTTGCTTACAATTTTTGCCATGTAGTCATTTTTCTTACCGAAACGCTCGTTAAATTTTTTGTAGTACGTTAATTTAATTTTGGGGTCTTTGTAATACTGATCGGCCACTGTACAGACATTATGATAAACCAGTGCATCCTCAGGGTCTTCTTGGTGAGCTAGTTTATAGTATTTTAAAGCCGTTTTAATATCTTCTTTATCTCTGGCGATTCCTGCTAAAGCAACATACTCTTTTAACAGAAATGGCTTTTGAATTACAATAGATTCTTTAATATAATATTGGGCACTATCTATTTTTCTGTCCTTCCAAAACACCTGTCCTAAATTAAAATAGGCATCGGCATTTTCATCATTCAATTCCAGAACTTTTCTATAGTTTGTTTTTGCCTTATCAAACTCCCAATCTTTAAAGTAACAATAGCCCAATTTCTCGTAGATATACTCTTTGTGCTCGCCCAATTCTATTAGCTTTTCAAAATAAGGAGACGCTTTAACGTACTCATCGTTGTTATAATAGGCCAGTGCTTTTAAGTTTATCAGTGCTACATCATTTTCATAGAAGCGAAGTCCTCTGTCTATGAAAGTTAGTGCCGAATCCTTTTCTCTCTGGGCAACATAGTACTTTCCCAATTGAAACAAACTTCTTAAATGAGTACTATCTATTATTACAGCAGTTTTATAGGGCACCAAACTATGCTCACTCTCCTTTTTCTCACGAAAAGTCTCACCCAAATAAAAATGATATTCAGCATTGTCATTTGTAACATTGGTAAGATCTACAAAAAGTTTTTCTGCACTTTTAAGGTCTTTGGTTTTTAGATAGAGCTTCCCCAATTCAAACCTTGCTATTTGAAGCAATGCATCCTGAGACAACACATTTTCATACTGTGCTATGGCTTTTTCATAATTACCAATAGCGTTATAGGCCCTTGCAATTTGCAAAGCAGAAGTAATAGAACCATCCCCAGCATACTGGTTTACGGCTTTCGTATAATTACCTGTAGCATATAGACTATCCGCTAATGCTGAAGTCGTAGCTTGACCTTCTGCCGTAATACAAAAAGTAAGCAAAGAAATATAAATTAGGGTTTTCAAATCTTATCTAAGTTTAAAGGTAATAGGTATAGAATAAGGTACGTTTACCTCTTTTCCATTATTTTTACCCGGGGTCATTTTAGGTAATTTAGAAATAATGCGTTCTGCTTCTTTCTCCAAAGATTCATCAGGCCCTCTGGTTGAGATATGGGTAACATTACCATCTGTATCCATTAAAAAAATAACGTTCACCCTGCCTTGAATGCCTCTTTCCTGAGCGTCTTGAGGAAACCTGAAATTTTCAGATATATGTTGATACATACTTTTTTTAAAGCAATCTAGCTTATCATCTGCATCTTCACAACCCGGAAAGACAGGCGGGTTTTCAACATTTCTAAATGCCACGGAATTTCCATAAGCCATTTGTGCCTCAGCAGACAATTTGGCTATTTGCTCCTGTTGCATCTGCACATAGTCCGTGTCTGCTGCAAATGGATTGAAGCCTGCTTGTTCTAATCTAAAAGATATAGGAATTGAAAATGGGACCTTCACGGTTTTACCCTCGTAAGTACCCGGTGTCATACGTGGCAATTTTTCAATAATACGAACCGCTTCATTTTCTAATAATTCATGAGGACCCCTTTTGCGAATATTAGTAATTGAACCATCTTCATCAATGGTAAACATAATACTCACCCTACCTTGAATACCCTGTCTCTGAGCCTCATCCGGATATTTAAAATACTTTCCAATATGTTCCTGCATATTTTGCTGAAAACAAGCTTTTAAATCATTTTCATTTTCACAACCCGGAGAAATTGGTGCTTTATCAATATATTTAAACGGCACTAAATTATCTTCTTTGTAGGCTTTCTTCCAATCGTAAGGTTCTCCTGCAGAAGGCATAAAGTTCTTTAATGATTTTGACCGACCATTTGTATTGGTTATGGTCATTTTAGCCTGAATTGGTTCATTGTCAATTCCCGAAACAAAAACTTTTTCAGTAGTACTTTCAAATTTTATCGAGTTTTCTAAGTCTTCTACCTTTAGAGTCCATGCCTCTTCTGAATTTGTTAAAGCCTTTAGTCTTGTATATACTTTGGCTTCCTCTTCTTCAGATAGATTTTCAACGCTACTAACTGTTATGACATCTTCATTTGTAACCTCAGCTACTTTATTGTTATTCTCACATGAAGTATAAAATAACATGCCTAGCAGTAAGGGCAACAATGTCAAATACTTTAATTTGAAAACCGATTTTGATTGTGATTTTTGTAGCATGACGATTCGTTTTTTGATTAATGATGATTTGAAAAAGTGATTGATGAATGATATATTTTGAGTTTGGAATACTTGGGAAAGCAACAATTGATATTGTTCATTTTTATCCCGTTTAGCCACTTTTGCATCGGCGATGAACTCGTGCAATTCTGAAATTCTACTTTGATAGACGTAAACTAATGGATTAAACCAACCTATAATACGCATGAGCTCAAAGAAGAGCAGATCCCAAGAGTGGCCTTGCTTTATATGAACCAATTCATGAGCTATAATATTGGTATAATCCGTTTTTGAAACCTTATCCCCTATAAAAATAGACTTGAAAAAAGAAAAAGCCATATTACTATTAGGTACCAATATTTGGGTGAATTCCTTAAAGCTAATCTTGTCACCTTTTGCCCTTAATAGATATAGTTGGCGCAGCTTGTACACCAACAGCAATGTAGAAACCAATGCTCCTAATACAAATAAGACCATTTGCCATGATATATTTAATCCTGCATTCTCTTGAGCACCTACAACAATAGCAGTGTTTACACCCCACAGAGACTCTCCATATTCAACATAAGGCTGATCCACCGTAGTTTTGAACGCTTCAATCTTTACCAAAGGCAACACCAGTGATACAATGAATGTGCTTAAAAGATAAAAGCGATTCCATTGAAAAAAGGTTTCTCGTTTTAAGAAAAAATCATAAATAACAAGAAAAACAAGTTGAAAAGCGATGCACTCCAGGATGTACTGTATCATCTAAATCTGTTTTAATTATTCTTTTAATTTACTCTTCGGGCTCGGCAGGTTTTTTAATATCCTTTAAAATAGATTCTAATTCAGTAAGGCTCATGTCGTTCTTCTTCATAAAGAAAGAGACCATGCTTTTAAAAGATCCTTGAAAATATCCGTCTACCAGCTTATTAATGCTCTGATTGCTGTAATCAGATTTCTTAACAAGCGGAAAATAGAGATACCCTTTACCCTCCTTCTCATGATTTACAAAACCCTTGCTTTCTAAAATTCTAACGATTGTTGAAACCGTGTTGTAAGCTGGTTTTGGCTCTGGCAACTGTTCTATTATTGTTGCCACATTACATTTCTCTAGTAGCCATAATTGCTGCATTACTTCTTCCTCTGCCTTTGTCAACTGCTTCATTTAACTAAGTATTTAGTTCATTCTCAAAACAAATATAACTAAAACATTAGTTTAAACTAATATTTTAGTTCAAAAAAAAATAAAAACAGCTTGTTTCTTCATCAATGTTACTAATATCCTAACAATCAGATTACAATATTAAAACAACCAGATGGCAGACCAGAAAGATGTAACAAAATGTACTTATCTTCGTCAAACAGGAAATTGACTAAATGGATATTGTATTACTTATTTTGGGTTTCATTTTTATGCTCGTCGGAATTTTAGGCAGCTTCTTGCCCATACTCCCCGGACCACCTATTAGCTGGGTTGGTCTTTTATTATTACACCTCACAAAGGCAGTACCACCAGACAGTTGGTTTTTAGGAATTACTGCCGCTTTGGCTCTTGTTGTTTTTGGATTAGATTATGTAATACCTGCTATGGGAACAAAGAAATTTGGTGGAACAAAATATGGAGTTATCGGCACCACTCTAGGACTGTTGGTTGCCCTATTCTTTCCTATTTTAGGCCCCTTTGGTATTATAGTTTGGCCTTTTGTTGGTGCATTGGTAGGGGAATTATTGAATAAAGCCGATGGACAAACAGCTACTAAAGCCGCTTTCGGATCGTTTCTGGGCTTCTTGACCGGTACTTTTATGAAATTCTTGATTGCCATAATCTACTTAGGCCTTTTTATTTCTAAGGCTTGGAATTATCGACTTGAATTGTTTCCGTTTTTAAGCTAGTACATATAAAATAGAACAAAAAAAACCTTGCTCTTGGAGCAAGGTTTTTTTTGTTTTTAAGTAGTAAGCTGAATAAATTCTCATCAATTTCTAGTCCATCCAAACTACTTTATCTTCTATTGGCGTTCTTACGCCTTCAGGAATTTCTTCATCAGAATACCCCATGTAAAAAAAGCCTAAACAGGCTTCACCATCGTTCATTTCAAAAAAATCATTCATGTGTTTTACCAATCCCGGTGAGCTCCAATAAGAACCAATACCCATTTCAGTACAGCATAACCACATATTCTGAACAGCCATAGCTGTAGCGGCCACTTCTTCCCATTCAGGAATACTTTGCGCTGGATCTCTTTGCATACAAATGGCAATAATAGCCCCTGCACGTTTTGGATTTTCAATCAGTTTTTTGGCTTTGAACTCCTTTGGATTCGGTTCATTTTCTAAGTACTTTAAAGAAAGAAACAATCCTAATTTCTCTTGAGACTCCCCTTGTAAAACTCTAAACCTCCATGGTTCGGTTTTCTTATGCGTAGGTGCCCAATTAGCAGCTTCTAATATTTTTTCAATATCTGCTTTAGCTATAGGCTTATCATTATACTGGGCCGGAAAAACAGATCGTCTATTTTTTATAAGGTCAAAAATCACTTATTCTATTTTGTTTAATTTCTAATTCAGTTTCAAGTACAAATAAATTACTCTAACCAGCTTTTATAATACTTACCATCATCAATATCCATTGCCTGTTGGGTTAATTTCAACGGCTTAAAGGTATCAATCATTACAGCTAGTTCTTCAGTTTTAGTTTTACCTATGCTAGCTTCGTATGTTCCTGTAGTGCGGACCATGAGGAATACCAGCAGGATGTAAAGAAATACTCCCTTCATCAACACCTTTTCGACTCATAAAATCTCCATCTACGTAATAAAGTACCTCATCAGAATCTATGTTAGAATGATTGTAAGGTGCAGGAATAGCCTGCGGATGGTAGTCATACAATCTAGGACAGAACGAACACACCACAAAGGCACTAGTTTCAAACGTCTGGTGCACTGGTGGCGGTTGATGAACACGCCCCGTTATGGGTTCAAAATTATGAATAGAAAAGCCATAGGGAAAATTATATCCATCCCAACCTACAATATCAAAAGGATGCGTGGCATAAGTCATATGGTGCAGTTGTCCTTGCTTCTTTACTTTGATTAAAAACTCGCCTTTTTCATCATGAGTCTGTAGATTTTGTGGCAATTTAAAATCTCGCTCACAAAAAGGTGAATGCTCCAAATGTTGACCAAAATAGTTACGGTATCTTTTTGGCGTATATATAGGATGATAGCTTTCGGTAATCAATAAACGATTGTCTTCTGTATCAAATTCAATCTGATATATGATTCCTCTGGGAATTACCAAATAATCGCCATATTCAAAAGGAATTTCACCTAAAATGGTCTTTAACGTACCAGAACCTTTGTGAACAAACAAAAGCTCATCTGCATCTGTATTTTTATAAAAATAATCTGTTAGGGATTTCCTTGGAGCAGCGAGCCCTACATGCACATCATTATTGAAAAGCATGGTTTTACGACTTTCCAAATAATCATCTTCAGGCTTTACTTGAAAACCTTGAAGTAACCTAGATTTTATATTGTATTCCACAGCGGCCCTAGGCGCAACATCTAACGTCTTACCCACTTCTTTTACTTGCGTAGGCCTATGTAAATGATAGAGCAAAGAAGACATTCCATCAAAACCAATAGTACCGAACAATTGTTCATAATGTAAGGTGCCATCTTCCTTTTTGAAAGTGGTATGTCTCTTTTGTGGAAATTTTCCCAGCTTGTGATATAAAGGCATGTAATTTTCTTTAAAAATCTTGTTTAAAATTACGGTTTTTTTATCGATATCGCATATTTCACCCTTTTTATAAACGGATGAAATCATCCCAAGAACGCAAATTTCTTAAAATGAAAAAAACGTTATAGTAACGCATTTGATCGATGAAAAGAAATCTATTTGATGTAAGTTTGCATCGTAGTTAAGTTTATGAAAATGAGCTACATAAAACTGGACATTAGTAAAACCCATGACCAGTTCTAAAATAGTATTGAAAGTAAAAATTAATACCTTGTATCATGAATAGAACACATCATCAGGTAAAAGCAGAGAAAGCTAAAAAGGCGTGGATGTCAATCCAAGACCGAAGAACGCCGGAACATGACAAACCAAATGTGGTTGATCGTCAACTTCAAAAAGTCTAGTTCAGAATTTAATTTAAGTTGATGTAATTACGTTACGACAAATCGTAACTAAACCTACAATTATATCTTTCCCTATATCATGTGCCATTCTTGGTTTTTACAGCCGTGTAGAAACCATTGGGCATAAAAAAAGCCTTCCAACATGGAAAGCCTTTCATTGGCCCAAACCTATACAGGTTTTGGGTTACAACACAACAGGACAAATATACTAAAGGATTTTAAATAATTGCTATCTCTACGGCTAAACTATGCCTTTGGATTAAACCTTCTTAAAATAAGGCGAGCGGCTTTATCATAATTGATATAATTGTATGCCCAGTTAAAAAATACAATGACCTTATTTCTAAACCCTACCAGCGCCATTAAGTGAACGAACATCCAGATAAACCAAGCAAAGAAACCTCCAAATTGTAATTTTTTAATATCCGCAACAGCTTTGTTTCTTCCTATGGTAGCCATGGTTCCCTTATCTACATAAGTAAAAGGTTTCATTTCTTTACCCTCCAATAACTTTTCTAAATTTTTGGCCAATAACTCTCCTTGCTGAATTGCCGGTTGCGCAACCTGCGGGTGTCCTTTGGGGAAATCTTCAGTTTCCATATAAGAAATATCCCCAATGGCAAAAACCGAGTCATAACCTTCTACCTGACTAAAACGGTTTACTTTATAACGGTTTAAACGTTCTACCAAAATATGGGGTGCAAAACCCTCTATGGCCGCACCGGTAACTCCTGCAGTCCAAATAAAATTTTTAGTGCGTATGGTGGTTCCATCTTTTAAGGTTACCTGTTCCCCATCATAATTACTGGCAATGGCGTTAAGATGAACGCGTACCCCTAATTCTTCCAAAAATCCCATGGCTTTCTTAGTTGCATGCTCACTCATTGGCGGCAATACTTTTGGACCACCCTCATACAAGTTGATTTCCATTTCATCTATATTCAGATGTCGGTAATCTTCAGGAAAAACGTTATTCTTTAATTCTGCAAATGCCCCAGCAAGCTCTACACCTGTTGGTCCCGCTCCAATAATACAGAAATTAAGTAACGCCTTACGCTCTTCTGGATCCTGGCAGTCGTCTGCTTTTTCAAAATTTTGTAACATTAAACTTCTAATGTCTAGTGCTTGCGGCACACTTTTCATAGACATGGCATGTTGCGCAATCTCTTTATTCCCAAAAAAGTTAGTTTTTGTACCCGTGGCCAAAACCAAATAATCATATTCCATATTTCCCGTGTCCGTTATAATTACCTTCTGTTCCGGTTCAATACGCTCAACATTGGCTAGCCTAAAATAGAAATTCTCCAAATGCCTTAACACCTTACGTATAGGGTATGCAATGGAGTCCGGTTCTAAGCCGCTAGTAGAAACCTGATAAAGGAGTAGTTGAAAGGTATGGTAGTTATGCTTGTCCAGTAATACGACTTGTAAATCTATTTTACTAAGCTTTTTGGCTAATGATATTCCGGCAAAACCGCCACCAATAATTACTATTCTTTTCTGACCTGTATTAGGAAGGTTCATGACTTAATTTTCCACAAAATTAAGAAGATATAGCGCAGTATATTTTTTATAATTAGAAATATCACGAATAATATTGCCCCAATAGAAAAAACTAGAAAAGTACCTTCTCTTGCTTAAAAGAAACAGTATTACTCAGATGCAGAAAGACTCTGCTCTTTTTACTTTGTGAAGAACCGCTCATACCCAATTCAGGGATAACCAATAAAGGAATTTGTGTATGAAAAGCTATTCGTTTCACTACAGACTCACGAGTCAGATTTTCCATATAACTATGTTGGTAATGTAACATGGCTAATAAATGAATATCTAATTCATTACTAAAAATTTCTAAAGTTTTAGAAATGGAATTCAGTTCCGAAACCGTATGAACGTAATGTTCTACACCTTTTAAATATTTGCGTAGCATACTTAAATTAAACTTCTGAAGCTCCGTTAATGCAGTGATTTTCTGCTGCACATGTACTATTCTTATAACCGCATTAAAGGTCTTGGCCATATCTAATAATGGTTTGAGTTCAGATTGCGTATAAAATCTATTAAAATCTGTGGCAAAAGCTACTTCGTCTGGTGTCTTAAATTTAAAATTTTGGGGAACGGCAAGTACAGGGCACTTCTTTACCGTTTTTATAATACGCACTGTATTGCTACCCATGAAAACCTCATCTATTGCCGAAGCTCCCTTTGTTCCCGTGATAACCAGATCTATTGCATACTCCTCTATTACTGCTTTTACCTCATCTACGAGCATAGAAAAGGACGATACAGCAGTAAATTTATGTTGTGGGTTGTTGAATTCCGTGTGCATTCGTGAAATGAGATTGGCAAGACCTGCTTCGGATTGGGTTCGCGCAGCATCCTCCATCATATCGCCGCTCACGTTTGTAGCCATAAAACGGCTATGTGCAATGTGGGGCGTATAAGTATTCAATACGTAAAAAGTACAGGTTTCGTTCTTAAAAAGTTCTACAGCATAGCTTGCAGCGTTCCATGCATTCTCAGAAAAGTCGGTAGGTAACAGTATATTTTTCATCTACTTTTTTATTGAAATCTTCAATGTAAAAGTAGAACCAACACTATGTTTAAACTATGATAAATATCAGTTTTTTGAAAAGAGGAAAGTCAAAAACCTTCTATCAAATCTAAAAGCTTACGCTCATCGGCAATACCAATTTTCTTTCCAGAAGTTTTGATTAATCCTTTTTTCTTGAACTCAGAAATAATCCTAATACAAGATTCGGTAGCCGTACCTACTACGTTGGAGTAATCTTCTCTAGATAAAGTAAGCGTTAAGAAACCATCCGTATCCTCACCATAATTCTTTTTAAGGTATAAAAAAGCTTCAGCCATTCTTTGTTTCACCGTCTTTTGGGACATGTTCACAATAACGTCATCTGCCTCTCTAAGGTCATGCGCCATATGACGTAAAACTTCAACAGCAAAATTAGGATTCGTATCTAGAGTATTAGAGATAATTTCTTTTGGTATAAAACAAACCTCCATATCACTTACAGCAATTGCACTTAGGTTAGTAGATTCTTCGGCAATTACAGCACGTTGGCCCATAACCTCTCCTTTACTGGCTAATCTTACAATTTGATTCTTGCCGTTTTCACTAAGTTTAGACAGCTTTGAGACACCTTCCCTAACACAAAAAACACCATCCAGCTTTTCACCTTCTTTAAAGATAGCTTCGCCTTTTTTAAGTGTTTTAGAAATTTTGGAATCGGAGACTTTCTTCAATTCTTCCTTACTCATAGCTCGTAAAGAATTGAATTGCCTTATAATGCAATTTTCACATCTGCTGCTCATATCCTATTTTTTATACCTAACCCTACAAAGGTACCGTTCACAAACTATAATAAACCTGACAATTGTCATATATTTAAACACTAATATCCAGCATCTTTGTGCAAGGTATAGCAAATGATTAAATGGACTCTAACAATTGTTTTCATTGCGGTGACGACTGTGGTAAAAAAGCCATAGTTCTGGATGACAAAAAATTTTGTTGTAATGGTTGTAAAACCGTTTATGAGATTTTTTCCGGTAATGACCTTGATTACTACTACGACATTCAGTCTGCTGCCGGCGCAACTCCAAAAACTCTTGATGGAAGGTACGATTTTTTAGATTCAACGCCAATTGCCGAAAAATTAATAGAATTCAATGACGGGGACTTACAGATTATAAACCTTTACATACCCCATATTCATTGTAGTTCTTGCATATGGGTACTGGAAAATCTGAACAAGTTAAACCCATCTATAAAGAGTGGTCAGGTAGATTTTCCAAAGAAAACAGTACGTATTACATACAACAGTGCAACCATTTCATTAAAAGAAGTGGTTTTGCTACTAGCAAGAATAGGCTATGAGCCTTATATATCCCTAGATGATTTTGATAATAAAAAGAAAAGTGCAGACCGTAGCCTAATTTACAAACTTGGGGTAGCTGGTTTTGCTTTTGGCAATGTCATGTTCCTATCGTTTCCAGATTATTTTGACCTCTCTACTAGCGATGCATCGGGTGGTGAATTCTGGCTCAACAAATATGAACCTGTCTTTCATTGGCTAATGTTCCTGTTTTCATTGCCTGTAATTTTTTATGCCGGCAGAGATTATTTCATATCCGCCTATAAAGGACTTCGCAGTAAAATATTAAATATTGATGTGCCAATTGCCCTGTGGATTTTGGTGCTATTTGTACGTAGTACACTAGAAATTACTTTTGATTGGGGAAGTGGCTTTTTCGACTCCTTAACAGGATTGGTGTTCTTTTTGCTCTTAGGGAAGTTCTTTCAGCAAAAAACCTATTCCTTTCTTTCGTTTGAACGAGATTACAAATCATATTTCCCGATTGCCATAACTAGAATATCAAAAGAAGGGAAGGAAGAAACCACCCAAGTACACGATATAAAAAGAGGAGACCGCTTACTCATTAGAAATGAAGAATTGATTCCGGTTGATGGTATTCTTATAAACGGACAAGCACGTATTGATTATAGTTTTGTTACAGGCGAATCCGAACCAGTAAAAAAAGAATCCGGAGAGAAAGTCTTTGCCGGTGGAAAACAACTACAGGGCGCCATTGAAATGGAAGCCTTAAAATCGGTTTCACAGAGTTACCTTACCCAATTATGGGGAAACAGTATTTTTCAAGAAGACAAAGCCAGTAAGTTCCAAACCCTGACCGATAGTATTGGCCGGAGATTCACGATTGCCGTGCTCAGTATTGCTTTCTTATCGGCCGCTTTTTGGCTTTATTATGACCCTAGCAAAGTCATGAACGTATTTACGGCAGTATTAATAATTGCCTGTCCCTGTGCCATTGCTTTAGCATCTCCCTTTACTTTAGGTAACATGTTACGCATTTTTGGCCGAAAGAAGTTTTATTTAAAAGACACGCGCACCATAGAACAGCTTGCGCAAATAGACACCGCTATTTTTGACAAAACAGGTACGATTACCACATCAAAAAAGAGTACTGCCACC
Organism: Zobellia laminariae; assembly: GCF_030553095.1. Lineage (GTDB taxonomy): Bacteria > Bacteroidota > Bacteroidia > Flavobacteriales > Flavobacteriaceae > Zobellia > Zobellia laminariae. Next base: position 2,377,269 of record NZ_CP130738.1, on the reverse strand, counting down.
TATGAAGGTATGCCCCTTACGGAAGCCGAAGCTTCTTTGCTAAAAAATACGCTACGTGGTTCTAACCACCCATTAAGTAGAACGCTTTACAGTCTTTTGTCCGAACAAAATATTATTACGCTAGACGAATACGAAGAACATATTGGCAAAGGTATAGAGGGGTCAAAAGATGACGAACATATAAAAGCCGGTTCAGCATCTTTTGTAGGTAATGATCAAGTCTCAGATGCACTTAACACATCGGTACATATTAGCAGTAACGACTCCTATAAGGGTAAGTATATTTTTCATAATGAATACCGAGATGGCGTTTCCGAAGTATTTAAGGATATGTCCAAAAATTTTGATGTAGCCATTTTATCGGGAGATAACGAAGGAGAGAAGTCTCGCTTAGAAAAATTGTTACCCAAACTAACTCCGTTGTACTTCAATCAAAAACCACAGCATAAACTGGAGTTTATAAAGGCTTTACAAGAACAAGGCAAGAAGGTACTTATGGTGGGTGATGGTCTTAACGATGCCGGAGCTTTGGCGCAGGCAGAAGTGGGCATTGCCATATCTGAGAACATTAATGTATTTTCACCCGCTAGCGATGGTATAATGGATGCCTCTAAGTTTCAACAGCTGAATAACTATATCTTGGCCTCTAAAAAGGCGATGAAGATTATAAAACTGAGTTTTCTTTTATCCTTAACCTATAACGTCATAGGCCTCTATTTTGCGGTTACCGGACAACTTGAACCTGTTATTGCTGCTATCTTAATGCCCTTGAGTTCTATAAGCGTAGTTGCCTTTGCTACCATCTCTACCAACTTCTTAGGAAGAAATATTGACTGAGTCTGTAAGACACTACGCTCAATACCAAAAGTTAACAGTTAAAAAACGGATTCAGTACGTTTAAAAAGTTACGTTTGTAAAACCAACAACTCACTAATTACCTCTCAAGTAAAATGCCAGCTTTTAGTCTCTCATCGATTTCAGAACATTTCAAAAAAATTTCCTTTTTACAAATCTCAATAGCTATTGTCTATCTCTGGTTTGGCGCACTTAAATTTTTTAATGATGTTAGTCCGGCCGAAGAATTGGCAAAAGAAACCATCACCTCACTCACTTTTGGTTTGATTCCTCCTAATATTTCCATTTTTATGCTTGCCGTTTTAGAGGTAGGTATTGGTATTTTCCTTTTATTCGACTTATTTAGAAAACAAACTATTATTGTAACCTTATTACATATGGTTTGTACTTTTTCTTCCTTACTTCTCCTAAACGAAGCCTCTTTTACCTACAGCCCATTTGCACCAACTCTTCTAGGTCAGTATGTTATAAAAAACTTGATTATAATTGCCGCCCTAATTTCTCTTTATCAGAATACAAAAAAGGCAGAAAGGACAGCGGTTAACAGCACTTCCACAGATTAAAAAAATACTATTCTCCATTATTTCCTACTAAAAGCAACAATAGCGTATATATTTACACAACAGGTGGTTGCAATAAAATATTAAGAAAGTTTAAGATATTTATTAAAACCTGACAAAAGTCATATTAAATAGATAGGACGCGCCGTAGTTTTACGCCATAATTCAGGTAGGTATGAGTGTCATTTTTGTTTTATTGACCATAAGCATTGTTATTGCGGTCATATTCTTTATCGCTTTCATCGTTTCGGTGAAAAGCGGTCAATACGATGATTCGTATACTCCATCTGTACGCATGCTTTTTGACGACGAACTGGTTAAGACTAAAAAAACCAGCGCCAAAGAGTTTGAAAAAGAGAAAATCCAACTAAATAAACAAGTATAATTATGGAAGTACAGCAGTTTTATTACGATAACAAAATCGTGAAAAATTTCCTCTATGCAACCATGTTCTGGGGTATTGTGGGTATGTCTGTAGGCTTACTTTTAGCCTTAATGTTCATGTTCCCCAACTTAACCGATGGAATATCATGGTTAAGTTTTGGTCGTTTACGCCCATTGCATACCAATGCGGTGATTTTTGCATTTGTAGGAAATGCTATTTACGCGGGGGTTTATTACTCCACGCAACGTTTGCTAAAAGCGCGAATGTATAGCGATTTTCTTAGTAAGTTCAACTTTTGGGGCTGGCAGGCAATTATTGTTGCGGCAGCTATTACCCTTCCATTAGGGTATACCAGTACTAAAGATATGCAGAGCTTGAATGGCCTATAGATATAGCCATTGCCGTGGTTTGGGTTGCTTTTGGCGCCAACCTTATCGGTACCATGATAAAAAGAAGACAGCGTCACCTTTATGTAGCTATCTGGTTTTATTTGGCAACGTTTGTTACTGTAGCTGTGCTACACATCTTCAACAACCTATGGCTTCCTGTTAGCGCATTAAAAAGTTACTCTATTTACGCAGGTGTTCAAGATGCATTGGTACAATGGTGGTATGGGCATAATGCAGTTGCATTTTTCTTGACTACGCCGTTCTTGGGCCTTATGTACTACTTTGTACCTAAAGCAGCAAACAGACCGGTTTATTCTTATAGACTGTCTATAGTTCACTTCTGGTCCTTAATTTTTATTTATATCTGGGCTGGACCTCACCACTTGTTATACTCCGCTTTACCGGATTGGGCTCAAAACTTAGGTGTTGCATTTTCAGTTATGCTTTTAGCTCCTTCTTGGGGTGGTATGATTAACGGACTTCTTACTTTACGTGGTGCATGGGATAAAGTTCGTACAGACCCTGTTTTAAAATTTATGGTAGTTGCAATTACCGGTTACGGTATGGCAACTTTTGAAGGTCCTTTACTTTCGCTTAAAAACGTAAATGCTATTGCCCACTTTAGTGACTGGATTATTGCTCACGTACATGTAGGTGCTTTAGCTGGAACGGTTTCCTAACATTTGGTATGATTTATTGGTTGGTACCTAGAATGACCAAAAATAAATTGTTCTCTATAGGCTTGGCAAACTTCCATTTCTGGATCGGTACTTTGGGTATTATTCTGTATACTTTACCTATGTACGTTGCTGGATTTACCCAAGCATTAATGTGGAAAGAATTTAACCCAGACGGTACATTGGTTTATGGTAACTTCTTAGAAACCGTACACGAAATTATGCCTATGTACTGGATGCGTGCCATTGGTGGTAGCCTTTACATTGTTGGTGCCATGGTTATGATCTACAACGTAGTTCGTACTATTAAATCTGGTAGTACTATAGAAGATGAGTTAGCAGAAGCTGCTCCTCTTACCCGTGTTTCAAAACACAGAACAGCTGGCGAAACTTTCCATACTTGGTTAGAGCGTAAGCCTATTCAATTGACCATCTTAGCTACTGTAGCTATATTAATTGGAGGTCTTATACAGATTGTACCAACTCTCTTGGTAAAATCTAACATACCTACCATTTCTAGTGTTAAGCCTTATACTCCGTTAGAACTAGAAGGCCGTGACCTTTATATTCGTGAAGGTTGTGTTAGCTGCCACTCACAAATGGTTCGTCCTTTTAGAAGTGAGGTAGAACGTTATGGTGAGTATGCCAAAGCTGGTGAATTCGTTTACGACCACCCATTCCTATGGGGAAGTAAACGTACAGGACCAGATTTACTTAGGGTTGGTGGAAAGTATTCTGATAACTGGCACTTAAACCACATGTATGACCCTCAGAGTACATCATCTGGTTCTATTATGCCTTCATATTCTTGGATGGTACGTGACAAGCATGACCGTAGCAACATCAAAACAAAAATGGAAGCTATGGTAACCTTAGGTGTACCGTACACTGAAGAAGAGATTGCCAATGCTGATGCCCTTATGGATGCTCAGGCTGAACAAATCGAGAAGAACTTATATTCAGATCCCGATTTTGCCAAAAACTATGAAGCTGATAAAACCTATGCTGCTGAAAATGGTGAAGAATTCGTAGAAATGAGAGACCGAGAAATCGTATCCTTAATTTCATACCTACAACGTTTAGGTACGGATATCAAAATCAAAGAGACTGGCGAAATAATATCTGAAAAATAAAAAATAAATATCATGTTCAAATTTGTAAAAGGTTACATGGAAACTATTGATGGTGTAGCAACCTACCCCATGATATCACTACTTATCTTCTTTGTGTTTTTCATATTGTTATTCTGGTGGGTTTTTACTGCCTCAAAAACATACATAAAAGAAGTGAGCGAATTACCTTTTGAAGAAGATAACCAACAAAACCTAGAACTATGAAAAACACATCAACTTGGTGGTTCAAAATACCACTTGTTTTCTTTTTAATATTCGGCTTAACCGAACTTGTTGTTGATTCAGGAGATATACCTGCGTTTATAAAATTTCCAATGGTGCAAATATTCCTTGTATTCGTTCTATTCTTGCTTATCGTCATTGCGATAATTACAAGAGCTATAGAAAATGTAATGTATCAAACTCTTTCTAAAGAAGCGCAAGAGCGTTATCTAGCTGCAAAGAACAAATCTTTACATTGGAAATGGGGAGAGGAAGCTTACGAAAAAATGCTTGGTTCAAAACCTCTTGAAAAAGAAGGCGAGATTATTCTTGACCATGACTATGATGGTATTCGCGAGTTAGACAATAATTTACCACCATGGTGGGTATATTTATTCTATGCTTCCATTGTGTTCGCTGTAGTATACTTAGTTCGTTTTGAAATATATAATGATTACAACCAAGACCAAGAATACGAGCAAGAAGTAGCTGCCGCTCAATTAGAGATTGAGGAGTACAAAAAGACCGCCAAAGGCCTTGTTGATGCCAATACGGTAGAGCTACTTACAGATGCAGGAGATCTTAAAGCAGGCCAGACCATTTTTGAAAGCAACTGTGTTGCTTGTCATATGGCAGATGGTGGTGGTGGTATTGGACCTAACCTTACAGACCAAAATTGGATCTTAGGTGGAGGCATCAAAAATGTTTTCCATACTATTTCAGAAGGTGGTCGTGATGGTAAAGGTATGATTGCTTGGAAACAGAGTTTAAAGCCTGCAGAAATTGCTCAGGTTGCTAGTTATGTCTTGAGTTTTCAAGGCACTACACCAGCCAATCCAAAAGCTCCGGACGGTGATCTATGGGTAGACCCAGACGCACCTGCTCAGGCAGTTCCTGCAATAGAATCTAGTACAGAACAAGAAGTAGATTCCACATCGGTTACTATGAACTGAATAAAACGGGACATGTTTGCCCTGTTAGCTGATAAAGCATAATGAAATGGCACAAGATCAAGAAAATTTTAGGGATTCTATAGGCACCATTAAGGAAGATGGAAAACGGGCGTGGGTATACCCAAAAAAGCCTAGCGGTAAACTTTATGAGTACCGCAAATACGTAAGTTATTTTCTTCTTACCTTCTTGATCGCGTCTCCTTTTATAAAGATTAACGGCAACCAATTTTTGATGTTCAATGTCTTAGAAAGACGTTTTAACATCTTTGGTTTTCCGTTTTACCCGCAAGATTTTCACCTTTTCGTTATTTCAATGATTATTGGGGTGGTTTTCATTGCTCTTTTTACCGTTGCCTTTGGACGTATTTTCTGCGGATGGATGTGTCCTCAAACCATTTTCTTGGAAATGGTTTTCAGAAGAATAGAATACTGGATAGATGGTGATCGTGGAGCTCAAATGCGACTAGACAGACAAGAATGGAATGCAGAAAAGATTCGTAAGCGTGTACTAAAATGGATAATCTTTTTTATCATATCGTTTATCATAGCTAATGTTTTCTTGGCTTACCTGATTGGTAGCGACCGCTTGATTCAGTATGTTACGGATGGTCCTAGCCAACACTTAAGTACCATGTTATCTCTATTGATATTTACAGGGGTGTTTTATTTTATATTCGCCTTATTTAGAGAACAGGTCTGTATCATTGCCTGTCCTTACGGACGTATGCAAGGTGTGCTGTTAGACAACCAGTCTATTATTGTTGCTTATGACCACGTAAGGGGTGAAGCCGAAAACGGAAGAAAAAAATGGCGTAAAAATGAAGACCGTGAGGCATTAGGAAATGGTGATTGTATTGACTGTAACCAATGTGTAAACGTTTGCCCTACGGGAATTGATATTAGAAACGGAACGCAGTTAGAATGCGTAAACTGTACTGCCTGTATAGATGAGTGCGATTCTATAATGGAAAAAGTAGATCTTCCAAAAGGGTTGATTCGTTATGCCAGCGAAGATGAAATTACAAAAAAGGAGAAGTTCAAATTTACGCCTCGTTTAAAAGGATATACTGCCGTATTGGTAATTTTAACTGGTGTACTTGTAGGTATGATGTTCTTGAGAAACGACCTTGAAGCCAATATTTTGAGGTTACCATAATCAACTTTACGAACATAAAGAAGGCAACATTATTAGTAATGTCTTCACTTACAAATTACTAAACAAAACCACTAAGCCCGTAGAGAACGTTCATTTTGAATTGATATCTCCTAAAGGAGAAATTAAATTAGTACGAAACGATAATTTTGATGTACAACCAGAAGCCTTGGAAGAAGGAACCTTGTTTATTGAAATCAACGCTTCGGCCTTGAGTGGTGATAAGAACAACTTAAAAATTGGGGTCTACAGTAATGACAAATTAATAGAGACCACCACGGCGCGCTTTTTGGCACCACGTAGTTATAAATAGTATTTAAGTAAACGATTATGAAAATAAATTGGGGTACAGGTATCGTAATTGCATTTGGAATTTTCATCAGTTTTATACTGTTCTTCGTGATACGAATGACTACAAGCCATGATGCCAATCATGATTTGGTTACTGAAGAGTATTACAAGGCAGAACTTGGCTATCAAAATGAAATAGATGCAGAGCAAAATGCCCTTAACTCCAATGAAAAAATAGAATTAAAAAAAACACCTGAAGGATTGCTAGTTATCTTTCCTGAAGGATATGCAGACACAAATGTGTCAGGCATTGTATCCCTATACAGACCGTCCAATAAGCACTTGGATTTTGACTTACCTATAAGTCTATCCGATTCACATTTGCTCATACCTGACAAACGCTTGTTGGATGGTCGTTGGGATATAAAAATAACTTGGAAACACCAAGGGAAGAACTTCCAACACAGAGAAAGTATAACTCTTTAAAAAGACCATGATTCTATCTGCTGTCATATTAGGCTTAATGGGAAGCTTGCACTGCGTTGGCATGTGCGGTCCTATTGCCTTTATGCTTCCGGTAGACCATTCTAACAATGTCAAAAAATTTGGTCAGATATTTATTTATCACTTTGGCCGGTTAATGGCATATGGTATCATCGGACTCGTATTTGGTCTTCTCGGAAAGGGATTATCCATTTTTGGTGCACAGCAAAAACTCTCTATAGCTATTGGAGTTTTAATGATTCTAATTGTATTAATTCCTTATAAAACATTCAGCAAATACAACCTATCAAAACCCATTTACAAAGTCATATCTAAAATTAAGAACCAACTAGGTAAAGAATTGAAGAAAAAATCTCCGGATACCTTTTTAACGATTGGTTTCCTAAACGGATTTCTACCTTGCGGCTTGGTTTATATGGCACTTTTTGGAGCCGTTGCCATGGGCAATGCTTTACAAGGTAGCCTGTATATGATGTTATTTGGTTTAGGAACTTTGCCTTTAATGACGGCTGCTATTTATTTTAGTAACTTATTAAAAGGGGGTATACGTCAAAAAGTACAGAAAGCCATTCCTGTTTTTGTGGTGATTATTGGTCTACTTTTTATCCTTAGAGGTCTTGGATTGGGTATCCCTTACGTATCACCGGCACCTGTTACACAAATAGCTTCAAGCGCTATAGAATGCCATAATTAACGGCTGCGGCCAACAAACAATATTCTTATGAAACCGTTACCTAACGAAATTGTACTTCGCCCAAGGTTTCAATTGGATATTGCGGGAAATAGTGAAAGCATTCTTAAAAAGTTTGAAACTGCTGGTTACGCTCCTTTTTTGGTAAAAAGAATGGATGAACATGTCTTTCTTAAATTCGACGTAAAAAACAACCATTTCTGGTCACCTCAACTCCACTTGCAGATAGATGAACTAGATGCTTCCAACTGCCGTGTACATGGCATATTTGGACCTAACCCTACCCTATGGACCTTCTTTATGTTCATACATTTTGCAGTAGCATGCCTATTCATCATTATAGGAATTTGGGCGTATTCAAGCGCATCTTTAAATAAACCTTACCACTTGCAACTAGGACTAATGGCTATGATAGTAGTGGTATGGTTTGTACTTTACTTTTTTGGACGAAGCGGTAAACGAAAAGGAAAGCCACAAATGGAAGAATTATATGGATTTATGATGAAAGTTCTTACGTAAGAAATTTTAAAGGTTTTAATGTCTTTCCTATATTTGAAAGTTACCAACAACCTAATAACCAATTACATGAAACGTATCATAGTACTAACCTTTATAATGGGGTTATTATCTTCTGGCGTGTCTTTTGCCCAGAAAAAACAAGAAGAACCAAAAGGAGTTGAAAATATTGCCTACAAGTGGGGAAAAATGGCATTGGATGCCACAGCATCGGACACGGAGCAATTTAAGCCTAGACCCACAATAACCTCACGTTACCTTGGCCTAATTTTTATCTCAATTTTTGATGCATGGTCCGTTTATGATGAGACTGCTATACCAGTTTATTTAAAAGGTGTAGACCGTAAACCTGCGAGTGAACAGAATCTTAAAAATAAAGAAATTGCGATTAGCTATGCTGCTTTTGGTGCGATGAAGGAATACTACTATTCCGATACTGAAATGTTCAGAAAACTTATGGCGGACTTAGGTCTTGACCCAGACAATACATCAACAGACCCGAACACGCCGGAAGGTGTGGGCAACCTAGCTGCCATGGCTACTATAGAAGCTAGAAAAAATGATGGTAGCAATCAATATGGGGAGGTTGAAGGTTCTAACGGAGAAGCATATTTTGATTATACCAACTACAGTCCGGTAAACTCAGCAGATGAGAATACGGACATCAATAGGTGGCAACCAAAGTATTTTTCAGATGGTAAAGGTGGCCAATATGCTCCTATTGTCTTACCCCTTACTGGCAAAAAGTAGCTCCTATTACATTAACCACGGCAGACCAATTTAGACCATGCCTCCACCTTTAGTAGGTTCAGAGCAATTAAAAAAAGAAGTTCAAGAGGTGGTTGATTTGCAGGCCAACCTATCTGATGAAGAAATAGCTTTGGTAGAATTCATGCGAGACGGACCACAATCTGTGCAGCAAGCTGGCCACTGGTTAAAGTTCGCACAAGATGTTTCCCGCAGAGATAACCATACGTTAGACGAAGATGTAAAAATGTATTTTTTAACGGAAATAACTGCAATGGATGCTTTTATTGCTTCATGGGATTCTAAGATGTTCTATGATTACGCCCGTCCTTATGCGCTGGTTCACGAATACTACAAAGACAAAACTATAAAGGCGTGGGCAGGTCCTAGCAAAGGTATTGTTGAAATGAAAGGGCAAGAATGGCGCCCATATTCTCCAGATATTTTTCTATGTCCCCCATTCCCGAGTTACACTTCTGGGCACAGTACTATTAGTGGGGCTTGTGCAGAAGTGCTTCGTCTTTTTACCGGTGATGAGTATTTTGGAGAATCCATAGAACTTATACCGGGTTCCCTTACAGAATATGACAGCATTCATTTTGGAAAACCGGTAATTATAAACTTCCCTACTTTTACTGAAACGGCAAATATGGCGGGTATGTCTAGGGTAATGGGTGGTTACCACATACAGGCCGACAATATAGCTGGCCTGCAATTAGGTAGAGATGTGGCTACCCAAGCATGGGAATTTTACAACGACCATTTAGGTAAATAAAAACATCATATCTATTTAAAAAGTGGAAAGGGAATCAGTTTGATTCTCTTTCCACTTTTTTTATACCAATAATTGGCAAAACATGATATAGTTCATATTCTAAAGCTCCTCTATTTTAGATATTTGCAGCACAAACCGAGCACTTCAAAAACTAACGCCAATAGTGTACTTTTGATACGATGGAAAAAAAAGAAATTGAAACTCGAGATGACGTACAGCTACTTGTTGAAACTTTCTATGGAAAAATAAGAGAAGATAAAATCCTTGGTCCTATTTTTAATGGAATTATTACCGACTGGGAAGCACATCTTAAATTATTGACCGATTTTTGGGAGACCCAACTTTTTCTAAAACGAAAATATCAAGGTAACCCCGTAACGGCCCATCAAGAAGTAGAAGACAAAACCAACGGAACAATAACCTCCGAGCATTTTGGTCTTTGGCTTAATCATTGGTTTGCAACCATAGACGAACTTTTTGAAGGTGATAAAGCTTGGATTGCCAAAAACAGGGCACAAAAAATGAGTACGATGCTATTTATGCAGATGTTTCAACACAGAAGTAGAACTTCATAATACAAATAGAAAAATTTAACTCGGATATGTTTATCTTATTAAATAAAGGATATATCTTTGTAACGTAAAACAAAACTGAATGTTTTCAAAAGCATGTGAATACGGAATAAGAGCATCAACCTACATAGCATTAAAATCGCTTGAAGGTACTCGGGTGAGCTTAAAAGAAATTGCTGAGAAGATAGATTCTCCCGTTGCTTTTACCGCTAAAGTTTTGCAACAGTTATCTAAAAATCATATTGTAGATTCTGTAAAAGGTGCATCTGGCGGCTTTCAGATAACAAAGGCAAACATAAATCAGATAAAACTTGCCCAAATAGTATTTGCCATAGATGGCAACAACGTATATGAGGGTTGTGGACTTGGTCTAAAAAAATGTAATGCTAATGAACCCTGCCCTGTTCATGATAAATTTGTTCAGATACGGAGTGATTTGAAAAACATGTTAGAAAATACCAGCCTTTATGATATGACCATTGGTCTAGAGGAAGGGCTTACAGCTTTGAGAAGGTAAAAAAATTTGAATATAAATAGGACAATTTTATCCTATTTAATGAAGTAACTATAAAAAAGAAATTATGACACAAACAGTAGGCGAAATTGTAGCTAAAGATTACCGAACCGCACAAGTTTTTAAAAACCACAAAATTGACTTTTGTTGCCGAGGAAACCGTTCACTTGAAGAGGTTGCGCTTAAAAACAATTTAAGTGTTGATATGCTTTCTTCAGAACTAAAAGCGGTTACAGAACAAACCAGTGCCGATAACATTGATTTTAAATCTTGGCCATTGGACCTTCTTGTTGATTATATTGAAAAAAAACACCACAGATACGTTGAAAAACAAAGTACTGTACTGAAACAATACCTTGACAAACTATGCCGCGTACATGGCGAAAAGCATCCTGAGCTTTTTGAAATCAAAGAACTTTTTAATGCATCTGCCGGCGAACTGGCCTCGCATATGAAAAAAGAAGAATTGATACTCTTCCCTTTTGTTAGAAAGATGGTTGAAGCAAACCAATCCGGAAAAGATTTGAGCATTATGGTTTTGGCTCAGTAGCAAACCCAATTAGTACTATGATGGATGAGCATGATAACGAAGGGGTTCGTTTTAGAACCATTGCAAAACTGAGCAATGATTACACGCCGCCTGCTGACGCCTGTTCTACCTACAAAGTTACGTACGCGTTATTACAAGAATTTGAAGACGACCTGCACCGTCACATTCACTTAGAGAACAATATTCTCTTTACAAAGGCCAGTGCGTTAGAAAAAGAATTAACTGCAGTTGCGTAAAGTGTAATTCGCACTTACTAAATCTGCTTATAAAAGTTCAAGTATTAATTTCTAAAATTGATAATCATGAGGACACCATCGTTACCTTTAAGTTATTCTGAAAAACAACAGAGAAGTACTGGTATAGCCAAAGTATACAACAATCTACTTGGTGAGTTTACCAGACAACAGACCGGTTATTCCACTATTGCTATAATAGCGCAAAGCTGCATAGGTTCTGCTGCCGCAATGGTGTTATTGATGAGTAACCTACATGACCTTTCAAAAATGGTATTGCTCTTTTTTGTAACCATCTTATGTATGGGATACAATGCTGCAGTACTTGCACAATTGAAATCTAAAACAACTTTTAATATGCTATTAGTAAGTTTGGTCTTTAGTTGTTCTATTATTATTGCGAACATTCTTTAGCATTCTTCTATTATAAAACCAGACCTATATCCGTGGAGAACCTAAGCCTTACTTATATTGACGAGTATGGCGAAAAATGCCACGCTAACTTCGTAACCAATGAATACCATAGTCCTATGGAACTACTGTTTGATAAGTACATGGAAGATTGGGGCGATTGTAAAGGCAGAGCCTTATGTGGAACATGCCATATAAAAATCCATAGCGAATGTAGTTTGGATAAAATGGATATAACAGAAAGGAATACGCTTTCTACTATTCTTAATGCTGATAAAACATGCCGTTTGGCTTGTCAAATTCCCCTAAATTCAAATTTAAACGGTGTCGTTTTTAGTATACTAAAAGACGATGCCGTTTAAGTTTTTATGACTGAGGCACATTCTTCTCTCTCGATAGTAACAGCCCTAAAAGGGCCAATAGCAGTACCAAACTTGCCACCGCCAAAATAAGATAGTAGGCAGAAAACAATGTGGCTGATTGCCATGCTACAATTGCCTTATAAAAAATTAAGGCTTCCGTGAGTAGAAAACCTAGTATATATAGTAAGAAGGTTTGTTTGCCAAGCTGTAGTAACTTAAAGTAGTCTAGGAACAAGAATAGGCTTATAGTCACCACTCCCAAGAATGTCCAGTGTAAATAACCGATGGTAAAATCTAAATAGGTCACGGCTAAATTTGCAAAATAAGGCATTGCGCTAAGGGTTTGTAATATCATTTTAAAACCCCATAGCACACCTATTGTTTTCAACATATTCTGATGAAACGTTGAAAACAAGCTATTCAATTTAGACTTAACCTCTAATAAGAATATCCATAAAACATAAAACGCATACAACTGCAAAACGGCCCCTACTCCACCAAATATATAGTAAACTACAGATGGATGCGAAAACAACGTAGACAGAAAAAAAGAAAGGACAATACCAAGGTTCAATCCCCAAAAGAACCTTTTAAAATTCCTTTGTGGTAGGACAATCTGTTGTTTCTCCAAAATATATAGAAATACAGCTACGAGCGCCATTATCATCCATCCGTTGTAAAGAAAATGGAGATAGAAATAAATAGCCAAACGATACCAAATGGAGTCTCCGCCAAGGGTATTCATTATTCCTCCTAATGCCCACGGACCAACACTGGAAATCAGCAAATACACTATAGCAGCTTTTGCACACTGTAATGATTGAGTCTTCTTGTATGCAACAGGAACGTTCTTAAAAAAGAACCAAGAAAACCAATAGGATGCGAACAAGAACAAGGTAGAAAAGACAATTGAAAATGCTGCATACCCCTGAAACGGAAAAGTCAATAACATACCAATTAAGGTAAGCTGGGTAAACCAAAATATTCTACTGTATTTCTTCTGAACCTCTGACTTACTTAAATAGAGTTTATACAACAAGCTAGTGAGGGCTAAGTACACCCAGCCCAATAAGGCTATATGTGAATGGGCATGAACAATATACTTGTAGGTTACAGGAATATCAAGTACTCTAAAAAACCGTAGTACACACCCTAAAAGAGCCGCCAAGACAAAATACACTAAAGCTATTTTAGTATGCTTTTTAAGATTTATCATTTGTCTTGCCATTTCATTGGCCCTAAATTAAAAATCTTTTTTCTTGGATACGTATACCAATCGCCAAATAGGTAGAACAGTCCATAAGATAAGCATGAGCATAGAAACAAAAAGACCTTGGTCCGTTCCAAAGAACTTTTTGAATACAGCACCAGTATAACCCAAAAGAGCCGAAATATCCAATTTTAAAAGAATTAAGGTCCGTGACAAATCTATAGGATTAAACATGGTAGCGCTAAGGGAAAAAGCATCTAAAGGATACTCCTTAAAAATAATTAGAGACATCAGAAACAGACCATCATAAATAACTGCCATAAACAACCACAACAATACGGCATACCCAAAACCTTTAATCTTGTTTTCGTTAGACAGAGCTATATTAAAAGCCAATACGGTAAAAATTAAAGTTAGAAAAGCACCTGTAACCAGGAGTAATGAAAAGTCAAAAATAGCATCACTTTTGAATAGACCATAGAGCACAAAAGGAATTCCAAGACCTAACACTAAGCTTAATGTTAAAGAACCCGCTACACCCAAATATTGACCTAAGAATATTGAAGAACGTTTAATAGGTTGTGCCAATAAAAGTTCCGTAAACTCTTTTGAGTTGTAGAAATACATTATTCCAAAAATAGTACTGATCAAGGGCACAAGAATTATTATAACATTCATTAAGGTTATAATGGCCTTTGAAACATCATTGTTCAAAAACAACAATACAAAACCTAACAAGAGGTAAAATAGAAAGTATACGTAGCTCCAGCGGCTACGGATTAGGTCGTAAAAACTATATTTTAGTATCTTAAGCATGAGTGGGTGCTGTTGCTATGGCCGCAATGGCGTGTTCTAAATCCGTTTGTCCTGTCTTAGTTTTCAGTTCTCCTATACTACCTTTAAAGTAAATATTACCTTCTAACAAGTAGACGATTACATCAGAAATTTCTGCAACAAACTGCATAATATGAGATGTGATCAACACCGTTTTCTTTAGGTCTCTTTGTTCCCTGATAAGATTTTTTAAATGAATTAAAGATGCTGGATCAAGACCTGTTGTTGGTTCATCTAGAATTAACAAAGGACTATCGAACATAAACGCCAAAACAATGTTTACCTTTTGTTTGGTGCCTCCTGAAAGGGTTGAAAGTTTCTTATCTAAAAAAGGTTCTAGTTTAAAAAGCTCAATCAATCTTTCTTCATCACTTGGGCTTTGCCTAAGATCTTTTATCATCCGTATAAGCTCGTAAACTTTTAAGTTTCCATAAAATTAGCTATCTGAGGTAGATAGTCTATTTCTTTACGGTACTTCCAATTCTTTTTAATGGGTTCTCCCATCACAGAAATGCTTCCCTTATCCGGCACGACCATACCCAAAATACTCTTGATCAAAGTAGTTTTTCCCGAACCATTAGGTCCTAAGATAGCAAAAACGCCACCTTTCTCTATGGTAAGGTTTAAGCCCGAAAGTACTTCGTTCTTTCCAAATTTCTTTTGTAAACCTTCTATCTGAATCATTGTACTTTGGTCATTAGGGGATTAATATCCAATAAATTGTCTGGTGTAAATACGGGAGAAACTTTTTCGGAAAAATCAATGATATCCATAAAAAGACTTCGCAATAAAACAATAGCCTCCGGTGTTTTGTTTACGATATAAGAAAACAATTTTACGGGGCGGTACGGCACATCGCCAATACCGTTCTTATCTAAATCGTACCCAGTATAACCACTCCAGTAATTACCATCAAACACATTATCGTTCAGCTTACTGTCATACGATATATCAAAACTGTTGTAAAGGAAATTATTACCCGTAAAAGCATTGGCGTAACAGGCTCCAAGAACTTTAATTCCCCATCCATTGTTTATAAAATTGTTTCCTTTATAATTAATTCGGTTAGAACCTTCTATATGAATACCAATGGTATTTTCCTCAAAGGTATTATTACTTATTTCAGCATCATTAATCTCTTTTAACAAAACACCAAACGAAGCTGTACCCCAATTTTTCCTAAAGGTATTCCCCTTCATTATAATCCCTTTAGAAAACATAACTGCAACTCCGGCGCCGTTATTCTCAAAAAGGTTGTTTGAGTAAACATCATCATCAGAAAACATAAAATGGAGACCGTATCTTAAATTACCCGTGCTTTTGTTATTGTCTATTATAATGTTATCCGAGAACTCCAAGTAAATACCATCTCTAGCTCCTTGAACAATATTATTGCTTACCTCAACATGGTGAGAATACCAAAGTTGAATTCCATTTCCGGAATTATACTCGTCTTTAGCATCCCCTATAATTTTATTATGATAGACTTTTCCGTAGTTTGATTTTTCTAGATAAATACCGAAAAACAATTTTTCCAAGACTACATTCTGAATTAGAAAATTTTCGCTTTTTACTACTCGGATTGCAGCATAATCTGTGGTATAGCTAGTACCCACATTTATGATAAAAAAGCCATCTATCGTTACACCATCGGATACAACTCGTATGATTTCACCTTTCTTTTCTCCATCTATTATTGGGTAACCTTCTCCAATTAAGGTTAGTGGTTTATCAACAAGAATATTGTATTCCTTATAGGTGCCTTTTTTTACTATAAGTGTGTCAAAATCTATAGCCCGTTCAATTCCCTCAGAAATAGATTTTACTTCGCAACTCTCACAGACTACAATAGGTTTTGCCCATAGATGCGCTGTAACAAAAAGTAAAAAAGTAAAATTTAATAAGCTTTGGTATCGCATCATCTTAATTTGAGAAATTTAGAATTCTCGTTTGTTCTTTTCCTAAATCTGTTTCTCCACAACAAAACCGCCAAGGGTTTCTCTTGGATAAATGCGGCTTGTCTTGCACCGCTTTTCAAAAATATTCTTTGATTTAAAACCCTAGGTTATTCAGTCTCTATACTTACCTATGATATCAGAAATGTGAATACGATAAACAATAGGACTTGCTTCCTTTTCCATTTTACTGGAAAAATCTTTTATAAATTCAAGCCTCTTCCCTTTCGTTCTAAAAATGGTTTCCTTAACTCCTTTTGTAAAAGTATGCAGGCATTTTTTTGCTGTACTACCCTTTAGTTCTTCAAAAGTGCCATTAATCAATACGGAACGCCATGTAAACATAGAAACTATGTCCTCTACTTGTAAGGAAACATGCTTATATGTTCTCATAGATAGTATTTTATGACCTGGAGCAGAATAACTGATTATACTTTTATTCTCTGCATCAAAGAAGTATGTTACCGGCACAATAAATGGGCTTCTGCCCCCTATATATGCTAAATGACCCACATAATTGTCACTTAAAAGCGACATACATTCCGAAATTCCCAAGTCTTTTACCATAGTTCCTACAGATTTAAAAAGGATTATCTTTTTCGAATTTATCCTTTAATTCGGTCCAAGTATATAATGTTCCTGAATTGCTTAACTGTGCCCTACTTGCTTCGTCTTCATTTGCAAAAGCAGTTAAAAACGCTCCCATTGGACTAGGTATGTTCTCGCTGATTAAATAGGTTGCTTTGGTTGCATCAACAAAAACCCCTGGATCGGTATAATTATTTACACGGTATATAGCAACCGTTTCCGGTTCTACATCGCGTAGGTAATTTAACATACATTCCGTTGCATCAAAAGCATAACTTCTACCTTTTTTGGTCATAAATTGTGCGGCATGTTGCTTATCTACAATGGTCATACTACAAAATTGACATCCTTCCGAACCATATTCTATAGGTTTTGGCTCACTGTTACATGAAGACAATACCAAAAGACATATTACCCATAATACCGTTAGATTCTTCATGATGTTGCTAATTTATGATTTTGATGAGATGAATGAGAACCGGTACTTTTCCAGCCTACTAAAAACGCAACTACGGTAAGTGCCATTCCTACGAACATTAACCATGCACCTGTAGCTGGTATTGAACTTACATCAAAATTCAATAATTTTTTATAGCCAAAAAGCGGTGGTTTATAGGTCATTGGTGTTCCATCTTCATTAATCACCTTAATTATGGCATGTGGATCTAGGTTAGAACCGTAGTCCGTTAACCAGAGATTAAAATCATACATACCCATAATACCTAAGATAGACATTAGTAAGAACCATCCCAAGAAATATCGGTAATCAATTTTACCTAAATACCCTAAAATACCCAATAGCACTCCTAAGAGTACCATACCGATGATTACGATAGGAAAGACATTAAACTCCCACATCTCATCAGCTTTAGGAATGGTCTTCATACCTATGTAGTGGTTAAGACCGTCTATATTCTGTAAATCGAATTCAGAAACGCCTTGTATACCCGTAATATGAATATTCATACCCAATGGATCCGGGTATTGCGGAGCTCCTAGCATTATATTCCAAAGCGGAAATGCAAACAACCCTAATAAACATAAAGAACCGACTATCATTATTATACTTGCCCTTTTCATCTTACATCATCTTAAAAAATTAAATCCATCAATCATCTTGGCTTTCAAATAAAAAAGCAGGTCGGTCTTGGTACGCGACCTGCTTTTTGTTTGAATAATTAATCTACTTTCCGCTGAACTTACTCACCCAAAGACCAAGAAAGGTCAATATTGGATTTAGCAGGCGAAACTCTTATGTAACCTTGCATCTCTTGGTGCAAAGCAGAACAGAAATCTGTACAGTAAAATGGCCATACACCTTCTTTTTTAGGCTCCCAAACCGATGTTTTGGTTTGTCCTAAGATTATTAGTAAACCAGAATTCTTTTGTCCGATCATCATAAAGCCATGCGGTACATCAAAATCTTGTTCATGGTTTGTAATATGGAAGTACACCTTATCACCAACTTTAACACCCTCTATATTATCTGGAGTAAAGTGACTACGTATCATTGCCATATAGACATGTACTTCATTACCATCACGAACTACTCTTGCTTCTGAAACATTTTTTGTTGCAAATGGATGTTCGTTTTCTGCCAGTTTATAAATTTTCTGCGATTTAGGTGCTAGTATAGATGCTGGAATAGCTGCTGCGTAATGTGGCTCACCATGTGTTGGGAAATCATAAATAAGCTCCATTTTATCTCCAGAAATATCATACAATTGTGCAGAGTGTTCTAACTCAGGACCAGTTGGCAGGTATCTATCTTTGGTAATCTTGTTCATGGATACCAGATATTTACCAAAAGGTTTTCTAGAGTTTCCACCATAATCATACAGTGGCCAACAGAATAAAAAGTTGGTTTTCTATCAATAACCTCCCATGTACCTACTTTCCATTTAACAACTTCCGAAGAAATAAAGAACGTGGTATACGCATTACCCTTACCATCAAACTCGGTATGCAATGGACCTAATCCTCCACTTTTTACTTGACCAGCCAACACGTCTTCGAATTTTAAAATAGGAAGACCATAAGCTTCACCATCATACTTTTTACCGTCAATTGCAGCAATCATTTTATCAAACGAGAATACCGTAAGATCTGCAGAAAGCTTTCCGTTTCCAACAATATAATCTCCTGTTGGATTTACATCTACCCCGTGTGGAGATTTTGGTGTTGGCATAAAGAATACAGCACCATAAGGTACTTTTGTAGGATCTACAGTAAGTACTTCTTTTTTCATGGTTGAAGTAGCACTATGTGTCTCATCGCTATACACGTTATGTGTATAATTTGCAGGTACCATTGTACCTCCTCCATTTTCTACATACTCTTCAATTTTCTTCCAGTTTACAGCTGCAATAAAATCTTTATCATTTTGAGAAGCGTTAACCTCTAGAAGCGAATTAGCTTCCTCTGTGTTATACGTAGTAAAGAAAAACCATCCGTGAGATTTACCTCTACTAGTGTGTGATAAATCATAATTAAAACCATAAGATGATCAACTGGAATTTTATATCCATTCTGCCAGTTTCAGGTTCTACACTTATAAAAGACAAGGCACCTTTAAAGTTTCCTTTGTAGTCTTTTATAGGCATATCTCTCTGTGGAATTGGAACTGAGAAACGAGTTCCTGCCACTACGTACTCTGAATTCTCTGTGATGTATGATGAACTGTGATTACCTGCACTATTTGGAACTTCTATAATCTCAGCAGTTTCAAATGTTTTTAGGTCAATTCTTGCTATACGTGGTGTGTTGTTACCATTTATGAATAGCCATCTACCATCTAATTCTCCATTAGTCTGGGAAATATCTGGGTGGTGAGAATCATCTGCAGGCACAAAACCAAAAGAAGTTTCTAACATAGGTTTTGTTTCTTCTGAATACCCATATCCATTAGTTGGGAATTGAGAAAAAACAGGAATCTCTTTGAACATACGTCCTGAAGGAAGACCATAAACGGCTACGTTACCGCTATATCCACCAGACATAAAGGCGTAAAATTCATCGTGCTCGCCATGAGCTACATATACTTTCTCTGCATTATTGGAAGCAAGCGCTCCATTTGATGAATCGTTGCCGTTTTGATCACCGCAACCTGAGAAAAACAGGACCGACCCTAGAATTGCCGCTAGGTGTAATGAATACTTTTTCATTTGTATTGTATTTGTGGTTATTTTATAAAAGCCCCTAAGGCTAATTTATATACTATTCTAATGTTCTAAAATATTCGAGTATACTACGAGCTTGATCTTCGGTCAACCCTTGGTTAGCCATTGGAGCACCGTTAAATTCTGCCATAAGCTCTTTTGCCAAAGCATCTTCTTTTACCATAACTTCAGGATTAAGAATCATGTTCATTACCCATTCCGGGCTACGTCTTTTTAAAACACCTGTTGGAGCCGGGCCAATGAATTTTTTATCCACTCTGTGGCAAGCCATACACATTTGGCTGTAAACCTCTTCACCTTTTTTAGCCAAGGCCTGATCAATTTCAGGAGACAAGGTCACAGATTTTATTGGGCCTACTCCTTTATTTTCTAGGTCCACACGTTCAGATGGTGAGACTGTACTAGTAGCGGCTACAGCTTCTACTGGTTTCTCTGTTTTAGTTTTTTCACGATCTACGCTAAATCCTTCTTTCTTTTTTTCTTCTTTACCTCCACAGGCCATAAGTAAGAGTGAAAAAAATATCACGGTACTTCTTATTACAATCTTCATTTTAAGTAGTTTATAGATTAATTTATTGAGCAAATGTATGGGGATTGAATAGTCAAAAACATGATATATATCAGTAATTGACGTAAAAAGGATAAAAATGTCCTTTATTTTTATTTTTTAACTGAAACAGGGTTTACTAGAAAATTGTAAATTCATGAGTTGACCGAACAAAACCCTAATTTATTACATGAAACAAGACAACTCACGAAGGTATTTTCTTAAAAAAGCTGCTCTAGGTTCCGCAGCAGTAACTTCCGCCCCCTTTATTTTATCCGCATCAAAAAATGAAAGCATCCTTATGCAACGGGAATACGAAACCAACGTATTCTCTTCTAATGACCATATAAATCTGGCGCTTATTGGAACAGGTATTCAAGGTATTTTTGACACCCAAGCCGCACTAACCGTTTCGGGCATACAATTAGTTGCCGCCTGTGACCTTTATACAGGGAGATTGGAAAGGGCCAAAGAACTATGGGGCGATGCTATTTTCACCACGCGCGACTATAGAGAAATTTTAAATAGAAAAGATATTGATGCCGTTATCATTGCTACTCCCGATCACTGGCATAAAAAAATAGTTATAGATACCCTTAAGGCAGGCAAACACGTATATTGTGAAAAACCTATGGTACAACAATGGGAAGACGGCCAAGCCATTATTTCTGCACAAAAAGCTTCGGGAAAAATATGCCAAGTAGGTAGCCAAGGCATGTCTTCTTTAGGAAACGAAAAAGCCAAACAATTATATTTAGATGGTGCTATTGGAGATATTGTAATGCTAGATTTCTACAATGACCGTTACTCCGCAGAAGGTGCTTGGCAATATCCCATTCCACCAGATGCAAGCAAGGAAACCGTTGATTTTGATACCTTTTTAGGCAAAGCTCCTAAGGTTCCTTTTGAGTCCGAACGATTTTTTAGATGGAGAAATTATAGAGATTATGGTACCGGTGTTGCCGGAGACCTTTTTGTTCATGCCTTTTCTACGCTAAACCATGTGATTGATTCCCATGGACCAAATAGAGCTATGGCAACTGGTGGACTACGCTATTGGAAAGATGGCAGAGATGTTCCCGATGTTAGCATTACTCTTTACGACTACCCAAAAACAGAGACCCACGCAGCATTTAACGCTGCTTTTCGTATAAATTTCATTGCCGGAAGTGGCGGTGGTAGTGGCTTTAAATTAGTGGGTACCGAAGGTGAAATGGAAATTGGACAAAATTCTGTTTCCCTTACACGTTCAAAACTTAGCTTGGTGCCCAGTGGTTATTCTATGATTTCCTTTCCTGAAGCCATGCAAGAAAAGATAAAAGAAGGGTATGCCCAGCAAAATCTGGAAACACGGGCATCTGCTTAAAAAACAGGAACTAGTAAATGGGAAGCACCAAAAGATTATAAAGGCGGGCATCATGACCATTTTTATAATTTCTTTACGGCCATACGCGAGAACGGAAAAGTAATTCAGAACCCAACATTTGGACTTAGAGCAGCAGGAGCGGCCCTATTGGCCAATGAAAGCTACTATAAAAAAGAGCCTGTAAATTGGAATCCTACAGAAATGAAAATGATGTAACAAAAAAGGGCGGCCCGTGTAAAACGTTCCGCCCTTATAGTTGCGTAGTTTAAGTGCATCTATATTTTAAAGGTCACCACCGGTATTTTAGAGTGGTTAACCACATCTTCGCCAATACTTCCCATAAAGAAGTGAGATAAGCCTTTACGTCCATGGGTAGAGATACCAATGGCATCGGCGCTGTTATTTTCGCTATAGTTTAGAACACCTCGTTCTACGCTATAATCATTATATATTTCAACTTGTAAAGCTTCATTTACTTTACCAATAAAATTATTTATACGTGTATAGATATCACCAGAACTTAAGAAATCATCACCTTAAGGTGTGTTGATGTAAACCAAATCCAAATTAGCCTTTAACATCTCTGCAAATGCTTTTGCTTTTTGAAAGGCAGCAGTACTTTCTTCCCTAAAATCGGATGCAAATACAAAACGGTCAATTTTAAAATCAGGTATTTCATTTTTGATGACCAATACAGGAATCTCTGCATTACGTACTACTTTCTCGGCATTAGAACCAATAAAGATTTCCTCAAGACCATCAGACCCATGAGAACCCATTACTATAAGCTCTGCATTGTGCTCGGCAGC
The DNA here is from genome assembly GCF_030553095.1 of Zobellia laminariae. Taxonomy (GTDB): domain Bacteria; phylum Bacteroidota; class Bacteroidia; order Flavobacteriales; family Flavobacteriaceae; genus Zobellia; species Zobellia laminariae. Next base: position 2,354,309 of record NZ_CP130738.1, on the reverse strand, counting down.
AATTTCATTCACCTCGCTAAACACCTTGTAATGCTTAATAATCGGTGTAACCTTAACCCCTTCTAAATAAGGTTTTTGCAAAAATTCTTTAAATCTCTTTTCCGCCAGCTTAATTAAAAAAACAGTTTGTTCAGGATGAAAACCTTCTGAAGAAGTTATCATAGCCTGATTAAGTTCTAACATGTGCAATGCCAGTATTTCCGCACCATGCTTTTCAGCTAAGGATACAGCAACTTTAAGGGCATTTTCAGATTGTTCCGAGAAATCTAGAGGGACTATAATTTTTTTCATAATATTTCTATTTTATAAGATTAGGGGATATATTAAACTGTCATTGAAAATAATCTTTTTTCTGGTTCTTTCTTGTGTAAAAGCACATCAAATGCCATACAAATATTCCGAATGAACGGACGCCCTTTTTCGGTCACCTCTACGCCATCATCTGTCATAACAAGCAAACTATCTTGTTCCATTTCCCGCAACCTATCTTTTACATCTTCGGTGCTTTTAAAACGAAGATTTTCAGTGGCCCAAGAAGTTTTAAAACCACACATTAAATTTAAGATGTGCTTTCTTATTGCTCGGTCTTCATTGGTTAAGATGTGACCTCTATAAACAGGAATAACGTCATTTTCTACTAAATGTTGGTATTCCTCAATACCTTTTACATTTTGGGCAAAACCATACCAGCTATCGCTTATACTAGATGCACCCAAACCAATCATAGCTTGCGTTTTTGATGCGGTATACCCCATAAAATTACGATGCAAACTACCTGTCTCCATAGATTCATAAAGCGAATCTGTTGAAAGGGCAAAATGGTCCATACCAATTTCATGATAGCCTACTTCTGCCAATAATGCCTTACCGGTTTCGTATTGTTGCCTTTTTTCATCTGCAGTAGGTAAATCTGCATCCTTATAACCTCTTTGACCATTTCCTTTTAACCATGGCACATGCGCATAACTATAAAACGCCAATCTATCTGGCCGCAACTCTTTAGTTCGCAAAATAGTTTCGCGAACATGCTCTTCTTTTTGAAAAGGAAGACCAAAAATAATATCGTGACCTATTGATGTGTAGCCAATTTCCCTTGCCCATTCCGTTACGTTTTTCACGTTCGCAAAGGGTTGAATACGGTGTATGGCCTGCTGTACTTTTACATTATAATCTTGCACACCAAAACTAACGCGTCTAAAACCTACATTGTATAAAGCTTGCAAATGTTCTTTAGTAGTATTGTTAGGGTGACCTTCAAAGCTAAATTCATAATCTTCCGCTCTTTTTGCCATACTAAAAATACCTTTGATCAGGTTTTCTAGATTTTGAGGCGTAAAAAAGGTTGGCGTACCACCACCTAGATGTAGCTCTTTTATAATTGGACGTTCAGAGAATAAATCGCAATACAGTTTCCATTCTTTTAGTACCGATCGTATGTAAGGCTCTTCTACTTCGTGCCTTTGAGTAATACGTTTATGACAACCACAAAACGTACACATACTCTCGCAGAAAGGTAGATGTATATAGAGGCTTATGCCTTCTGTTGCATTACTCTCATCAAAACTTTGAATTAAGCTAGATTGCCATTTTTTACTAGAAAAAGTGTCCATATTCCAATAAGGAACAGTAGGATAACTAGTATACCTTGGGCCTGCAACATTATATTTCTGAATTAAACTGCACATAGATCGTATCTTGATTTGATACAAATCTAGGCGTGTTCAGCTTTTTAAAACATGATAATTGTCAGGTATGGATATTTAACGTATTCATTCAATAGGTTAAAGCTCTTCGCAGACGAATCCTTGTTTTTGTAAAAGTGAAGCTACGATAGAAGAACATTTACGGGTTTCAACCCGGAGGATTCTATCGCAATCCTCCAAGTCAAAATTCCATTTTCCTTCTGGCTCTACTATACGGTTTAGAAACGGCTTTAAATACCTAATTTCTTTCCGCTTTCCTACAGTTGTTTTAAAAACCAGCACAGTCATATCCCAAGATTTATGCTTCTGTTCTATCATAAAACATAGGCGGCTCAATGCCTAAAGACCTTAAATACACATACCCTTGGCCACGGTGATGTATTTCATTATCTATAAAATATTGGATAGATGATAAGATTGTACCCTCATACTCTCCAAAAAGTTTAATGGTATCATGAAATTTTTCAACCCCTATCTTTGACCAATTGGCATTGATTTCTTCCGTGGTTTTATCCCAAAGCTCCAATACTTTGGTTTTACTGTTACCATGGGCCACCTCTTCTGTGAAGGCAGCTGCCTTACCCGTAACTATTTCTCGAATTCCAGGTCCTGCTATACTCAATAATTCATCTACCATTTTTGAAAAGGGACGCATACCGCCAATGGAGTATTCAAAGAAATCTTTATCCGGAAATGCTTCAATTACCTTTCTAGTCAAAGTTCTATGCCCTTGCCAATGGGCCAATAATTCAGATGGTAGAATAACTTGGGCTACTTTTTCTTTTGATGTAGTTGCTGTGCTCATAATTTACATTTTTAAGGTTCGTATTGTATTACAAGAACAAATGTAAAAGTGGGTAGTGACAGCAGTTTGTCAGTAGTAAAATTATAAAGCGATATTTTTTTAATCGATTTGACTCAACTCTTTATTACAAATTGATTTTAAGGCGGTTACAAAAACACTATTGTATCAACTTAGCGAAATTATAACTGGCATTCACCAAATTGGTATAACTGGAAGCCATAGCTTCTGGCAGAGTAGAGATTCCCCTTACGATTGAATTTACATAAGCCAATCCGAATTTTTCTTGCTGTTCTATAGATATAGACACCGAACCGCACAAGGCTGCAACTGGTATTTTATGCTTTTGAGCAGAAGTAACTACCCCATTTATAGTTTTTCCAGAAAGTGTTTGTTCATCTAACTGGCCTTCACCAGTAATAATCCAATCAGCATCTGCAATTCCCTCATCAAAATGAGCCAGTTCTTTTACCAAATCTATACCAGAAGTAAGTTCTCCCCTTAAAAAAATGATGGCTCCACCACCTATTCCGCCAGCCGCACCAGAACCTTTTATTTTCTGAAGGCTTATATCATAGGTATCCAAAGCTACTTTAGCAAAATTCTTCAGCCCTTTATCCAGAATTTCAATCTCCTCTGTTGATGCTCCTTTTTGCGCACCATATATCTTGGCAGCACCATTTTCGCCATAGAACGGATTGGAAACATCACAAGCTATTTTAAACTTTGCATTGGCCAATAATGGATGAACTTCTGAAGCATCTATACTTTTAACTTTATCTAAGCTGCTTCCTATTGGCTCCAAATCTTTACTGAAATCACCTTTAAATCGGTATCCCAAGGCATTGGCCATCCCCATACCACCATCATTTGTTGCGCTTCCTCCTATGCCAAGAATAATCTCTTGAGCACCTCTTTCAAGAGCATCAGCAATAAGTTCACCTGTGCCAAAGGTGGTGGTGTTCATGCAGTTCCTATCCGCATCATCTAATAATTTAAGTCCCGATGCCTCGGCCATTTCTATATAGGCAATATGAGTTTCAGTGGCATATAAGTATGAAGCGCTTATTGGCCTGAACAACGGATCGTTTACGGTAATGGTAATTTTATCGCCATGTATGTAATGTTTGACCACGTCTATAGTTCCGTCGCCGCCATCCGCTAAAGGCATCTTTACGATTTTGGCTTCGTTAAAAACATGTTTTAGGCCTTCCTCTACAGCATCGCAGAACTCAAATCCAGAGAGGGAACCTTTAAATTTATCTGGAGCGATTACAATTTTCATAGCGCTTATTTTAGTTCAAAATATTAGGCAAAGAAATACTGAATAATACTATAGCAACAAAATAGGCCAGTAAGATAGCAACCTCTTTTTTACCTGAATAGTATACAACCTCTAGACCCTCATTAACTTCTCTTTTTACAGTATAACTAACCGCAAGAGCTACCACAATAGTAACTACACAACCCAACGCGTTCCACCAGAACCAAAAGATTTGCGGTACATATAACCAAAGGTAAATATTAAACAATACCCCAACCACTATTCCAATATTTGCACCAAGCGCATGTGTTCTCTTAGTAAGAATTGCCATGGATAAAGGCAGCCAAAATTGGGCCGTAGAAAACAGAGCTTATTTTATTGATAACCTCTATAACTGTACCTTCTATATTTCCAGCAAAAAAAGCAAAGAATAAACATACAAGACCCCAAAATATAGATAATAGTTTTGAGTACGTCATGTACTTCTTATCCGGCATATTAGGATGAAATCGTTTTACAAAGTCCTCCATAGTAACTGCTGAAAGTGAATTAACCGTAGAACTTAATGTGGACATAGCTGCAGACATAATTGCAACAATCAATATACCTATAACGCCATTTGGCAAGTATTTGATAATGAAGACTGGCACCATTAAATCGGCCTTTTTTCCCTCTAAAGAAGAAATATTGGCTTGATAAACTAAGTCCATCTGCTCTTGAAAACTAGCATCTTGAACTAGGAGTGTACCCAAAACAAGTCCCATAATACAATAGGTTAGGGTAAAGGGGAACCTAAGTAGGCCGTTGGCCATCATTAATTTTTTAAGATTGGGCATGCTGCTAGAAGATAACAACCGTTGTGACTGCGTCTGGTCTGTTCCGTAATAAGAAGCATATAGAAAAAAGCCCCCTATGACCATTGGCCAGAAACCAAATTCATCATTACCATCTGCATTATTAAATCCCCATTTACTGAAATCTACAGCGGTAATCCTGTCTCTGTCTACGTGGGTAAGAAAATTGTCCACACCGCCTAATTCACTAAAACCGTAAAAAAGACAGATAATAATACCGATAAAAAGAATACTCATTTGAATTACATCGCCCCAAATAACGGCTTTCATTCCTCCTTGGTAGGAATAAACCATGGTTATAAGGCCGATGATTAAAATGGATATCCAAAAATCCATTTGGATGGTAGCCTGAAGAATTAACGCCATGGTATACACCATTACACCGGTAGCTACCGATCTACTTATTTGAAAAACGAAGCTGATCAGTAATCTAGATGAAGCATCAAAACGTGTTTCTAAATATTCATAAACACTAACAATTCCGGATTTATATAGGGTAGGTAGTACAGCAATTAATAAAAAAGCCATTGCCAAGGGCACACCTAATTCATAGGTAAGCCATTGCATACCTCCACCAGCTTTGAGGCCTACGAAGGCTGGTGCCGAAATAAAACTGATAGCAGAAAGTTGCGTTGCCATTGCCGAAAGGCTCAAAGGCAACCATGACGTTTTTCTTCCTCCCAGAAAATAATCTCCTCCAGAATTGTTGTCTTTGAATAAAAAACCCAATCCCAAGAAACCGACTAGGTAAACGACGATTATGATATAATCTATATAATTCATGAGTAATTTTTCTTTTGGTTTGGTCTCCTATTTTATTCTGTGTTCTATGAACAGAATATGGTAAAAACCTGCTATGCAATAACCTTAAAAACTAAAATATAGCAGAAATATCTTACATTTCATTAAAGATAGACTCTCCACGGCGGAAATTGAACAACACATTACAATTTACCGCCATTTTGAGTCAAATGAGAACAGAATAGCTCAACAACTAGCAACTAATTAACGCGAACCAATAAGTTGGCTGCACGAACACTTAGACTCTCTTGTCCTCAAAAAAACTTATTTCATTACCTCTCAACATTTAAGAAGGTCTATTACTAGCGCGGCAGTCCATGAAAAATTATCGCCACCATAACCTTTTCTTGTTTCCTCGCCAGTATCTTTTCTACAGTCAAAATATTCAAAAAAGCCATCGCGTTCAACAAGTTCAATGGAATCATTTTTAACACGCGCTGCAATTTCCTTATATCCGTACTCTTTCAATCCACGGTATAGCATCCAATTCATATTAATCCAAACGGGACCTCTCCAATATTTTCTAGGATTGAAACGATCGTCTGTAGGATCAAACGATGCACATAAATACTTATCATCACCTCCAAAGCGGTCCATCATAGTATTTACTAGTACCTCAGCTCTTTCTTTATTTGGAATATCGGCAAATAAAGGGGAAAATGAGGAAGAAGAAACATGGCGGATAGGCTTATCATTTCGCATATCATAATGAACATATGCACCCAATTCCGTATCCCATAGTTTCTGGTTGAAAACAGCAATACTTCTTTCTTGATTCTTTCTCAGATATTCTATTTTATCTTCATTGCCACCAAACAATTCGTAAAGCTCCATCAAAGCTTTATTAGATTTAATGAGCATGGCATTAAATAAAGGATCTTGTACTAAGAATGGGGACAACTCCGCTATTTTAGCATCATCGTAGTTATTTTGTTTTGCAATATCTATAATGTATAGATAGTGGTCATACTCTCTTTTTGATGGGCGTTGAGAAGCATCTACATGCGTTGTATCTTTTCGCTCAAAAGTATATTCTGGTGGGTCCATGGTATCCCAAATATCATCCCAGACAGGAGAGTTATCAGTGCCCGACTCCCAGTTGTGATAGATGTATACTAAACCTTCATTTTGTGGATCACGGTTTTCATAAAAATACACATGGTTATCATACACCTTATCTATCTGCCCTTTTATAAAATTGAGCATATCTTCCTTATCATCTACAATATTTAGCATATCCTGTAGAATAAACCCTGTAACAGGAGGTTGGGTCATTCCTGTAGATTTATATTTTTTTGACGAAAGCGGATGTAAGTCCGACCTATGAAAATCATGACCTTAAAAATAAGAATCGTCATCTGTATGAAAAACAATGTGTGGTATAAAACCATTATCCCATTGCGCATTCAACAAAGTCTCTATTTCTTTTTTTGCGTGATCTGTATTGTAATGGGCTAGGCCTACTGCAATAAAGCCGCTATCCCATTTCCATTGAAACGGATAAAGTCCTTTACTAGGGATAGTAAAACCGCCTTTTTGAAAATTGGCGTCTAAAACGTTAATTGCCCTATTTATTATATTTTCTTTCATAACGTACATAAGGATAAAACACATTGGCGGTAAGCCACCACCAATGTGTCTTTGATTTAAAAACTAACTAAACTCGCACTAACTCAAATCGTTTTTAGAAATTGAAAGTCGCTGTCAAGAAGAATCTTCTTGGAAGAATAGGACGACCTACAAAGAAGTCAGTTTCGCTTTGTCCGGCAGCACCCGCTCTTGGGTTACCTTCTGTAATACCATCACTATCAAAAAGGTTGAAGATGGAGAAACCTAAACGAACTGTTTGGTTTTCTTCTGGCTTACCAAAAGTGTAACCTGCACCCAATCTACCAATTGGAATAGCGTCTAATTCTATATCATTAACATCAGACGCATATTTTTTACCTGTATAGTTCACACCAAAATTGGCATCAAACTTACTGTTGTCATAATACGCCCCAAGAGAACCTAAAAAGTTAGGTTGTCTTGCCAATTTATTACCTACATTGGCTTCTGTAGACGTACCATTAACTAAATCAAAATCTGTGTTTTTAGTAATTTCGTGACCTTGGTATGTTAGGTTTCCACGAAGGTTAAAATTGCTAGCAATTTCATAATCTGCCGTAGCTTCTACACCAATTGTTCTAGTATCTTGCTCAGAACGTGTCTCATCAATTAACTGTCCACCAACAATAGCTTGTTGTATTTTTATTCTGTCTTTTAAAGCCACATAGTAAGCAGCAACAGAACCAGAGAATTTAGAAGTACCAAATTTAGCACCTGCCTCAAACTGAATGATGTTTTCAGGATCGTAAGCGTTTTCAGAAATACCAGCTACCGGAGCAAAACCTCTTATTTGCGGAAAGAAATATCCTTTAGAAAAGTTAGCATACAGGTTTGTTGCATCGGTCAATTCATAAAGACCGGCAAAAGATACTGCCCAACCTGAAGCTTCTATAGAAGATCTGATAAAGCTTCCATCGGCTGTTTGTACATCGCTCAATGCTGTAGTCAACTCAGGATTATCATAAACTGTTGCACTTGTTATTCCACCTTTGGCGTTTTCACCATCTGTATGCTCATATCTAAAACCAACATCAAAACGCCATCTGTCAAAAATCATCTCATCCGTTAGGTAAAATGCCAATCTGTTTTGAGATAAAAAGTTATTTGAAGTCTGACCGATACGATTATACAAACCACCTTCTGAATAAACTACATTACCACCAGCTGCATCAGCATAGTTTAAGTTTACCAATCTAGGAGCGTTATTAAATTCCGATAAAACACGATACTGGTAGTTTACATCTTCTGCTTCTGTACGAGCTATAAATGTACCTAAGGTTACGTTATGACTTCCTCCGTTTGAGGCTTCAATTGTTTTAGTCAAAGAGGCTTCCCCAGAATAATCAGTCATTGGTCTTAAACGGTCTACATGAAGGTTATCAATTACCAAATCCGAACCGTTTATTTGAGAATTAGGATTACCACTTTGGTAACGTGCCGTGTATCCTTGATTATCAGGAGCAATACTAGCTACGTAGTTATCTAAAGTAATTGGGTTTCCATTGTCTCCACTTCCACCAACGTACAAGGCAAAATTGTGCTTGTAATTTGCATATTTTACTTTTGATTTGAATCTTAAATCATCTTGAAGTCTGTAATCAAAATCAGCTAAAAGATATCCACCAGTTGTAGAAACACCATCTGCAATTGGACTGTTGTAAGTACCACTTTGGCGTAAGGAAGGAAGTGTTAGCTAATTCCCCGGTCAATAATTGCTCTACAGCTTCTCCATCATTTCCTGCCAAACGCTCTCTGCTTCCACCTGATAAAGGTATAGGAAGGTAGAACTGGGCTTTATCATTTATAAATTGACCATGTACGGTAAACGAACCTTTGTCAAATTTCTTTTTAATGTTAGCCCTAAACTGAACCCCTTTTGTTGGTAATCCCGTATCTATAGGCCCACGATCGTGTCTTACAAATCCAGTAAAAGCATAGTAGGTATTAGAATCTTCACCCCCCAATTGGCCACCACTGTAAAAGTCGGTTTTTAACCGTCCCATATTGGCAACTTCTAGGTTTACGATGTTACTCAGGATTGGTATCACCCGTTTTACTTGTATAGTTAATGATACCGGCCACAGAACCTGCACCATATAGAATTGCAGAACCACCACGTACAAATTCAACTCCTTTAAAACCAATATCCGGTCTTGCATAAACATCATGCGCAGAAGAGTTTAAACCAAAGGTGCTCATTAAAGGCATACCGTCATATTGTAATGGGTTGAAAACGTACTGACCTCCAGAAGGTAAACCTCTTACGAAGACGTTAGTTGCGGTTTCACCACCACCACCTTCAGCGGTGATACTATAGTACACTTCTCAAAATATCTGCCTGACTATTGGCCGATAGTTTGGTGATCTCTGCCATTTTTACAGAACTAATAGACAACGGAGCCTGCTTCTGAGACCTGAACGTACTTGAAGCGGTTAATACCACCTCATCTAATTGTTGACCACCTTCTTGAAGGACAAAATCTACCGTTAATTCTGTACCGTTTAAATCTACTTCCTTATCTAGCGTGGTAAATCCTAAATACGAAGTTCTTAATACTTGGTTACCTTCTAGGTCTGTTGAGAATGTATAGTTACCATCAAAATCTGATGTTGTCCCAGAGGTACTACCTACTATTATAATATTCGCTCCTGGGATAGGTTCCCCAGCACTGTCCGTAATGGTACCGGAAATTCCTGTCTGGGCAAAAGCACCAGTACTTAATAGGAGGCCGATAACCGCAAAAATTACTTTTTTCATAATTGTAGTTTTTAAATTGAGTGAACTTGAGTTATTATTAATTTGTTAATACAGAGTCAAAACTATTTGAATATCATATTATTTCGACAAAAAAATTGCAAATTTGATATGCAAACGTTACCGCAATCGTTTGCAATTCTTAATTTTATCCCAAATAAATTTGTATTACACTGGAAACCAAGACACTTTTATAAAATGAGCAAAAGACACAACACTACTTTAAAGGAATTGGCCAAAGAATTAAACCTTTCAATATCAACAGTTTCTCGTGCTCTTAATGACCATCCGGACATTAGTGCAACAACAAAGCAGAATGTAAAGGACTTGGCCCGTAGAATGAATTATTCGCCCAATCTTTTTGCCAGAAGCTTCCGATCTCAGAAAACAAATATTATAGGAGTGGTCGTCCCAAACATTTCGCACTACTTCACTTCTACCATTTTAAAAGGCATTTTAGAAGAAGCCGAAATACAGGGATACCGAATAATTATTTCAGAATCCAACAATAGCGAAGCCAAACAGACCGAAATGCTCAATACCATGACCCAGTTTGGGGTTGATGGTATATTGATGTCCCTCACTAGAAAAATTGAAAAAATAGATAACATCCTTCAGACATTGAACCGTGTACCGATAGTGTTGTTTGACAAAGTATCTCAAAAAATACCATGTACCCAGATAGTTATTGATGAAGAACAGGCCGCTTTTAACGCCGTGGAGCACCTGATAGAATTAGGTAAAGAGCGCATAGCTATTATTAAAGAAACCGAGAACTCATATAATTCCGAAAAGCGCTACGCGGGATATCTCCGTGCGCTGGAACACCATGGGATTAAGATTCGAGAAAAGATTATTTTAAGTACAGAGGATATATCACTAATTCATGGTAGACGTCTGACCAATATTCTTTTGAGTATGAAAAAACGGCCAGATGCCATTTTTGCAATTACAGATAACGCTGCTATTGGTGCCATAAAAGCGCTCAACAAGTTCAAAGTTAAAATACCTGAAGAGATAGCTGTAGTAGGGTTCAGTAATTCGGCAAACTCAAAAATTATTCAACCTGAACTAACTACCGTAGACCAGCCTTATGACAAAATTGGTCGTACCTCCGTAAAATATCTCATAGAAGAAATTGAAAACCCTTCAAACGACGTCATCACTAAAACAGTTGAAATTAAAACCACGTTAGTGGTTAGGGATTCATCTTTAAGAGCTTAATATTAGAACTATCTATTGACAGGCTGTTGTCACCACTTGCTCTTTTCTTTGTATTTGAAAAAAATACATTAACAGCTAAAAAATGAAATTCCGATATTATTCAGGTCAATCTCTGAAGTTTTATCTTTGGAATATATACCGCACTCTTATGGGCCTGGACACCATTAATAGATTTGACCGCATAGTAGCTATATTAATTCAACTACAATCAAAACGTATAGTAAAAGCGCAAGAATTGGCTGATCGTTTTGATGTTAGTCTGCGAACGATTTATAGAGACATTCGTTCGTTGGAAGCTTCGGGTGTACCTATTTCCAGTGAAGCCGGCGTAGGCTATTCCATTATGGAAGGGTACCGTCTCCCTCCAGTTATGTTTACCCGTGAAGAAGCTGGGAGTTTTGTGGCGGCTGAAAAATTGATGGAAAAATTCACCGACACCTCTTTAGGTTCTCATCATAAATCCGCCATGTACAAGGTAAAGTCGGTTTTAAGAGGAAAGGAAAAAGATTGGATTTCAACTCTAGAAGCACAAGTACTAATTGACCCGTCTCAAACACCTTTTAATGAAAACATACCCAATGCCCTAGAAATTCTATTTGAAAGCATTGCAGATAAAACGCAGGTTTTCTTAAAGTATCACTCCCTTAATTCAGAAAAACCGTCCGACCGCTTTATTGAACCTGTAGGACTTTCATGAGAATAACTTCTGGTATGTACTTGGCTATTGTCACTTCAGACAAGATTATAGACAATTTAGAACCGATAGAATGTTACGAATTTCTAGAACAGAGAAAATCTTCACACTAGAACACGGAATGTTAGATGACCACTTGAACAAACAGCCGGAAAGAGAAAAAACCAAGATTACAATTTCTGTTGACAAAAGTATTGCCCGTTACATTTCCGCAGGAAGAAAACAATATGGGTTCGTTTCCGAAGAAATCAATAAAGACAAGGTTCTAATGACCTTTATGACTTCAGATTTGGTTCATGGCTTTCCTAGATGGTATTTAATGTTTGGGGATTATGCCGAAATTATTGAGCCTCAAAGTCTAAAACAAAGAGTAATTGAAATTCTCAAAGAAACCCAAAACCGACTTACAAATTAATTCCAACACAGCCGAAAATCACTTTCTTAGTCAATGCTATTTTAGATTCACACTCCATTACTTTTAACAGTATTTAAACTTTCCACACTCTCTCTAATCCCAATTTTAGCACAAAAACCACCATTTCTTACCTCCAGACGCAGGTTTACCTTCCAATCAACAAGATGTCAAAAAATTTTTATGTAAATAGAAATGACCTACAAGTTTTCATGTTAAAACCTTATTTTAGCGCCACTCTTAAAAACTTAAAGACATGACCTTATTATTAATGGCCGCTGGTAGCGGTAGCCGATACGGAAAACTGAAACAATTTGACGATTTAGGCCCTAAAGGCGAATTCTTAATGGAGTTCGGTATTTACGATGCACTGAAAAATGGTTTTGACCATATCGTTCTTATTACTAAAAAGGAAAATGTTTCTTTGGCAGAAAACCATTTGAGACCAAGAATACCTGCGAACATCAAGCTAGATGTTTTGGCACAAGAAATTACAGATTTACCAGAAGGATGTTCTTTTTCAGGTGAACGTAAAAAACCTTGGGGTACAGCACATGCAGTTTGGACAGCTAGAAACGTAATTAACGGTCCTTTTGCTGTATTGAATGCTGATGATTTCTACGGACAATCCGCATATGCAAATGCTGCTGATTTTGCACGTGAGCATAATAACGATGATACTTTTGCCCTTGTTGGGTATACTTTAAAAAACACCCTGTCAGAACATGGTTCTGTGTCAAGAGGGGTTTGCTTAAGGTAGACGGAGACGATTTAGTTTCTGTTGATGAGCGCCTAAAACTTGAACCAAAAGACGGTAAAGTATTAGACCTTGATTCTGGTAACGAATATACAGGTGAAGAGCAGGTAAGCATGAACTTCTGGGTATGCCAACCTTCTATTTTTGATAAAATTGAAAGTGAGTTTAGAAAATTTCTAGCTGACGATAACTTAGCCGTAACAAGTGAACTTTACATTCCAAAAATGGTTCAAGAAATGTTACAGGCCAAAGAAATAAAAGTAAAAGTTGTACCATCAGGTGGCGATTGGTTTGGAGTAACTTACGCCAGCGATAGAGAAAAAGCCGTAGCTGACTTGCAAGGAAAAACCGATGCAGGTAAATACCCTTCTCCTCTTTGGCCATAAAATAATGAGTAGTTATTCAAACGAACAACTTAATGAACTATTAGGGCATTTTTCTGTGCCCCAAATAAAGTACTTGATCAAACCGTTAACAGACGGTTTGATCAATGATACTTTTTTGATATACGATGGTTCTACTCCACTATATATATTGCAGCGTGTAAATCACCTTGTTTTTACAGATGTAAAAGGGTTGATGAACAACATACAACAAGCTTTCAAATATTTAGAGGACACCGATTATAGTAAAATAACCCTAGTATCTCCTAAAAGCGGAGACAGCCATTACATTTCCCCTACCGGAAACCATTGGCGTCTTATGACTTTTATTGATGGGAGCACGGCATACAATACCACTGAGGACACCAGTATTGCTTTTGAAGCAGGTAGAATTATTGCAAAATTCAATTCGCTTTTACAACAAGCTGACCTAGATGATTACGTGGATACTATTCCTCGTTTTCATGATATAACGCTACGCCAAGACCAATTTAATTCTGCCCTTAAAACTGCGGCTCCGGAGAAATTAGAAATTGCAGAGAAAGCGATTGTTTTTACCAATGAGGTTTTAGAAAAGCTTACTGCTCTAAATTTCAAAGAATTACCTGTTAGAGTTTGTCATAACGACACCAAATTGAATAATATTCTCTTCTCAAAAGAGACCAATAAGGCACTTTGCCTAATTGATTTGGACACGCTCATGAAAGGCTATTTTCTTTATGATTTTGGTGATGCCGTACGTACGATAGCCAACACTGCTGCCGAAGACGAACAAGACCACAGTAAAATTATTTTTGATAAAGATTTGTTTGAAGGTTTTATAGATGGTTTGGCAATTAACAGCTCTTTCTTGACCAAGGCTGAAATTGAAACCTTGCCTTGGGGTGCCGTTCTTATGCCTTTTCTACATGGCATACGTGCTTTAACGGATTACCTAAACAACAATGTCTATTATAAAGTTGCCTACGAAAACCAAAATTTAGATCGTAGCCTCAGTCTTTATAATTTTACTCAAAAAGCATTAAACCATATGGATTATATGGAAAATGTGCTAAAAGAAAAATTGTCCTAATTTTTTTTACTTTAATCAACTTAACACCATGGAAATCAAACTTAAAGCTGATTTTCAATAAAACAAAAACACAGCAATACTTCTAATTTTAGCTAAAACTAACCTAGAATAAAGAGCGGGTCAAACATCAACTATAGTTTTTTTACTACCTTGAAAATCTATTTCAAATATATCCATAGGTACTAAATCCGTTTCTGATTTCATGTCCAAAAAAGTTTACACAACAATTTCATGTATCTTCTTCTTTCTCTGCACTTTTGCACAAGAAAGCGACCTTGAGTTTTCTCAAAACTATACGATTTCTAATGGTTTGGCACACAATGGGGTCACTGCCATTCTTGAAGATTCAAGAGGCTACATTTGGGTAGGTACTTTTGAAGGTCTAAATCGTTACGATGGATATGAATTTAAAACCATTAAAAACACCCTGAGCGATGCTGTTTTTGTAAGTAATCGTATTAGATCGCTTAAAGAAGATTCCAAAGGAAACATTTGGATCGGTACTGATGAAGGCATATCTCTATACGACTACAACTTAGAGAAATTTATTAACATCTACTCTAATCAACTTGCCAAAAAAGGGGTTAAAGGGCCTGTGGTTAGAGATATAATCATCAATGAAAAAGAAGGAATTATTCTCTGCGCTACAGAAAAGTATGGGATTTTAGTTTTTAACGATGACTATACTTTGCAGGAAGAATATTCACCCACTGCCTTTTATAGTAACGGTGCCGTTGAATTTTATAAATCAATGACCATAGACAACAGCACTTATCTTTATGCTACGTCTGTAGGTCTGCTTTCTTTCAATCTAAAAAACCACCAATTCACTAAAATAGTTTCTAATGACATAAGTAACTGCCAGTCTGTTATGCGTATTGATGAAACTACATTTTTGGTTACATTAAAAAAAGGGGCTGCCATTCTATCTTACTCTAAATTGGGTGACGGCTACAATTACCAAATAGTAAAAACCGACCTTCTACCCTCACAAAATTTCAATAGTTCTGGCTTTGACCACCATAATAATCTTTGGCTGGGAACATTGAATAAGGGTGCAATTCGCATTAATGATATTAAAAGCCTTACTGAAGGTTCAGACATAGATTATTCAATATTTAAATTTCAGAACAAACAACTGCGCATTAGCTATTTTCAAAGAACATCCAATAATAGATTTTGGGTTGGTTCGTATGATAAAGGTCTATTTAGATTTGACCTCAAAAAAAATCCATTTAAAGAATTTAAAGGTGAAAGTCCTTTTGAATTTGGCGTAAGCGATAGGCATTTAATTCAAATTTCGCCTTTAGATGACGAGAACGTATACTTAACAAAAAATCAAGGAGGTCTTGCACTTTTTAATACAAACGAAGGTAGGTTTGAACCTCTACCTTTTACATTTGATGAAAACTATAAGGCTAGAATTTCTTCAGTTTATGTAGACTCTCATAAGAGAACATGGATGAAAGTGGCCAAAGTGGGTTATTTTAGATTAAATCCTAATGAAGATAAACCTCAGCTGATTGATACAAGTTCCTTACCCGAATTTTCGCAAGTAGAATCTTATAAGATTACAGAAGACAAAAAGGGCAACATTTGGCTGGGCACAAGAGTGGGTGTTTACAAATTATCTGTAGATGAAAAAGGTGATGTTACTAGAATAGAGGCACTAAACGATAATCCGTATTTTGAAAATTTCAAAATGACCCTCGCTCGTTTTGTATATGTAGACCCGGAGCAAGATTTTGTATGGGTGGGCACAGCAGAAGATGGTCTTTTTAGGGTAACTATTAAAGATGATCCTTTATTAAAAAATGCAAAAATCAAGCATCTTAGGAGAGATAAGAAAGAAGGTGGTCTACCCAATAACTTCGTTTCCGCCATAACAAGAACACCAAACGGCAATCTATGGATAGGTACAGAAGGTGCCGGAATCTGTAAGGTAGAAAATAGTGAAAAAGAACCCGTATTCATTCCATTTACCGAAAAAGACGGATTATCCAATAACGTAGTAAAAAGTATAAATGTAGACAACGCCGGCAACCTATGGATTGCTACCAATGTTGATTTAAACAAATTCTATCCTAAAGAAAAAAAGTTTCGAAAGTTCGGAAAAGAAGACGGTCTGCCATTTGAAGATTTCTGGTATGCATCGGCCTATTTAAACAATGGCACTTTAGTATTGGCAGGACTTGAAGGCTTCTCCTATTTTATGCCCCACACCATTAAGGATACGGAAACCTTACCTCGCTTACATTTTGGCGACTTTAAGATTTTTAACAATACCGTACTTCCACAAGACACTTTAAACAAAAGAGTTTTACTTTCTGAACGGCTTCACAGTGGTCAGACTTTAAATCTAAAATACAATGAGAACGTTTTTACAGTAGAGGCTACATCCCTTCACTTTGCATCACCTGAAAACCATTTTTTAAAATACAGGTTGTTACCTATAGACCACGATTGGTTGCAGACTACGTCTGACCAACGAATGATAAACTATAATGGCCTGCAATAAAAAATATTCGCTTGAAGTGGCCGCATCAAATTCCATTGGTGAATGGACTGCAACAAAAACCTTGGATATTATTATTTCACCTCCATTTTGGAAAACCCCTTTGGCATATGTTATCTATGCCCTACTTATGATTTTGGTACTAGGTACGGTTCTATTCTATATCATAAAGAACCAGTCTTTACGCTACAATATTCAATTAGAGCAAATAGAAAAAGATAAAGTTAAAGAAGTGAATGCAGCTAAACTTCGCTTTTTTGCCAATATATCTCATGAGCTAAAAACACCGCTAAGCCTTATATCCAGTCCGGTGAAGCTTTTATCCGAACGCTACAAGGATAATATTGATTCTCAAGAAAAACTGAATATTGTTGCTAGACAGTCTAAAAAAATAGGCCGCCTTATAGACCAGATTCATGATTTTGAGCGTGTGGATGCCAATTTAATGGAAATGGATTATTCCAGATTCTATTTTAATGAATTTATAGAAACTATTGTACCTGATTTTCATTACTTGGCCTATAATAGTCATAAGAGATTACAAGTCATTTCTGACGACACCAACATTGTTGTATCTGCAGATCGCGATAAGCTGGAAAAAATATTCAACAACTTATTAAGTAATGCGTTTAAATATACGGGCGCCAATGATGTTATTACTATTAAGTTCATTAGTGAAGATAAAGACCTTCTTGTATCCGTTACCGATACCGGAAGAGGAATTGATGATGATGACCTACCGCATATTTTTGAAAGGTTCTACCAGTCCCGAAAAAGGGAAAGTGTACATTCTACGGGCTCGGGTATAGGTCTTGCTTTTTCTAAAAAACTGGTAGAAATGCATTACGGTTATTTAGAAGCCTTTAGCGAAATAGGCGTGGGCACCACTATTAGTGTTCGTCTTCCTGTAGTTAAAAAAGAATCTATTGATGACCAAAGCAACAAAGGAAAAAGCCTTAATAACTGCTGAAATTGAAGTTTCTGATGCTGAAACCACAATAGCAAAAACCGAAGTCTCTAAAATAAAGACAAGCGGAGACTACTCCGATAAATTGATTTTTTATGTAGAAGATGTACTGGATATGCGCCTTTACGTATCAAAAGTATTATCTAAATTTTTTAAAGTTAAAACCTTTACAAATGGTAGGGAATGCTTATGGATGCCATGGAAGACCAATGGCCAGATTTGGTCATAAGCGATATTCAAATGCCGATAATGAACGGTCTTGAACTTTGTAAGCGTATTAAGGCCGATATAAAAACCAGCCATATTCCAGTAATTCTACTTACCGCACTGAACGATATAGAAAATCAGATTCAGGGAATTAAAGATGGAGCTGATGCATACATCAAAAAACCATTTGACGCACGCCAATTGGTTGCACGTACCGAAGCATTGTTGGAGAACAAAAAGCGACTGCGGGAGCGTTTTAAGATTGGTATTCCACTTACAAAGGATAACAACCTTAATATTAGAAATGATAATGCATTTCTTGAAAAGCTTTATCACCTTATGGCTCAAAATTTAGATAATCAAAATCTAGATATGGACCAATTTGCACGTCAACTTTACCTTAACCGCACTCATTTCTACCAAAAAGTAAAGGCATTAACGGATAAAACTCCGTTTGAGATGCTTAAAATGTACCGTTTAAAAAAGGCGGCAGAACTTCTGGTAGAACAACCGGAATTATCCGTCAATGAAGTGTATACTATGACCGGTTTTAAAAGCCGAACGCATTTCAGCAAACTCTTTAAAGAAATGTACCATACTACACCTGGAAAATATTCAGCTAAGAGTAAGGACAGTAATATTTCATAGGGAACTTCTTATTAGCTCTTACCATATTCGGTAATATGCATTTGTGCTCACTTGCGAATTGAAGAATACATATTTTGTACGCATAGATACATCATTCTCGTCCTGAAAAATACCTTTGAACTTAGTGACAAAAGGCATAACTTAATTTTCACCAAAAGTTATAACTAAAAAAATCAGGTCAGTAGTATCAAAAAATCAGGATTATGATAACATATACCATCCAAATGTTAGGCTTTATTCTCAAATTTAGTCTTGCCGGAGTACTTGCTCTAACAACAAACCCAGCGGACCAAAAGCCTATTGCAAAAGCAGAGCGTCCAAACATTCTTTTCTGTATTGCAGATGATGCCTCTATGAAAAGTTTTGGCGCCTATGGCGATACATTTATCAATACACCGGCAATAGACAATTTGGCCAAAGAAGGTGTCGTGTTTCAAAATGCTTACAACGGGAACCCCAAATGCTCTCCAGCACGTGCCTGTATTTTAACGGGCAAGTATAGTTGGCAACTTAAGGAAGCTGCGGACCATAACGGTCGCTTTCCGCTAGAATTCAAAACCTATCCTCAGCTATTAGCTCAAAAGGGCTATCGCGTAGGGTATACCGGAAAAGGCTGGGGACCCGGGGTTTATGACACCAAAGACAATCCTGCAGGCCCAGAGCACAATGCCATTAAGGTTAAACCACCATACAAAGGCATTTCCGATATTGATTATGCTGCAAATTTTGAGGTTTTTCTGAACGATAATCCTAAAGACACTCCGTTTTGTTTTTGGCTGGGAGCAAAAGAACCGCATCGATTTTATGAGTTAGATTCATGGAAAAAAGCAGGACGAAGGCTAGAAGAAGCTAATGTTCCTGCATTTTATCCAGATAATGAAGTTGTTCGTGGTGACTTATTGGATTATGCCAATGAAGTGGAATGGTTCGATACCCATGTGGGCAAAGCAATTAAAGCTCTTGAGAAAAAAGGATTATTAAAAAACACCATGGTAATTATAACTTCCGATCATGGTATGCCTTTCCCAAGGGTAAAAGGTCAGATTTATGAAGAAGGTTTTCATATACCCCTTATTGCGTATTGGAAAGGAAAGATTATTTCTGGGCGAACCGTGAGCGATTTCGTTAGCTTCTCTGATTTTGCCCCCACGTTTATGGAAGTAGCCGGAGAAACGCCTCATCAACAAATGACGGGAAGCAGTATCACAAAGCAACTTTTTACTGCAGAATCAGGTAGGATTGATGCGGCCCGAGACCATGTCCTTTTGGGTAAGGAACGTCACGATGTTGGCAGATCTAACGAAGATGGAATTGACCTTGCTTATCCCGTTAGGGCCATTAGAAATGATTCCCTCTTATATGTTCATAATATACAACCTGAAAGATGGCCTGTTGGCAATCCGGAATATGGCTTTATGAATACGGATGGTTCTCCTACAAAAAGTTACATCACCTCCATAAAACCAGATGATGAAGAATACCATTTCTTTGAGATGAATTTTGATAAGAAACCGGAACACGAACTTTACAACATTCAAAAAGACCCAAACTGCATACATAACCTTACCAATAAACCGGAAAATGGAACGATTATTAAAAAGCTTCGTACTCAAATGGAAACGGAACTCATTGCCCAGGCGACCCTAGAACATTAGGCAAAGGAGAGGTTTTTGATAACTACATCTATTATGGAAAACGACTAGATTACAAAACAGGCAAACGTATAGCGCCTCTTGAGTACACTAAAAAAACAGAATAAATGCTAAGTACTGTATTTCTAAAAAAACATCCTTTTCAACTCTTTGTTCTTTTGATGTGTCCCTTATTCAACTGGGCACAAGAAAAGCAGCCCAATATCATTTTTGTTCTTGTGGACGACCTCGGCTATGCCGATGTTGGTTTTAACGGTTCAACCTATTTTGAGACACCGGCATTAGATGCTTTGGCCAAAGAAAGCTTGGTATTTAACAATGCCTACATGTATCCCACATGCTCACCTTCAAGAGCTGCTCTTTTTACTGGAAAACAATCTTTCCGAACTGGTGTTTACACTGTTCCCGTACTAGAGAGAGGTGATGATCAAGAGAACATATTCTCTAGGTGGACGGTTGGTAAAGAACATCCTATTTATGCCGAACCTTTGGCAACTGCCGGTTATAAATCTATTCATTTAGGCAAATGGCATATTGTGGGACCCTATCCAGAAAAAGAACTGGCAATGGACTGGCCCATCCAACAAAAATTGAATCAACCTCAATATGGAGATTTCACTTGGGTGGAAAATCATAAGACACCAGCCGTAAAACAGTATTACCCGGAAGGGAGGGGCTTTATTAAAAATGTTGGCGGAACTTTTCGCGGAGACCCCGCTTTAGAAGAGGGCGGTTACAAAAGCGAACGTGGAGGATATCGCGCACCGTTTAGCAATCCATTCATTTCACCTAAACCTGATGACGAATGGCTTACGGACCGACTTGCCAGCGATGCCATTGAATTTATGGACAACCATAAAAATGCCCCGTTTTTGGTCAACCTTCATTTCTATGCGGTACATCGACCTATAAAAAACAGAAACGACGAACTCTTTGATAAATACATGAAAAAACCATATGACCCCATTACGGGTCAAGGCATAGGCAAAAACAAAGAACGCATGGCCAGTTACGCTACCATGGTACAGTCTATGGACGAGAATATTGGTAGAATCATAACATACCTCAAAAAGAACAACTTAGAAGAAAACACATTGATTATCATTACTTCGGATAATGGGTATCATGGTATTGCTTCTGAGAATTTAAATTTAAGAGGTTCCAAGGGCGAAATTTATGAAGGCGGAATAAAAGTTCCTGCTTTAATCCATTGGCCCGGCAAGGTTAAAGCCAGAAGAACGAAGATTCCAATTTCCGTTACCGATTATTTTCCAACATTAATGGATGCAGCCAACATTGATTACAAAGGGCAACTTGATGGCAAATCACTTACTCCCCTATTTCAAAAAGACAAAAACAGTTTTAAAGAACGCCCCTTATTCTGGCATTTGGCAAGCCAATACAAAAACGGCACTTGTTCCGTAATCAGAAAAGGAGATTATAAACTAATTCAATTTTTAGCTGATGGAAAACTGGAACTTTACAACTTAAAGAGCGACCCAAAGGAAACTAAAAACTTGGCCCAAGAGGATTCAAAACTAGCTCAAAACCTACTTGATGAACTAGTAACTTGGCGAACAATGAATGAAGTACCTCTACCTCCAAATTCCATGCTCTCAAAATAGACTAAAACCAATCAATCAGCAATATACAATGTGCTTCATTAAAAAAATATTGGTTAATGTCATTCTAATTCTCTTAACCCTGCCTAATTCTTGGGCACAGAAAAAAGAGGTCCAAAAGCCAAACGTTGTTCTTATTTATGCGGATGATCTAGGCCGTGGAATGCTAGGTGCTTACGGTCAGAAAATGTTGACTACTCCTAATATTGACAAGCTAGCTTCAGAAGGTATGCAATTTGAAAGAGCTTATGGCGCTATGTATTGTGCTCCGGCAAGAGCCAGCCTTATTACCGGAATGCACGACTGCCATGGAGGCGATGCCATGACCATTGTAAAAGCTGGTATTTATAAGGAATTGGATAACGGACTTACTCTAGACGAAATCAAGTCTAAAATACACGAGGTGGCACTTCCCGCCGAAAAAGATATCACAGAAGAAAAATACCTACAGCATTTAGAAATGTTCAAATCCAAAATAGGCTACCCTCTAGTTTCCGTGCTTCCGGATCATATTAGTCAAAAATGTGTTGACGTAACCGGTGATTATCTATGGGATTATCAAAAAGGGGCTAGAAATATTATTTCAGACTTTTATAATGAGTAATTCTAAAGCAGGTTCCCAATTTACAGAGAGAGACAACACATAAACAGACACATACACAGCTTTACTGCATTTAGGTTTTATTTGATATCAGATATAATTCACAACCTTTATGATTCTGTCGGTTAAAAAGTTTGGTCTCCCGTTATTATGTATTTGCTCTCTTATACTCTCCTCCTGTGGAGATAGCTCTAAAAAAGAGAAAGGGGAAACAGTAGATAATCGTCCAAATATCCTATGGATTACCATTGAAGATTGGAGTCCAGATTTATCCTGCTATGGCACAAAAGGTATCTCCACCCCACATGTAGACCAATTGGCTTCTGAGGGTATTCGTTATAACAAAGCTTTTACAACGTCACCCGTTTGCTCAACCTCTCGTTCTGCAATGATGACAGGTTTCCATCAAAACTATATTGGAGCAAACCAGCATCGTGAGCACAACAAACAGGCATTACCCTATGGCATAAAACCCATTCCAGAATTATTTGAAGAAGCTGGGTATTTTACCACTTTAATGAGCTGGAAGACCGATATGAATTTTCTTCCCGACACCAAAGAAGAACTTTTCATGAACACCAATGACTGGGCAGACCGCGAACCCGGCCAACCTTTCTTTGCCAGAATTACTTTTGGAGGCACTCATAGGTCGTGGAACCGTGACCCAGAAAGGCCTATTGATATAAAGGATGTTGAACTTCCACCCTACTATGCCGACACTCCTTTTATTCGCCGTGATTGGGCCAATGGCCTTGAACAAATGCAATTGGTGGACCGAGAAGTAGGTGCTTTGTTAAAACGACTTAAAGATGAAGGTCTTGCCGATAATACTATTGTCTTTTTTATTGGCGACCATGGCCGTTGCCATATTAGAGGTAAACAATTCCTATATGACGGTGGCACCAGAATACCCATGATTTTGCGGTGGCCTGGAAAAGTGAAACCCGGTCAAGTAAATGAAGATTTAGTTATGTCTTTGGATATTGATGCCACTATACTTTCCGCAGCCAACATCATCCCTCCAGTACCTTTACATGGAAAAAACCTTTTAGGTAATGAGATAAAAAATAGGAAATACACTTTTGCCGCCCGTGATAAGATGGACGAAACCCATGATGCTATGCGTTCCATACGGTCAAAAGATTACAAACTCATTCTAAACTTAATGCCCGAAAGGCCGTATTTGCAATACAACCAATACAAGGAAAACGCCTATCCCGTACTAGCCGAAATGAGTATCATGTACCTCAAAGGAGAACTTACTCCTGAGCAAGCTGCCTTCTTTGCCCCAGTAAAACCCAAAATTGAGCTATATGACCTACAAAAAGACACATTTGAGGTAGACAATGTAGCCAATAACCCCGAATATAGCTCTATGAAAAAAGAGCTACTGGCCGAACTTCAAAACTGGCGCACCAATGTCATCAAAGACCAAGGTGTAAGTGAAGAGTTTAGAGCCCTTGGCGTTTTTCCTGATAAAAACCCTTTTTCAACGGTGGATGAATGGGTAGCCAAAAACCAAAAAAATTACGATTTTAACCGTATAGGCTGGCCTTCATGGTATCCTACAAAAACACTTCAAGAATGGCAAAAGGCCCGAAAAAAATGGGAACCTTATGTTATGAGAGGGGCTTCAGAAGATATACCTCGTCCTGAAATTGGCATTATCAAAAAGAAGAAAAAGAATTAAAGCCAAAATTCAGAATGACAACAAAAATCAAGCTTGTACAAAAAGTCGCGACTACCCTTTTACTTTTCATGGAGATAACCGCTTTGCAGGCACAACTTAAACCTGAGAAATTTCAACCAGAATGGGAATCCATTAGAGCCGGGTATGAAATTCCCGAATGGTTCCGCGATGCTAAATTTGGTATTTTCTTGCATTGGGGACCTTATGCCGTACCCGCTTACAGTAGTGAAAAATATCCAAAAGGCATATATAATTCCAAATGGTCCAAAGGCGGAACAAAGCCCTATACCTATCACCGTGAACATTATGGTGACCCTTCAAAATTCGGTTACAAAGATTTTATACCTGATTTTAAAGCTGAAAAGTTTGATGCCAACCAATGGGCAACATTATTCAAAAATGCAGGAGCTCGTTATGTAGTGCCTGTTGCAGAACATCATGACGGTTACGCTATGTACGCTTCTAAGCACACCCGATGGAACGTGAAGGACACCGGACCAAAAAAAGATGTTATGCGCTTGCTTGCTGATGCGGTCAAAGCCAACGGAATGAAGTTTGGCGCATCATCACATTTTGCGCTGCACAGAATTTATTATAGAAAAGACGACCCAACTTGGGACACCAACAATCCTGAGTTTTATGACCTGTATGGCGAACCGGTAGGTAACGACACCTTACCGACTATAAAATTCCTGAACCAGTGGTGGAACCGCACTACAGATATTATTGATAATTATGAACCTGATTTGCTGTGGTTTGATTTTGGATTGGACAAACCTGGTTTTGAAGTCTTGCATAAAAAAATACTCGCCTATTACTATAATAAAGGCGAAGAATGGAATAAAGGTGTTGTTTTTCAGGACAAAAACATGAGAAACAAATCCTTTCCTGAAGACCTCATTGTTCTAGATATTGAACGCGGCCGTATGGATGGCATCTACAAATACCCTTGGCAAACAGATACCTCAATAGGGAAAATTTCTTGGGGCTATGTAACCAATGAAGAGTATAAAACCTCAAATTACCTGCTTGATGAATTGATAGACATTGTAAGCAAGAACGGATGTTTATTATTGAATATAGGTCCTAAAGCAGATGGTACCATTTCCAATGAAGCAAAAAAGATATTAAATGAAATGGGTGCTTGGCTAAGTCTTAACGGCGAAGCAATTTACGACACTAGACCATGGACCATCTTTGGAGAAGGACCTACAAAAGTAGAAACGGGTCATCATTCCGAAAAGAAAAATAAAGAATCCGGTCCGGAAGACTTTCGGTTTACTACCAAAGGAGAAACTCTTTATGCCATCTCATTAGGTTGGCCAAAAGACGGGGAATTCACTATAAAATCCCTAGCAAAAAACAATCCCAATATATCAAAAAAAATAGCATCTGTAGAATTCATAAGCGGTAAAAACAGTATGAAGTGGAAACAAACTGGCAAAGGACTTACCATCACCGTTGAGGGTACAAAGCCGTGCGAGGCCGCTTATGTCTTTCGAATTAAATTCAAATAAAAAAGAAAACAATCCAAACCTATTTTCAAAATATAAAAAATGAGCAAATTTTATTTTAACGAAGAACAAAGTTCCTATGATGCCATTGTGGTAGGTACCGGTATCAGCGGAGGCTGGGCTGCCAAAGAACTATGCGAAAACGGTTTAAAAACCTTGATGCTAGAACGTGGCAGAATGGTGGAGCATATTAAAGACTACACTACAGCCCATATGGACGATTGGGACTTTAAGCATGGCCTTGAACTTTCTATTGAAGAGAAAGCTAAACGACCCAAACAAAGTAGAACGAATAAAGGGAAAAGCGCGGATTCCTATAAGTGGTTCGTGAACGACCTAGAACACCCCTATAACGAAACCAAGCCCTTTAACTGGATGAGGGGTTACCATGTTGGCGGCCGTTCAATAACATGGGGGCGACATAGTTACCGTTGGAGTGAAATTGATTTTGAAGCCAATAAAATTGATGGTCACGGTGTTGACTGGCCCGTTCGCTACAAAGACATTGCTCCGTGGTACGATAAGGTGGAAACCTACATTGGGGTTTCAGGTGAAAAAATGGGACTGAGCCAATTACCAGATGGACAATTTTTACCCATGATGGATTTGAACTGTGTAGAACAACATTTTAGAGACCATAAGGTTTACGAAAATTTAGATGGCAGAGTGGTTACTTCAGGCCGAATTGCTCACATAACAGGTGACAAAGAGTTTGAAGGACGTACCAAATGTCAGTTTAGAAATCGCTGTTCAAGAGGATGCCCATTTGGAGGATACTTCAGCAGTAATTCATCTACATTACCGGCTGCGGAACGCACAGGAAATCTCACCCTTAGACCAGATTCTATTGTAACCGAGGTTATTTATGACCCTGACACAAAAAAGGCAACTGGAGTTAAAGTCATTGACCGCTTGACCAAAGAAGAGCTCGTATTCAAAGCGAAGGTTATCTTCTTATGTGCATCTGCCATTGCATCGGCTTCCATTCTTATGCAATCAAAATCGGAACGTTTTCCTAACGGAATGGGTAATGATTCTGACCAACTGGGGAGAAACATCATGGACCACCATTTAGGCGCAGGAGCCAACGGTAAGTTTGATGGTTTTGATGACAAGTATTATAAAGGTCGAAGACCATAAGGTGGTGTGTATATTCCACGTTTTAAGAACATCGACATCAAATCAAAAAGTAAAGACTATTTACGAGGATTTGGATACCAGGAGGTGCAAGCCGTAAAAATTGGAAAGATTCTGTTGCAGAACTTGCCATGGGAGCTGAGCTTAAAGAGGCTATTCTAAAACCTGGCGGCTGGACTATGGGCGTAGGTGGTTTTGGTGAAATCCTACCGTACCAAGACAATCGTATGACGCTAGACTATGATAATTTAGATGGCTGGGGATTACCAACCGTAACTTTTGATGCCGAAATACGTGACAATGAGTTTAAAATGCGTGAAGACATCGTAGTGCAAGCAGCAGAAATGCTAAAAAAAGCAGGAGCGAGAGATATCAATACCCATAACAGTTCTTACAATATTGGTCATGGAATTCATGAAATGGGAACTGCCCGTATGGGAAGAGACCCAAAAACTTCGGTTCTGAACGGTCATAATCAAGTACATGAAGTACCTAATGTTTATGTAACCGATGGTGCCTTTATGGCTTCATCAAGTTGTGTAAATCCATCATTGACTTATATGGCATTCTCGGCAAGAGCCGCCAATCACGCAGTAGAAGAACTTAAAAAAGGAAATATATAATCATGGATAGAAGAAAAGCATTGATGCAAATAGGAATGTCAATGGGTTACGTAGTAGCCGCACCGACATTCATGAGCGTTTTACAAAGTTGTACCGACACTAAAGCTGCTGCTTGGGCACCACAATTTCTTGATCAAGATCAAGGTACAGTTCTCATTGGCGTAATAGATAGTATACTCCCTAAAACCGACACGTTATCAGCATCGGAAGTAAATGTTCACGTTTTTCTGGACAGTTTTGCAAACGAGGTGATGCCTCCCAATCAGCAAGATCAGTTCAAAGCTACGCTTGACCAGTTGGCCGTAAACGCACTAGAAAGTTCAAAAAAAGAAAACATAAGCGACCTGACTGCAAAAGACATTGCTCCTGAAATGCTGAAGGCCTTAATCCATAAAAAGGCAAAAGGAGTTCCTTTTGCTAAAAAACTTCGCGACCTGACCATTTGGGGCTATAAATGCACAGAATATGTTGGCGAGCAAGTACTGGCTTATGATTCTATTCCTGGACAATGGATTGCCTGTGGTGACTTAGACGAATTAACAGGAGGAAAAGCTTGGTCCATCTAAATAGGAATCCAACCAACAAAACCATTTTACCTAACACAAAGTATGTGCAATGAAGAGACGCAATTTTATCCAAAAAACAGCATTATCTACAGGAGCAATTTCAATGGGTTCGGGGCTAACATATGCCTCGTCCCTCACTCCGTTAAAAACCCCTTATAAATTCAACTTAAAATATGCTCCACATTTGGGCATGTTCGAAAACCATGCGGGCAAAGACCCTATTGACCAATTGAATTTTATGGCAGACCAAGGTTTCACTGCTTTTGAGGATAATAAAATGCGTACCCGAGATGTAGCTGTACAGGAAAAAATGGCCCAAACCATGGAAAAAAGGGGCATTGAAATGGGTGTATTCGTTGCCGTATTCTTAAAAGAAGGTCATGTAGCTTCAGGAGATCCAGAAAACAGAAAAGCCTTTCTAGCGCATTGCAAAGAATCGGTTGAAGTAGCAAAACGGGTAAACGCAAAATGGATGACCGGTGTACCCGGTAATGTAGCCCCGAAAATAAAAGAAGGCTACCAACGAGCGAATGTTATTGAAACGCTTAAACAGGCTTCGGCTATTTTTGAACCTCACAACCTAACAATGGTGCTTGAGCCCTTAAACTTTTTCAATCATCCAGGAGCATTCTTAACAGACTCGCCACAAGCCTATGAAATCTGTAAAGCCGTAGACTCCCCTTCTTGTAAAATCCTTTTCGATATATATCATCAACAAATCCAAGAAGGTAATCTCATACCGAACATGGAAGCCTGTTGGGATGAAATCGCTTATATACAAATTGGTGATAATCCCGGCAGAAACGAACCCACTACAGGAGAAATCAATTATTGGAATGTACTAAAATTCATAAAGGAAAAAGATTACAATGGTATTTTGGGAATGGAGCACGGTAACTCAAGGCCTGACAAAGAAGGGGAGCAAGCAGTCATAAAAGCTTATAAAAATATAGATAGTTTTTCTCTTTAAACTTTATAATCCCTAGCGATAAAATAGCTTTAGAACTAATCTAATTATATATCCGGAATACACATAATTGTGTTGCCGGACGGAGAAATACATTCAATTTACAGAGAGAGACATCATAGCTAGAATCATAGCTCATTTTTGAACAGCCCAGTTATTCGAATATGCTGAATAATGGGTTACACCTAATAAAACACAGAGCTAACATCTATTTGTATTGGATCATTTGTCGCCTTATTCAAACCATTTGTTATACATCAATACCAACTCTAAAACTACATTAGCTATTCTTAACTTAAAACTCTCAAATGACCTTATGAAACACAAAAAACAATCCACCAAAAAACCTTTTTTGCTGCGGCTGGGACTATCCTTTTTAGGACTTCTACTAGCTACAGTTCAATTACACGCTCAAGATGGTACAATTAACGGTACCGTATCAGATGACGCAGGAATGCCCTTACCAAGGCGCAAATGTTCTCGTCAAAGGAACAACAACCGGAACTCAAACCGATTTTGATGGAAACTATTCTATTTCCGCTACTGGCGATGCCACTTTGGTGTTCAGCTATATTGGTTTTTCTACTCAAGAAGTTCCTGTAAACGGACAATCTACAATTTCAGTTTCCCTTGCCGAAGACGCAAGTAAACTAGAAGAAGTGGTTGTAGTAGGTTACGGCCAACAAAAAAGAGTGAACTTAACCGGCTCAGTAACCGCCGTAGATGAAGAGGCTCTGGAAGACAGAAACGTTCAAAACGCGTTTCAAGCACTTCAGGGACAAGCAGCAGGTCTACAGATTTCACAAAACAGTGGTGCTCCAGGTAATGAAGGACTAAATATTAAGATTCGTGGCCTTAACTCTTTTGGCAGTAGCAACTCGCCTTTAGTATTGATTGATGGAGTAGAAGGTAATCTACAAGATTTAGACCCATCGGTAATCGGTTCTATATCCGTATTAAAAGATGCTTCCTCCGCTGCCATTTATGGTTCCAGAGCAGCAAATGGTGTTATATTGGTTACCACTAAAACTGGCGGCAACAACACCTTTAAAATTGAATATAACGGAAGTGTATCAACAGAAACCTTTACTAAGGTTCCTCAAATGATATCAAATTCTGCAGATTATATGACGTTGATGAACCAAGCGTTAATAAATACACCTATGGCGCATCTGCAAATCCATATCCTCAAAACGTGATTGATGCCTATAGAAATAACCAAGGCAACCCGGCTTTCCCTAATACAAACTGGTTTGATGAGGCTTCTAGAACACCTATTGTACAACGTCATGTAGTAACGGCAAGTGGTGCTGTTGATGGCACAAGCTATAACATTTCAGTTGGTAATTGGGATCAGCCTGGTATCATTCGTTCTTCAGGATTTAAAAAGAACAACTTCTTTATCAGTGTTAAATCAGATATAGGAGAAAAGCTTACCGTAGGTGGTACCGTATCTGGCGTAGCCTCTAAAACAAGTGGCCCTCAACAAGCCGGTACAGAATCTGGCTTATTTAATTTATTTAGAGTGAGACCAACTTGGGGTGTTTATACTTTAGATGGCACAGGACATTATTCCGGTAAAGCCTTCTCCGGTACGGACACAGAGTTCCCATGGTTTTGATGAAGGATTTACAAGAAACAACCCTATTGCAGAACTTGAAGTGCAGGATGGTGAAGTTTTAAATCAATATAACTTTAATGGTAACCTCTTTTTTGATGTTAAGCTTTCAGACGATTTGGTTTGGAGTACAAAAGGAGCATATAAGTTTGATTATGACTACTACAAAAACCAACGTATACAATACGACGAGTATAACTATAGAACAGGTGAATACTTAAGAACAACTCGTGATCCTTCTCAACTAACAGTTGACAATGTTTGGAGCAAGCAAACCACATTATTCTCTACACTTACCTATTCCAAATTAATAGGTGACCATGACTTTAAGGTTTTAGGAGGGTATAGCCAAGAAGGGTTTGACCGTAATTTTACAAGATCACAAAGAACCGGTATTCCAAACCGTAACATTACGGATTTAGAAGGTGTGAATTCTGAAAACCAGTTTACTACAGGTTTTTCTGAAAGCTGGGCTATTCAGAGTTTCTTTGGTAGAGCCAACTACAACTACAAAGAAAAGTATCTTATTGAAGCTAACTTAAGGGGAGATATTAGCTCTCGTTTTGCTAAAGGTAATAGACTGGGTATTTTCCCATCAGTTTCTGCTGGTTGGAGATTGGACAAAGAAGATTTATTTCAAGATATTGAAGCTGTAAGTGAATTAAAGCTTAGAGGTTCATGGGGTCAATTAGGTAACCAAAACATTGGTATAGATGTACAGGATGACGAGTTAAATTCTGGTATATACCCTTACCAATCTACTTTATCTTTTGATCAATTCGGGTATCCTTTTGGAAGCAGCGTTCTTGCAGGTGTTGGTCTAAGAAGTTTAGTTGATTCTGATATTACTTGGGAAACTACAACAGTAACTGACTTTGGGGTAGATTTCAGCCTATTCAACAGAAAACTATATGGTTCTGTTGACTATTACGTGAAAGAAACGGTAGATATTTTAAGACAATTACAAGTTGATGAAAGTAGTGGATTAAACCCTCCTGTAGTTAACCAAGGTGCCATGACCAATAAAGGTTGGGACATTGTAATTGGTCACAATAATAGCATTAACGATGACTTACGTTACAGTATTAACGGAAATGTATCTTGGTTTAAAAACCGTTTAAAAACTTTTGGTGAACCATAATTGAGGACAGAAACATTAACCAAGAAGGTTATGCTTTTGAGGATTGGTATATGTGGGAAGCAGATGGATATTTCCAAGATGAAGCTGAAATAGCTAATTCTGCCGTACAGCCACAACCTGAGTAAAGTAGGATTCATTAAACTTAAAGATCAGAATGGCGATAATGTTATTGATGGTGATGACCGTATTCACATAGATGGCAGATATCCTGCTTTTGTATACGGACTTAACCTTTCTGTAAACTACAAGAGTCTTGATTTTAGAATGTTCTGGGAAGGTGTAGAAGGAACCAAAAACTATATTGCTCGTGATCCTTTTAGACAAGATGGTGGTACAGATAAAGCTTGGTTGACTGAAGCATGGACTCCTGACAACAGAAACTCTAGATTGCCAGCTGTATATTATGAAACTGCCGAAACGCGCAGGTCTACAGTATATAACAACTCATTCTGGTTATGGGATACTTCTTATTTGAGATTAAGGAACGTTACAATGGGGTATTCACTACCTGCAGATGTATTGGACAAAACACCGTTCAACAAGCTAAGATTTTATTTCGCAGCTGAAAACTACCTGACTTTTCAAAAAGACTATCCTATTGATGTAGATCCAGAGGCTAATGGTGTAGATGCCTACCCTTTTAGAAAAACGTTAACCTTAGGTGTAAACATGACATTTTAGTCAATCATAAAATAATATAGAAATGAAAAAGACAACCATATTAATCGCACTATCCTTTTTGGGGATTACGATAAGTTCGTGCGATTCCGACTTTTTAGACAAACAGCCTTCTTCTCAATTATCTTCCGAATCTTTTTGGCAGACTGAGCAGGATGCAGAATTGGCCTTAACAGGTGTTTATAGTAATCTTCAGCAGAATATGCTGGCTATTAGAGCCGATGGCGGCTGGCCTCCAACCATTAAGCCAAACTGGGATGCTCTTACAGACGATTGTTATCAAACGTTTAACTACGGGTTTAGAGAAATAATCGATGGTACCGCTACACCTACTTCTGGTGGAACTAATGGTGCAATTGCTCAACTTTATAGTGTATGTTACAAAGGAATCCAAACTTGTAATTTCTTTTTAGCTAACATAGATCAGGTTGAGAATATTGAAGCTGATAAACTAAACAACTGGAAAGCCCAAGTAAGTACCTTACGTGCTTTTTTCTACTACAATCTGGTTACTACTTATGGAGATGTACCTCTAAGAATAGAACCAACAACTTTAGAAAATCAGGATTTACCAAAAGCTCCTGAGTCTGAAGTGTTTGCTCAGATTGAAAAAGACCTTGAGTTTGCAGTTGCAAATCTACCTGAAGCTTCTTACAGTGATGGTTACGTCGTTAAAGGCTCTGCCAATGCTTTATTGGCAAGAACATACCTTTACCAAGGAAAATATGCCGAAGCAGCTGTAGCGGCAAAAGCTGTAATGGATGGTGGCAGCTTTATGCTATCAACCAATTACGAAGACCTTTTCATTGATGGCGGACAAATAGACAACCCTGAAATAATTTTCTCTACCAAATACTCAAGTGCCCTGGTGAATTCCAGGATAGAGGTAGTGAAATCATGTTAGGTTTTTGGGGAACCCTAAAACCAACCGAAGATTTCGTAGACGCTTTTGAAGCTACTGATGGATTACCAATAGATGAATCTCCTCTTTATGACGAAGCCAATCCTTTGGAAAACCGTGACCCAAGATTGAGTAAAATAGTACAAGTGGGCGAATGGAATCCAGAAATTGAGCAAAAAACATTATCTGGTTTTGGATTATTAAAATGGACTTCTCCACAGACAAGATCTTCATTAGTTCAGAATTTCACAGAGGGAACGGATTACATTCACATTCGTTATGCAGATGTTCTTTTAATGTATGCCGAAGGGAAAATAGAATCTGGTAGTGTTGATACTTCAGTATTAGATGCCATCAATGAAGTAAGAGCAAGAGCTTATGGTGTTGCAGTTGGCGATACAGGTTCATATCCAGCAATAACTACTACAGACGTAGGCGAGCTTCGCGAGGCTGTTCGTAATGAACGTAGATACGAATTCGGTTTTGAAGGCCTTCGTTATTTTGATCTAAAACGTTGGGGTATTGCTGAAGAAGTTTTAAATGGTTTTTACGATTCTCACGTAGATGCCAACAGGGTATTCCTACCAAAACATTACAAATGGCCATTGCCACAAAGTGCAATTGATAAGAATAACGCACTTGAGCAAAATCCAGATTACTAATCGTATTAAAAACATGAGAACATTAACATATCTGTTTTTGTTAAAAATGTTGAGTTAGTTTTTCTTAAAAGCCAGTCGACCTTATAGTCTACTGGCTTTTTTCTTAAGTCTTTACCAAAAATTAATAGTATTTTCAACCTCCATTTGACAGTCCGAATATGAAAATTTACAAGAGAAGAATCGTTTTACTCACCACGTTTCTTACTTTAGTGGCAATAACCCAAACCTACTCCCAAAAACCCAACATCGTAATAATTTATGCAGATGATATGGGTTATGGCGATCTACAGTGCCAAAACGAAGATTCAAAAATACCCACACCTTACCTTAACAAATTAGCCTCAGAGGGCATGCGCTTTACAGACGCCCATAGTTCTTCGGGTATTTGCTCACCAAGTAGATATGCACTGCTCACCGGAACATATCACTGGAGAAGACAACACGATATTGTAAATTCTTTTGGGCCTCCTTTCTTTAATGAATCGGATGTTACGCTTCCTGAACTCCTGAAGACCAATGGCTACAAAACTGCAGCTATCGGAAAATGGCATTTAGGTTGGAACTGGAAATTCAAGAATGAACCTTCTGGCGAGGTTTTTCAGTGGAACAAAAAACGTAAGTTCTACAAGCCAGAAGATATTGATTGGAGTGGCCCCCTTACAGGCGGACCATTAGATCAAGGTTTTGACTATTATTTTGGTGATGGAACCATTAACTTTCCTCCATATGCATGGATTGAAAACGACCAGTTTATTGAACTTCCAAAAGCAGTTATGGACGTTCATAATGTAGGTTTTAATGTTAATGAAGGGGAGTGGGAGTTTAGACCCGGCCCAAAAGTTGAGGGTTGGAACCCTTATGAGGTACTTCCTACCCTTACCAAAAAAACAGTAGCCTACATCAACCAACAAGAAGCAGATAAACCGTTCTTCCTTTACATGGCGCTACCCTCCCCCCACGCACCAATAATTCCTAACAAAGAATTTATTGGCAAATCTGAAGCAGGCCCATATGGCGATTATATGTTCCAAACTGATTGGGTTGCGGGTCAAGTTATGAAAGCTTTAAAAGAAAAAGGGCTAGACAAAAACACTATCGTAATTTTCACTGCGGATAACGGCCCAGAAAAATATGCTTTTGAACGTGCGGAAAAATACGAACATTTTAGTATGGGAAATTTCAGAGGCCTAAAGCGAGATGTTTGGGAAGGTGGTCACCACGTTCCTTTCATTATTAAATGGCCTGACCATATAAAGGCTAATACTATTTCCGAAGAAGTTATTTCCCAAGTAGACATTATGGCTACTTTAGCTGAAATCACAAAGACATCAATTCCAGCAAATGCAGCACCAGACAGCTATAACCTGTTACCCCTCATAAACGGAAAAAAATATAAAAACCCTCTCCGTGAAGCTACGGTCCATAATACTTACGATGGTATTTGGGGTCTACGAAAAGGAAAGTGGCTTTATATTAACAAGCCTTCTGGTGAACACTCAAAAATGCCAGATTCTTTTAAGAAATTAAGGGGATATAAAGATTTCAATACGCCTGCTCTACTTTTTGATATGAACAAGGATGCCGAACAAAGAAATAATATTTTTGAGGCGCATCCTGATGTAATACAAGAAATGAGTACTATTTTAGAGGCTTATCGCAAACAAGGGTATTCCGTAAAACGATAATATGTACCTACTGTAAATCAAACACATGCCCCTACTTTTTATTGGACGTCATTTTTCTTTTTTATCAATAAAGCCACTGCTATTAGCTTTGGTGATGGTCTTTTTGGTTTCCTGTAAAGAAAATATTGAACCAGAAGCTCCATTTGTTGAAAACACGCTTTTCCAAGAAGTTTCTAGTGAAACTACCGGCATAAATTTCAATAATTCTGTAGAAGCCTCCAAAAAATTGAATCTATTCTCCTACATGTATTTCTACAATGGAGCGGGGGTTGCCGCAGGTGATTTAAACGGTGATGGTCATGACGATATTTATTTTACAGGTAATCAGGTCGAAAACAAACTATACCTCAACAAAGGAAATTTTGAGTTTACTGACATTACTGAAAATAGCGGTACCAGTGGCGATGCAAACGCTTGGTATACGGGGGCAAGTATTGCGGACGTCAACGGAGATGGGAAATTGGATATCTATGTAAGTCAGATTGGAGAGATTTTAGGTAACAACGGACACAACCTTCTTTTCATCAATTTAGGAAATGATGAGAATGGCTCTCCTAAATTTAAGGAAAGTGCTAATGAGCTGGGTCTAACCGTAAAAGGTGCCACTACGCAAACTGCATTTTTTGATTATGACTTAGATGGCGACCTTGATGCGTACATTATGACGCATTCCAATTTTAACGACGGTGTTCTTCCTCGTGCTGAAAAGCGTTTGATTTCTAGTCCCTATGGCGATAAATTATTCAGAAATGACGGCGATAAATTTACTGATGTCACCAAAGAATCGGGCATTTACAGTAGCCCTTTAGGGTTTGGATTGGGTATTAGCACGGCCGATATCAACAAAGATGGTTATCCTGACATTTACATTGGTAATGACTTTTATGAGGACGATTACCTCTACATTAATAACGGGGATGGTACGTTTACAGAAGATTTAGAATCTCATATAAAACACACCAGTCGGTTTTCTATGGGTAATGATATTGCCGATTTGAACAATGATGGCCTACCGGATATTTTGTCTTTGGACATGCAAGCTTATGAGCCAGAAATTCTAAAAGCATCGCATGGCGAAGATTCATACGCCATTTTCAATTACAAACTGTCTTTTGGGTACCAGCATCAATATGCACACAACACTTTTCAACTGAATAGAGATGGAGAGCACTTTAGCGAAATAGCAAGACTATCGGGCATTGAGGCCACAGATTGGAGCTGGTCTGTTTTAGCTAATGACTTTGATCTGGATGGTCAAAAAGATTTGTTCATTACCAACGGTATTTTCCGAAGAAGTAATGATATGGACTATATGCAGTTCCTTTCTGGAGACGAAGTTCAAAACCAATTACGATCTGGAAATTACGATTATAGCGAAGCCCTAACGGATAAAATGCCAAGCTATCCTTTGCAGAATTTCTTCTTCAAAAATAACAGTAACCTCACTTTTTCCAATAAATCTACGGAATGGGGTGGGAGCAAAAAAGGCTTCTCAAACGGTGCTACGTATACCGACCTAGATAATGATGGCGATTTAGATTTGGTAATCAGCAATTTAAATGAAAAAGCATCTATCTTAAAAAACAATACGCTTGAAAATGATAGTCTAAACAAAGACTACTTGAGAATAAAACTAAGCGTTAAGCCTTAGAATGCCTTCGGTATAGGTTCTAAAGTCACTCTAAAAACTAAAGGTCAAAAGCAATATCAAGAGCTATTGAATGTCAGAGGATACCTGTCATCTCCTCCTCCCTATTTAAATTTTGCAGTTATCAAAAACACCGTTATAGATACTATTTTGGTACAATGGCCAAATAAAGAACAAACTATTTTAACGAACGTTGCTTCGGGGCAAGTGTTGAGCATTTCCCAAGAAAGCGCTTCGCTTTTAAAATCAGAAACTGGGAAAAAATCAGAAACGCTATTTACCCTAGTTAATAATAGCGAATTAGACATTGACTATCGGCACGAGGAAAATCGGTTTTATGAATTCAATAGAGAACATTTAATTCCTCATATGAACTCCACTTGGGGAGCTCCTATTGCAGTTGGCGACCTCAACAATGATGGCTTGGATGATTTTTTCGTTGGTGGAGCGCTAAATCAATCTTCTGAAATCTATTTGCAACGATCCAATGGTAAATTTGTCCAATCCACATCAAAAGCCCTAAAAACGGATTCCGCTTCTGAAGATACCGCTGCAGAATTTGTAGACGTTAATGGAAATGGTTATTTGGATCTAATTGTTGGCAGCGGCAGCAACCAAGAAATAAAACCCGACCCAAAAAGTCTTACTCGGCTTTATATAAACGACGGAAGGGGCAACTTTACAAAACAAGGTAATTTTCCTGAAATATATACGACTGTTTCGGACTTGGCAATCGCTGACTTTGACAAAGATGGAGATAGTGATATTTTTATATCCTCACGCTCCGTTCCTGGAAAATACGGTTCTTCACCAGATTCCTATCTTCTTAAAAACGATGGGAAAGGTAATTTCACGATAGATGCTTCGTCCCAAAAGCTTTTTGAGAAATGCGGAATGGTTACTTCTGCAAAATGGGCGGATTTAAATGGAGATGATTGGCAAGACCTTGTTCTAGTAGGTGAATGGATGCCTATAAAAATATATTATAACTCAAACGGAAGTCTCAGCCAAGCTGACCCAAAGGCAAATTCCTTACAGCTTTCAAATGGTTGGTGGAATACAGTAACATACGGAGATTTTGATAATGATGGCGACATTGATTTGGTAGCGGGTAACCTCGGACTGAACTCAAAATTGAGGGCAACTGAAAAAGAACCTGTACAGATGTATTATGCCGATTTTGATAAAAATGGTTGGCCGGAAGGAGTCACTACGCATTTTATTAAAGGGAAAGAACATGTTTTCTCTTCAAAAAGTCTCTTGGAGAAACAAATGGTGTATCTCCGCAAAAAATTCTCAACATATAGCGCTTTTGCCCAAGCCGACTTCAAGGATATTTTCACACCAGAAGAGTTGAAAAATGCCAAAATTTTAAAGGCTTACGAATTCAGAAGTTGTTTCATTGAAAATCTCGGAAACAAGAAATTCAAACTTACTCCTCTACCTAGTGTTGCGCAATTCTCTACGGTAAATGCCATTCATAAATTAGATTTTGATCAAGACGGGAAGTTAGACTTACTACTTGGAGAAAATTTCTATGACGCCAATACCGAACTAGGACGTTACGATGCAGGTTATGGTACGCTTCTAAGAAATATGGGAGGTGGTAACTTTAAAGAAACACCTATTACCCAATCGGGGTTTATGCTAGATAAGCAGACCAGACATATCAAAACCTTAAGCAATAAAAAGTACGGGAAGTTATTCGTCATAAGTAACAACAATGACAGTCTGCAGTTTTATAGAACTTCGGCTCAATGAAGCTGCTTTTACTAGAGACTTAATTCAGTTGTCTATTACTTACAGTACTGTGTTAGCGCACATTTTGTACTGGTACATACATTTCATAAACTACAAAGCACATAGGTCCGTGGAATAAATCCCTTCTTTGTATTTCATTGTGCAAAAAACAGAAAAGTAATTCGCATGAAAACAACTGTAAAGTATAGTTTTTCCATTTTAACGGCCCTAATCACTCTTACAGGCTGCTCAACCGAGGAAAAGAAATCCGAGGAAAAGGAAAGTGCCAAGACCACTAATGCCCCAAACATTATTCTGTTCGTTTCCGATGATCACGGCACAGATGCTATTGGCGCCTATGGAAATAAAGTTATAAAAACACCAAACTTAGATCAGCTTGCAGCGGAAGG
Organism: Zobellia laminariae; assembly: GCF_030553095.1. Lineage (GTDB taxonomy): Bacteria > Bacteroidota > Bacteroidia > Flavobacteriales > Flavobacteriaceae > Zobellia > Zobellia laminariae. The sequence continues at coordinate 2,314,788 of NZ_CP130738.1, read as the reverse complement.
TGTTCGTTTTGACAATGCGTATTGCACCAGTGCCAGTTGTGCCGCAAGCAGGTCTGTTATACTTACTGGTCTTTATGGTCATGCTACCGGTTCTTATGGTCACGTTCACGATTATCATCATTTTAGCAGTTACGACAATATAAAATCCCTACCCGTTCTTCTTGAAAATTCAGGATATGAAACGGCTAGGATAGGTAAATACCATGTTGCGCCAGAATCAGTTTATCATTTTCAAAAAGTTCTAGAAGCAGACCCTAGAAATACGGTAGAAATGGCCGAACAATGTAAAGACGTTCTTAATTCCGATAAACCCTTCTTTCTCTATTTCTGTACGGATGACCCACACCGTGGCGCTCCGTTTGAATCAGACCCATGGAACCTACCGAATAGCTTTGGGAATAAAAAAGAAGGATACAACGACGTTGAAACGGTTACATACGACCCAAAAGATGTTGTGGTTCCAAGTTTCCTACCGGACAGTCAAGAAAGTCGTGAAGAAATTGCACAATACTACCAGAGTATTTCAAGAATAGATCAGGGCTTTGGCAAGCTCATGAAAATGCTGAAAGATACGGGCAAGGACAAAAACACCATCGTCATTTATATTTCGGATAACGGAATGGCTTTCCCATAAGGCTAAGACCACAGTTTACGAGCCGGGTATTAAATTACCTTGTATCATTAAAGACCCTTTGTCCGATGTAAAAGGTGGCTCCGTAAACAATGCCCTTATTTCATGGACAGACCTTACCCCTACTATTTTGGACATGGCGGAAATCTCCTATGATTCCAATGATTTTCATGGCAAATCTTTCAAAAAAATAATGAGTGAGGAAAATCCTAAAGGATGGGATGAAGTTTATGCCTCGCATACCTTTCATGAAATCACCATGTATTACCCTATGCGAGTCGTGAGAGATAAAAACTACAAGCTTATCCGCAATATTGCTTGGCGGCAAGAATATCCATTTGCATCAGACCTATGGGCTGCATCCACTTGGCAGGAGGTTTACCGAAGCGAAAAAGAATACTTCGGAAAACGCAAAGTTAAAGATTACCTCTTCAGACCTGAATTTGAACTATTCGATTTATCCAAAGACCCGGAAGAAAGCATCAATTTGACCACCGACCCAAACTACGCCAATGTGCTAGAGGGTTTGAAAACAAAAATGAAAGCCTTTCAAAAAGAAACTAAAGACCCATGGCTCATTACATGGGACCATGATAATTCGCTTCAAGGCACCGGTGTCAACCTCTAAAAAATACATATGACTCACTTTAAACCCATAAAAACACTATACCTGAGCGCTATTTTGTGTTTAGGCATGTATACATTATCTGCACAGCAGACCATTCATATTCAAGCCCAGGCCGAGGACATGACGCCTTTGGTCCGCAAAGCCCTAGAAAATGCAACGGACAAAAATCTGACTTTGGTTTTTGAGAAAGGTATTTATAAATTTTTACCGGATTATGCCGCTCAGCGCTACTCCTACATTACCAATCATGGCAACGGACTCAAGAACATCATTTTCTTATTGGAAGATTTTGATTCCGTTACCTTAGAAGGCAATGGTGCCGAATTTCTTTTTCATGGTCAGGTTGCTCCTTTCCAAATTAGAAATTGCAAAAAACTTACCGTCAAGAATTTAAAAATGGATTGGGATATTCCCTTTTTATTCCAGGCGAAGTGCTTGCTGTAGATGAAACCGAAGGTTGGAGAGACATAAAGCCTTTTACTGAAGGGTTTTCTTGGGAATTGAAGAACGAACGTGTTCTTTTCCCCAACATAGATGGCTTTACTTTTCCCGAATTGGGAAGTACCCTAGCTTTTGATGCGGAACATAAACGAGTAGCTCATGGTGCGTGGGATATGAGCAGTAGACCGCGTTGGGTAGAAAAACGCCCCAATGGTGTACTTCGTTTTCATGAACATTTAAAGCAATACCCACCGGTAGGTTCAATTTTAAACTCAAAAGGAGACCATGACCACAATCGCTATGCTCCCGCATTTCAAATTACTTCTTCAAAAGATATTTACTTAGAGGATATTACTATTCATCACGCATTGGGGATGGGTTTTCTATTTGAACGAACTGAAAATATTGCCATCAACAATTGCGGTATTTATGTTCGTGAAGATTCAAATCGGGTGGTTTCTACCATTGCGGATGCTACGCATTTTGCCAATTGCAAAGGTGATATCCTTATAGAGGATTCCACTTTTAAACATATGTTAGATGATGGCACCAATGTACATGGCACCTATGTTGTTATAGATAAAATTTTGGATATCCGTACGGTACGAGTATCTCTTCAGCATTTTGAACAAATGGGATTTGAATTTGCCGCTTCGGGCGATGAGATATGGTTTATTCAAAATCCTAGTCCCAAAAGAGCTTCTGAAAATGTGATAACTAGTGTTTCTGTTGTTAACGATAAGTACTCGGACATCGTATTTAAAAATGACCTTCCAGATAATTTAGCCGAAGGCGATATCCTAGAAAATAAAACATGGAACCCCACTTTTACTATGCGTGGTTGTACTATAAAAGACCATAGAGCAAGGAATATTGTCCTGAAAACACCTTTAAAAACAGTTATAGAAAACAACAATTTTTCTTCTATGATGTCCTCCATATTCTTTAGGGGCGAAACTTATTTTTGGTATGAATCTGGCGCGGTTGAAGATGTATTGATTCAGAATAATAATTTTGAATATTGCGCTTACAGCGGAATGGAGCATGCTATTTTAAATATCACACCACGCCTTGGAAAGACTTTTAACCAGACCGAAATATACGACCGCAACATAAGGTTCATCAGTAATAATATAAAAACTTTTGACAACCGGATTGTTTGGGCGGACCGCGTAGACGGACTCACCATTTCTGGAAATACAATTCAGCAGACAAATACCGCTCCCTCACTACACCCCAACGCACATCAATTCGATTTTAAGAATTGTGACCATGTAGAAATCTTTGACAACACTTACACAGGAGGCACGGAGAAGGTTCTTTTATCCGATGAGACATCCGCTAAAAATTTGAAATTCAAAAAAAATAAAGGGTTTGCAAAACTTAAGAAATAGCCGTGTCCATATCTTTAAATCTCAATTTTTAATTGATTTAGACCGAAAAACAGGGGCTTGAATGAACAAAGACATAATATTTACCCCTAGCGACAAAGAAAATGTAATGAACCTATAATTTGGCTTGTATTAAATGACCTCGTTAAACTTTAGACACCTTATGCAGAAAATTATAGCCCGTTGGTCCATTCTTATATTAGCCATTATTTCAACAAATGTAATCGCTCAAAACAAAAGTGGTGAGAGCGTACTTTTCACTACTTCTATTTCTGAGGATGCAACGCCAGCAGTTTTAGCACGGATAATGGTTGCGGATAAAGAGCCCATTTCAGAAATAAAATTTGAAAAAGGCACTTATCATTTTTATCCGGATAAAGCATACGAACGCTTCACCCGTATTTCTAATCACGATGATGTTATGGCCAAAACAGCCTTGCCTCTTCTAGGTTTTAAAAACCTGACTATCGACGGTCAAGGTTCTACCTTTATTTATCACGGCAGAATGGTTCCTTTTTTGATTGAAGGCTCAGAAAATATTACCGTACAGAATGTAACCATAGATTGGGCCATGCCTTTCCATAGCGAAGGAACCATTGTGGCCAACGATGAAAAAAACAACACTTTTGATGTTCAATTTTCCGATGAGTACCCTTATGAAATCAGAAACGAGCAACTAATTTTCTTAAAGGAATACTATGAGCATGATCTTGGACAATCTATTCTCTATGACCCTAAAAGAGAAGCAATTGCTTTTGACACTGAATCCTATACGTCCATCACCACTGTACGCAACTTAAAAGTGCAGCATAATGTTGATAAAATAAAATACAAATACAAAGTAGACCCACGTTCCAAAGTAGAAAAAGTGAGAGGTAAAGAAAACAATCTAAAAGTTGTAGAAATAAGGCCGGGCACCGTTAGGATTTATAACCACAAGAAAAAACTACCTCCCGTAGGTATGATTATGGTTTGCAAAGGAGACCAAAGCTTAAATCGTTTGGCCCCAGCATTTAGAATAACCGGCACGGACGGTTTCAACGCCAACAATGTAACCGTACACCACGCTGGTGGTATGGGCTTGATTGCCGAAAATTCTGCTGACCTTATTTTAGATGGTTTTCATGTAAAACCCTCTCATGGCAGAATGGTTTCTACATCTGCAGATGCCACACATTTTGTAGGTTGCCGCGGTAAGGTTGTCCTCAAAAATTGTACGTTCAACAATCAATTAGACGATGCCACTAACGTTCACGGCACATACCAAGAGGTAATAGATATTTTAAGTGATAACAGCATTGGCGTACGTATGGGCCATGCGCAACAACAAGGCTTTGCTATAGGAAAGGAAAACGATACTATTGGGTTGGTAGACCTTAAGAAATCATTCTTTGGCTATGACCATCTTACTCTAAAAAGCATTACCCCTATAAATGGGAGGTATCAGATTATTACGTTCAATGAAAACATACCATCCGCTTTAAAAGTAGGCGACCTTATTGAAAACTTAGAAGGCTACCCGGATTTACTGGTACAGAACTGTAATATAAGTCGAAATAGGGCTCGTGGTCTATTGATATCCAATCCTAAAAACACCCTTATTGAAAATAATTTCTTCAGTACTGAAATGGAAGCTATCTTAGTTCCTGTTGAGAGTAGCCATTGGTTTGAATCGGGCAATGCTGCCAATCTTACTATTAGAAACAACACGTTTCAGGACAGTCAACATAGCGGATTTGATAGAGGGGTAATCCGTTTTGTTACCGATGATGACAATAACAACATCGCCTTTAAAAACATTCAGATAATTGATAACGAATTCAATCCGTTTGATAATATGATTTTGGAAATTTCCAATGTTGACGGATTATTGTTTGAAGGAAATTCCATTACCAATTCAGGAACTTTTCCTATGATACATCCTGATAATCCCGCTATTCGGGTAAAAGCCTCCAAAAACATAGTTTTCAAAAAAAATGAATACAAGGGAAAGGCAAAAAATATTCTAGAGACCGATGATTCTCTACCAAAATTAAAATTCCACTAACATAACACTAAAGTAAACAGAAAAACACTTCATGGTATATTCAAAAGCTGCCTTACGATTTTTAACACTAGTGCTATTCAGTATGGGTTATAGTTCTTTCGCCCAAGAAGAATCAATGCCTGCTAAAGTAGTTGAAACCGTAAATAAACCGAACATTATCTATATTCTTACGGATGATTTGGGGTATGGAGACATTGGAGCGTTCTTTCAAAACCAGAGAAAAGAAACAGATGACCGTAGCGAGCCTTATGCATTAACCCCACATTTGGACAAAATGGCTTCGGAAGGTGCTATGCTTACCAATCATTACACGGCGGCACCGGTTTGCGCGCCATCACGCTCATCTGTGCTATTAGGCGTTAGCCAGGCACGCTAATGTCCGCGATGGCCAGTTTGATAAAGCTTTAGCGGACAATAACACGCTTGGTAACATAATGCAGCGCGCAGGTTACAAAACGGCCGCAATTGGTAAATGGGGGCTTCAAGGCTCCAGCAAATGGTCAGAAAATGGCGATTCATGGCCCGCACATCCAAACAATAGAGGTTTTGATTACTATTATGGCTATATACGGCATAGAGATGGTCATGAACATTATCCTGTTGAAGGTGTATATCGCGGAAAAAAAGAAGTTTACGAAAACAAAAATGAAGTAAGTAAAGGGTTGGACAAGTGTTATACAGGGGATTTATGGACAGCCGTTGCTAAAAAATGGATTGTAAAACAGGTAAAAGATAAAAAAGAAAGTGAACCTTTCTTTATGTACTTGGCTTTTGATACGCCTCACGCCGTTTTAGAACTCGCAACACAAGCCTACCCAGAAGGAGGAGGTTTGAATGGCGGATTGCAATGGGTTGGAAAACCATAAACATGATTAACACAGCTTCAGGTGAAGTTGATTCGTTCATTCACCCTGATTACGCCAATGTTACTTACGACCATGATAAAGACCCAAGTACTCCAGAGGTTGCTTGGCCAGACGTATATAAACGTTATGCGAGTAGTACAAGACGAATTGACAATGAAGTGGGCGATTTACTTCAGTTGCTGAAAGACCTTCAAATTGATGAAAATACATTAGTTGTTTTTAATTCGGACAACGGCCCTTCCATGGAGTCTTATCTGGAGGAAGAATATGCCGCCGATTTCTTTAATAGTTTCGGACCTTTTGACGGCATCAAAAGAGATGTGCTCGAAGGTGGGGAACGTACTCCTTTAATTGCACGTTGGCCAACCAAAATTCCTGCTGACCAAGTCATAGAATCGCCAAGTATTGCTTATGACTGGCTCCCCACATTTACCGAGGCCGCAGGTTACACGGCTCCTGTAAATTGCGATGGTGTTTCCCTACTACCCATTTTAACCGGTAAAGGCAATCAACAAGAAAGCCTTATTTATGTAGAGTACAATCAAGGAGGAAAGACTCCTGAATATGAAGAATTTTCACCAAACAACCGCGGTAGACTTCGAAAGCAGATGCAAATGATGCGCGAAGGGGATATTGTTGGGTTGCGTTACAATATACAAGGCGCAGATGATGACTTTGAATTCTATAATGTTGTGGAGGACACTCATCAAACTTTAAACTTGGCAACTTTACCAAATATGGAGGCACTTCAAGTACAAATGAAAGAACGTGTACTTCAGGTACGTATGCCAGACACAAATGCCGCAAGGCCTTATGACAATGCTTCTGTTTCTGCAGTTACCCCACATAATCTATCTAGTGGCTTAAAATGGACCGCTTTTGAAAATAGCGCTCCTCATATTACCAAAAGTCGATAACTTAACTCCTATAGCTAACGGAAAATTGGATACACCCACATTGAAAGAAATTGAGACAAAAGGTGATGTTTTTCTTTTTGAAGGTTTTATTAAAGTTCCTACGGAGGGTAGTTATACCTTTTCTTTAAGCTCTTCTAGCAATGCCTTTGTTCGTATTCACGAAGCAAGTGTTATTGATGCTGATTATGGTTATGAAGCTGGCACTGTAAGAGAAGGTACCATGAAGCTAAAAGCAGGTTATCATCCTATTCGGATTTATTCTAAAAAGAAAACAGGAGTAAAAAACACTCTAGATTTAAAGTGGAGTGGCCCATCCATTGAGAAAGGCAACATTCCTGAATCTGTATTTTACTCTAAAAATTAAAAGGACCATAGCAACATGAAAAATATCTTTCTTTTAGCAGCCCTATTTATCGGCATATTTAAAGGCATAGCTCAAGAACAACCCAACATTGTATTGCTATTTGTAGATGATTATGGCTGGGCCGATGTTGGCTTCAGAAATTCTAAATTCCACACACCTAATATTGACCAACTCAAAAAAGACGGCTTCAATTTCAACCGTGCCTATATTGCTACCCCTACTTGCAGTCCAAGTAGAGCATCGCTTTTAACAGGCAAAGAACCGGTACGTTTTCAAATGCCTCGTCATATTATCGACAGTAAAGAAAAAGCAGCTAAAAATAATATAGCCGGAGGAGAGTTTAATTTATGGCCCACGGATCCGGTACAAATGCCCTCCAGAAACTGGTTGCCATTAGAGGAAGTCACCTATGCTGAGCGACTCAAAGAATTTGGCTATTACAACATGTTTATTGGCAAATGGCACTTAGGCAGTGAAAAATACCATCCGGTACATCAAGGTTTTGATGCCCAGTATGGCACTGGAGACCACGGCCATCCATGGGTTACTACGCACCTTTCTTTAAAACAGGTAATCCGTTACCGGATTCACCAGAAGGAACTTACTTAACTGATGTTTTAACTGATGGAGCTGAGAAGTTTATTGGGGATTATGACAAAGAACAGCCCTTTATGTTATCGCTTTGGTATTACAATGTACATGGTCCACACATTGGCCGTACTGATTGGGTTGAGCGCTATAAAAAAGAAGGTTTATCAGGCAAAGACGCAGAATATGCTGCCATGGTAAGTGCAATGGACGAATCCGTAGGGAAAGTTAGAAAGGCCCTAGATGAAAAAGGCATAGCGGAGAACACGGTAGTTATTCTTCTATCTGACCAAGGAGGTTATTTTAGCAACGCCCCGCTATCCGGAGGAAAAACAGGTGGTAACACTTTAGGTGAAGGTGGAGCTAGAGTTCCGTTTATCATTAGTTATCCCGGGGTTACTATGCCTGGGATTTCATGTGATATTCCTGTACAATCTATAGATCTTTTTCCAACCTTAGTAGAGATTGCTTCTGGTAAAAACCCAAAAATAAAAGACATTCAAGGCAAGAGCTTAATGCCTTTGCTTCATGGAAAGAAATTCAAGGAACGTAACCTATTTTTCTTCCGAAGCTATGAAGACCAATATACTGCCATTATGAACGGTGATTGGAAGATGGTTAAATACCACAGCGGAAGACATGACCTATTTAATATAAAAAACGATAAGAGCGAATCTAAAAACCTCATCGATATAGAAGTTGACCAAGCAAAGAAAATGAAGAAACAGCTTGTGAAATGGGAAAAAGAAGCTGTTCCTGAGTTTTAACCGTTCACATCTAAAGGCCTGTATAAAATGAAAATTGAATCAATGAAGAAAATAATAACGACTGGTATTTATTTACTATTTACCTATTTCTCTTTTGCTCAAGAAAGACCGAATATTATTTGGCTCATGGCCGAGGATATAAGTATTGACCTTGAGTGCTACGGCATGAAAGGTGTCAAAACTCCCAACCTGAACAAGATGGCCGAGGAAGGCGTTAAATTTGAAAACTGCTTTGTAACCAACCCTATTTGCTCGCCTAGTCGTTCTGCTATGCTAACGGGAACACATCAAGTTAAAATAAACGCACATCATCATCGTAGCAATAGAGATGTGCCGTTGGACGAACAATTCAAACCATTTACTTATTGGTTAAGAGAAGCTGGTTACACCACTATTTTAGGCCATCATGGTGTAATGGGAAAAGGACGAAAAATAGATGCTAATTTTAAGCATGAACCCATTGGCCCTTGGGATGGAAAGACTCAATTTGGGATTTTTGATAAATACGATACGTTTGAGAAAGAAGACCAACCTTTCTTTGCGCAGATTCAATTAGTAGCTAGTCACAGAGGTGATTGGTGGGACGAGGTTCGCGAAAACTCAAAACACCCTGTAGACCCTGCAGATGTGGAGTTGCCTGAATTTATGGCGGACGATCCAGTAATTCGTTTGGATTGGGCTAAATATCTAGACCAGATAGAATTTTTAGACAATGAAGTAGGTATGATTTTCCAAGAGTTGGAAGACAAAGGAATGGCCGATAATACCGTTGTTATTTTCATTGGTGACAATGGCCGGTGCAACATACGTGGCAAAGGATATCTTCAAGACCCAGGATTACATATTCCTTTTATTGTTTACTATCCTAAGGATTTAAAAGCAGGACAGATTAGAAAAGATGTGGTTTCCGCTACTGATATTACAGCAACCGTATTGGACTTCGCCAATGTAGACGTTCCTGAATACATGACCGGAAAACCTATATTCGACTCTAATTTTAAACGTGAGTTTGTCTACGGAGCCCGTGACCTTTGGGACGAGATAGAAGAAAAATCCCGTGCCATTACCTCGGGAGAATGGAAATATATTAGAAATGACAAACCCGAAGTTCCTTTTGACGCAGGACAGGCGTATTTGGAATTTTATCGTCCTGCAGTGCACCGAATGCGCACCCTAAAGGCCGAAGGCAAGCTTAACGAAAGTCAGAAACTGTTCTTCGCACCCAATAAAGACAAAGAAGAATTATATGATTTTAAAAACGATCCACAAGAACTGCACAATTTAGCAGAGAATCCAAAGTACGTAGATGTACTTCAGAAAATGCGAGCCAAGACCTTGGCCTATGATAAAGAAATGAAACCCGTAAACACCATATACCATCCTGAGCATGCTATTTCTGTAGATGCCCTAAAATGGGTAAAAGAAGAAAGACCAGAAGAATTCCAGAGGATGGTAGACGGTGAAGAAATTGGCTTTAAAAAGGTCGTTCAAGGGTATAAGGAAAGCCTTAAATAAGGATTTAAACGTTGTTTGTTAGTTAGTGTAGTAAAAGTCCCCATTGCATATGCTTTTGGGGATTTTTTTATTTACAACGCCTACCCTTTTCTTGGTCTGCTATTAAGCTTATGCATATAACTAACTATAAAATAACGCCCCAAGCTTTCAGACGTAGTTTCTTCAAAATAGTTGGTAGTACTACGCCTATAAATGTCTATGTTCTTATCAAGCAAATCAATAAACAATAACTTTACAACATGGCTATTCTGTTTTGAAAAAGCATACGAAACGGTTGCATTCCATAAGGGGATGTTTTCACTTGAAGCAAAAGCATTATCGGTATAAATAAAATAGTCAAACTGGGTATTGAAGCTCACTTTCTTAGACAAATCACAATCCAACATTGAAAAATACTGCTGTTTGGTATACTTCCGGTCCAAATCTCGCTCTATTGAAAAAGAGGTGTTATTTACGCTATAAGTTGCCCCTGCTTTTAAATCTATGACACTTTTATTATTGTTCTCTAGCGTTGCGCTGATTAGAAAATCTTTTGAAGTAACTTCATTAAGCTGAAAATTGATAATCGCATTGTTCGTATTGAAGAAATTTCGGTTTCGAACAGAGTAGCGTAGCCCCAAACTTTTTATTTTCTGGCTAAAACCTATTGTAGTATTCAGTCTACGTTTGATTCCGTTATTCTGATAGCTCAAGGTTCTAACATAATCCTCATTTACATCAACACTTTTGATAATGGCATTTTTTGTATATTGAAATTGTACTCGTGTATTAAAACTAAAAGACGATTTAAAATCGTGGATTACGGCAGATAAAGTCAACGCATCTATCTTTTCCGAAACCAAATTTGGATTCCCCTTTCGGATAGAAAACGGATTTAAATCATTAACCACCGTAGAACTCTCGGTTGGTCGTGGCGTACGAATGTTCTTTTTATAACTTAATCTATACTTACGCCCTCTTTTAGGAATGTATTGTACCGTAGCCATAGGATTAACGAATAACCTATCCGTTACTGTAGCTGCTTCATTTACAACACCAAAAGACCGTACAATATCCTGCAGTTCCATTGCTGCATACGTATTGATTTTCCCTGCAGTATAACTATGGGCCAATCTGGTTTGATAATTATTTTCGTTGTGATCGTAATCGTACTTTAAAATCTCTTCTTCGTTCTTTGCGGCTACAGTTATCTTATTCTGATAGACATTTTCCTTATCAATTTTATTTCCCATGTATGACTCCAACTTCACATAATGGTTGCCTCCTAAGGGCTCAGTATATTTGAAATTAAAATTGACTATCGAAGTATTCAGTTTTTGATCACGGATGGTATTCAGCTCTTTCACAGATTCTTTTGGAGTATTTATCCTCCTTGATTAAAGTATTTTGATCGTTCTTCATAGTAGACCGATTAAAATTAGTTTTCAGTCCAGTAGCTAGACTTCTACCCTTTTTTCTCAGCTTTTGATAAAAGTTAATACCCAAATTGGCTCTTTTTCTATCTCTATCTACAGTAGATAGGTTATCATTTTTTGTACTTAGTTCTTCATCTTTAAAATAGCGCCCCATGCGATTAGAGTAGCTATTAATAGCATCAGACATTAATTGTCCTTTAATAATTAAACTATTGTTAGGGTTGGATTTGTTCTTGTAATCTAAATTAAGATTGTGATCGTTCTTAGTGTTCACATATTCATTTTCGGCTACATAATCAAAGTTATTGGCATTGGAAAAAGTGATGCGTTTTGACACAGAAGAACCATCGTTCTTAGAATAGTTATAGAAATAATCTCCGTTTAAGGATTTCTTTTCTTTAAACTCATGCCCTACATTTACCCCTGCCACACCTGTATTTAAATATCCACTTAAGCTTTTTGTTTTTTGTGCAGAGTTCTGCTCTTCTTCCTCATCGTCTCCATCACCATCAACACCATCTGCATTCTTTAAAAAATCTTGAATGTTTGAACCCGTTATATTGATGTTATTGATTTTACCAATGACAGAAAACTGAGTCTTAGAAGAGAATTTATTATAATTAAGATTTCCAAAATATCGGTTATCCAATCCGCCTCCTGCAGAAACCTTTCCGAAACCATTGTTCTTTCTTGATTCCTTCAACGTAAAATTAATGACCACTTCCTTGTTTCCGTCCGCCACACCGGTAAGCTCAGATTCATCACTTTTTTTATCTATTATCTCTACATTGGCAATGGCATCTGCAGATAAGTTTTTTAGTACTATGGATGGATCGCCTCCAAAAAACTCCTTTCCATCGATCATAATTTTGGTTACCTCGTTACCTTGAGCATTCACCTTTCCATCGGAATCAATCTCCAAGCTCAATTTTATTTAACAATTCCTCTAAATTATCATCCGCATCCACTTTAAAAGAATTGGTATTAAAAGCTATAGTATCCTGTTTGATTTGTACAGGCACCACTGCTGTTAACGTAACCCCTTCCAATTCATAGGTATCCTCCACTAGTGTAAGGTTTCCAAACGTAAGAGCTTCACCCGTGTAGGTTATGTTCTTGTACAAAGAGATATATCCTAAAGAAGAAATATTTAAAATATAATCTCCTTTTTGCGCTTCAGAAATTTTAAACTCACCATTTACATCAGTAATCGTATAATCTACATACGTAGAATCCTTAACACTTAGTAAAACCACGGCAACTGCTTCCAGAGGCTCCTGACCCTCAGAGAGCACTTTGCCAGAAATAGCTTCCGAAGATTGTGCCTGTGTAGATGTAAAAAATATAAAGAAGAGGAAAAGCAGAAAACCATTTCCTTTTTGAAAATTCACCATTAAATTTTTATTGAATTAGAACTCACAAGGAGCAATCCTTAAAGGTAAAATGATGCAAAAGAACAGATGTACATAAGAGTACAAGAAATGTATTGTGGAGTACATAATCTACAAATGATATGATCAATTTGCTTTAAGTATGCAACAGATGATCAAAGGCATAAACTATAAGATGTAAAATAAGTACATTGCTAAGTGCTTTATCTTAAAGGCTAGTAAACCAAATAGTACAGTCGTTTCAAATAGCTGTCAAGCCCAAAAATTGATCCTATCAATTTTAACAATTAAGCCATATTATTATGAGATTACGTTTTCACCCTTACTTAGCATTCTTTTTTACCGCTTCCTTGCTTTTAAGTTTTGGGTCCTGCAAAGAAGAAGCGAAAATTGTAAACGAAACAGTTTTACAAAAAAAAGAAAAGCAACCCAATATCATTTATATTTTAGCCGATGACCTTGGTTATGGCGACTTGAGTTCATACGGACAGGAAAAGTTTGAAACGCCCCATATTGACGAACTTGCTGCTAGAGGTATAAAATTCACACAACATTATAGTGGGGCTCCAGTTTGTGCCCCAGCACGTTCATCTTTAATGACAGGACAACATACAGGCCACACGCCTATTAGAGGAAATAAAGAACTTGAAGGCGAAGGGCAAACACCATTACCCGGAAATTCCGTAACCATTGCCGAGTTAATGAAAAAAGCGGGCTATACCACAGGCGCTTTTGGAAAATGGGGATTAGGTTTTATTGGAACTGAGGGCGACCCCGTTGCTCAAGGTTTTGATGAGTTTTATGGGTACAATTGCCAACGTATGGCCCACAGATACTATCCTTCTCATTTGTGGCACAATGAAGAAAAAATCTTACTTGATGGTAACGACTGGACAAAGACCGAAACTTACGCTCCAGATAAAATTCAAGAAGCAACATTGGCTTTTATCGAAGCCAATAAAGAAAGGCCCTTTTTTGCTTATGTTCCTTTTGTCCTACCCCATGCAGAACTGATTTCACCCAAGGATTCCATATTTGATAAGTTTAAGGACAAATTTCAGGAAACACCATATACGACAGAGAATGACTTTACATCGGACTACGGTCCTGATATTGTTCAAATGGAATATGCTTCACAATTAAAGCCCCATGCGGCCTTTGCCTCTATGGTGTACCGCATGGATGTTTATGTTGGTCAGATTTTAGATAAACTAGATGAACTGGGCCTTACGGACAACACCATTGTCATGTTTGCAAGTGATAACGGTCCTCATGCCGAAGGTGGTGCTGACCCTAAATTCTTTAATAGTGCCGGAGGTCTAAGAGGAATTAAAAGAGACCTGTATGAAGGTGGTGTTCGTTCACCTTTTCTGGTAGTCTGGCCAAATAAAATTAAAGCCGGATCAACTTCTGACCATGTTTCTGCATTTTGGGATGTTATGCCAACATTAGGTGAAATCACCAATATAGATGTTCCGGCAACTAGCGATGGTATTTCTTTTCTACCAACACTTCTGGGCAAGGAAGGTCAAAAACAACATAAATATCTGTACTGGGAATTTCCTATTCAAAAAGGACGTAAAGCAGTTAGAAAAGGAGATTGGAAAGGTGTTATTTACAATTTCAACAAAAAACCACAAGGTCAATTTGAACTTTATAATCTAGCGGATGACCCATCTGAAACCAACAATGTTGCCAATGAACATCCAGAAATAGAAAAAAAAATAAGGCAAATCATGGAAAGCGCAAGTGAAAAATCTGAACTTTTCCCTTTCGAGTAGCTATTGATTTTTAAACCAACCAATAATTAAACCTTTGCATACCCTATGAAAACCATATATTTTCTTCTAAGCCTCTTCTTATCGGTTTCCTGTTACGCTCAGAAAGCCAACAAAAGCATCTCAGAAAAACGCCCGAACGTAATCCTGATCATGGTTGATGACTTAGGGTACGAAGGAATTGGCAGTTATGGAGGCACATCCTATGACACTCCAAATATTGATAAGCTTGCCGCAACGGGTATGCAGTTCAATCAGGCCTATGCACAGCCGTTATGTACTCCCACTCGCGTAAAACTTATGACTGGGCAGTACAATTTTAGGAATTGGGAAGCTTTTGGAGTTTTAAATCCAAAACAAAAAACGTTTGGCCATATCATGCAAGATGCTGGTTACTCTACTTGTATGGTGGGTAAATGGCAACTACAGAGTTATGATCCATAAGGATATCCCGGAGGTGAACACAGAAGAGGTATTGGTATGAAAGTAGAGGATGCTGGTTTTGATGAATACAGCATGTTTCACGCGTTTCATACAGAGGATAAAGGCTCTCGTTTTGCCAATCCAACCATTTATCAAAACGGGGAGTTCCTGAAAGGTACCGATGGTAAATACGGTCCAGATATTTTCTCTCAATACTTAAACGATTTTGTTGACCGTCATGCAGATAAACCGTTTTTCGTGTATTACCCTATGGCATTGACACATGGTCCTTTCAATCCAACACCGAACAGCGGCGATTGGAAATATGCCGAAAAAAGATTGAATGAAGAAACCATATACTTCAAGGATATGGTGGAGTATTTAGATAAAATCATTGGAGATATTGTAGATAATCTTGAAAAGAAAGGACTTCGTGAAAACACACTTTTGATGTTGTATTCCGATAATGGCACACACCAAACCATTTTTTCCAAAATGGGAGATCGGACGGTTCAAGGTGGTAAAGGCCTAACGACCGAAGCTGGTATTAAAGTCCCTTTTATTGCCAACTGGTAAGGTCATATTAAAGAAGGTACTGCATCAAACGAATTCATTGATGCTATTGATTTTATGCCCACTATTCTTGAAGCTACAAATACCCCTATCCCTTCCGGTTTTAAACCAGATGGAGAAAGTTTTCTACCTGTTTTAAAAGAAGAACCTGTACAACGTAGAGACTGGGTATTTATGAGTTACGACCCTAAACCGGGTTGGGACAAAAAACAATTCGCGCCAGCAGAATTCGTACTAAACGAAAGCTATAAACTTTACGGAGACGGTAGATTCTATAATACCAAAAAAGATGTTCTGGAAAACGACTCGTTGTCATCTGACAAACTCTCCTCTCAAGAAAAACAGCTCAAGAAAAAATTTAAAACGGTTTTAGATTCGTTAAGAAAATATCCAACGTATGGCTGGATTGAACGTCTAGCGCCAGAGTTTGATTCGTTGGTATCAAAACATGCCCGCATCGAACTAGTTGCCGAAGGCTTTAATTGGTCAGAAGGTCCAGTATGGCTTCCTAAAGAGCAAAAACTTATTTTCTCCGATGTTCCCGAGAACAAAATTTACCAATGGCACAATTTAGACGGACTAAGCCTATACATGGCTCCTTCTGGAGGTACTGGAATCGCAAATGGCAATACAGGAAAGGGTTCTAACGGACTTATTCTTGATCCGCAGGGGGATTTAGTGATTTGCCAAGTCGGCGACCGTAGAATCAGTAAACTTACGAGCTTGCAAGATTCGCTTCATCCTAAATTCACTCCAATAGTAACCGATTACAAAGGGAAGATATTCAATTCCCCCAATGACCTGGATTATGATAGTAACGGAAACCTTTATTTTACAGACCCTGCTTTTGGGTTAGGTGATGGTAAAAGCGCTATTGGTTTTAACGGTGTTTATTTCTTGAGCAAGAATAAAGATCTGATTCTTTTGGATGATTCTATAGAAGCTCCGAATGGCATCGCAGTATCTAATGACAACAAAACCCTTTATGTTGCCGATTCTTTCAAAAAGCAACCAAAAATCCTGGCCTATGATATTGTAGGTGATGGAAAAGTAACCAATAAAAGAATATTCTTTGATGCTACCGAACTTCACAAAGCCAGTATTAGCAAACAGTCTCCCGATGGAATGAAGATTGATGACAAAGGAAATATTTTCTTGGCAGGACCTGATGGCGTTTTGGTAATTTCTCCCACAGGAAAACATTTGGGAAGCATCAGAACCGATAAAAACACGGGCAATTGCGAATTTAGCGATGATGGAAGATATTTATTTATAACCGCAGATGATTACCTTTTAAGAGTAAACCTAAGACCTTATTCTAAATAAAACCTCCATGTACAAAAACTACACTTTATCTATTCTTTCTATAGGTCTTTTGCTTTTCTCATCTTGTGCCGAAAAGAAAAAAGAGGAGGCCAAAGCAACGGAAGAACGGCCCAATATAGTTCTTATTATTGCCGATGATATGGCTTGGGACGATAGTGGTGCTTATGGACACCCAAATATAAAAACTCCCAACATAGACCAACTGGCCCACAGGACGGTATGCGTTTTGACAATGCCTTCTTGACCGCCAGTTCGTGTAGCCCGAGTAGAACCAGTATTATTACTGGTTTATACCCACACAATACGGATGCAGAGCAACTACACTGGCCATTACCATCAGACAGGATAACATTTGTAGAAGAACTCAAAAAATCTGGATACTGGACGGCACAAGCGGGAAAATGGCATTTGGGGGATTCTATTAAAAACCGTTTTGACCTCGTAAAGGATGTTGGCACACATGGTTTTCAGTTATCGCCTACGGGCGAAAAAACAAAACAGACGGGCAACGGCAGTGGTTGCGAAGAATGGATACCTGTCCTCAAACAAAGACCACAAGACCAACCTTTCTTTTTATGGCTTGCCGCAGTTGACCCGCATAGACCTTATACCGAAGATATCATTGACAACCCACATGCGTTGGAAGATGTGGTACTTCCACCTTATTTTCCAGATACTAAAGAAGTACGTGAAGACTTTACGCACTATTACAATGAGATTACCCGCCTAGATAATTATGTAGGTGAAGTAGTCGCGGAACTAGATAGACAAGGGGTTTCAGATAATACTATGATTTTGTTTATTAGTGATAACGGTAGACCTTTCCCTCGTGATAAGACCACACTTTATGATGGGGGTATAAAAACACCATGGATTGTAAAATGGCCAAATGAAGTAGAATCCAATTCGGTTAACACCAACTTGGTAAGCTCAATAGACATAGCTCCAACATTCTTAAAACTTGCGAATTTAGAAACGTTAACAAGTTTTGAAGGTGTAGATTTCTCTCCATTACTAGAAGACACAAAAGCAAAAACCAGAGATATCATTTATGCCGAAGACCACTGGCATGATTACGAAGATTACACCCGAGCCGTACGTACAAAAGATTTTAAATACATACGTAACTTCTATACGGATTTACCCAATACTCCTTCTGCGGATGCATTCATTGGTGGAACATTTAAATCTATGCAGGAGCTAAAGAAAAAAGGTGAACTTAACGAAGCACAATTGGCCTGTTTCATTACACCAAGACTAGAAGAAGAATTATACGATGTGGTCAATGATCCATATGAGCTTAAAAACTTGGCGTTATACCCTGAGCATAGTAAAAAGTTAGTAGAGTTACGAACTGAAATGAATAGCATTAGAAAAGCCTCAAAAGATAGCTTACCAACGTTTAGAACACCAGATGAGTTTAATCGTGAGACGGGAAAATCCAATTCATTCAGAAAAAGACCTCGTCCTTCAAAAGTTGAGATGGAGAAAATTATACGAGCTATGAGTAAATAAAACTCAGTTAACTGTTCAAAACACGACCGTCATTTCAATTTTCAAATCGGTGTCAACCCTATTCTGACCTTTGACTTTGAATAGTGCCGTAAAATATTTCTGGCCCTTTAGGTATTTCTCTTCAAATTTCTTAAGGTTGTCGTTGTTCGTAAAGTATTCAACCGTTGCGCTTACACCTATATCGTGTTGCGAAAAGAATACAAAATGTTCTGAATTACCAATACTAGGGTACTTTGCTACAATAGCATATTCTTGGTCCACCAAAGAAGTACCAAAGGTAAATACGCTATTCTTTAGTGTTGGATGACCAGATAGCTCTAAATTTTTTCCCGATAGATTAAAGTACGGATTAGCATCATTAAAAAAGCCGATAAATTGATTTTCATTTTTTATCGGGCCCGCATAAATGGCATTACCTTCCTTAATTTCAGGCAGCGTAGTTTGGGTAGAAAATCGAATAGAAAACTGCTTGTCATTTGCTTGAAAAAACTGTTGAAACTTCTGGGTTGCCATAGCCGCCATACGAGTGGTATAACTATAATTTGCGGGATGAAGCACGCCTTGTAATTCGGGTTTTACTTCCAGTAAATCATAAAATTCATCAACGCTATTTATCTCAAAATCTCTAGTCCATCCCCTACCTCCGGTCATTGTTTCTCCCATGGCACCAAAATGATCTCCTAGAATCAGGTTCGTAGATTTATCGGAATCTAAAAACGACTTCCATAACAATGGTGTTTTTGATGGTATGTTGGTAACCACCAATATTACCAGAGCAACAAGCAATAAAACATAAGGAAGCATTTGTGACCAAGTTACCTTTTGCATCCAACCTGCCGGAGCTTGTCTTTTTATAAATCGAACTTTATACTGACCTTTATCTATTTTTAATTGCCAGCTATCATTGAAACCCTCCGTTTCGTAAAATGCCGTCAGCTTTTTTCTAAGGTTGTAAATATTAACCCTTACCCTAGGATTGTTCTTCTCTTGGTTCTCATCATTTCTAAAAAATTCCAATTCTATTACAGCCTCTTTTAAATGCTCTCCCCTCTTTGTAGCTTCATAGAGATATTGCAACAATCCTCTGCTTGTTGGAGCATTTTTAAAGGTCTCACTATCCTTTATTTTAGAAACTACCTGTTGTTCTATCTTTTCCGTCAGTTGCATAAAGAATACCGTAAAATAGGCAGCTACAAGACAAGTTTAACCGTTATAGCTACCGTTAAAGAGAGGTTAAAGTACAAATAATAAAGTGTGAAACATACATTTGTTACAATCATTTTAATTCCCTTTTTAGAATTACAACACTATTACAAAAGTTCCTTTTAAGCCTATAGGAAAGGCCGGACATTATTAAATTAAAAATTGAACTCATGAAAACCACCACCACTTTTATACTATTATGGCTATCTTTTTTTGGAGTAAATGCCATGCAATCCAAAATAGAACCAGCGGACATAGAAACGCAAAAAGTCTACCTCTCAGGTACGGGCAAAGATGATATGGTAGACTGGGATTTCTTTTGTTCAGACGGAATGAATAGCGGTAAATGGACTACTATAGGTGTTCCTTCTTGTTGGGAATTGCAAGGATTTGGAAACTACAACTATGGTAAGGATGATTTTTAAGGTGCGTAAGAACGAATACGGACTTTACAAGTATCAATTTGATGTTCCAGAAAATTGGGATGAAAAGGAAGTAAAAATTGTTTTTGAAGGCGTCATGACCGATGCCGAGGTAAAAATTAATGGAAAACTGGCTGGGGAAATACACCAAGGGGCTTTTTACGAATTCAAGTATGAGATTTCTAAACTCCTGAAATACGGCGAAAAAAACTTGCTAGAAGTCAAAGTGAACAAAGCCTCTTCCAACACCTCTATCAATCATGCAGAAAGGGAAGCGGATTTTTGGATTTTCGGCGGAATTTTTAGACCTGTTTATTTACAAGCCTCCCCTAAAGAAAATATTGAACGGGTTGCCATTAATGCTAAAGCAAATGGAAGCATAGAAGCCGATATTTACACTGTATCTACAAAAGCTAAATCTCTTCGCCTTTCGCTATCTGATATCAATCACAAAAAAATACAAAATTTAGCCGCTACTGACATCAGTAAAGAAAATGATAAGTGGCATGTTACCTTAAAAGCAAACGACATAAAATCATGGAATCCGGAATCGCCTCAACTATACTTCTTGAACATAGAACTTCTGGGCAAAAAAGATGAAGTGCTTCATACAACTACGCAACGTATAGGTTTTAGGACGGTTGAAGTTCGTGAGGGAGACGGAATCTACGTAAACGGGCAACGAATAAAATTCAAAGGCGTAAATCGTCATTCATTTTATCCTTCCTCGGGCAGAACTACATCAAAAGAACTAAGCATTGAGCATGTGAAAATGATGAAAGACATGAACATGAATGCCGTTCGTATGTCTCATTACCCTCCGGACAAGCACTTTTTAAATGTTGCGGATTCGCTTGGGCTTTTTGTTATAGATGAAGTCTGCACATGGCACTCACCTCATTTGGATACAAAAGTAGGCCGTAAAATAGTAAAAGAAACTATTGTGCGTGACGTAAACCACCCCTCTATTCTCCTTTGGGCTAATGGAAACGAAACAGGCTGGAATACAGAGTTAGATGGTGACTATGCCAAGTGGGACATTCAAAAAAGAGAAGTCATTCACCCTTGGAATATCTTTAACAAAACGAATACCATGCACTATCCTAGCTATCATGTTTTTGCGTATGATACTTATGCTAAGGATAAAATATATTTCCCAACCGAGTTTTTACATGGTCTGTATGATGGTGGACATGGTGCCGGACTAGATGATTATTGGAAACAGATGTGGAATATGCCATTAGCTGCCGGAGGTTTCTTATGGGATTTTGCAGATGAAGCCGTAGTTCGAACAGATAAAAAAGGAGTACTAGACACAGACGGTAATCATGCCGCCGATGGTATTGTGGGGCCTTATGGTGAGAAAGAAGCTAGTTATTTTAGTATTAAGGAAATTTGGTCTCCGGTTTACATAGAAGACCGTTATATAAAATCAGATTTTAATGGTGTTTTTAGGGTTGAAAACAGATATCATTTTACCAATTTAAATGAGATTAAAATGGTTGCCAAATGGGTACAGTTTGATGGTCCAAAAGGAACGGACAAAGTTGAAGTGATTTCTGAGGATACTGTTCAATTACCAAATTTAAAACCCGAAACCAAAGGAACATTCAAAGTAGATTTACCCAAAAACTGGCAATCTGCAGATGCTTTATTTTTAACGGCAACAGACCACAATGGGTTAGAAATATTTACATGGAGTTACCCAATTAAAGTCCCAAATGACATAAATAAAAGTAACATTATTAGGGTAGGACAAGCAGCGATTACTGCCCATGTTGACGGTGGATTAATAAAAGTTGAAGCAAACGGAATTCAATATACCTTTTCAGAAGAAACCAGCTTGTTGCAAGAGGTTAAAAAAGGGAACAATAGTATTCCCTTTACTAATGGTCCCGTCATTTTTGACCATAAAGACAAGATAGAATTTATAAATGTAACTAAGCTTAAAGACAAGGTAGAGATTACTACTGTTTTTGAAAAGACGGATAAATCTCCAGGATGGGCCAGTCATAAAGTGTACAGCTCCGATGTTATAAAATGGACCGTACATTCCAACGGCCTGTTGGACCTACATGTTGAAATTAAGGGCAAAAAAATAGTGAAAGGATTCAAAGGTATTACGTTCTCGTTTCCGGAATCTGAAGTTAGCGGCATGAAATGGCTAGGGGACGGACCCTACCGTGTATGGCGGAACAGAATGAAAGGCACTAAATTTCAAGTTTGGGAAAATGATTACAACAATACTGTTACTGGAGAATCCGGTTTTGTATATCCAGAATTTAAAGGATTTTTCTCTAGTCTGTACTGGGTGCAAGTAAAAGGTAAAAACAACAACGGTTTTACGGTGTATTGTAATTCCGAAAACACCTTTTTACGCATGCTTACCCCTCAGCAACCAAAAGAAGACCCTAATCATAGAGTTTCTATAGATTTTCCGGAAGGCGACATCTCCTTTGTTAAAAATGTACCTGCAATAGGAACTAAGTTTCAAACAGGAGATAAAATGGGTCCTCAAGGAAATTCAGAAAACTACTTCGGAAATGATGATGAACCTATCAGTATAGACCTAACCTTTGAGTTTTAAAATATAGATAAGTAGAAACGAAATACTGTAAACTAAAAAGAGTCTCATCGGTTTCGACAAGACTCTTTTACGAGAACACTATATGAAAATGAAAAATTTTATTTCTATTTGATTAACACTGTAAACTTACGGCAGCAGTGTTCATTTTGAAAAAAAATGATGTGAACTAGCCGATTTCTGTTGTGAAAACGCATTTTATCGATTTTTGAACTCAGAGAGAGCATTATGAACCTATTTCCTAAAACCTTTTTAGCCGTTTCTTATTTGCAGAAAATCCGAAAAACTATCATTTCGGTTGATTTGGAAGAAAATTGATTAGTCTTTATACTTGAGGGAGTACTTTTAAAAAGCAGGAATATTAGAAATCTGTATCATCTATTTATTTCTTGTTGATTTTTGCTTTTAATGCCAGATACACTCCGTTACTCCATCCAAAACCATCTTGCACCGGATATTCTCCTCCACCAGCATCTAAGCTCATGTCCTCCACATTATACTTTTCAACGAATTTTCCTGTATTGGCATATACTTTTTCATTGAGTTTTACCCAACGTTGAGCAATGGTATTTGCGAGTTCTTCATGACCATAATTTTCCAAGCCAACAATGGTCATCCATTGCAATGGCGCCCAACCGTTAGGAGCGTCCCATTGCTCACCTGTGTTTTTTAAAGTAGTAACTACACCACCTATGGTTTCAGAAAATTGTTTTTTATGTATTCTGCAATGCTATCCGCCTGCTCCTGTGATGCCATATTGAAAAACAAGGGAAAGGTCATGGCCAATGAGGGCTCGCCAGTTTGTTTTTCCTTGACCCAGTTAAAATCTTCATAAATACCTTCGGATGCATTCCAACAAAAATCATTTAGAAATTTCTTTCTGTTCGCCATACTTTCTTCAAGTACCTTTTTGAATTCTTCATCTTCAGGGTAGCATTTTAGCAACACGGTTTCTAAGCCGTAAAGAAGTGCATTGAGATCAACAGGGATGATATCTGTAGTAATAATCGTTTCTATTGATTTACCATCAGCAAACCATCTTGAAGAATAGTCCCAACCGGATTCCGCTCCAGAACGCAGGTCACTATACATTTTTTCGCCTCCATTTACTTTTTGAACCTGATTGTAATCTTCACGATACGATTCTTCTCTAGGTGAAGTACCACGGTCAAAATAACGATTCATTATCCCTAAAGGAGTAGCAACGCAGTGGTAAATAGGCGTGTTAGTGGTTTCCTTACCATCCATCCAAAAATCATACTCTTTTCTAAGTGCTACCTTATATTTTGTATAGATTGAATCACCTCTGCTTTTTGCTAATAAAGCAACCATCTGAGCAAAGAAAGGGGGTTGAGATCTTGTGATATAGTAGGTTCTATTTCCGTTTGGAATGTGACCTACAGTTTCTATTAAATGCGCAAAATTTTCAAGCATGTTATTAATCAGCTCAAACTCACCACTTTCAGCTAAGCCTAACATCGTAAAATAACTGTCCCAATAATAAACTTCTCGGAAACGACCACCTGGAACTATATAGGGCTCAGGTAAAGGAATAAGCGTGCTACCTTCATTTTTGGCATCTGAAATTCTCGTTAGAACCGGCCATAGTGAGACAACATGTTCCGCGGCAGATTTGCTCTTATCCGTCTTAAAGTCTGAACTTATAGTCTCTGGTAATTCAAAATTCTCGAGTACGAAAGCCTTCAAATCAAAATTTGCAGAGTCGCTTTCCTGCTCATACGTTATTTTAATTTCGGAGTAAGGTCTTTTGGCAATGCAATCAACGAATGTCTTGCTGTCCGGAAAAACCCGTTCTAGTTGTACATCTACGAATAGCTGACCAAGTAAACTATCAAGAGTTTGATGTGTTTCTCCTTTTTCTAAGGTCTCTTGGGTTGTGTTTACTATCTCAACGGCCTTTTTATTCGGTTCGGTCTTACAGGAAATAAAGGCGAATAAGAAAAATAACAAATAGTATCGCATAGCAATGTGAAGTCTTGGTTACGATCTAAAAGTAAGGCTTTACTATTTAAATGCGGAATGACCCGTTATATCCATTCCTGTAATCAACAAGTGAATATCATGAGTGCCTTCATAGGTAATTACGCTTTCTAAATTCATCATATGACGCATGATGCTATATTCCCCAGTAATACCCATACCACCTAATACTTGTCTGGCTTCTCTAGCTATCTTAATGGCCATATCTACGTTATTACGTTTAGCCATAGAAATTTGAGCTGTTGTAGCCCTGCCTTCGTTTTTTAATTGTCCTAGACGAAAAGCCAATAGTTGTGCCTTGGTGATTTCAGTAATCATTTCAGCAAGCTTTTTCTGTTGCAATTGGGTAGCTGCAATCGGTTTACCAAATTGTATTCGCTCTTTAGCATACTTAAGAGCAGTGTCATAACAATCCATAGCTGCGCCAATGGCACCCCATGCAATACCATAACGGGCAGAATCCAAACAACCTAAAGGAGCTCCTAGTCCAGATTTGTTTGGCAACAGATTTTCCTTAGGAACCTTAACATTGTCAAATATTAATTCGCCGGTGGCAGATGCTCTCAAAGACCATTTATTATGCGTTTCCGGTGTTGTAAACCCTTCCATACCACGTTCTACTATAAGCCCATGAATACGGTCTTCCTCATTCTTGGCCCATACCACAGCAATGTCCGCAAAAGGGGAATTGGATATCCATAGTTTGGCACCATTTAAAAGGTAATGGTCTCCCATATCCTTGAATTTAGTTTCCATTCCACTAGGATTAGAACCGTGATTAGGTTCCGTAAGCCCAAAACAGCCCATCATTTCGCCGGAGGCCAATTTTGGTAAATATTTTTTTCGTTGCTCTTCTGATCCGTACGTATAGATAGGGTACATAACCAATGAAGACTGTACCGAAGCTGTAGAACGCACACCACTATCACCACGCTCTATTTCTTGCATGATAAGTCCGTAGCTAATTTGATCTAAGCCAGCACCGCCATACTCTTCAGGAATATAGGGTCCAAACGCACCTATTTCGGCCAATCCACCAATAATTTGCTTCGGAAACTCTGCTTTTTGAGCATATTCCTCAATTATAGGAGAAACATCCCTTTTTACCCACTGGCGTGCAGCATCACGCACCAATTTATGCTCCTCGGAAAGAAGGTCATCAAGATTGTAATAGTCTGGCGCTTCGAACAAATCAGGTCTCATAGGATGAATTTTAATCAAATATAATGATGAAACGTAACATTATGCGTACTAATTGTTACATTTTTAAATAAAAATCTTTAGTCAATGAAATATAGTCTTCGGTGTACTCGTGCCTGCCTATTTCAATAGTCAGCTCACTGGTTTCCAGTTCTACCTCCTCAAACCCAAACTGAATTAAGCTGCGTTTAATCTCCGAAGTAGGAGTTCCTTTTACACGGGTGATTCGTTGTGGGTATAATTTAAAAGAATTAGCCAGTTTCAAAAAGGTTTCTTCTTCTTTAAAAGGAATAATGGTTGTAAACGAGCCATTGGACGCCATTAGTTTTGATACGCCTTCTAACAATTCATCGAACGGTAAAGATTGATTTTGTCTTGCTTTATCTCGCGAATCATCTCCACTGGAAACTTCTTCGGAATAAAAAGGTGGATTAGATACTATCAGGTCATAAGGATCTTCCCATTCATCAACAAACTCATCAAGACCGGCGTGATAACAAAAAAGCCTGTCGGCCCAATCAGAACTATCAAAATTTGAAACGCATTGTTCATAGGCATCTTCATCAATTTCCAAAGCATCTATGGTTTCCGCAGTACTACGTTGGGCAATCATCAAAGCTATCAGTCCCGTACCGGCACCTATATCTAAAATAGAATCGGGATTATTATCTATAGAAACCCAAGCACCTAATAATACGCCATCTGTACCCACTTTCATGGCACAACGGTCTTGCTCTATCTGGAATTGTTTGAATTTAAATGGCTTCATCAAGTTTTACTTGGTTTAATTGTTTGGAATTTACTTTTTCATATTAAAACTAAAAAAAGAGCTTGGCAGTGCTACCTAGACCAATTCAATTTCTCCATCGTCCGCTTTAAAGTAAAATAGAATTGATAAAGTTAAGGTATGGAAAACATTTAATGAGATATGCTGGTTTGATAATAGTACTTATCTGTGAAATTTTCAATTAACAATATACTTCCTCATCCCTCTACATTATTCATCGTACATAATCCATTTTGGAATTATTTTCATACTGTAACGACTGAAAAATCTCACTATACAACCCACTTTCATTGTTTATATGGGTATTGATTTTCATTAAATAAAAAAAATTTTTAGTGCTTTTTTTCTATCACTAAAATGATAAAAATCATCACTGAATATTCTCTTATAAAAAAATTAAATATCGGCTATTTACGCATTTGACAAATACGTTGATGTTGATGAGATTTTTTCAGCGAATTCTTTAATAACGTAAATTTTTGTTAAACATTTAACATAGTAACAAAGATTACCAATCTAACTATCTTAAAATGATGAAAAAACAAAAATTATTGTTTGCATTGTTCTCATTACTTGTAATGTACAATGCCACAGCCCAAACAAACACGATTACCGGAACCGTGTCCGACCACAATTCTCTTCCACTCCCAAGGTGTTAACATTCTTGTACAAGGTACCACAACGGGAACGCAAACAGATTTTGACGGAAACTACACCATTGAAGCAAGCGAAGGCCAAAGCCTGTTATTTACCTATATGGGTCAACGAGACAAAGTAATTACCGTAGAATCTGGCCAGATCATTAATGTTATGATGGAAGAAGATGCTCAGGCCTTGGACGAAGTAGTTGTTACGGCGCTTGGAATAAAAAGAGAAAAAAAGAGCCTAGGATTTTCCCAACAAAGTATTGCCGGTGAAGATATTGTAATGGGTAAAGAAACCGATATCAGTCAAGGTCTTGCCGGAAAAATTGCCGGTGTACAGCTGGTAGGCTCTCCCAGTTCTACTTATGAAGCATCTAATATAAGGCTAAGGGGAGAAGTAGGAGCGCTATATGTAGTTGATGGTATAAAGGTTAACTCCTCTAGTGACATTAACATGGAGGACGTTGCAAATATATCAGTGCTAAAAGGTATTGCAGGTACCGCTTTATATGGTCCCGAAGCCCGAAACGGAGCAGTAATAATAACCACCAAAACAGCAAAGAGTGGAGAAACCAAAGTTACTTTAGACGTTGCAACCTCTGTCTCCAACCTTTACTTATTACCTGAATATCAAAATGAATACGGCGGAGGCTACACACAGTCATTTTCAGAATTAAATGGCCAAAACATACCTAACTATTCTGCTGATGAATCATGGGGCCCTAAGCTTGATGGTACTTTAGTAAGGCATTGGGACAGTTGGGTACCCGGAACTTCTGAATTTGGAAAACTAAGAGCTTGGTCTCCAACAACAAGTGATGTTCGCGATTTTTACAAAACGGGTGTCACTAAAAATATTACAATTGGCTTTTTAAAAGGTGGTGAAAATTATGATATTAAAACTACTATAAACAATCTCAACACCACGCTCATCAACCCTAATAACGATAGAAAGCAAACAACAATTTCCATGAAAGGGAATTACAACGTTACTGACAAACTTAAATTCAAGGGTGTTTTTAACTATCAATATAGATCTACTTTCAACAATCCTGAAACACGAGGGTATGCCGGGAATTTTAATGAATGGTGGCAAAGACAATTAAATATTGACCGACTGAGAGACTATGAACAGAATGGTCAAATTGTTTCATGGAACATGAGATCATATGACAATCCAACACCTTTATATTGGGATTCACCCTATTTTGAAGTATATGAAAACATAAATAATGAAACTAAAAATGCAATTTATGGTAGTATAGGATTGGAATATGACATAAATGACAATTTGAAAGCACTAGTTGATTTAAGAAGAACTTTTGACTTAACCAACTTTGATGATAAACGCGCATGGGGAGGTTTATCCGTGCCATGGTTTCAAGAGCTCACTGAACAAAATAGCTTCACGGAAGCGTATGCCCAGTTAAGTTATAACAAAAATTTTGGTGATATAGATGTCGTTTCTAGCGTAGGGGGTCAAACAAACCAAAGAAAATATAAATGGTTAAGGGCAGAAACCGTAGGAGGATTGCAAATACCGGGCTACTACAGCATTAATACTTCTGTAGACACTCCTGACTATGACAGAGACACCGAAGAGCAAAAATTAAATTCGCTCTTTGCTTCTGCTTCAGTCGGATATAAAAGCATGCTTTATTTAGACGGTTCTTTTAGAAGGGATTGGGGGTCAACAGCAACAGCAGATGACAATAAATTGAACACCTATGGGTTAACTGGTAGTTTTATTTTCTCCCAACTGCTTAATCCTGGAGGTTTTGTCAGCTTGGTAAATTACGTGCCGGTATTGGCCAAGCGCCTAGTTTTCCCGATGTTTATCAACTTCAAAGCTCCTACTCCATTTCTAATCCTTATGGCTCAAGCGTTGCCTTAAGTGTTCCTGAAACATTGGCCAATCCATTATTAACTGGTGGTGTAAGGGAAGAAAAAGAAATTGGTATGGAATTAAAATTCCTTCAAAATAGATTTGGAATTGACTTTACCTATTTCACAAGGAATGACGAAAATCTTCCAACAGATCTCACCTTAACCGGAGCTACCGGCTATGCGGAAACGGTAGGTAACGGATCTATAATAGAGACCAAGGGCTGGGAATTAGCTTTAAATCTAGCTCCAATTAGAACGGATAATTTTAACTGGGACATAAATTTTAATATTTCCAATTTTGATAAAAAAGTAATAAAGATTAATGACATCGTATCATCCGTACAAGTTGCAGAAGGTAGAACTGCATATCTAGTACATGATGCAAATGACGATTGGGGAAATATTTACGGTTATAATGTAGTGACCAATGATGCCGGAGTACCCCTAATTAATAGCAATGGCCTTCGAGTGTATTCGGACAATTTTGAAAAAGTTGGTAATGTACAGGCAGATTTTAACGGGGGACTTATCAATTATTTTCGTTACAAAAACTTTAACCTAGGTATATCTATAGATTTTCAAGGTGGTGGCGAATACTATTCCGTCACTAGACAACTATTGGCCTATTCAGGTCTGGGAGACTTTACAGTTGGTGACAATAGCCTGGGCAACCCTCTAAGAGACCCTGTATTAGATGTTAGCGGCAATGAAGTTAACCAAGTACTAGCCTCAAATGTAGGAACTGGCTCTGGAGGTGTCCTTGTAGAAGGTGTAGATGAAGCTACAGGAAACCCTGTTTCTTATTATACAAGCTCATATTCCTATTTCAAGAGCATGAACAGAAAAGCGGGTGAGTGGATTTATGACGCTAGCTATGTTAAGCTTAGGCAATTGTCTCTGGGGTACAGTATTCCAAAAAAGACAATTGAAAAATTGCCTTTAGATGCAATCACGATTAACCTATATGCTAACAACTTATGGTTAATCTATTCAGAAATAGATGGTATTGACCCTTCTGAAATTGAGGCTTACAATAGTACTGATGACGATATTCGTTGGACAGAAAATGCACAAGACCCCAACCAAAGAACATTTGGCCTAGGTGTTAAACTCTCTTTCTAACTTCGCGTGAAACAAAACAAAAAATATTATGAAAACATATTCTAAAATTATTCAACCTATCCTTTTATCCCTAGTATTTCTAGGGTGTGAAAATGTGGATTTTGGAGACACCAATTCAGACCCAGACGTTACCACAACTGTAGTCAGCAGCGGCTTACTAACTTTTGCAGAGCGCTACATAGGCGATGTTGTAACAGACGAAATGGGAGACCTATATACCCAACATATATCACAGATCACCTATACAGATGGCTCCAGATATACAGATTTAAGTGCAGACTCCGATTACTTATATCAAAACCCATTAATCAATTTAAAAACTATAATTGATTTTAACTCAGATGAGCAATATACGCTCGAACAATCTGCTTACGGGTCCAACGCCAACCAAATTGCGGTAGCTAAAATTCTAATGGCTTACTATTACCAATTCATGACCGATCGTTGGGGAATGATGCCATATACCGAAGCGCTTCAGGGAACCGAAAACACCTATCCCGTTTTTGATACTCAAGAAGCAATATACGATGGGCTTTTTACTGATATTGATGATGCATTGGCTCTTATAGACGATGGAGCTGGACCAACTGGAGATATTCTTTTTGGAGGGGATATGGAACGCTGGAAAAAATTTGCCAATACACTTAAATTGGTCATGGCATTAAGACTATCTAATATCTACCCAGACCCTTCCGGTTATGCAGCCACAAAATTTAATGAAGCTATACCTTATGGTGCTATAGCCTCACATGCTGAAACCATTTATTACCCCTTTCTTTCAGATGACAACAACGACAACCCTTGGCAAGATAATTTCCAAACCCGAGAAGATTATGCCATAAGCGATGTATTGATAGACAGGCTACTAGCTGATAACGACCCTAGAATTGCTGTTTATGCCGAGTTCACAAGAACTTCCGTTTCTTTAGGGTCTCCTGAATATTTAGGCATGCCCTACGGCATTCCTAATTCTGAATGGTTAGCTGCAGACGTTTCTTTTATCTCTAGTGACGTTATTTATGAAAGTACTGCCCTATAATAATTTACAGCTATTCGCAAATTGCTTTTTCATTGGCAGAGGCTGTTGAACTTG
Organism: Zobellia laminariae; assembly: GCF_030553095.1. Lineage (GTDB taxonomy): Bacteria > Bacteroidota > Bacteroidia > Flavobacteriales > Flavobacteriaceae > Zobellia > Zobellia laminariae. The sequence continues at coordinate 2,283,269 of NZ_CP130738.1, read as the reverse complement.
GTTGGACCAGTGGTGACGCAAGTGCCTATTATGAAGAAGGATTAGAAGCTTCATTTGATCTATGGGACGCAGAAGATGCCAACACATATATTTCAGCAAACCCTTTGAGCACCGACCCTGAAATCGCAATGAAACAAATAGCTGAAGAAAAATGGAAAGCCCTTTACCTTCAAGGCTGGGAATCCTGAGTGAGTGGAGAAGACTTGGCTATCCCGAACTTGAACCTGCAACTCTCCCGCTAAACGGAGATGACATACCCGTTAGACAAGGCTACGACGTTGACTACCCAACCAATAATGCTGAAAATTACAAAGCTGCTGTAAGTGCTCAAGGGCCTGACAATCTAAATACAAATTTATGGTGGGACGTTCCGCATCCCATAACTAAAAAATGATATTTTAGATTTTGTGATTATATCGAAGCCATGTTCTTTTTAAGACATGGCTTTTTTTTCGTGAAACGCACTAAGGTTAATTCAACAAGCTCCATATATTAAAAGATGAAAAACGTTTAACTATGCAATATTTTGTAATTATATGCACAAAACTTGTCCTAGGAATTGAAAATAGTTAATTTTCTAGAGATTATTTATCTCTAGAAAATACCTATACAACTTAAACTAAAGACATATTCAAATGCAAAATGATTCAAAGCCAAGGACGCCGTAAATTTTTAAGAAACACCCTAACGGTAGCAGCAGGCTCAACCCTGATTACGCCGTCTCTTTTTGGAGCTCCATCCATCTTAAAACATTATAAAAAACCCAACTCCAAATTTAATGGAGTACAAATAGGGGTTATCACCTATTCCTTTAGATCTATGGAGGACCAAAGCGCAGAAGCCACATTACAATATATTTTAGATTGTGGGGTAAATGCCATTGAGCTAATAGGTGACCCTGCGGAAACTTTTGCCGGAAGACCAGAAAACAAGTTAAATAGAACTGTATTTTTTGGATTAATGAAAAAGAAACGCAGTGGAAGCATTACAGATGACGAAGCTAAAGAACTTGCTGAAATACAAGCAGAACAAGCTGCATATAACGCACAGGTTACCGAGTGGCGAAAAACTGCGGACATGAAAAAGTTTGAGACATTCCGTAAGATGTACAATGATGCAGGTGTAGAAATATATGCCTTTAAGCCTAGAAATACATTTGGCAAGGACAATTCTGATGCAGATATTGATTGGGGAATGAAAACGGCAAAAGTTTTAGGAGCTAGTCACATTACCGTAGAACACCCAAGTGATGATGCTACAACATTAAGGCTAGGAAATTTTGCCAAAAAACACGGTATCTATGTTGGTTATCATGGTCATGAACAACAAACCCCTACTCTATGGGATACAGCCCTGGAGCAATCAAAATACAATGCCTTAAATCTAGATTTGGGTCATTTTGTAGCTGCAAGAAACGCAGCTCCTTTAGATATTATAAAAAGTAAGCATGAGCACATTAAAAGTATGCATCTTAAAGACAGACAAACCCCTGAACATGGCAAGGGCAATTTAGTCTGGGGAAGTGGAGATACTCCGTTACCGGCTGCTTTGCAATTAATACGTGATAATAAATACAATTTTCCAGGTACAATAGAGCTTGAATATGATATACCAGAAGGCTCAAATGCCGTAGCAGAAGTTCAAAAGTGTTTGACTTTCTGTGAGAATGCACTAAAATAAATTGAAATAAAATTATGGGTAAGCCGGACTAGACCAAGTTTGGTTTACCCTAAATATAATTCTACAAGACCCTCTGGGGTACTTACGTGAACTACCTTGTTATCGCGGTCAACTTTCTTCACGATTTCATCTATAATTGGCACCAAGATTTCTTTCCCATCTTTATCTATTTCAAAAATAGCTTGAGAGGTTGTGTCATTTACTCCGGTTATTTTACCAATATTACCATGAGTATCATCTAACACATCAAAACCAATAACCTCGTGAAAGTAGAATTTATCACCTTCTAATTTAGGCAATGCTGCCAAGGGCAAGTAAAGCAAGTGGCCCATAATACGATCCGCAGCTGCTTCATCTTTAACTTCTTCGAAATCTATTCTTAAAAGTGCTGATTTGTGCAGGCGACATCTGTCAATAAAAAATGGAACCAGTACATTGCCTTTCATCAAGACAAATACTGATTCCATGTTTTCATAGATTTCAGGTTCATCGGCATCTAGTTTAACTAGTACCTCTCCCTTAAAACTATACTTAGAAACGATTTTACCGAGGTAGAAACAATCTTCCTTACGCATTCGCTTCTAAATTTATTTATTCTTCTTCTTTAGATGCTTCCGCCTCTACAGATGGAGCTTCTTCAACTGCTGTAACTTCTGCATCTGCATCTTCACCTTCTGGTGTTTCCGGCAATGCGGCTTCAGCTGCTGCTTGTGCTCTCTTTTCGTTTACTTCTTTTTCAGCTTTCAAAGCTTCTGCTTTAGCATCAGCTTTCGCTTGATCTAAACCACCAACTTTAGAAGCGATCTTACCTTCTTTTTCTTCTAACCAAGCAGTGAATTTTTCTTCGGCTTGTTCTTCGGTCAAAGCACCTTTACGAACACCACCTAATAAGTGATGCTTTAAAAGTACACCTCTATAAGAAAGAATTGCTTTAGCAGTGTCTGTAGGTTGAGCACCGTTTTGTAACCACTTTACTGCGTCATCTATTTTTAATTCAATAGTAGCAGGGTTAGTGTTTGGGTTATAAATACCCAATTTTTCTAAGAATTTACCATCTCTTTTAGCTCTTGCATCTGCAGCAACTATCCAATAAAATGGTTTTCCTTTTTTACCGTGTCTTTGTAATCTAATTTTAACTGGCATATCACATTAATTTGTAGGGTGCCCGACCCTTGTTATTAATTCATTTTAAAATCTTCCCTTTAAAAGGGGTGCAAATATAGAATTTCTTTTTGAGGTAATCCTACATGTTTTCAATAAAAAACAACCCTTTTATAACTTTTTCCAAAGATAAGTCCAATTAATCGTAACCAACACACAATGAACCACCTGAATAGGGTTGACACTGCAGCTTTTGATTCGTTGATAACTCTTAACAAGTCATTAGCTTTAAGAGCGTTCTTTTTACTTAATTTTATAGTCTCTTTTTTAAGCTCAAACACAAACCTTTATGTACCTCATTTTTGATACGGAAACCACCGGTCTTCCAAAGAACTGGAACGCCCCTTATACCGACACTGACAACTGGCCACGCTGCATACAGATAGCTTGGCAGTTGCATGACGATATGGGCCGCTGTATTGAACATCAAGATTACCTGGTACGCCCAGATGGTTTTAATATACCATATGATGCCGAGCAAATTCATGGTATTTCTACAGAATTAGCCGAACAAAAGGGTATTTCACTATCTGAGGTTTTAGAGAAATTCAACATAGCTATGTCAAAGACAAAATTTGTCGTTGGCCAGAATGTTGGTTTTGACTTGAATATTATGGGAGCGGAATTTCACCGTATGGGTGTAGATAATCCGCTGCAAGAACTTCCCGTTTTAGATACCTGTACCGAGCAAACAGCTAAATTATGTCAAATACCCGGTGGGCGTGGTGGCAAATTCAAGCTTCCTACGCTAACGGAATTACATCAATTTCTATTTGGCAAGCCTTTTGGAGAAGCTCACAATGCCACTGCAGATGTTGAAGCAACTACACGCTGTTTTCTAGAGCTTATCCGTAAGCAGCAATATACCGCTGAGCAATTAGATGTTAAACCAGATTATTTCAAGAATTTCTCGGAAGCAAATCCACAGGAGATTCAGCTCATCGGCCTGAAACATATCAATCTAAAAAAAGCATCGAAAAAAATAGCCGATGCGCTTTGGGATAAGGATACCGGCGGAATTTCCCAAGAAGAAATACAAGAAAACCTTGCAACACTAGAATCCGCTAGCTTTTCCCACTTACATAATCATACTCAGTTTTCTATACTACAGTCCACGATAAGCGTACCTAATTTGGTAGCTGCTGCCGCCAAGGCAAAAATGCCTGCTGTAGCCATGACGGATCACGCGAATATGATGGGGGCCTTTCACTTTGTAAACGGCGTACTTAATCATAACAAAGGCGTAGTTGCCAGAAACGAAGCAAATCTTAAACGTTACGAGGCTACCCAAAACGGCGCACTTGAAGAAGGACAAGAACCTTTAGATGTATTACCGGAACCCGAATTGGAAATCACCCCTATTATTGGTTGCGAGTTTCAAGTTTGTGAAGACCACACCAATAAATCTCAAAAAGATAACGGGTATCAAATAGTTATGCTTGCAAAAAGCAAAAAAGGATACCTAAATCTGGCAAAAATGTCTTCTATTGCCTTTGTTAGCGGTAAATACTACGTACCGCGAATTGACAAAAAGGTCATTGAGGAATACAAAGAGGATGTCATAGTCCTTACCGGAAACTTATATGGTGAGGTCCCAAGTAAAGTATTAAATATTGGTGAACACCAAGCAGAAGAAGCCTTAATCTGGTGGAAGGAAACCTTTGGCGATGATCTGTATATAGAGATCATGCGCCACGGTCAAGAAGATGAAGACCGGGTGAACCAAGTATTAATCAAATTTGCAAAAAAACACAATGTAAAGTTAGTAGCCACCAATAACACCTACTACGCAGAAAAGGAAAATGCTCATGCGCATGATATTCTTTTGTGTGTTAAAGATGGTGAAAAACAAGCCACACCAATAGGTCGTGGTCGCGGGTATAGATACGGATTGCCAAATTCAGAATACTACTTCAAGTCTTCGGAAGAAATGAAGGAGCTATTCAAAGACATCCCAGAGGCAATCATCAATATTCAAGAAATTGTAGATAAAGTTGAAACATTTACACTAGCCCGTGATGTATTATTACCTGCTTTTGATATTCCAGAGGAATTTCAATTTGAAGAAGACAAATTGGATAATGGTAAACGTGGAGAAAACAAATTTTTACGCCACATTACCTACGAAGGCGCCAAAAAAAGATATGGCGAAATAACACCCGAAATTGATGAGCGACTAGACTTTGAGCTTAAAGTAATTGAAAAAACCGGTTACCCTGGTTATTTCCTGATTGTGGAAGATTTCATAAGGGCGGCAAGAGCTATGGATGTTTCCGTAGGTCCTGGTCGTGGATCTGCAGCTGGATCTGCAGTTGCTTACTGTTTATGGATTACGAATTTAGACCCGTTTAAGTACGATCTGCTTTTTGAGCGTTTCTTGAATCCGGATCGTGTGTCTATGCCCGATATTGATATTGACTTTGATGATGAAGGTCGTGGTCGTGTAATGGATTATGTAATTGATAAGTACGGCTCAAACCAAGTGGCACAGATTATCACTTACGGCACCATGGCTGCCAAATCTGCAATTAGAGATACGGCTCGTGCTTTAGATTTGCCTTTGCAAGATTCAGATCGCATGGCGAAGTTGATACCCGATATGTCTAAACTAAAAAAGATTATTGGGGTTGATGAAAAAATCTTAAAGGCAAAATTTAGGGCTGAAGATCTTGTTAAAATAAACGAACTTTTAGCTATTTCCGAAGGCGATGGCCCTGAAGCAGAAACATTGAATCAAGCTTACATTCTTGAAGGATCTGTTCGTAATACAGGTATACACGCTTGTGGAGTCATTATTACCCCTGATGACATTACGAAGTTCGTTCCGGTAGCTTTAGCAAAAGATTCCGAAATGTACTGTACCCAATTTGATAACTCGGTCGTAGAAGATGCCGGTTTATTGAAGATGGATTTCTTGGGATTAAAAACGCTAACCTTAATTAAGGATACCGTTAAAATTGTAAAGGCCAAGCATGGAGTTGAATTAGATCCAGAGAATTTTCCGCTAGATGATGTAAAAACATACGAACTCTTTCAAAGAGGAGAAACTGTTGGTGTATTCCAATATGAATCGCTATGGAATGCAAAAACACATGAGGTCTCTTAAACCCACTGTTTTTGCGGATCTTATTGCCATGAACGCCTTATACCGTCCTGGCCCAATGGAATACATACCAAGTTTCATTGCCCGTAAACATGGTACCGAAGAAATTGTTTATGACCTTGATGCCTGTGAAGAATATTTAGCAGAGACCTATGGTATTACCGTATACCAAGAGCAAGTGATGCTACTCTCGCAAAAACTGGCCGACTTTACAAAAGGTGAAGCCGATGTCTTGCGTAAAGCAATGGGTAAAAAACAAAAGCACGTTCTAGATAAAATGAAGCCTAAGTTTATTGAACAGGCTTCTGCAAAAGGGCATGCAGCAGATAAATTAGAGAAGATTTGGAAAGATTGGGAAGCATTTGCAGCCTATGCCTTTAACAAATCTCACTCTACATGCTACGCTTGGATTGCTTACCAAACCGCTTATTGTAAAGCCCACTACCCTGCCGAATATATGGCTGCGGTACTGAGTAATAATATGAATGATATTAAGCAGGTTACTTTCTTCATGGAAGAATGTAAACGTATGGGGCTTGATGTTCTAGGACCAGATGTAAACGAATCTTACTACAAATTTGCAGTAAACGATGCTGGTGCCGTCCGTTTTGGAATGGGTGCAGTTAAAGGCGTTGGTCGTGGCGCCGTAGAAACTATTGTTGAACATAGAAAAGATGAAGACGGCCCGTTTAAGTCGGTTTTTGATTTCGCAAAGCGAATAGATTTACGTGCCGCCAATAAAAAGCATTTGAAAGTTTAGCTGTTGCCGGCGGGTTCGATTCTTTTGGAGATACCCATAGAGCACAATACTTTCATGATGAGGGAGATGGAGTCACCTTCTTAGAAAAAACCATAAAGTATGGCGCCAAATTTCAAGAAAGCGAAAACTCTAGTCAAGTAAGTCTTTTTGGCGAAGCTAGTGATGTACAAATACCAGAACCGGTAGTACCACCTTGCGAAGAATGGGGCACCATGGAAAAATTACGTCGTGAAAAAGAAGTGGTAGGTATTTATATTTCAGGTCACCCTTTGGACGATTTTAAAACAGAAGTAAACGCCTTCTGTAATGCTTCACTTTCCGATTTAAACAATCTTGAAACCGTCGTTAATCGTGAATTAGCCTTTGCCGGCGTTATTACGGACGTACAACACCGTGTATCCAAAAACGGAAAAGGCTGGGCACTTTTCACTGTAGAAGATTATACAGAATCGTTTGAATTCCGAATTTTTGGCGAAGAATACCTAAGGTTCCGCCACTTCCTTATGATCAATTCATTTGCCTACATTAAAGTTTTTGTCAAAGATGGGTGGACAAACAGAGATACCGGTAAAAAAGGAGACCCACGTATTCAGTTCAATAGCTTTATGCTACTTCAAGAAGTTATGGAGACTTATGCCAAAAAGCTCACTATTAAATTGAACATTGACACACTAAAAGAAGAAGACATTCATCAGCTAAAAGAAACCATTGTTTCCCACCAAGGCAACCATCCTCTTAATTTTATCGTATATGAGATGGAAGAAGAGATAAAAGTAAGCCTAACGAGTAGAAAGCAAAAGGTTCATATAAGTAGTGAACTATTAGCTACTCTAAAACAAAACGATATACACTATAAACTGAACTAGGTTAGCTTCTTATAAGTCCATTACCAATTTTAACCCTATAAATTACATTGATAGCACAATAGCTAAAAGCAATGTATCGTTAGTAAGGAAACAGGCATATATTTGACTAACTTTGTATAATATTCTAAAAATAGAAAATCATGGCATTAGAAATAACAGACGCTACTTTTGACGAAGTAGTATTAAAAAGTGACAAACCAGTAGTAGTTGATTTTTGGGCAGCATGGTGTGGACCATGTAGAATGGTAGGCCCTATCATTGAAGAGGTTAGTTCAGAATACGAAGGCAAAGCTGTTGTAGGTAAAGTAGATGTTGATGCAAATCAAGAATTTGCTGCTAAGTACGGTGTGCGTAACATTCCAACTGTATTGGTATTCAAAAATGGTGAAATAATCAACCGTCAGGTTGGAGTTTCTCCTAAGAAAGTATACACAGACGCGATTGACGCAGCTTTATAATATTGTTTTCCTTTGATAAAGGGAGCTATAGAAAAAATCCCGCTTTTAGTGGGATTTTTTTTATGCCCAAAACTGAAGCTTCCCTCAATTTTAGTTTTAGGTTTAATGCCTATCTTAGTAACATGAACCTGCAATCCGAATTAAATAAAACTTCACTTTTCTCAAATTTAGAGCTTTTAGCCAACCAAGTAGTGGAAGGTTTTATTAGTGGCATACATAAGAGTCCGTTTCATGGGTTTTCAGCGGAATTTGCAGAACATAAGATTTATAATGATGGCGAAAGCACAAAACATATAGACTGGAAGCTTTTTGCGAAGACAGATAAATTGTACACCAAAAGGTATGAAGAAGAAACCAATTTAAGGTGTCATATGATACTGGATAGTTCAGCCTCTATGTATTACCCGGAAGTAAAGGATTTATCGGCCACCAATTTAAATAAAATCGATTTTGGAGTATTAGCCATTGCTGCTTTAATGAACATCCTTAAAAGACAGCGAGACGCCGTTGGCCTAAGTGTATATTCGGACAGCTATAACTTTTACTCTCCAGAAAAAGGAAGTGAAAGGCATCATCAAATGCTATTAGCAAAATTGAGTGAAATCAGTCTAGACTCAAAACCAGCCCAACAAACGGAAACTTATACCTATTTGCACCAAATAGCAGAAAACATAAAAAGAAGAAGCCTTATTTTTCTTTTTACGGATATGTTTCAAAATTCCGCAGATGATGAAAAAATATTTGATGCCCTACGTCATTTGAAATATAACAAGCATGAAGTAGTACTATTCCATCTTTTAGACCGATCTACAGAGTTTCATTTTGATTTTGACAATACACCCAAACGTTTTTTAGATGTAGAGTCTGGCGAGCATATAGATTTGTATTCCAGCAACATAAAGGAAGCTTACGAACGCAGTGTCACTTCTTATTTTGAAGATTTGAAACTAAAATGCGCCCAGTACAAGATTAAATATGTGGAGGTTGATGTAAAGGGAGATTTCTCCAAAATACTCAACACCTATTTAGTGGAGCGAAAGAAATTTGTATAATGATGAAATTTTTATCGAAAATTGTTTGCGCAATTGAAAATGCGGTGTATATTTGCACTCGCTAAACGCCACGGTCTGGTAGTTCAGTTGGTTAGAATACCTGCCTGTCACGCAGGGGGTCGCGGGTTCGAGTCCCGTCCAGACCGCGAAAAGCCTTCAACGCAAGTTGGAGGCTTTTTTAGTTTTAGAAACTGTGGCGCATTCTTTCACTAGCAACTGAATCATTATAAGCTTATGTAATTTCAAAAATTACTTTAGCTACAGCTTTCCAAAACCATTACTGCGATTATAAAATAATCCATCTCCAACTAAAAAACGTATGTATCTTGCCATAAATATGTAAAAGCGTAAAGTTCATCGGTTTTATTTGGCAAAAAACCCAAGACCATCTACTTTTCCGTTTGATATTTGTAGACTTTAAAAACTGATAATAGCTTTAATAATTAACTTGCACACTATGAAATTTTATTTAGGAATAAAACATTTTTTTAATAAAACTGTTATTTCCAAACCCAAAAGAAGATCACTATTATTTTCATTGAATATAATAACTGGCTTACTTTTTCTAGTGTCTTGTGGTAGTGCAAAAAATGCAACTTACTTTAATAAAGACGCCAATATGGCTTTTGCGAATCGCAGTGAAAATCTAGATCCAATAATCCAAAAGAACGACTTACTGAGCATTATCGTAAGCAGTATAAACCCTGATGCAGCAAAGATGTTTAATGTTGCTAATGATGCCGTAGCTCAATCATCAACTAATGCAGGGAATACCACTAGAGTTTCTGGATATTTAGTAGGGCAAGATGGATTTATACGTTTACCTATATTAGGTAAAGTTGAAGCCGTTGGTAAAACAAAAAATTTATTACGTGAAGAAATAACCACATTGTTGATTAATAGAAAACTATTGCTTGAACCAATTGTGGACATTCGCTATTTAAATTATAAGGTATCTATTCTGGGAGAAGTAAAAAATCCATCTGTACTTACCATACCAAGTGAAAAAATTTCAATATTGGAGGCTTTAGGTTTAGCTGGAGATATAACTATTTTTGGTAGACGTGATAATATCACCCTCATTAGAGAGGAAAACGGTGTAAAAAGAATGCGAATAATCGATTTAACCTCTAACGAAATTTTTAGTTCACCATATTACTATCTTAAGTCAAATGACATCATTTATGTCCAACCCAATAATGCAAAAGTAGCTAGTTCTAGCGGCATAAGAGACTGGATTCCGGTTATCTTAAGTGCTATTTCTTTGACAATTATTGCTGTCATAAATCTTAAATAAAATTCATTACATGTACGAAGTGAACAAATCGAGTGCTGATGAGAACATCTTGCGTATGCTCTTGTCCATGTTTCTCCCTTATTGGCCCTTATTTGCACTATTAATTCCACTTTTTTTTGTTGGAGCATGGGGATATCTCAAAACAACCACACCTGTTTATGAGGCATCCGCAACACTAATAATAAAGGATGAGAACAAAGGTGTCAATGATCCAAAAGTAATGGAAGCCATGAATCCTTTTGATTCAAAAAAAATAGTTGAAAACGAACTTGAGGTCATTCAGTCTAGGACTATCATGACTCAAGTGGTCAAGAACTTACAGTTATACGCACCTGTTTTTGAAGATAAATTATTTGGATCCAAACAAGCTTACAACACCTCTCCCATAGTTGTTGAATTAAGAAATCCAGATAAAATTTTTCAACCATCCGGTGCGGAAAAATTCTATTTTGAATATGATTCAATAAGAAATACGGTTAAGATCGAAAATAAAATCTACCCTATTAACGAATGGGTTGAAGGCCCTGCATTTGGAGAAACAAAGTTTAAATTAAATGCAAATAAATCCGGAAGTACAAATAGAGAACTTTACTACTCCTTTGCTAATCCTAAAAGCTTGGCTCGCGCTTTTTTAGGGGGCTTAGATGCTAGCCCTACAGATAAGTTATCCACAGTGGTTCGTCTTACCTATAAAGACCCTATCCCTCAAAGAGGTGTAAACATATTAAATCATTTGATTTCAGCATACAATCAAAAAGCTATTTCAGATAGAGATGACCTTGCTTCCAAGACGCTTACTTTTATAGAACAACGTATGAATAAAGTTGAAAAAGAACTTAACGAACTTGAATATTCAATTCAACGTTTCCGTTCTGAAAAGGGTGTTGTTAACTTAAGTGAACAAGGGAGACTTTATTTACAAGACGTTGGCGATTACGATCGCCAAATAGCTGGTATCAACAGGCAATTATCTATCCTAAGTAAAGTGGACCAATATGTAGTTTCAAAAAAAAATCAAACAGGTTTAGTTCCTTCTACATTAGGTGTTGAAGACCCAGTTTTGACCCAACTGTTAGAAAAACTTTATGATTCCGAAATAGAATATGAAAAATTAAGTAAAACAACAGCAGAGAACAACCCTATTCTTGCCTCTGTGGCCAATGAAATTAAAAAACTGAGACCTAGTATACGGGAGAATATTCGAAATCAAAAAAATAACCTCAAGGCTAGTTTGGCCAACCTAAATTTTAATGCAGATCGATCCGCATCAGCGCTTAATAATATTCCTGAAAAAGAGCGTGCATTATTAGAAATAGAACGAGGTAAGGAAATTAAAAACGAGCTTTATTCCTTTTTACAACAAAAAAGGGAAGAAACGGCATTGAGCTATGCCCCAAATGGAGGCGATGGCAGAATTGTTGATTTGGCGCAATCATCTGTTGGCCCTGTTTCGCCAAAATCATCTTTGATTTATTTAATTGCTATAGCATTAGCATTTGTCTCTGGCTTAGGGTTTATTATCTTTAAAGAAATGATGAATAGGAATGTACTGTTCCGTTCTGAAATTGAAAATTCTATTGATTTACCTGTAGTTTTAGAATTACCTCATTTAAGCGTTGTTGAAGATTACAACGAATCCAAAAAGCCCTCTCATTCACTCACTTATTTAACTAATAAGCTTGGGTTAAGAAATATTTTTTATTCAGAAAAAGAAAAAATCGAAATTAAACCAAATGAAGCAGTTCTTATTGCCCACTTTAGGCAACTTGCCGCCTCAATAGGTCTTTATAGTCGTAGTTTCAAGAAAAAGAAAATTTTAATAACTTCCAGCATTGAGGGTGAGGGAAAAAGTTTTGTTGGAACTAATCTTTCATATTGTCTTGCTCAATCTGGCAAAAAAGTTGCTTTAATTGACATGGATTTTTTAAAACCTCAGACCTCGCGATTCTTTAACATCCTTAATCGTAAAGGTATTTTAGACTACCTGTCTGATAAAGCAGATTATAAAGAAATTTTGACAAATTCTCCCTCAAACAAAAATTTATTTATAGTTCCTATCGGTAAAAAAAATGACGACCATACTAAGCTTCTATTAAATGGTAAAATAGATATTCTTTTTGAAGAATTATCCCGTGACTTTGACTACATAATAATTGATTCTGCACCTATAAATCTGGTTGCCGATGTAAAATTATTGGCAGAGTATAGTGATGAAACCATTTATGTTGTACGCCATGGAAAAACACCATTGAAAGTTCTTAAACATTTAAATGATTCTGAGGCTTTAAAAAACCTTAAAAATGTATCTATAGTTTTTAATGCGATAAAACAAAGAGGACTTATCAAAGATGACTATTCGTATGGCTATGGTTACGGCTACAATCTTTACGGGGAAGAATATGATTCTATGATTGAATCATAGAATCATATTCACAACTCCCACATTTTATTTCGCAAAAATAGCGATAGACAGCACGAAAAAGCATGAAAGAAGAACTGAAGTCTTTTGTAAAACAGTCCCCCTTTTTAATAAGGGTTATTAGAAATTTCCGTGATGGAAAATTATTTAAAAAACCATACACTAAATCCATAAAAGGCAAAAATAACAGTATTGAAATTGATGCTTCCTCGCGTCTATTAAACTGTAAAATAGATATTGTAGGTAATTCCAATAAAATTTCTATTAAAGAAGAAAGCATTCTAAATAACGTTGTCATATTTATAAGAGGTAATCAAAATAACATTGTTCTATCTAAGGAAGTTAAATTTAATCGTGCTGGTGAACTATGGATTGAAGATGACCATTGCGAATTATATATTGGAAAAAATTCAACTTTTGAAGATACCCACATTGCTGTAACGGAACCAAGTTCAAAAGTGACTATTGGAGCCGATTGTATGTTTGCTAATGCTATTGATGTTAGAACCGGTGATTCACATTCCATTATTGATATTCTAAGTAACAAAAGAATTAATTATGCTAAAAACATTACTATAGGCAATCATGTATGGGTAGGTGCGCATTCTTGTATATTGAAAGGAGGATCTGTTGCCGACAATTCCATAGTAGCGACTAGATCTGTAATTACAAATTCCTTTAATCAAACCAATATAATTATAGGTGGCATACCTGCAAAAAAAATAAAAGATAATATTACTTGGGATAGAGAAAGAATTTACGAAAAAAAATAATCAAGCAAAATTCAACAGTTTTTTATTCCAAAAAAATTATACAAAAAAATGCAATCTATTTTTCAAGCTATTGTTGCTTTATTCCAAAAACATATTGGTGGAGGACATGAAAGAAGTGCCAAAGCGAAAAAAAACATTTTTACTTCTATCTTCATCAAAGGAGGAAGTATTGCTGTTAGTTTATTAGTCGTTCCACTAACTCTTAATTATGTAAATACCGCTCAATACGGTATATGGCTGACTTTAAGCTCTGTAGTTGCTTGGTTTAGTTTTTTCGATATTGGTATAACTCATGGTTTAAGAAATAAATTTGCAGAAGCTAAAGCTAAAGGCGATATTGAGAGTGCACAAATTTATGTAAGTACTACCTACGGCATCCTATCAATTGTATTTATTAGTATCTGGTTATTATATTTAGCCGTTAACCCTTTTTTGGATTGGGGTTCTTTGTTAAAACTAGACCCTCAGTATAGTAACGATGTCTCTAGTTTGGCATTAATTGTATTCACTTATTTTTGCCTACAATTTGTATTAAGAACAATCTCTACTATAATATCTGCGGACCAGGAGCCAGCAAAAGCTTCATTAATAGATGTAATAGGGCAAGTCCTCTCCCTATTAATAATTGTTATTTTAGTTAAAACAACAGAGGGTTCTTTAGTGAATTTAGGGCTAGCGCTTTGCATAGCTCCTTTACTAGCACTAATTGGTGCAAATATATTTTTCTTTAAAGGAAAATATAAAGACTACAAACCCACATATTCTAAAATTAAATTTTCTTACGCTAAAAGTTTATTCAATTTAGGAGTTGTCTTTTTTGTTATTCAAATAGCGGGGCTTGTTCAGTTTCAATCTGCAAACTTTATAATCTCTAGAAATTTTGGCCCAGAAGATGTTACCAACTATAATATTGTTTTTAAATATTTTGGAGTATTAAACATGGGATTTATGATATTTCTAACTCCATTTTGGTCTGCAGCCACAGAAGCATACGTAAAAAATGATTTAAATTGGATTAAGAATAGTATAAAAAAGTATAACATCCTTAATCTAGGCTTTATCTTACTAGGTATTATTATGCTTATTTTCTCTCATACCATCTATGATTTATGGTTAGGAAAAGGAAAAGTAACTATTGATTATTGGCTTTCTTTCTGGGGTCTGATATTTTTTCTATTTTCTATATTCGGATCTAAATATGTTAGTTTTCTAAATGGAATAAGTGCCTTACGACTACAATTTTGGGCTAGCATCATAAGCCCTGTAGTTTATATTGCACTAACCTATCTTTTAATTAACTACTTTGAAATGGGAGTTTACGCCTTATTTATAGCATCTGTACTAGCTAATTTTAACGCCATAATTTTAGCTCCTATACAGTATTACATGATAATTCATAAAAATAAAAAAGGAATCTGGATCAGATAAAAATATTAAGTAAAAGCATATATGCATTTAAAAAATATTAAACTTAGACTTAAGACAATGATTTGGCGAAACATAAAAGATATCTTTTATGCAGAGCGTATCATGGATACCCCTATAATTCAGAATATAAACTATACTGCTGCAGATACAACACAAAAAAAAGCTGCCATAAGCTATATTACAGCTAGCTATTTAGAGGATTGGGACAAAATCAATATTGGAAGAACACAGCCTAAAGAAATTTCTTCAATAATTAAAGTAATTTCAGATTTAGGCTATGCTATAGATATTTTTGGTTGTAATGATCTTAGAGCCGTAGAGGTGCTACAACATAAAAAATACGATCTTATTTTTGGTTTTGGCGAGGCATTTTACGAGCTCACTAATAAAAATCCCAATGCACTTTCTGTTTGGTACTTTACAGAACATCATCCAAATTTTGTTTACAGAGAAGAAAGAAAAAGATTAGACTATTTTAAAGAACGAAAAAACAAAGAAGCTCGTGTAGTACGTTCTGGCAATTTCTATAAACCACATCATTTAGAAAAAACATACAGCAATGTTATCACAATGAGTGAGATTGAGCCTTTTCTCAAGGAATACAGCAACCCTATTTCCTTTTTTCCTACTGGTTTAAAAAACCCTGATTTCGACATAACGTTACAAAAAAATATAGATATTACTAAAAAGAATTTTTTATGGTTTGGTTCTTTTGGTGCCATTCATAAAGGCCTCGATATATTACTAGATATCTTTGCAAACAGAGATGACATTACTTTACACATAGGAGGTTTATCAGAAGAAGATCGTTTACTACTAAATCCTAAAGAGAGAGATAACATCATAGATTATGGGCATATCAATGTAATGTCCAAAGAGTTTTTAGATATCGTAAATAAATGTTCTTTTACAATTTTACCTTCTAGTTCAGAAGGTTGTTCTACATCTATAACAACTTGTATGCGACATGGTTTAATTCCTATTGTAAATAAAGATTCTGGTTTTAACAGACTATTAAAAAATGCAATTTTTTTAGAAGACTATAAAGTAGATTATATTAACGATAAACTAACTGAATACTCTAATTACAATTCAGGTGAACTTGATATTCTAAGCAAAAATATTTACGAATTTGCAAACAACACCTTTACTATAAAAGTATTTGAATCTAAGTTCAAAGAGATTATGCAAATCATAATAAACAAACAAGATGACTAAAGTTGTACACCTACAAAACCACAACTCCCCTTCTGGAAATGCAGCTTATAGACTACATAAGGCGCTATTAGAAAGTGAAGTAGACTCCTATATGCTGTCATTGACATCAGATGCTCCAATTAGCAAAAGAATAGATAAGCTAAAATTAAGGAGTGGTTTTAAAGCTCTAATAAATGGTAGGCTGCATAATAGGAAAATTCGCAAGATTGATAGTAGTTACGGCATGTTTTCCTCACCAATTTTAGGGAACGATATTGTTGATCATGAAATGGTCCAAAATGCCGATATCATATACTTACATTGGATACTAGGAGGGTTCTTGAACTTTAAAAACATCGAAGATCTTGCCTCATTAAATAAACCAATTATTGTTTTTATGCATGACATGTGGACAATAACGGGTGGTTGCCATTATAGTTTTTCATGTGAAAACTATAAAACTGATTGCTCCTCCTGTCAAATGTTTTCTCAAGGAGGTTCTCAATTGCCTATGAAAGAATTCAAGAAGAAATTAAAACTCTACAACACCTATAAAAATCTTCATTTTCTTGCTCCTAGTACTTGGCTTTTTGACTTAGCCAACAAATCTCTATTGACGAAAGGAAAAGATATCGTAAAAATTCCAAACTTAGTAGACACAAAACCCTATAAGCCGATAGATAAAAAATCTGCTAGAGAAATACTAGGGCTAAATACTTCGGGCACGATTATTCTTTTTGGAGCCGTTTCTCCTACAAGCCCCTATAAAGGCTGGAGTTATTTAACAGAAGCATTAGAACATCTAGCATTGAAAGAAAATACAGCAGACATTACAGTGGCCATTTTTGGTAGTGATTATGACGAAAGAGTTGCCTCTGCCGTCCCTTTTAAAACACACTTTCTTGGGCGCTTAAGAGATGAGTATTCAACGGCTACAGCATATAATGCTGCAGATGTTTTTGTAGCACCTTCACTTGCAGAAACATTTGGTTTAGTAGTATTAGAAGCTATTCGATGTAAAACACCAGTTGCCGCTTTTGACACTGGTGGTATTAGTGATATTATCGATCACAAACAGAATGGATATTTGGCAAAATATAAAGATGCCAAAGATTTATCTGATGGCATAGAATTTTGTTTGAGTGAAAAACTAAAGGTTGAAGCTAACTCTTCTCTAGATAAGGAGACCATTGTAAATCAACATATTTCACTTTACAAAAGGCTTCTTAACCAAAAATAAGTGAATTAAGATGAAACAGTACACCCTTAGTGATTTACACAAAATGGATACCGGTTTTGAACATAGAAGTATGTTAAAACTGTTTTTCTTTGGTTTTGTGCTTTACACTTTAGGGTACACCATGTCAGTAACTGCAAGTCCTATTTTTATTATTTGTGACTTAATGCGTTTGGTAGGAATTGGACTCTTCACTATTTCTTCTATTCAAATGATGTCCTTTCGGTTTGAAAATAAATATCTTAAAATCATATACACTTTTTATATTATTTGGCTCATTACAGTTGTGCTAAGAGGTTTTACACCCAATTACAATTTTATAAAGACTATCCTTTTTGACCCAGGCAGCGGACTATTTTTATATTTTGTTCCCTTAATACTTTTGGTTCCCAAACCCCCATTATTCTATAAATATCTATTTTCTACTGCTATTATTTTAGGTATACTTTACCTCATACATCTGGGTTTTGATGGCTCAGAATTTTTAAATAACAAAGATGATAGTAGTAGAGACCGACTCGAAGTTTTTGTGAAAATTCTTGCTCTGCCCTGCGGATTTTTACTAATGACCTTCAACTATCAACCTAAAAAGAGTCAATTAATAGCATTTTTAGTTTTATCTACCGTAATCCTTCTAGCAATTTACAGAGCACGAAGAGGTCTAATTTTTATCTCTGGAAGCATTTTCATTTTTACATTATTAATATTTCTTTATTTAAACAAACGTAATATTATGTTGATAATTTTTTCTGTTCTTGCCGGAAGCCTAATGCTATCTTACGTTATTACAACATCAGGTATTGGAGATTCAAAACTATTAAGTAAAACTAAGGAACGAGGATCAGAAGATACACGAAGTGGGGTAGAAGATTTCTATTATGCTGATATGCAGATTAAAGATTGGATAATAGGTAGAGGCATGAGTGGTATGGTTGCCGCTCCCATTGGAATAGAGGTTGATAGTCCTACCCAGGATACCGAAAAGGAATTGAAACAGATTATCTTAATATCATATTGAAGGGCGGTTTAATAAGTTTGGGGCTATTACTACTAATTGCTATTCCCGCAGTTATTCAAGGTTTATTCCTCTCAAAAAATACCCTCTCAAAAGCAGCAGCACTCTGGATTGTACTTTGGCTAATATCTTTATACCCATCAACTGTTACGACATTCTCATTGAATTATATTCTTGTTTGGATTGCCATAGGTATCTGTTATTCAAAATCGGTGCGTAATATGTCCGATCAAGTTTTTAAAGAATATTTTTTAACTAGTTCAAAAAATATAAAACTTCCATAATAGAATATCTATGCAATTACCTAAAGTCTTAATACTTAATCAACCTTTTGTCACAAATACTGGTGGAGGAATTACAATGTCAAATCTCTTTTCGGGATGGGATAATGACAAGCTGGCCGTTACCTGCTTAGGATATCTTTTAACAAAAGATATCGACCCTGAAATTTGCAATAACTACTATCAGTTGGGTTCCGAAGAACGAAAATGGAGTTTTCCATTCAATCTATTAAGCCGAAAATATTCAAGTGGACCAATAAAATTCAACGATGTTTCCAAAAACAAAGTTGTTGATGAAAGTAGTAAATCAAAATCAAGAGTAGGCTTTCTAAATAAATATATGAACCCCATTTTAGAGTATACCGGTCTAGTTCATATAATCACTAAAATAATACTTTCGGAAAAATTTCGCAATTGGCTGGATGAATATAACCCAGATGTAGTATATGCACAATGCTCTTCTAGAGCTAGTATTCTTTTTTGTATCGCTGTTCAAAACTACCTGAAAAAGCCCTTCATCTTTCACATGATGGATGATTGGCCATCCTTGATTGGCGTTAAAGGTTTAATGAAAAAGTCTTGGCAACGTAGAATAGACTCAGAATTTAGAACATTACTAAATGTAACTGATATACATCTAGGTATTTCTGACTATATGAGTGAAGCGTATCAAGAAAGATATGGAAAAGACTTTGCTACTTTTCACAATCCCATAGATTTAGAATTTTGGCAGAAAGGTCAAAAAAAGAATTATGACCTTAGTCAAAACCCGACAATTTTGTATGCAGGCAGAATAGGCCTTGGTATTGATTCTGCTTTAAAATCAATTGCGGAAGCTATTTCCAATGTAAATAACGAACTTCATATGTCAATAAAATTTATGATCCAAGCGCAATCAGCACCATCTTGGATAAAAAATTATAATCACGTTGAACACAAAACATTTGTTCCCTATGAGCAACTTCCTTATGAATTCGGAAGCGCTGACTTTTTAATATTACCGTATGACTTTAGCCCTGAGTCTTTGGCCTACATTAAATATTCTATGCCAACTAAAGCTTCTGAATATATGGCGAGCGGAGCTCCAATAATAATCTACGCGCCAAAAGAAACCGCATTAGTTCAGTATGCAGAAAATAATTCATGGGCGAGTATTGTTACTCAACAAGATGAATCTGCTCTTACGATAGAACTAAAAAAATTGGTTCTTGACAAAGACTATCGAGAAAGTCTTGCAACAACTGCTAAAAAACTAGCAGAAGAAAGACATGACACCAAAGTAGTAGCTCAAAATTTTCAAGAAATAATTATTAAAGCTGCTCAAAGCATATAATTAACTTAATCAAAATGTTTTATTGTAGTAAGATATTTTAAAAGACTTTTACTCTTAGGTCAAGCTTTACCCGATTAAGTCTAACACTCGTCGAGATTTGTACAACTCTAAACATCAAATGTTCTATTTTGGTACTTTATTTAACTGACTGCTAGACTTCATGCAACACATAGAATGAATATATAAGTCATAGCCAACCTTGAGATTTAAAAGAAATTTGGCAGGTTTTTTGCTGTAAACATTATAATACACTTAGAATATACCGGTTTGATATCAAACGGATTATCATCTTTTTAAATAGTTTAGAACACTATAGAATTCCCCCTAAAAATGAAAACAGACACAATTCCTTATAATTCTATTCGAGAAATAATTGCAGTTTTCTTTTCTTTTTTTATTTCTCTTCATATGTTACAAGCCCAAGTCAAAATTGGGGAAAACTCTAGCAGTATTCATCCAACTTCAGTATTAGAGCTAGAAAGCACCTCCCGTGCCCTAGTCCTTACAAGACTTACTGACGCTCAAATGCTGGCAATCACCCCTTTGCAAGGCGCAATCGTTTACAACGTAGATCAAGAATGTATTTATTATTATAACGCAACTGTCTGGAGAAATCTTTGCAGCGAAGAAGAAGGTTCTGATGGTGATAACGCCACTTTAATTGATAACGGCAATGACACCTATACATTTACCGATACAAATGGAATTGAGACTTTAATTTCCTTTAATAGTACTAATGGAAATTCTTTAACTGGTGAGCCTTACTCAATTTTCTTTGCTGACACTGACATGACCGCTACTCATAACAATGGCGAACTTTTTTGGGATAATATCAACAACAACTTAGGTATTGGCACCAACACTAACTTAAATAATAAATTAACCGTTAACGGAAATATTGGGGCAACTCAGTTATTATTGAATAATGCAAACCAAGAAGCTACTCCTCTGATAATAAGAGGTAGTGAAGCAGACCAAAGTATGATTGCCTTTCAAGATGGAAATCTAGGCAGAACACTTTTCGACATAAACTTTAGGGGAGCCGGACTAAATATTGATGAAGTAAATAAAGAACATAGATTATTTATGAAAATCTTAGGAGGGTTGGGTATCGAAACACGTGAACCCACCGAAACCCTAGATGTAGCAGGTACATTACGGGTAAGAGAATTAGCAGCATCCCAAACTAACGATAATTTTGTAACGGTAGACGCAAATGGAGTTTTCCATAAATCAGTTACTAATTCGCTTTCTGGGAAGAGTTCCACAAATTCTAGCAATAACTTTTCAGGAAGATGGACCAATAATTTATCTAAAATTGGCTTAAAATTTGGGAAGACCATTGCTCCCATTTTTACTATAGAACAATTCAAAGATGGAGACAATTCTATTTATGAGGTAAAAGGCAATTCGCTAGTCGTAAAATTAGCTGGTTTGTATGATATTAGAGCCAACCTATCATTAATTGGTGCCAACACCTCCACTACTGGACAGATTGCTACCACAAGCGCTAAAATTAATATAAACGGCTCACCTGTTGGCGCTATTTTTGTTGCAGCAAATAATGGCTCTACCAACAAATCAGTAATATCAAGTATTCTTGTTAATGAGCTTTTAAGCTTAAAAGCTAATGACGTAATTACAATTGTTATTTCAACAGATTCCTTTTCAGATACAATATATATTAGCGAAAAGGACACCTCAAACTTTTCAATCACTAAATTCAAATGAATATCCCCAATTTAATAATCCTTCATTCAAATTATATACTAGTAACTAGATCATAAACCAAATGAAGAATATTGTTATAGGAATACCTACCTACAAAAGGGAAATTTTACTTAAGAAATTAATCAGAAGTATTTTCGCTAGTAATTTAGATAAAGATTTTATAGATAGCGTTGACATTGTTGTTGTAGATAATGACAAGCTAAAAACAGCAGAAATAACGGTAAATGAACTTAAACAAGAGATTCCAAATCAATTTACCATACATTATTTCAATAATTCAAATAAAGGGTTATCTAATGTAAGGAATGAAATTTTAAGGCAAGCCTATACCTTTAACCCAGATTTTTTAGTTTGTATAGATGATGATGAATATATAGTTGAAGATTGGCTTAATGAGTTAACAAAAACTATTGTTAACAATAAGGCAGATATTGTTGTTGGACCGGTATTGCCAAAATTTGAAAATGAAACACCAAATTATATATCAAAATGGTTCAAACGAAAAAAACATTCAAATAACGAACAATTATTTGCTCCTATTGGATCGGGAAATCTCATATTAAGAACCGCATTTTTTAAAAAAAATAACATTTTTTTTGACATGCGATTCAACAGCACAGGTGCTGAAGATACTTTCTTTAGTCTTCAAGCTATTAAAAATAATGCAAAAATCTTTTTTTCGGCAAATGCTATAGCTTATGAATATTTTCCGAAAAGCAGAGCGAACATAAACTGGCTTTTTAAACGTTATTTTCGTGGGGGTAATACCTATACTTATATTCTTATACTTGAAAAAAATTACCTCTCGTTACTGAGGAAAATTCTTGTGAATATATTTTCGCTAATCTTAGGTATGATAATTTTAGTGTCCGTTCTGTTTCCCTTTAAAAATAGATATTATGTTCTTCTAAAGCTCATTGCTCCTTCTTTAGGCAGCTTCGCTGCAATTTTCAATTTCAAATATCATGAATACGGTCAAAACAAATAATCTGAAAACATGAAAACTGCACCAATTCTACTATTTACTTATATTAGATTAGACACCCTAATAGAAACTGTTAAGGCTCTCAAAGAAAACATTCTTGCTAAAGATTCAGATTTATATATTTTCTCAGACGGCCCTAAAAAAGAGGCTGATGTCCAAAAGGTAAATAAAATACGAACGTATTTAAACTCCATAGAGGGGTTTAAAAATGTGTTTATTTCAGAATCAACTCTAAACAAAGGACTAGCTTCTTCAATAATATCTGGTGTATCTGAAGTAATGAGTTTTTCTGATAGCGTAATTGTATTGGAAGATGACTTGATTACCACACCTAATTTCTTAACCTATATGAATTCGGCCCTTCATAAATATGAAGAAACAAGTAAAGTATTTTCCATTTCAGGATATTCCTTGACCTAGGTGCTCAATCAAAATCTCAAGAAGAAAGCTATTTTCTTAATAGAGGTTGGTCCTGGGATGGGCAACTTGGAAGGATAGATGGATAGCAGTTGATTGGAATGTCAGCGACTATAACACCCTAAAAAACAGCAAGAACCGAAGGAGAAAATTTGCTCAACTGGGCTCAGATGTAAATACCATGCTAAAACGTCAAATGGAAGGGTCACTCGATTCATGGGCCATACGTTGGTTTTATCACCAGTTCAAAATAGATGGTATTACCCTCTATCCATTATATTCAAAAGTATACAATGATGGCTGGGATGCACATGCTACGCATACTTCTGGTTCTAATAAAAGATATTTACCCCTATTAGATACAAATCATAGCTTGAATATTCAATTCCCTGAAATTATTGAAGTGAAGAAGAAATATCAGAATCGTTTCTTAAGAAAAATGGGGATTAAAGCACGAATCTTTTCAAAACTAGAAACTATGTTTCTAAAAACATTTAATAGTAAATGAAAGAGTTCATAAAACAAATTAGATTTTTCTACCTAAAACGTATCAAGTGGAGAAAACATCAAATAGGAAGTAATTTCTATTCAGGACTCAGAGTATATATCTGGGCTAGAACAAAAATTACCATCGGTGATAATTTTTATATTGGAAGAGATTCTCAGATTGAAACAGATTGTATTATTGGAGATAATGTAATCTTCGCTAATAAAGTAGCACTAGTTGGGAAATATGATCATCATTATCAAGAAATAGGGGTTCCTATTCGACTAGCTCCAAGAATACGTGATAAAAATTACAATTGGAAAGGCCTAAATCAACTAACCATAATTGAAGATGATGTTTGGATAGGCTATGGCGCTGTTGTAATGAGCGGTATCACCATAGGAAAAGGAAGTATAATTGCTGCGGGATCAGTGGTAACAAAAAACACAAATCCATATACTATTTATGGCGGCAATCCCGCAAAGGAAATAGCTCCACGATTTGATTCTGAAGAAGATTTAGAAAACCACATTATTAAAGAGAAAGAAACTTTAACTAAAATTTCTGGGTACCATATGGGCCTTAAAGGCCTCGAAAGACATTAAAAAAATTCTATGGTTAATAAAAGTAAGGTTGACTGCTTGGGGTATTCTATTTTTGATGGAACTCTAAATCAATTACCCAAATTGGAGAAGACCTTGATAGGCACCATAAACCAATACTCCTATTGTATTGCAGAAGAAGACCCCGACTTCAAAGAAGCATTGATGCAGTCTGATGTCTTAATACCTGATGGTATTGGAATTGTTCTTGCCTCCAAATTTCTTTATGGAAAGAAAATAAAAAAAATTGCAGGTGCTGACATTCATGAATTTCTTTTAGAAAAACTAAACCGAGAAGGCGGTTCGTGTTTTTACCTTGGTTCTTCAAAAGACACCCTTTCTAAAATAAAGAAAAGGATATCAATCGAATACCCTAATATTAGCATTGGCACTTATTCCCCTCCTTTTAAGCCTGCTTTCTCATTAGAGGAAAACGCAAAAATGCTTGAAGAGGTAAATCAATTCAAACCTGACGTTTTATTCGTTGGCATGACAGCACCTAAACAAGAAAAATGGAGCTACACAAACAAAGAATTTTTAAATGCAAAAACCATTTGCTCTATAGGTGCAGTATTTGATTTTTACGCAGGTACAATTGAACGTCCAAGTGAAATATGGATAAATCTTGGATTGGAATGGTTAGGCAGGTTATTAAAGGAGCCCAAACGTATGTGGAAAAGATACTTATATTACGGTGTAATTTTTGGCAAATATTTAGTGATAGAAAAGTGGAAGCTTAAGGATATAAAATCTCAATGATAATCTTCGGCTTATATTCAGTTATTATATGGATACCAACCTTTCTCTATATGATACGCATACCAAAACACGTATCCAAAAGAGTCAAAATATAAAGCATACAAATTATTGAGCATGATAGACCCTAACATAGTCTATTTCAAAAGTAGCCGGAAAAACACCGTCATCAACGCCATTCCCATCCGAAAATTCAGTTCCAACAGAGGTATCCAAAACAAAATATAATGATTTTGAAAATGGCCAATTATTCTCATTTGCAGAAGATGGTTTTATAAACGTGTAAACAATGTTTTCCATTGTATCAATATAAAATTTCAAATATTCATCTGTCCAAAGAATACCATATATATGAAACTCTTCCTCTGCAGTCTCTAATGGAATAAATCCTGAATTTGCTGCGATGTTTTCGCCATTGAGCACATTTTCCGCCGTGTGCACTGTATTAAAAACCCTATTGGGGATGTGGCTTGTATATTCCATAAAAGAAATTTGTCCACATTTTGGGTACCCAACAGTTCCAATATTATTCCCTAAAAGAACCAATTTAGACCAAAGGCCACTACCACTGCCAGAAAGCTTGGCCCGCACTTCAAATTTGCCATATGTAAAGGCAACATTACTATTAATTCGTGCAGATGTATAGTCACCTTCTTTTTGTCCCAAACCTGTTTTTTTTGAAATAATTTTCAAAGTTCCATCACTTAACTCTAAATTCTCATCAGCAGTAAAATTTTGCCATCCATGATAACCCACTCCCGCTAACGAGGTTTCTACAAACCAATTTTCTTTTGAAAGATCCGAGCCATTAAATTCATCACTCCAAACTAATTTGGTATCTGACCAATAGTCTAAAGCGTTTACGTTGCTTCCAACTACCATACGATCATTTATCTCTGGTTTACCAGAATTTATCTGGTCTAAATTTCCATCTGAATTGGAACAATTAGCAAGAGTTCCTACTAGACAAACAAATAATAATGATTTAAATTTAATTATACTTTTCATTCCAGTTCTAGTTTTATAATCTTATTTAAAAAAACTAATAATTTCAATTTTTCTCTTTTCAAAACTATTAAATAAGTTCAACATCATCCTTATAAGGTTTTATACTCCGAGAATTTAGTTCCGTTGCTAAATTCAAGTTCCAACCTAACAATAGTAGCTAAGAATCTAAAAATTAGTAACAATTTAATTTAACCATCTCGATATTCGATGAAAGAAAGACAATACTATATTTAAAAAATAAAGACATCCTTTAATCAATAATTGACCAATCTAGCTCATGCAAATCAGAATACTCCCAATTGCCAAATCTTCCAAACGGAATAATATCATTTTTTTTAAGGCAAGCAATACTATCTAATGTACTCTTATCTAAAATAAGCTCTGTAGGATAACACATAGGCACATAAAGCTTTCTAACATGCGATAAGCCACTAATATTTGGAGCTAATTCTTGTACTCGGTCTTCAATATTTGAAATAACGGAATTGCGTTTCTTGCTATTTAATTGCACCATCAAAAAGTTATTACTAATAGAAAAAATCCGAATGATATCGGAATGATAATCACAATCATAAATCATTTGATTTTCTTTAAAATCGCCATCATGAGTAAAAAAATGAAACTTACAACCAGCATAACTAGTATCATGATAATATTCAAGAGAACATAATTTCAACAGCTTATGAATAGGTAAGGTTGAAATTAATTGTTCATAATGCACAATACTATCATTAAGATGCACTTCTTTTTCCTTAACGTCAATATATTCTATGTTTAAATAATTTAGCACATTTGGATTAAGTTTGTCTATTGCATATTTAAAAAGTGATTTACCATTAATATAACCTATTCGTGTATTCCCTTTAGGGTTCACATAATGTCTTTCAATTTTAGACTGCACTTGGCTAAAAGGTACTGTAAACATTTCCTCACCCCATTGTTTAGCCCCTAAACACAAGTTTTTATCAACACCTTGTGCTTTAACCATGAAATCAGCAAGAGAACCTTCTTTTATTTTAAAAGTAGAATAATCAAAATTTTTCAATTTTGAAAATGAAACCATTATTGGCTTTTGTTCTGCAACATCGTCAAAAAGATCGGAATTATAAAGTTTAGACTCTTTGACAGGAAAAATAGGTAAGGGACTAAATTGAAAGTTTTGATGTTCTAAGGTGAAAATTTGTTTCGCCTCTTTGCTCTGAAGAATCAAAACATCATCATGATCATTATTTTTAAGTATCTTATGATATGCAATTAACGAAGCATAACCATAACCCAAAATGCAATATTTTACGTTTACAATCTCTTTACTCATATTACTCATGCGGGAATATTCTTATACCTAAAACTACTTAAAGTTAGAGCTAATTCTTTTCATTAATATTTCTAACCATACTAAGTTAATTACTTTATTTAACAAGGAGCGATTTAGACTTGAATACCCTTTGAAAGTAAATTTATTTCGTTAAAATACAAATATCTAACTCTTATAAAACTCTAATTTCTATTGCAGAAATAAAAAACTAAGCATATTCATTTTTTCTTTTTACCGATATTTTCAAAATAACACCGACAAAATAGCTTGAAAAAGCAATTTTTAAAATAAATTTAAATTCTAATCCAGAATTGCTTTCTCTTCAAAATACAAAATAGAATGGACCAAGGTTTCTATAGTTATACCAACTTTTAATAGATTCAAATACCTAATGAACACCATAAAATCTGTAAAACAACAGACTTACGGAAATTTAGAAATTATTATTGTTAATGATTGTTCAGCAGAACAAGAATATTACGACTATGATTGGGAGGGCAATGGATTAACCATTGTTCATTTAAAAGAAAATTCAAGAGTAAAATCAAAACGTTTATTTGGCACTGCCGGTTGTGGTTATGTCAGAAATAAAGGTATAGAAAAATGTAACGGTAAGTATATTGCGTTTTGTGATGATGATGACATTTGGTTTCCAGAAAAAATAAAACTTCAGTTAGATGCAATGAAAAGAACCGGTTGTAAAATGTCTTCAACGGATGGACTTTTTGGCTATGGCAGTTACAATGAAAATTTGAAATACAAAAAGTACAATGCGGAATATTATTTTCAAACCTTGTATAAAATTTACGAAAAATATTCAGCCAATATTGGTCGGAAAACATTGCAGAAAATTCCATTAATTAATAAAGTACTAAACCAAAAGACTAACAACATGTTAGCGAATGGTTTTCCTGACATATGGACTTTTGAGTTCTTAAATGTGCATAATTGTATTATTATGAGTAGCGTAGTCCTAGAAAAGTCAATTTTGACCAAAATAAATAATTTTAAAAATATTAGAAATGGTAAAGAAGATTATGATTGCTGGTTGAGAGCATTAAAACATACAAATAGCGCTTATGTAAAAGAAATCTGTTTTTATTATGATGGAGGGCATGGAGATGGACAAGAATGGTAATTTCTACATAGCAGCTGTTTCTTATTAAAATTAATTACCGCCCTTTTTCTTTCTACTTATTTTTAGCCTAAAAAATATAATCCACGTTATACATAAAGCTTCGTTCTAAATTCACGTATTTTCAAAGAGCAAACTAATTTTAACTAAATATTTTCTTAGTAATTACGAAGGTGCACATACAAAAGCAAGAAGCTATTTATACTAGGTGGGCCATCGTTTTAATTACAACTAAGCCCCACAACTAACTACTAGTTATTTTTAAAAAAGAACTCATGAATTTCAATGAGGCTGCTTCGTTTTATCTGTACCAAGTCTCTGGTTTCCTTTAAAAAAATTCCTAACGACCGCTCATTGTATATAAACTTCATAGCATCTGAATAATCCACAACTACATACATATCTCCGGATAATCTGTAAAAAGGTATGACAGCTTTATTTTTCACCTTTATCCCCCTATTCAGAATTTTACCTTGCGTCAACAGACCTTCCACTTTGTTTTCATTTTTTTCATCGGATGCTGTTTTCACATAGGCCACCATCATCTTGACCCATTCCGTCCTGTCTATTAAAAACCATTGTACTTTTGTGAAATCTATTCCATATTCATTAATCCAACCATGACTAGTAAAACCAAGTAAGACTTGCTTTATACCATTCAATTCTGGCTGATCCATTGGCATAAATTCCTGAATCTTAAAAGTGATTAAAGAAGCCGAAGACATGTCTTTTAACTTTTTACCATCAAAGTCCAATGTTTTTAATGAAAAACTGGTCATTCTAGGATTATTTGCCAACAACCATTCCGTAGCAGTTAACTCCGCTCTTTCTTTCATTTGTTCCACCGCGGCCACACTTGCACCAATAGCAACCAATGCGCCCACTGCTCCCGCAACAACAGCTCCATCGTTTTGGGCATTCGAATATTTCGGAAATGACAAGAGTAAAACAATCAACAGCATCGTTAAGTTTTTCATGCACATAATTTATCAGTGGTTAGTATGGATATTATTGAAATAATATTAAAGACCAAGCCTGCAAAATTCAATGTTCCCCCAAACATCTCTTAAACAGGCCGGTCTATATCTTAATTAAATTTTATATTGAGTAGAGTACTTTTTAAAACACCACTTACAGACATTAGATTGGACATAGATTTTTTGACTATAACAATTGTTAATTGGTCCATAGCCTGAAACCCTAAACCTGCCTTGTCAATCCTAGAAGCAAGCAAGTTGCAGTCTAGCATGCATATCTTCAACTCCATAGAGTTGTGCTGTGTGAGTAATATAATATTTGGTCATCTATCAGTTTGGTTAGACCAAAACTACCACCATAAAAAGATAACCCCTTACAGATATCCGTAAGGGGTTTAAGTTTTAAAATAATAATACAAAGACGAGAAGCCAAAACTTTAGATTCTACCTTGCTTAATTAACTTGGCAATAAGGTGATGTGTGTTTTTAGCCCCAAAGGCATCAAACAAACGGCTTACTTTTTTATCAATAGTACTTTCGCTATTTGGAGAAATATTTTGATTCTTTAGCTTTTCAGAGATTTCCTTTTTAGTAAAACCTTCGGCTAGATCTTGTAAAATTAAAAGATCATACTTATCTAGCTCAAAAACCGAGTTGTTACTGTTCAGATTAATTTGGGGAGATACATAAGTTCTATTTTGGTAAACTTCTTGTATAGCAATAATCAACTCATTAAGCCCATTACGACCTTTACAGACGTAGCCGTTTATTTTTTGATCTGTAAAAAGCGGATTAATTTGGGCAGGATCATCTATCATAGAATTTACAATAACTTTGATATCCGGATCTACCTGCCTTACTGCATCAATAAGAGCTTGGCCTGAAGTTAGCCTACGAGCTACAGGACCTTCTTTAAATGATAAATCGGTCACTAACAAGTCATAGGGTTCTTTATTAAGAAAAGCTACCTTAAACCTATTAAAGGCTTTATCGCAATAAAGTTCTTCTTGGATATCTTCTACCTCCATCCTATTTTCCAAGGCATTTACAATGCCTTTATTGGTGTCTTGAAAATCTTCTGCTATCAGTATTTTTTTGAACATAGTCTGCACTATTTAATTCGGTATTTCAATTTGAGCTTTAAAACCATCGCCCTTCTCTGAATCAAAAGTAAGACTTCCGTTAATTGCTAGAATACGCTTTTCTGTATTCCACAAACCATTTTTATTATTCAAGCTGCTTTTTGTAGCTCCATTACCGTTATCTGTGTAGTTAATTTTCAACTTTGTCTTAGTCCGCTCAAAATGGATTGACACAACAGATGCAGCACTATGTTTCTGCATATTTATCATGAGCTCTTGCAGCACCTTGTACAAAGTTTTCTTAGTAATATCGGACAAAATCAACCAATCTATGTCTGCACTACCAGTCACTATTAATTGTGTGTTTTTACAATAACTACTTAGCATACTAAAAAGAACTTCTTTAAATTTTGGCCCGGTATCTACATCATTAATTTTTCTAGAAAAATCTCTACTTTGATTGTAGAGATCATCAACAACATTTAACACATCTGTGTTATCCGAACCATTTTGAAGCAATACCATAGCATGGTTAAGCTTACCAGCAAAGTCGTCATGCAATTTTCTAGACAGCTCAGCTTCCGTTTCATAAATTGCCTCCATTTTTGCCGTTCTATTCTCCTGTTTTAATCGCTTAGCCCTTTGAATTGAGAAAAATCCTGCGAAAGCGGAAATGAACAAAATCAATGCTAAACCAGTGTAGGATATTATTTTTTGGTTACGCTCCTTTACCACCTCCAATTGGTGCTCTACGTTTTCCTTTTCCAAATTAAGTATAGATTCTTGCTTTAACTTATCATCATACCTGTATTTGGCAAATTGGGTTTTTACTTTTAATTCTTGATCATAAATACTATCCTGCAAAAACACATACCTATTTCTTATCTCAATATTTGTAGGCGATAATTGCATCACAAATTTTAAGGCATCCTTTTCTGCACGCGGGATTTTTAAACTTTTAGATAATTGGATAACCGAATCAAAATATATCCTGTATGGCAATTCTAGGGTTGTCATTACTATAAAATTCTCCCAAATGGGTATAACTGGCAATTTTACCTCTTTTGTCCTTTTTCTGAACCCTTATTTTTAATGGCTGCTCAAACTCATTACTTTTAATAGACACCCCAGACAACCACTTTGCATATGCAAGATTATCCAACACTCTTGCATACTCCTTTGGGTTCTTGGAAATAACAGAATCTTTGCTAATCTCAACTAGCAGCGTAACAGCCTTATCAAACTCCTTATTATCAATATAATTAGCCGCTAGGTTATTTTCATAAATGAGCTTATCTGTTTCGGATTCTGCTGTATGAATAGCTTTCTGGTAATAGTCTATAGCATCAGAAAAGTTGAGTAACTTCCTGTGATTGGTAGCCAAGGTATTGTAACAATTAGCCCTTTTTGCGGGATTCTTCAAAAAAATTAAAGCATCCGTAAGTGTCTCTTTACTACCAAAAAAATCATTATTGTTCTTTTGAATAACACCTATATTCATAAGATTCTCCCCAACCAAGCTACTGTCTTTAACTCTCATGAAATATTCTTTTGACAAAGAATAATTTTCAATAGCCTTGTTATAATCGTGCGCTATTTCGGCAAAATAATACCCCATTAGATAGTACTGTTCTCCTAATACAGACGCTTTATCTACATTAAGGGAATTACTTAGCAATACATCATTATAGAAACGCAGGCTATCATACTCTTTAGAAATTAAATGAAGTAGATTCTTTTGATAAAGCACCTGACCATAGAGACTATCCTTGATAGAATGTTTAATCTTCTGATATGATTTTAGAGCATTACTATTCCTATCTATTAAAGAAAGAGATTTATCTTTTGATAGATTATAGTAGAACAATGTACTGTCCAAAACCTCACCAGACTGTACCATGCACTGGTCATTCCTAGATGTACAGGAAGCCATTAAACAGCAAAAAAATAAGAACAAAAACTTCTTCAAAAGGAACAATTGGTGTGAGGTTTAATTAAAAAGAGCAAAATTATATAGCAGGCTCAAATTAGTAAAATAAATTCGCTTAGCTCCTTGCTCCGGTGTACAAATACCACTATAAATACTCATAATACACATATTTACCTACAACCTATAAATTGCGGAAACGATCAAAACAAAGATTTCGTATATTTGTGGTATATTATTTGCTAACGTAATTGTATGAAGCACTTTTACCTCTTAATTACTTTCTTATGTATTTCCTTTTCCTATGGGCAAAACGCTCAAAGTAATGGTGATATTAAAGATTTTAAACTTTACCCAAATCCGGTAACTAATGGAAAGGTATATGTTAGCACTTCTGATGTCTCTCCAAAACAAATCTTAATTTACGATGTTTTGGGCACACAGGTTTTAGAAACAAAAATTATTGGCGATGAACTAAATCTTTATGATTTAGATGCCGGTGTATATGTTCTACGCGTATACCAAAACAATAAGGTTGCTACAAGAAAACTAATCGTTAAGTAGCTCAATACGTTTTCACTCCAAAGTACTACATTCAGACTCTAAAGTTTATTTATTTAGGACAAATGCCTCTCGATAAACGGTAACAAAATAGGGATGAATGAAACCTGACATGCCGTTCACCAACACCTAGGCTGCTTTCACAACATTTTATAAGACCTACTACATCCTTTAGTTACCTTTAAAGTATTGACCCCAAATCAATAGTTATGCGCGTTACCTACCTTATGCTTTTAATGGTTTTTTCCATTAGTATGTCTGCCCAAGATTCATTTGATTTTCAAAATCAACAAAAAGAAGAAATTCCCGGTTTTAAGCTGTACCCCAATCCTGCTTTCAACGACATGGTGAATGTCATTACAAGGGACAATCAACTCAAACAGATTAAAGTTTACGATGTATTCGGTAAAATTGTACTTACCCAAAAAATCTCCAAAAGCAACCTAAATATTTCAAGACTAGTGCCTTATGGAGTTTATGTACTACAAGTAACTGAGAACAAAAAAACCAGCAACCGCAAGCTAGTAGTAAAATAATAGTAATAAAAAGGCCCCCTCTCGGGAGCCATTTCAATTTAATCAAAAACAAATATTCTTAACTCCCCTTAATCTATCGCTTCGCAACATAATGTTCAAAAAGAAATAAACAGGGAACTTGTTTTTATAATATCTCAACCACTTCTAGATCAAAAATAAGATCTTTACCAGCTAAAGGGTGATTACCATCTACCACTACACTTTCTTCCTTAACATCAGTAACAAGTAGATTAATTTCCTGTCCGCTTTGAGTTTGAGTAACTAGACCCATACCAACTTTAGGCTCTACATCCTGTGGCAATTGACTTTTAGGAACTTCCTGAATCAATTCTGCCTTAGGCTCTCCGTAAGCTTCCTCTTTAGGAATATTCACAGTTTTTTTCTCGTTGACTTTCATGTCAATAAGACCTTTTTCAAAACCAGGTATCAACTGGCCTTGACCCATTGTAAATTCAATAGGCTCTCCTCTTTCCACAGAGCTATCAAAAACTTCACCTGTAGCTAATTTACCTGTGTAATGTACTTTTACTTTATCGTTCTCTTTAACTTGACTCATAATATCATTTTAAAAAAACAGCAAAATGCTATTTTATAGCTATTGCGGTAAAGGTACAGGTATATAACCGGTTACAAAATCTTTAACCCCAGCCTGTGAGGTATTAAGAAAAAATTAACATATTGCAACGCGTTCTCTAAAAGAAATTAACAGCCATTACGGATTTAAAGAACAGCTCTTACACCTATATCAAAATTATCCACTTTTACCCATCTTGTTTATTTTATACGGAAAAGGTTATGACTATTTTTGCAACGGCAACACAATTATGAACTGTAACGAAATTTTTAAAATTAATTCACAACGTGAATTTGATGTACAAGCTCTTAAAGTTTATAGACATCAATATCGCCATAATGCCGTGTACTATAATTTTGCTCGTTTTTCAGGAAAACAGAAGAGAATGTGACTCAAGTTTCCGAGATACCCTTTTTACCAATTTCTTTTTTTAAGTCGAAAGAAATTATTTCCGGAGGGAAGAATCCTGCCGCTATTTTTACAAGTAGTGGAACCACCGGAAGCGAAACCAGTAAACATTTTGTAAACCGAATAGCACTCTACGAACAGAGTTTCCGAGAGGCATTTGAACATTTCTACGGAAAAATTGAAGACTATTGCGTCCTAGCCCTACTACCTTCTTATCTTGAACGAGAAGGGTCATCACTCATCTACATGGTAGATGATATGATTAAACAAAGCAAACACGTTGATAGTGGGTTTTACCTTAATGACCTTGATAGTTTACGAAAAAAATTGACCCAACTAGATGCAAGAGGTCAAAAAATACTGCTTATAGGGGTTTCTTTTGCCCTTTTGGATATGGTTGAAACACACCCGCTACAACTAAAGAATACTATTATTATGGAAACTGGCGGTATGAAAGGCCGCAGAAAAGAACTAATTCGCGAAGAGCTTCACGACATCCTAAAAGCAGGGTTTGGCGTACCGGTTATACATTCAGAATATGGTATGACAGAATTATTATCGCAAGGCTACTCAAAAGGAAACGGTATTTTTGAAACACCTCCTTGGATGAAAATATTGATTCGTGACACCGAGGACCCATTAGCCTACCAAGACCACAAAAAAACCGGCGGTATAAACGTCATTGATTTGGCAAATATTGATTCTTGCTCCTTTATTGCCACACAAGATTTAGGCAAAACTTATGCAAACAACACATTTGAAGTGCTAGGCCGTTTTGACCATTCTGACGTTAGAGGCTGTAATTTAATGGTACTTTAAAGCCCCAATATTTTAGCATCTACAAAGAACGTTGTATTTACATCTATCTCATGATCTGTAGCAATTAACTCATCCGTAACGGTGTTCATTCTAAGATTAAAATTATCTTTTTTGATGTATTCTTTTAAATCAACATCCAAGACATCTACATCCAAGACATCACCTACATTTTCATCTACTACTTCTTTTGAAGCTATCATGATTTCATCAAGACCATCTGCAGAAATATAGACTTCTAAAGATTCTAGAAAACTAAAATCGCTATCATCTGGCGACGTAATCTCCAGCTGAAGCTTTGTTAACTTAATCTCTTCTATAAGGTCTTTACGGGTGTCGTTTACTTCAAACTGAGAATCTGAATTGGTTTCCATGTCCGGAGTGAACATATCAAAAGGAAGGTCTATAACAGCAGAAGCGGGAATAGTAACCTGACTTTTATAATCAAGATTAAATTTGGTAAGCTCATCTAACTTATCGCAAGAAACAAGTGCAGAAAAAACGGTAAGAATCAGTAAAAATTTGCGCATCTATTTGGGTTTGAAAAATGTTACTCTTTAGATAACGTCTTTCAAACCCAACTTAGTCTACGTATATAGTTAATAATCTAAACTACCTATTTAACAACTAAAACAAAATAGTTCTTCTTTCCGCGTTGTAATAACACAAACTTGCCATTGATCAAGTCATCTTCAGTAATTAGGTAATCACCCTTTACCTTTTCTTTATTCACGGAAATAGAATTTTGCTTTAACTCTCTTCTTGCCTCACTGTTAGACGCTAAAAATCCTGTTTTATCGGCAAGTGCACCAATCATATTAAGCCCTGAAGTAAGTTCTGACTTAGAAATTTCGGCCTGCGGAACACCATCAAAAACATCTAAAAATGTCTTTTCGTTTAAGCCTTTTAGGTCTTTGGATGTTGACTTCCCAAAGAGAATATTACTGGCCTTCTGGGCATTTTCTAAATCTTCTTGAGAATGTACCATTACAGTAATTTCCTCAGCAAGACGTTTCTGTAAAAAACGCATATGAGGCGCTTCTTGATGCTCTTTTGTCAACCCGTCTATTTCCTCTTTTGAAAGAAACGTAAATATCTTAATATACTTTTCTGCATCTACGTCTGACGTATTCAACCAGTATTGGTAAAACTTATATGGTGATGTTCTTTCTGAATCTAACCAAATATTACCGCCTTCGGTCTTCCCAAACTTGGTACCATCTGCCTTTGTAATTAATGGACAGGTTAAAGCATAGCCTTTTCCGCCACCTATTCTACGGATTAGCTCAGTACCAGTAGTAATATTCCCCCACTGATCACTACCGCCCATTTGCAATGTACAGTTATGGTTTTGGTACAAGTATAAGAAATCATAACCTTGCACCATTTGGTAGGTAAACTCGGTAAAAGACATCCCTTCCTTAGATTCTGATGAAAGTCGCTTTTTCACAGAATCTTTGGCCATCATATAATTAACGGTAATATGCTTACCCACGTCTCTGATGAAATCCAAAAACGAGAAGTCTTTCATCCAATCGTAATTATTGACCAAGATAGCAGCATTATCTGCAGCACCTTCAAAATCTAAAAATCGCGATAATTGCTCTTTTATAGCCTCTTGATTATGTCTAAGAGTAGGCTCATCTAACAGATTACGCTCTGCAGATTTCCCAGAAGGATCTCCGATCATACCTGTAGCACCTCCAATAAGCGCATATGGTTTATGCCCTGCCAACTGAAAATGACGTAACATCATCACCCCCACTAAATGCCCTATATGCAATGAGTCTGCCGTTGGATCAATACCAACATAGGAGATTGCATTTCATTCATTAGGTGTTCTTCGGTTCCCGGCATTGCGTCATGCAACATGCCTCTCCATTTTAATTCTTCTACAAAGTTTGAAGTCATGTCCGTTTAATCTGAAATTTGACTACAAATATAAAAGTAAATCATTGCCTGACCTTTGATTAATACAGGAATTTATTCCCTGCTATTCGCTAACTTTGGCGCATGGTATTGGTTACAGGGGGAACGGGCTTAGTAGGCTCACATCTTTTATTGAAATTGGTACAGAACGGTATTTCCGTTAGGGCCATACACAGAAAGGACAGTGATCTTGAGCGCGTAGTTAAGATTTTTGGTTATTACACAGACGATGCCCAAAATCTCTTTAATAAAATTGAATGGGTAGAAGCTGATATTATTGACATTCCAGCCCTAGAAATTGCTTTTGACCAAATTACCCACGTCTACCATACCGCTGCACTAATTTCTTTTGACCCACAAAACTTTGACACCCTCGAAAAAATAAATACTGAAGGAACCGCGAACATCGTAAACCTTTGTATTGTAAATAGGATAAAAAAACTATGCTATACTAGCACTATTGGAGCTATTGGTAAAAGTTTGGGCAATGCCATGGCAAATGAAGAAAATGCTTATGGACGCCTAGAGAAGCAAATGTATACGGACTCACAAAGCAGGCTGCAGAAATGGAAGTTTGGCGTGGCTCACAAGAAGGCCTTCCTGTTGTTATGGTTAACCCTGGTGTTATTGTAGGTCCGGGATTCTGGCATAGTGGTAGCGGTGATTTGTTTACTGTTGCTAAAAAAGGATATCGGTTTTATCCTCCGGGCGGAACAGGTTTCATAACCGTTCATGATGTGGTTAAGATGATGGTTTCTTTAATGGATTCCGAGATTATAAACGAGCGTTATATTGCCGTAGCAGAGAATTTAACGTTCAAGGAGATTCTTACGAAAATCACTACAGAGTTTGGCATTAAACCTCCATCGGTTCAATTAAAATTTTGGCAGCTTGAAATAGGTAGATGGTTCGATTGGCTTAAAAACCTGTTTCTAAAAAATGGAAGGAGAATTACTAAAAACTCCATTCATTCTTTAAAGCATCGCGAAGTTTACGACAATACAAAAATTAAAAAGGATATCAATTTTGAGTTCGAAACGCTAGACGAGACCATTTCGTTTTGCTGTGAACGGTTTAAGGAAGAGTATCAGTAGCTTTTTCAGCCTTTTCTTTTTCTCGCTTAATTTTTTCTTTCGCTACTCTAAGACTATCATTTATCTTTTTCTGATCTTCTAACGCTTTCGCATCACGCTCAAGATTGGCTTCAACTTCTTTATAGATTTTTTCGTACTCTACCGGGAGCGAAGCATAGTAACGATCACTTTCTACCAATTGCAGACTGTCTATATTATACTTATTAAAAATATAGTCCATAGGTTCTACACCATTATCCCTAAGCACCTGCAAATTGGTTGTTTTAGCTGCATTTACAATGGCTAAATCTTGAAGTATCTCAACCATTTTCTCTTTTGGAATAAGATTTTTGGGCTCTTCCAAAAGCTTTTCATTACAAGCAGTGAATGAAAAGAATATCAAAACGATTGCTAAAACTCTCATATTATCTATTGAATGTTAATCGCTTGGCATTTTTTTCTGTAGAGAAATTTCCGTTTTCATAGGCCAAATGACCATTTACGAAAGTATGCGTGACAGAAGACTTAAACGTGGTGCCCTCAAAAGGAGACCATTTACATTTATATGCAATATTTGCTTTGGTTACCTCATAAGGAGCGTTCATATCTACAACTACCAAATCTGCATAATACCCTTCTCTAATATAACCTCGCTTCTCAATCTGAAAAAGTATAACCGGATTGTGACACATTTTCTGCACCACTTTCTCCAAAGAAATGACGTTCTCATGAACCTTATCTAACAATGCTGTAAGTGCATGTTGTACCAACGGACCGCCAGAAGGAGCTTTAGTGTAAACATTCTCTTTTTCGCTAAACAAGTGAGGTGCGTGATCCGTAGCAATAACGTCTAAACGGTCATCCAATAATGCTTTCCATAACTGGTCTCTGTCCGCTGCCGTTTTCACTGCCGGGTTCCATTTGATCAAAGTGCCCTTGGTGTCATAATCTGCTTCGGAGAACCACAAGTGGTGTACACAGACCTCAGCGGTAATTTTTTTCTGTTCAAGCGGAATATCATTTCTGAACAATTCCGTTTCTTTTCCTGTGGATAAATGAAACACGTGAAGACGAGCTCCCGTTTTCTTCGCTAACTCTATGGCTTTTGATGAAGAAAGGTAACAAGCCTCTTCACTACGAATTTTAGGATGATATTTTATAGGAATGTCATCTCCGTACTTTTCTTTATACTCCGCAAGGTTTCTCTTTATTGTACCTTCATCTTCACAATGGGTAGAAATTACCATTTCGGTATTTCTAAAAATTTCTTCTATAACCACCTCATCATCAACCAACATATTCCCTGTAGAAGAACCTAAGAATAGCTTAACACCAGAGCAGGCATTTCTATCCAATCGTTTTAATTCTTCTAAATTATCGTTAGTCCCTCCAAAAAGAAAAGAGTAGTTGGCGAAACTAGACTTAGCTCCCATCTCAAACTTTTCTTCTAATTTTTCTATGGTGGTGGTTTGCGGGATAGTGTTGGGCTGCTCCATATATGTGGTTATACCACCTGCTACAGCTGCCCTGCTCTCTGAGGCTATATCACCTTTATGAGTAAGACCCGGTTCTCTAAAATGTACCTGATCATCTATAACTCCCGGCAAAAGATACTTGCCTTTAATATCGATTACTTTTGCGGTATCATCGGAAATATTGACCGCAATTTTCACGATTAAATCATCTTGAAGCAGCACATCGCTTTCAAAAGTTGAATTTTCGTTTACGATTTTGGCATTCTTAATCAATACTTTCCCCATACTAAAATCTAGATTTTTGGAACATACTTCGTATTTTCATCATGAAAACACAAAGATGGCCTCTTTTATAATAGATGATGTCATTTTTGATTGTCCTCTTACCCTATCCCTGAATATGATGGACACTTCTTCAATTTTATAATTCTTGAGATAGGCCCTGAATTTCATTTCAATTTGGAAGGCATAGCCTATAAAACGAACGGAATCTAAATTAATATTTTCTAAAACATGCCGTCTGTACACTACAAAACCAGCCGTAGGATCGTGTACTCGCATTCCGGTTATCATCTTAACGTAAAATGAAGCCCCATAGGATAACAATACGCGGTACAATGGCCAGTCTACCACATTTACCCCTTTTTTATAACGGGAGCCAACTACAACATCTGCACCATTGGCACACGCTCTGTACAACCTTAATAAATCTTGCGGGTTGTGGGAGAAATCGGCATCCATCTCAAAAATATAGTCATACTTCTTCGCGATAGCCCATTTAAAACCATGAATATATGCCGTACCTAAACCCGCCTTCTCTTTTCTAACTTCTAAAAAAAAGTTTTCCTGCATACTCTTCCTGCAGCTCAATTACTTTTTTAGAGGTACCGTCAGGTGAATTGTCATCAACAATTAAAACATGAAAATCTTTACTAAGATCAAAGACAGCCCTAATAATAGCTTCAATGTTCTCTATCTCATTGTAAGTGGGGATAATAACTATACTGTCTGACACGTATTTGCTTGAGTTTAGGCAAAAATAGCATTTTAAAAGTCACCGAAAAATGTCAACTATCAAATTGTGATATTTTTAAAGGTTTGCTATTTATCAGAATTTGTAATTTTGATCGTTGTTAATATGATAGGCTATGCCTAAATTTGAGATACCAATTAAACAATGAAGTCAAAACTGCCCCGAATTTTTATTATTCTATTAGGAATTGGTTTTTTGATAAACCTGCTTCAGTCCTATTTCACTCCGCTTATTTTTGACGAGGCATACTACTGGCATTATGCCCAAAAACTATCTTGGGGCTATTTTGACCATCCTCCTTTGGTTGCCTTGCTAATCAAAATCAGCAGCTTCTTTTTTGACGGGGAGTTGGGAGTCCGTTTTATGAGTTGTGTACTCTCTACCGCTACACTATTTATTCTTTGGAGCACCATAGACAATCCAAAAAAGAAGGATTATGTAGTGCACTTTTTTATACTCGCTTACTCCATGACGCTTTTGAACGCTTATGGATTTTTTACCCTACCAGATACACCCCTGCTATTTTTTACCGCTCTTTTGCTATATGTTTACAAACGATTCCTAGAGAAACCTAGCCTATTATGGGGAATAATAATGGGTGTTACCATGGCGGGCCTTATGTATAGTAAATACCATGCGGCTCTTGTTATCATATTTATTCTATTATCTAACATAAAATTAGTCTTTAATAAATATGCCTTACTTTCTGTTTTTGTTGCGCTACTTTGTTATGTACCACATTTTATATGGTTATCCCAAAATGACTACGTTACCATAAACTATCATCTTTTTGACCGCCCTAATGACCCCTACAATTTTAAGAAATACACTCTTGGTTATTTTGTAAACCTATGGTAGCATTGTTTGGTTTAACATTCCCCTGGGTTTACTGGGGCCTTTTTAAAGCCAAGGCACAAGATAAATTTACTAAAGCACTACTGTTCTTAGTTTATGGTGTACTAATTTTTTTCTTTATATCAAGCTTCAACAGGAGAATACAAACACAGTGGATTATTGTTATTTCCATTCCATTAATTATAATCGTTTTCCGATTTATGATGGAAAACGAAATTGCCAAAAAATGGATTTACAGAATGGGATTGGTGAATATTGCTATTATCCTTTACCTGAGAATTGGCCTCGTTTATGAACCCATGTCCCCCATTTATTATGAAACTCACGGTAATATAGGGCTTGTAAAAGATGTGGCGAAAAAGATTGGCAATATGCCATTGGTTTTTGAAAATTCATATAGAAATGCTCCAATTTTTGAATTCTATTCAGGAAACAATACTTATTCATTAAACAATGAAAGTTACCGGCTCAACCAATATTCAATTGATGATTCTGAATCCAAAGTACAGCATCAAAAGATTTTATATTTATCCGGTCGCGCAACAGATGCTGATGAAATCTTCACCAAAGATGATGGTAGTAAAATGTACGGTAAATACATAGATAACTTTGAATCTTTTAGAAAACTTAAAACACTTTTGGAAGAACCTGTAGATTTTAAAGCGGGTCAAGAACAAATCTTTCAATTGTACAATCCATATGATTTTGATATAGACTTAAATAAACTCCAGTTTAATGTGGCCTACATGACCGATTTTAAAATCGTAAAAGACAGGCTGCCTATCAAACCAAAATTAAACAACCCTACTATTACTAGTATTGGAGCAAAGGATACCCTTACCTACACCTTTAAATTTCCGGAACCAAGAGAATTAAAAGATCCAACCTACGTTAGAATAGGTATTATGGAGAATAAACTTAATTTTGGGATTAACGGAAAAAATACAAAAGTAAAATGATGGATCCCATACTACGGACTGCGGGCACTGCCGATTGGATTACCATTATACTCATTAGCAGCATAGTGTTTTTAGTACTTGCCAAGAGTTTGTTTTATAGCCGTTTTTTGAATTTCATTATACTTCCGTTCAACAACAAGTACATCTTTATGTACAATAAGAAAGAAAAGTTGATGAACTGGTTCCACATATTTTTCACCATTTTTAGGTCATTAATTTTTCATTGTTCGTTTTCTTAGCTAGACAAATATTAAGAGGGGACACCAATGATGCCTATCCGTTCATGTATCCTATTATTTTAGCGTGTATTTTAGGGTTTATTGTCGTAAAAATAATCTTACAGATGAGCAACGGCTTCATTTTTGGATCAGGAAAGACCATTAGCGAACTAATTTTTAAGAAATTATCCTATCTAAACTATAGTGGTATTATCATGTTCCTAGCCAACGTTATGTTAGCCTACGTAGCGCAGGGCTCGGAGATTGTAGTGTATGTTGCCATATTATTAGTCCTCTTAATTAATGTAATTGGATGGGTTACAGTGTTAAGGAATCACCAAAAATTTATCACCTCCTACTTTTTCTATTTTATTTTGTACCTTTGCGCTCTCGAAATTTCCCCGTTTGTAATCATAGGTAGTTATCTTAAACAATAGGTTTATATGAAAGTAAAGACGATTTTGGTCTCTCAGCCAGAACCGAAGATGGAGAACTCACCGTATTCGAAACTGATAGATAAAGAAAAAGTTAAGGTTGACTTCAGACCTTTTATTCACGTCGAAAGTGTTGACGCTAAAGATGTACGCCAACAAAAGATAGATTTAAACAACTACACGGCAATTATTTTAACTAGCCGTAATGCTGTTGATCATTTTTTTAGGATTGCAGAAGAAATGCGCTTTAAGGTTCCTGATTCTATGAAATACTTCTGCCAGTCAGAGGCCGTAGCTTACTACTTACAGAAATACGTAGTTTACCGTAAACGCAAGATTTATGTAGGTAAACGTAACTTTATAGAAATGGTTCCTTTGTTCAAAAAGTATAAAGGCGAGAAGTTTTTATTACCTTCTTCCGATGCTTTAAAACCAATTGTACCTGAAATATTGGACGGAATTGACATTGAGTGGAAAAGAGCTGTTTTTTATAAAACCGTAATTAGTGATTTATCTGACTTAAGAGATGTGTATTATGACATCTTGGTATTCTTTAGCCCTTCAGGTATTGAATCGTTATTGCAGAACTTCCCTGATTTTGAGCAGAAAGATACTAGAATTGCTGTATTTGGCAACTCAACTATTGATGCCGCTACTACTGCCGGTCTTCGTATAGACATAAAGGCTCCAACGCCTGAAACACCATCTATGACCATGGCACTTCAGAAGTACATTCACACAGCAAATAAGAAGTAAGAATTCTTACTTAGCAAAATATAAAAACCCTTTGTTC
The DNA here is from genome assembly GCF_030553095.1 of Zobellia laminariae. Classification (GTDB taxonomy): domain Bacteria; phylum Bacteroidota; class Bacteroidia; order Flavobacteriales; family Flavobacteriaceae; genus Zobellia; species Zobellia laminariae. Next base: position 2,239,123 of record NZ_CP130738.1, on the reverse strand, counting down.
ATCAATTTGAACAAAGGGTTTTTTAATGGCATTATATTTCAAAAAAATCTAAAAAGCATAACGCTGAGGACCTCCGCGACGGATTTCCTCACTAGCAAAATCTTCAAATTGTTTAAAGTTTTCTCTAAAGGCATTCGTTAATTTAAAGGCCGTGGTGTAATAAGCTTTATCATCGTTCCAAGTAGTTCTCGGACTAAGCACACTTGAAGGTACTCCAGGACATTCCCTTGGTTGCGCTACTCCAAAAACGGAGTGTATATGATAATCATCGTAATTATAAAGCCCTAAATCGCCGTTTAGAACAGCGTTAATCATTGCACGGGTATACTTTAGCTTCATACGGGTTCCAACGCCATAGGGACCACCTGTCCACCCTGTATTGACCAACCATACGTTAACACCGGCATCTTTCATTTTCTTACTTAGCATTTCTGCATACTTAGCTGGATGCAACGGCATAAACGGAGCACCAAAACAAGCCGAGAAAGAAGGTATAGGTTCTACAACCCCTGCTTCTGTACCTGCTACTTTGGCCGTATAACCGGAAATAAAGTGATAAGCCGCCTGACTAGGTGTTAGTTTTGATATTGGAGGCAGTACCCCAAAAGCATCCGCAGTTAAAAAGAAAATATTCTTAGGATTCTTTCCTATAGATGGTCTTTGTACATTTTCTATGTGATAAATGGGGTAACTTACTCTTGTGTTCTGAGTAATGGAAGTATCGGCAAAATCTACATTACCGGCCTCATCCATGACAACATTCTCCAGGATTGCTCCTTTCTTGATGGCACCAAAAATTTCAGGTTCATTTTCTTGAGATAGATTTATGACCTTGGCATAACAACCACCTTCAAAATTAAAAACTGCATTTTCATTATTCCAACCATGCTCATCGTCACCAATAAGTTTTCGGGAAACATCAGTAGATAGGGTTGTTTTTCCTGTTCCTGAAAGACCAAAGAATATAGCTGTATCGCCATCTTTACCAACATTTGCAGAACAATGCATTGGCATGGTATTCTTCTCTACTGGAAGTATAAAGTTCAAAGCTGAGAAAATTCCTTTTTTGATTTCCCCAGTATAACCGGTTCCTCCAATCAAGGCAATTTTTCTGGTAAAGTTCAAAATGGCAAAATTATGCTGTCTTGTTCCATCTACTTTAGCATCGGCCATAAAACCAGGTGCGTTAATAACGGTCCATTCAGCATCAAAATTCTTAAGTTCTTCTTCCGTTGGACGGATGAACATATTGTATGCAAATTGATTGGACCAAGGATATTCATTAATTACCCTAATATCCATCCGGTAATTATGGTCTGCACATGCATAACAGTCACGAACAAACAATTCCTTTTCATTTAGATAAGCAATAACCTTATCGTAAAGCGCATCAAATTTAGCCGGCTCAAAGGGAAGATTGATATCGCCCCACCAAACCTTTTCTTCGGTAATAGCGTCCTTTACAATAAACCTATCCTTTGGAGACCTTCCCGTAAATTCGCCTGTGTTTACGGCCAAAGCACCAGAAGATGCTTTTTTGCCCATTTTCCTTTCTAGCGTAATGGCTTCTAGTTCGGAAGGCGATAACTGATAATGCAGATTCTCGTGCGTAATACCGTACGATTTTAAAGAAATAGATTTTTCCATTTTTTAAAGAATTGTTAGTTGAGAGTTTCTTTTAGATGTCAAAATTATCAAAATAATAACTTTATACAGTTATAAATGAGAATTTATTAGTCAAAATGTTTATAAACTCGGTAGCCGAATATACTCCACGCAATAATGAGTAGCGTACCACCTAGTGGAGTTATCAGGCCTATGGCTTTAAAATCAAAAGCGGTTAAACTATTTATTGCCAATAAATAAATGGAAAAAGAAAAACAACAAATACCTACTAAGACAAAATAGAAAATCAACTTTTTGCTAGCTTCGGGCAATTGTTTCATACTGCCTAAAACCAATAAAAGCAAGGCATGGTACATTTGGTATTTTACTCCCGTCTCAAAAGTTTGGATGGCATTGGTATCTACTAAATTTTCCAGGCCATGGGCACCAAAAGCACCTAATATGACTGCAGTACTACCTAATACAATTCCTGTGAGACAAATTGTTTTGTTCATAACTTTTATACTCTATTTTTTTATAAATATAACAATCACTACCTTAGTCAACCGTTACACATACTAAAAGTACAAAACTAAATGTCGCGAAATATACTTGTTATCGGTGCAGGAAAATCTACTTCCTACCTTCTAGACTATTTTCTTGAAAAATCTGAAGAAGAACAACTTCACCTAACCATTGGTGATCTAAAACCTGAATCTATTTCGGAGCCCATTAGGAATCATAAGAACTGTACTGTAATTGAATTAGACATACAAAATGAAAATGCCAGACAGAAAGCTATAACAGAAAGTGATATTGTAGTTTCTATGCTTCCTGCATTTTTACATAGCAAAATTGCCGTGGACTGCCTTGCTTTGGGTAAGCATCTTGTAACCGCTTCCTATGTTGGTGATACCCTAAGAGATTTGGATGAGGCCGTAAAGAAAAAGGGCTTGTCTTTATGAATGAAATTGGTTTGGACCCTGGCATAGACCATATGAGCGCTATGCAAATCATTGATAGGATTAGAGACCAAGGCGGAAAAATAATTTTATTCGAATCCTTTTGTGGCGGATTGGTAGCTCCCGAAAGCGACAATAACCTTTGGAACTATAAATTTACCTGGAACCCAAGAAACGTAGTCTTAGCAGGACAGGGTGGTGCCGCAAAATTTATTCAAGAAGGCACTTACAAATACGTGCCCTACCATAAACTCTTTCGTCGTACAGAGTTTTTTAATATAAAAGGTTATGGCCGCTTTGAAGGTTATGCCAACAGAAACTCATTAGACTACAGAGAAGCATACGGTCTTGAAGATGTGCTTACTTTATATAGAGGTACTATGCGCAGAACAGGTTTCTCTAAAGCATGGAACATGTTCGTACAACTAGGTATGACCGATGATAGCTATACTGTTGAGAATTCTGAAAACATGTCTTATCGCGAATTCACCAACCTATTCCTGCCCTATTCACCAACAGATTCTGTTGAGCTAAAACTACGTCACTATCTAAAAATTGATCAAGATGATAGAATGTGGGAAAAGGTACTGGAGTTAAACCTCTTTGACGACCAAAAAATTATTCCATTAAAAAATGCTACGCCAGCACAGATATTACAACATATTCTTGAAGATAGCTGGACGCTAGCCGATTCTGATAAGGACATGATTGTTATGTATCACAAGTTTGGCTATGAGCTAAATGGTAAAAAGCATCAAATTGATGCCAATATGGTGGTGATAGGAGAAAACAGAACGTACACCGCTATGGCAAAAACGGTTGGTCTACCTGTTGCTATTGCTACTTTGGCTATTCTGAATAAAAAAATAAAGACTCCCGGCGTTCAAATCCCTATTAAAAAGGAGGTCTACGAGCCTATTTTGAAAGAACTTACACCTTATGGTATCGATTTTAAAGAGTTAGAAGTTCCATATTTAGGATACAATCCTGATTCTGTTTCCAATGGAGATTAGTTCGTACACACGATTACATCAACCTTTTCCATACTTTAAGATTCAAACAATAATAGCTACTTTTACCATCAATTTGAAACTCAGCTCATGAAACTAGGTAACGATAAAGTTAAAATTGACGGAATTGACAAAAAGATTCTAAGGTATCTTATGGAAGATGCCCGAAAGCCTATCCTTGAGATTGCCAGAAATATTGGTATATCTGGTGCTGCTATTCACCAACGTCTTAGAAAGCTAGAATCTTCTGGATTGTTGGCCGGTTCAAAATTTATCATCAACCCTAAAGTAATGGGTTACCATACCATGGCTTACATTGGTATTTACTTGGACAAGGCAATGAGTAACCCCGTTGCGGTAAAACAGCTAGAGAAAATCCCTGAAGTTCTTGAATGTCATTACACCACAGGTAACTGGTCTATTCTTATAAAAGTACTCTGTAGAGACAATGAACACCTTATGCATGTTCTGAACAAAGAAATTCAACAAATAGAAGGTGTTTCTCGTACGGAAACCTTTATTTCTTTGGCCCAACAAATTGATCGACAAATTCAGATCTAATATTTGTATTAAATCTAAATAAGGATTATTTTTGTTCCCAATGGAACGCATTCATTCATCACATTACTATACATTTTTCCAATCCGATAAGGAGAGGTGCTTTTATATAGACCTTGGTCAGAAGCTGGTGCGTTTGTCTTTTTGCCAACTACTTGCTCTTAGACAAAAGGTTTGGAGCATTAATATTGAAGACCATTTTGACGAGGATGCCAATCCGCATGGGTTTGAAATAGTATCACTTTGCAATAGAGAACACCTTTTTGTCTTGAATACCCTTGAAGTTCTAGACCTTAAAGAGTTACTTACAGGAGCATTTTTCTTGCTCGATATTGCCGTTCAGACCCCTTCACTTACCTCTAGAACGTAGATTTCTTTATTTTTAATCAGTCTAAAATCAGTTATAAATAGGTTAATGCCCTAGTAATACGCACTCTTTTGTGATAACTTTACGTTAAGTAAAGAAAAAGACAATGAAAGATATAGCTAGACAACAAATGAGTATTAAGGTAGAAAGCATGGATATGCTTAATGCCCAGATAAAGATGGAAGGTAGAGCATCTGCCTCATATTTAGCCATGGCTTCATGGTGCGACCAACGTGGTTACAACCAAAGCGCGGACTTTATGTATAAGCAAGCTGCTGAGGAAAGAGAGCACATGATGAAGATTTTTAAATTCGTTAATGATTGTGGTGGTAACGCCATATCTCCTGCCATAGAAAGCACAAATCATGATTTTTCTTCTTTAGAGGAAGTTTTTGAAACTGCTTTGAGCCAAGAAATAGATGTAACTAAATCAATTAATAGAATAGTTGCAGCTGCTAAAAAGAACAGCGACTTTGGCGTTGAGAATTTCTTGCAGTGGTTTATTACCGAACAATTAGAAGAAGAAAAAACAATGAGAGATATACTTGACCTATTTGAAATTATGGGACGAGATGGTATTGCACTTAAACTGATAGACGAACGTATATCTGTTGAGTAAACAATTTTCATGCTAACTCAAGCAAAAAAAGGCTGTCTAAGAATTTCTAGACAGCCTTTTTACATTTTAATAAGTTTGAAAAAATTAATCTCTACTACCACCAAGCACTTGCATGCCCCAATAGACTAGAGTAGCCAACGAACCAATTGCCGCTACCAAATAGGTTCGTGCAGCCCATTTTAAAGCATCTTCTGAACCTTTATATTCTTCTGGCGTAACTACATGTTTTGCTTTTAACCAAGCCAATGCACGGTTACTGGCATCATACTCTACAGGCAAGGTTATAAAACTGAATAAAGTTGCCATACCCATCATAGCCAAACCAGCTATTGCCACCCATTGACCTAGGCCAGCACCTTCCGCAGCACCCAACATAAGTCCACCAAAAACGACCCACATAGAAATACCCGAAGTAACACTTACTATAGGCACTAATTTTGAACGCATTGTTAACCATTCATATGCTTGCGCATGTTGCACGGCGTGCCCACATTCGTGAGCCGCTACTGCAGCAGCAGATGCGTTTCTTTGGTTATAAACACCCTCACTTAGATTTACTGTTTTATTTTTTGGGTTATAGTGATCGGTTAGCATACCTGCTGTAGAAACTACTTTTACATCTCGTATACCATGGTCTGCCAACATTTTCTCAGCAATTTCCGCACCGCTCATTCCGTTGCTTAAATGCACCTTAGAATAAAACTTAAACTTACTCTTAAGCTTTCTGCTTACTAGCCAGCTAACTAGAGCTATGGCTCCAATTAAAATATAATATCCCATCATAACTGTATTCCTTTTAAAGATTTAAATTTAAAGATAATCAAAAACCTCTCATCTTGTCTGCGCTCACTGCGGCTGCACTCACTTCGACTACACTCAGTGAGGCAGCTTTGCTTAGAGAAAACGTTTAATTATCTGTTATATATTGGAAAGCAAAAACCCCGCCAATTTCTTTTGGCGTGATTTCAGGTAATTATTCTGCCAAAATGTCTTTGGGTTATTTGTACTTGAATTTCAATATTAACATGAAGAAAAGAAGGCAACCTGTTATAGCATTTGCCAAAGTAACTGGTAGGCTGTTAATCATAAGTCCGTATGTAAACCACAAGACGACTCCTAAAAAAAGAATAAGGTATGTACTGAGCGAAATGTCTTTGGTGGACTTATCACGCCACGTTTTGTAGACCTGCGGCACATAACCGGCCGTTGTTAAAACAGCGGCCACCATTCCAAGAATTTCAATCTTATCCATTTGCTATGCTTAGTTGGTGGCCGTATGCCTGATACTTATCCTACGATATTTATAATTTTACCTGCTGGTACTACAATTACTTTCTTAGGCGTACGCCCTTGCAATTGCTGCGCTGTTTTTTCATGAGCCATAACCGCTGCTTCAATTTCATCTTTGCTTAAATCTAAAGGAAGCTCTAGTTTAAAGCGCATTTTTCCATTGAAGGAAACCGGATATTCCTTACTACTTTCCACCAAGTACTTCTCCTCGAATTTTGGAAAGTCTACCGTAGAAATTGAACCTTCATGACCTAATTGCTTCCAAAGTTCTTCTGCAATATGAGGCGCATAAGGCGATACCAAAATAGCCAACGGCTCTAATACATTTCTGCTATTACATTTCTGAGCACCCAATTCGTTTACGGCAATCATAAAAGTAGATACCGATGTATTAAAACTAAAGTTCTCTATATCTTCTTCTACCTTTTTAATAGTCTTATGTAAAGTCTTGAAACTGTCTTTAGACGGCTCATCTTCTGATACTGCAAAAGCACCTTCTGCACCTAAATGATACAAACGCCACAATTTTTTCAAGAAACCATGAGCTCCTGTAATACCTGCGGTGTTCCAAGGTTTAGATTGCTCCAAAGGCCCCAAGAACATTTCATACAAACGCAATGAATCTGCCCCGTATTCCTCACAAATGGCATCTGGATTTACAACGTTGTATTTGGACTTGGACATTTTTTCAACTTCGCGGCCTACGATATATTTACCTTCTTGAAATAAAACCGAATTACTATATTCTTGCCTCCATTTTAAAAAATCTTCAAAATTCAATTCATCAGAAGAATTCACTAATGAAACATTTACATGTTGAACAATTGGTCTGATATCATAGGTGTTTTGAGAAACGCTTTTATCTATATCTATAATATTACTATAACCAGAAAATTTCTTTTCAACCCAGTCTTCAATTTCCGTAAAATCTTCAGATTTAACACAATTTTCATAAACTGATTTAGAAACTAAAAGTAAAAAAGGTCTTTCCACCGGATAAGCCATAGTCTTATCTTCAACTTTTAAATCTTCCAATGAATTAAAATGACTAAAAGCAACCCAGAATCCGTAAACAAAAGCACTAGTCCCAGTAATCATCCCTTGATTAATAAGTTTTTTAGCAAACTCATCTTTAGGCACCAAACCTTTATCGAACATAAATTTCTGCCAGAAACGGCTATACAATAAGTGGCCTGTTGCGTGTTCGCTACCACCAATATATAAATCTACATCTTGCCAGTAGTCAATAGCTTCCTTAGAGAAAATTTCATTCTCATTGTGTGGATCCATGTAGCGGTTAAAGTACTGTGAACTACCTGCCCAACCCGGCATGGTATTCAACTCCAACGGAAACACAGTAGTATTATTTATTTCACTGTTGTTTACAACGGTATTGGTTACCGTATCCCAAGCCCAAACCTCAGCATTACCCAATGGCGGTTCTCCTGTCTCTGTGGGCAAGTATTTTTCAACTTCTGGCAACGCAATAGGCAAGAATTCTTTTTCAATCATTTGAGGCATACCGTCTACATAATACACTGGAAAAGGTTCTCCCCAATAGCGTTGACGACTAAATACGGCATCACGTAATCTATAATTTATTTTTCCTTCGCCTTGCCCTAATTTCTCCAACTCATAGATCGCTAATTTCATAGCTTTCTTATATGGTAATCCGTTTAGGAAATCAGAATTTGCAATAACCGTTTTATCCTTATCAGCATATGCTTCCTCAGAAATATCTACACCTTCAAATATGTTAGGAATAGGAATATTGAAATGCTTTGCGAAGTCATAATCTCTTTGATCACCACATGGTACGGACATAACCGCACCAGTTCCATAACCTGCCAAAACATAGTCCCCAATCCAAATTGGAATAGGTTCTTTTGTAAATGGATGTTCTGCATATGCACCGGTAAAAGCACCTGAAATAGTCTTTACATCTGCCATACGATCACGCTCCGAACGTTTTGCAGTTGCTTCTATATACGCTTCTACCTCAGCTTTTTGAGCTTCAGTCGTTATTTTCGAAACCAACTCATGCTCTGGCGCCAAAGTCATAAAACTTACCCCAAAAATAGTATCGGGCCTTATGGTAAAAACTTCTATTTTTTCATCATGGTCCTTCACATTAAAAACAACAGAAGCTCCTTGACTTCTCCCAATCCAATTGGTTTGGGAATCTTTTAATGGCTGTGGCCAATCTACCGTATTCAATCCGTCTAACAAACGTTGTGCATATGCAGAAATACGCATGCTCCACTGGGTCATCTTTTTACGGATAACCGGATGACCACCACGTTCTGAAACACCGTTTACAATTTCATCGTTTGCCAATACCGTACCTAGTGCAGGACACCAGTTTACTTCTGTATCTGCTAAGTACGTTAACCTATATTGTAATAATATTTCTTGTTTTTTTACATCAGAGAAAGCTTTCCAATCAGCTGCAGAAAACGATTCAATATCATCATCGCATACTGCGTTTACATTGGCATTACCATCTGCAGAAAATTTAGCAATTAATGTTTCTACATCTTCTGCCTTATCCGTATCCTTGTTATACCAAGAATTAAAGATTTGTATGAATATCCACTGCGTCCATTTGTAATACTCCGGACTAGAAGTACGCACCTCTCTGCTCCAATCAAAAGAAAAACCTAATTGATCTAACTGTCTTCTGTATGTTTTAATATTAGCAGCAGTAGTTACTGCAGGATGTTGCCCTGTTTGAATTGCATATTGCTCTGCTGGCAAACCAAAAGAATCATACCCCTGTGGATGTAAAACATTAAAACCTTTATGCCTTTTATAGCGTGCATAAATATCACTTGCAATATAACCAAGCGGATGCCCTACGTGCAAACCGGCACCCGAGGGGTAAGGAAACATATCCAAAACATAGTATTTTGGCTTATCGGAATTATTTTCGGCTTTAAACGTCTGGTTTTTGGCCCAAAAGTCTTGCCAATTTTTCTCTATTTCCTTGAAATCGTAGTGCATGCTGATATCTTTCTTTTCAATGTTCGCCAAAAATAAGTTTATTCAATTTACTTTCCTAAATTTACGCCTGTATACGCGATTATGGGCAAGTCTTTTGAACAGTACCAGAAACAAAAATTAATATCATCGTATTTTTCGGTGGTACTGAGTATTGCTTTGGTATTATTTTTACTGGGTATTTTGGGGCTTTTGGTTATCAATACCAAAAAAATGGCAGATCATTTTAAAGAGCAAATCACTATTTCTATCTTTTTAAAGGACGAAGCAAAAGAGTCTGAAATAGACCAACTCCAAAAAAACCTCTTACAAGAAGAACACACTAAAAGTGCTGTCTTTGTTTCCAAAGAAGATGCCGCCAAGCAACATAGTGAGGAAATAGGCGAGGACTTTCAGAATTTCTTAGGTTACAATCCGCTTAAAAACTCCATTGATGTGCAGTTAAGAGCAGATTTTGTTACACCACAAGAAATAGATTCTCTAGCCACCAATCTTGCCAAAAAGACTTATGTGGAAGAAGTTAGTTATGATAAACCTTTGGTTGGTCTGTTGAGCGAAAATGTAAAACGCATCAGTTTTTGGATTTTGATCGCTAGTGGCGTTCTTACTTTTATCGCTATTTTACTTATCAACAGCTCCATCCGTTTAAGCATTTACTCCAAACGTTTTATCATTAAGACCATGCAAATGGTAGGTGCCACCAAGACTTTTATACGCAGACCTTTTATATGGATGAACATTAAACTTGGGATTCTAGGTGCCCTTACCGCTCTTGCAGCATTAACAGGCGCATTGTACTATTTGGACCAAAACTTTCCCGAACTAGAGCTTTTTAAAGACCTTGAGCTATTAGGTATTCTCTACGGAGCCATCTTTATTTTAGGAATATTCATCTCGTTAATCAGTACTTTTTTCGCAACACAACGGTTTTTGAACCTCCGAACCGATGAACTTTACTATTAAGAACATCCTAACAATAAACCTTTACGACCATAAACTTTTTTAAGTAGAACTTCGTTAAATTTGCAGCATGGGTAAGAAACAAGTAGAACATACAGGCCAGCAGGGTAAACAAGAATTCATTTTTCAAAAAAAGAACTATACCTTCTTTTTTGTGGGTCTTGCATTTATAGCCTTAGGCTTTATACTCATGAGTGGTGGTGGCAGTGACGACCCTAACGTATTTAATGAAGACATCTACAGCTTTAGAAGAATACGCTTAGCACCTACCCTAGTATTAATTGGATTAGGTGTTGAGATATATGCCATATTGTTGAATCCTCATAAGAAGAAAAAATAATTTTGGAGACGCTAGACGCAATCATTCTCGGTATCATTCAAGGATTGACCGAATTTTTACCTGTATCATCAAGTGGACATTTAGAATTAGGAAAAGCTATTTTAGGTGACAATTCCGTTCCTGAAGAAAGCCTTTTATTTACAGTTGTACTTCATGCAGCAACCGCTTTGAGTACTATTGTAGTTTTCAGAAAGGATATTTGGGAAATTATTAGTGGCCTTCTAACTTTTAAATGGAACGAGGAAGCGCAGTTCTCTGTTAAAATTATCATATCTATGTTGCCTGCAGTTTTTGTAGGTCTTTTTTTTGAAGAACAACTGGAAGCCTTTTTTGGCGGTAATGTTCGTTTCGTAGGTTTTATGCTTTTGATTACGGCAGTTCTTCTATATTTTGCCGATAAAGCCAAAGACACCGATAAAAAAGTAAGTTTCAAGAACGCATTCATTGTAGGTGTCTCTCAGGCCATTGCTATGTTGCTTAAGGTATTTCTAGAAGTGGTGCTACTATTTCTACGTCTGTATTATTAGGTGTTGACAAGACCAAAGCAGCTCGTTTTTCATTCTTAATGGTTGTTCCTCTTATTTTTGGTAAAATAGGGAAAGACCTTATGAGTGGCGACCTTAACTTTGATGGAGGAAATAACCTTGCTATGGGCGCAGGTTTTATTGCTGCTTTCGTAGCCGGTCTTGCTGCCTGTACTTGGATGATCCAATTAGTAAAAAAGAGCAAACTTTCTTACTTTGCCATTTACTGCTTTGTTGTGGGACTGATTGCTATTGCCTACGGGTATTTGGGCTAGACCGTTTCCCGTTATTCAGAACAGAGGTTAATACTTATTTATATGGATTCTCGTACCCAAGAGGACTTTCTTGATGGACAAATATTGCTTATAGACAAACCACTTGGTTGGTCTTCTTTTCAGGCGGTAAATAAATTAAAATGGGCTATTCGCACAAAGTTCAAACTTAAGAAGTTTAAAATTGGCCATGCAGGAACCTTAGATCCTTTGGCAACCGGACTACTTATAATTTGCTCTGGTAAGTTCACCAAAAGAATAACAGAACTTCAAGGACAAGCAAAAGAATACACAGGTACCATTACTCTAGGTGGCACAACTCCTTCTTACGATTTGGAAACCGAAGTAGATAAAACGTACCCTACCGAACATATCACGGAAGCACTATTAGATGAAACCCTTCCCCAATTTATAGGTGATATTGAACAACGCCCACCTGTATTTTCAGCATTAAAAAAAGATGGTAAACGGCTCTATGAGTATGCCAGAGAAGGAAAAGAAGTAGAGATAAAACTGAGAAGTGTTAACGTCTCTGTTTTTTGAGATTACCGAAATGAAGCTCCCAGATGTTAAATTTAGAATTGTTTGCAGCAAAGGCACTTATATTAGATCTTTGGCACATGATTTGGGGCAAGCTCTACAGAGTGGAGGGCATTTATCTGAACTTAGGAGAACCAAAATAGGTGACTATAACGTAAATAATGCCATTGACCCTAATGTATTTGCGGAAAACCTACTGGGAAAAACATCAGAATCATAAAAAGAATACCCTAGCCTTTCCGTTCAACGAATAATTAAAATATTTTTTTAAAATTGTGGTTATATCACTATGACCTTGAACCGTAAACATTTAGCGTTCCTTATTACCTTTTTTTCGATGTCTATTATTGTGTTGGCACTGTACAACATACACTTAGGGCAAGATAAAGAGGTAGACGACTATGTGGTAGAAATGGTACTTGAAGAAGATATTGAAGAGCTTCTTAAAGAAAAGGAAGAATTAGAGAAAGAAAGTCAAAAATTAGACCCGGTAAAAAGCCACATGGCTTATAACGAAACCGCAAAACCAAGCTACGGTAACCCAGAACCTTTAAAAACACTTGAAGAGTTATTAGAGGAAAAAATGGCTGCTGAAAATAGCGATGACCCTAATGAGCTACTTTCTGATTCTGAATACGCAGAGCGCGTAAAAGAATTAAAAAAGAAACGTAAGGAAGCCAAGCAACTGTTAGGCGAAAAAGAGGCTCAAAAGAAAGAGTTTACCAATAATTTAGCAAAAAGAAATACATCGGTTTCCTACTCATTAGTAAACCGTAGTAATTATAGATTACCTCCCCCAATATACACTTGTATTGTTGGCGGAAAGGTTGTTGTAAACATTCAAGTAGATGCAATGGGCAACGTTGTGGATGCCGATTACAACTCAAAAAGCTCTGGCACTTCTAACGGTTGTTTGATAGACAATGCCATTGCTTACGCTTATAAAGCTAAATTTAGTTCTGGTGAAAAATCGGTTCAAAAAGGAACCATCACCTACCTATTTCAAGGGAAAGCTCGCTAATACTTCTTTAAGCGTTGATTGCCCTTTATCTTTATTATACCATTGTTGAATTTCCTCTTTAATCTCAGGTAACAATTGACCATGTTCTTCTTTATGGTCTGCTACTAACTTTGCAGCAAGCTTAGGTCTTGGGCCCCAATCTGCAAGTACTTCTTGGTTTTCCTCATCCCAAAAAATCAACTTAGGAATAGACATTCCGCCGTTAGTTAAGAAACGGTTCATTAGGTCTACATTTTCATCCCTTAAAACCACTTTAAGATCTATATTATCATTCAACTGTGCCACTTTATTAATTACTGGTAAAGCCGGAGCAGCATCTCCACACCAACTTTCTGTTAAAACAATCAGTTGTACTTTTCTATCAAGCTTGGCAATCGTAGCGACATCTTCTGGACTCACTTTTACCGTTTTATCAAAACGCTTCATACGGCGGTCATTAAGCATTGTATAATTAGCCAAGGCTTCTGTTTGCTCTGGTCCCGTTGCTTTTCCTTCAAGAACCAACTGGCTTACCATTGCACGGTAATCTTCGTATGAAATAGCTTGAGAAAGCGCTTTTCCTATTAATTCTTGTGTACTGTTTTCTGTTGTAGGTAATGCCATTTTAATCTTCTTTAAAATTTGATAACAAAGTTAACACTCTGCTATTTCTGACTTGGTAACATGCGTCACATTGGTAGTATTTTATTGCAAGAACTTACAAACCTCTACCTCAACAACCTTTTTAAAACGAAAAAGTCCGTTATACCATAGTACAACGAACTTTACACTACTTTATTTAATCTCTTATTTTACTTCAAGAAGTATGAATTGATTCAATTGCGAGCCAAATGCGCTAAAGTTATTATCCGCCACCAAGACCAATGAACGATTTCCATTTTCTAATTCAGGGCCAAAAGTGATTCCCTCAATGTTATCTACTACCCCATCTGTTAATTGATTTCTAACACTTTCAAAATCGAACAACAACTTCTTGGTCGCTTTTATATAGTCAGCATCTTTAAGACTATCCATACCGCTTACGTCTGTAGCTTTAGAAGCATCCACATCATAAATCTTTACGTTGTTACCACCGTCTGCATAGCCAGTTGAAAACGAACGTTCCAAGACCAAAAACTTATCGGTATCATATTCTAGAATTTCTACAACGCCATTAACTGTAAAAGCAGTTTCATCAAACTTTCTAGCAATTGGATCTAACTCATAAGCAAACTCCTTTCCGAATACACCCGAAGCATTTATATAAGCTATTCTTACTGGAGAATCCGTATCCTCCACTATGGGTTCAACCCCGTCTTGAATAAGAGGCAGTTCCATTGAAGCCCAATAGCCCACTTTATCATAAGCAACAGAAAGACCCTCAATAACCCCATTATGTCTTGGGCCTCGGTTTTCATCATCGGATACTTTAAATTTTTCGGATAAGGAAATACTCGATTTATAAGAACCATCGGCACTTGCCAATCTCACAAAGGGATCAATACCGCTTTTGATGTTTCCTTCACTAGACCACAACAAGCTACCACCTGAAGTAACCCGTATAGACTCTGGGTCTACCTCACCATCTGCAAAAGGCAAATTGCTGCCGTTCAACAATTCCGTAACCCCATTAATAGTTACGTTTTCAAATCCGTTTTCATTAAATTGAATGTCCGCCGTGTAAAACCGAATAGGTGCTTTGGCATCATCACTAATCATGTACCACTTTCCATCTGCATAGTCTATTGCAGACAATCCGCCAACTGTTGTCCCTGCATATATAGAACCATCAGGTAATACATATTCATCCACAAACTGTAGACTGGTTATATCTTTCTCTTCCGATTTACCTTCTCCTATAAAATCATCAATGTGTTCACAAGAAACAATCATGGTGATTAATATTAGCCCTAAAATTTCTAATGTAAAGTCCTTCATTTTAATGTATGTTTTGGTCTGGCAAGATCTCACTTAGATTGCATTGGAAGCTTAACTCTAGATTACGATTATATTACGGTTGTATTATTTTCATGCTCCATTTGTTAAAGACCTATTACTTTCAACAATCTTAATATTCAACTAACATTACATTAACTATTTAAAAATAGATTTGTGGGTTTCGATAATGATACATGTTGATGAGTTATGAAAAACATCCGTCCCCAATTACACAAAAAGCATACACTTTGCCTTTATGGCTACTTAAAAAAATCAGGAAACCCTGATTTTTTTAGCTCGGTCAAAGAGATTACTGTATCCAAAAACGAATTCATTTACAAACCTCCTCTTACAGAGAATTACATGTATGAGTTAGTAGAAGGGGTTATTAAACTTGGCGGTTATTCAGAAACAGGAGAAGAAAACACCTATGATATAATCTATACAGGCGACTATTTTGGAAACCTAAAATATTTAAATGGACAATTCTTTGAATTTTCAAAAACGCTGGTCGATAGTAGAATTCGTATTTATGATTTAACCTTCTTCAAAAAAGCTATTGTTGAAAACCCAGTTACTTCCGAATGGTTCATTGCGTATCTATTGAAGCGGTGGTGTCTTGCAGAAAAAAAATTAGGCCAAGTAAACGAAAGATCAACATTACAAAAGCTGGAATTCTTGAAATCTCACTTTGATATCTCTGTACGAGATATACATGGAGAAGAGCACATCCTTTACAATTTGCTTACCCAAAAAGACAAGGGTGACCTTATTGGGGCCACCCGTCAAACAATTGCCAGTGCATTAAAGAAAAAATCAGTTTTTGTGGGTTAAGATTATGGATAGAGGACGCCATTTTTAGTTTCAAAATTAAGCTGCAAAAGCTCACTAACAATTGGTGCAATATCTTCAAGTCCCATTTTCTCTATTTTCTTACCTTGGTTTATACCCGCACCAAATGCAACGAATCCCGTTTCTATTTCTTTAAAGTCTGGAAAGAACCCATGTGTACCCCCACTTCTTGCAGAAAGCACATTACCAGTTATTCTTGATGACATGGCTATTTACCAGGTATTGGAGCGAGTGCTAAAATCGCATTAGGGTCTGCTCCAATACCATCTAACTCCCTTCTTTCTACCACCCTGAACAGTTTTTTAACTGAGGTTGGCAAATTATTCAATTTTGCCCGTACTTTGGCCACGGTCTTTTTGTCATTTTTATTTTTCAACATCAAAAAAGCTGAAGCACCTGAAGTATGAAAAGCGGCTTTCCAATCACCACGGTCCTTTTTGTCTTCTATTAAACCTTCTTCTAACAACCAAATGTTAGGGTTCAAAGCAGAGTGTATATCAACAAAACCATGGTCTCCCGTAATAACAAATGTAGTTTTATCAAGAATACCCGCCCTTTCCGCAGCTTCCATTATTTTACCAATAGCTCGGTCCACAGCAGCAATAGAGGTAAACACTTTCTCACCATCTCTTCCCTGTTCATGCTGAAAATGATCGGTTGCAATAAGGTGCAATGTCATCAGATTAGGTTTGTACTTCTCTAAGGTATATGCCGCCATCTCCCCAGTTCTATCTTCCCGGCTCAAATAATCTCCGTTAAAGGTCTTATCATTTAGCTTTCCCAGAACCTCCTCTTCCATTTCCTTTAAAAACCCTTTTGGATTCTCTTTGGTCCGCATAGATTCTATTCGGCTGACATCACTATTCAACAACCAATATTCGGGAATATTAAAGTCAATGGGAGCACCAACAGAAACAGGCCAGATAAAGCTTGCACTTGTTTTTCCCGCCGCTTTTACTGCATCCCATAGAGTTTTGGTCTTTATGAGATTACTCTCCCAGTACCAACGCCCTGTTTGCCCTCCTTCTTCGAACGGACTGTTATAATAAACACCATGCTCAGCAGGAAATGACCCTGTAATTATTGTTGTGTGCGATGGATAGGTTACCGAAGGAAACACCCCTCTTACCCCATTGGCCGCAGCACCTTCTCTAACCATTTTTTTCAGATTTGGAGTAGGCCATTTATCCTCTAAATAGAAATTAGGTCTAAAGCCATCTACCGAAACCAAAATTACGTGTTGAGTTAAGTTCTCTTCTTGTGCCCTTCCATACTGCACGATTATCATAACCAATGCAAATAATAAGAAAATATTCTTTTTCATGTCTTAAATTAGATTGTAAAAACTAGAGGGGCCAAACTTTTTTTTGACGCCCCTAGATTGAGATAAAATAAAAAGTACGATTAGTTAAATGTATATCTTGCCCCTAATTGGAGCCTCCATGGTGTACCGTTAATCGGTTCGGTTCCCGCACCCGTTTGAACAGAATAATCATAAGCCTGACTTATTTGATCAAACCCGTTTATGCGCATGAAATCTTGCCTTCTTCCAAAATTATGAGTCTGACCCCATTCTTTATTTAACAGGTTAGCAAAATTGAAAATGTCAACAGAAAGCTCTAGACCTTGCTTTTTGTTTTTGGTTTCAAATCTTTTTTGAATTCTTAAATCTATCGTAGTTGCGAATGGATTTTTACCTCCATTACGCTCTGCAAAACCGCCATAACTATTTTTCAGATACTCTTTAAAATTATCAGGAGTTTCAGGATCATTCAACACTTGATTGTATCCATCTATAATAGATTGCGGTGTATTGGAATCGCTAGGATCAAAGATGTAGGCTATATCGTTTCTTAAGTTGAAATCACCATTAGCACTTGTATTATCGTCAACATGTAAAGAATAACGGGTGCCTCCCTGTCCAATTACCGTGGCTCCTAAAGTGAAACCTTTCCAAGTTGGAGTAGCTCCATTTATGACCATTTTGGTATCAAAATGATTATCCGAATACCCATAGTTCAAATCCCTTGGATCACC
Source organism: Zobellia laminariae (assembly GCF_030553095.1). Classification (GTDB taxonomy): domain Bacteria; phylum Bacteroidota; class Bacteroidia; order Flavobacteriales; family Flavobacteriaceae; genus Zobellia; species Zobellia laminariae. Next base: position 2,221,249 of record NZ_CP130738.1, on the reverse strand, counting down.
TTCCACGGGAATAAAGGTTGATGTATTGGCCACACAACAGTTATAGGAAGAATTATCTTTAGACCGATTAAAGGTCATACTTGCGTTGACATAACCATCTTTTCCTATTTGCGCCGTTCCTTCTACTACAAGAGCAACATTATCAAGAATACCATCTGAAGTTAAAACCAAAGTTCTTCCAACTTGGTCAGAGATCCTAGAATTAGTCCAATCTGTACCTCCATTTTCTGATATGGTATTAGCCGGAACAAAAACTTCTCTACCTTGGGGTGTTACAAAATAAGGCTCAGCCACTAAATTAGATTCCTGATAGATGTAATTATTACTTGTGTGACTATATAGCGCATTAAATCCTAAACTGTACTTTTCGTTAAAAAAGTGAGTATAGCTTAGGTTTGCCTTATAAATCGTAGGAACCTGAAAATCTGCACCTACGGCATTTATAGTTGAGAACGGTGTTACCCCATCAGGTACTCCTGGCACAGTACTAGGGTCGTTTCTGTAGGACTGGAAATCTGGAGTTGGTACATCTGCCCCAGTAACATCAATAGCACCTAAGAGAGTGCCACTATTTTGAATGTTATTTACCTGAGCGTAATAATGAGGTTGCGATGAAAAAACACCACCACCCAATTTAAAGATATCCGTATTTTTTCCTTTCAAATTATATGTTAGTTGAAACCTTGGCTGGATATTATTATAATCATCCAATTTTTCATTTGTACGGATACCCAATTCTTGAAAAACTACCGGGTTGAACTCAGCTTCGTCCAAAAACTTAGTCGCATCCCAACGAACACCCGCAACTAAATTTAGATTAGGTGTAATATCGGTTTCTACTTGGGCGAATAAAGAAAGATCTAATACAGTCTGCTTTACAATAGGAAGACCTTGTAGAGGTACTTCTCTAGCATATCTAGATGCGATTTGATTTTCAAAATCATCTAAAGAATCAAAGAAAAAACGCCCGTTTTGTTCATTAGAAAGTAAGGTCTCCAAATTGGTGATCATATTATCCGTACCAAAAGTAAAGTTGTAATTATCAGTGTTCACATATGTAGTATTTGTAAACTGAATTTGGTTCTCCTGATTAGTTTCAGGTGTAAAACGCTGACCTCCCAACTGAACACTTATCGTTCTATCATTTCCATTTGGTAATGCAGATGAAACCTGAACAATAGCACGCGGAATATTAGATTGAGGCAACTCCCGGTTGGGTGTAAAAGCCCTTTCTGCATGTTGATACTGAAACTTAAACTCATTGGTTACCTTAGAGCTGAATATAGAGCGTAATGATAGCATAATACTATTCTCTTGCGACTCAAAATCAGAATATGACTCGGCTACGTCAATACTAGAATTATCATTTACACTAAAAGGGTTTTCCCATTTGTTATAAAGGTTTCTAATTGTTAAACGATGCTTATCATTAATCTGCCAATCTAATCTTAAAAAGAAGTTATTAGCTTCGGTCTCCCTATCGAACTGACCTACTTGTTGTGAATCACTTAAACCATAAACTTCGCGACCAATGTTTAAAAACCGGTCTAAATTAGTTTCAGTAATACCCAGCCTGTTCTCATCATCATCGTTCTGGATTTCGGCTATACTTACCGGTTCACCCGCATCTTGTCTTTCAAAAACCGCGAAAAAGTGCAGCTTATCCTTTATAATAGGACCACCAATACTTAACCCATACTGAGAGTTATAAAAATCAGCATCACGTTCTTGCCCTTGTATGGTATATTTACTCTGTAATCCGTCTGCGCGATGGTAGAAAAAAGTGCTTCCGCTAAATTCGTTAGTACCCGATTTGGTAACTGCCGAAATTGAGCCTCCACCCTGTCTACCTTCGGTAACGTTATAATCATTTGTTGATACTTCAAATTCACGAATCGCCTCTTGTGAAATCGTATAAGGCCCACGGCCTATTTCACCGGCGGTTAAGGTATTTCTAGCATTCAGCCCGTCTATAGTAACATTAGTAGAAGTTCTACGTTGTCCGCCTAAATTAATACTACCAGCCCCTTGTAAGGGAGACAAACTGGTTAATCCGGTAAAGTTTCTACCTTCCGTCGCCAGTTTTTTAATCTGGCCTGCGCCAATCTTCGTAGACGCACCCATTTGTTCAATTCTCTTATATAGGCTGTTTGACGAAACAATAACCTCATTTAATGCAGTAGAAGATTCTTGTAAGTCAAAATGCACCGTGAGAGCATCTCCCAAATTTAATGTAAAACCCTCTTGCTTAACATCTGCAAACCCCAGGTAACGGGCAGTTATTTCATAAGGCCCACCTAAAGGCAATTGTAAAATTCTAAAACTCCCGTTTTCATTAGTAATAGCCCCCGAAACAAATCCTGTGGCCTTATTTTTCAAAATGATTTCGGCTCCTAACAAGGGCTCTCCAATATCATCTTTAACCGTGCCGCTCACCGAAGCATTAGTTGCTTGACCAAACGACATGTGCATTGCTCCAAAAATCAGGAACATGGTCATTGTACCTAGATAATTTAAATAATTTGTTTTCATTTTTGTTCTGTGGTTTTTATAAAATTTAAAGGCGCAAAATTACCTTTAACCTAAACCTACCCATGTTAGTTTTTAACATCAGCTTTCTTATTAACCTTAAGTTTGTGATTTAATAATATTGAGTAATTAATAGCCAATTGAACGTCTGTATCCATAACCTTTTGGTCATAAAGACGTATTTTTATAACTCAAAATTTCTACATGGAAAAACAAAGATGCGGTTGGTGCAAAGGCGATACCCTTTATGAAGCCTATCATGATGAAGAATGGGGCTCACCCGTAAAAGATGATGATTTACTTTTTGAGTTTTTGGTTTTAGAAACCTTTCAAGCAGGTTTAAGCTGGATTACCATTTTGAAAAAACGTGAAAATTTCAGAAAGGCGTTCGATAATTTCGACTATAAGAAAATAGTAACTTATGAAGAGGATAAAATTCAAAAATTGCTCCAGGATGCTGGAATTATCAGAAACAAATTAAAGGTTCGTGCAACAGTTTCCAATGCTTTAGCGTTTATAAAAGTGCAAGATGAGTTTGGAAGTTTTAGTAACTATGCTTGGGGATTTGTAAACGAAACACCCTTAAAGAATAGTGTTGAAGATTACAAAACTGCCCCTGCAAACACAGAACTTTCCGATATACTCAGTAAGGACCTAAAGAAAAGAGGTTTTAAGTTTGTGGGCAGTACCGTGGTCTATGCATTTATGCAGGCCGTGGGCATGGTTAATGACCATGAAATTTCTTGCTTTAGGTATTACGAAGTATAGTTGAAGCTAATTATTTTAGAAATTTAAGTGTATGAATTTAAAATCTGTTTCTTTTTTCATCTTATTTACTGTCTTCATCACAGGCACGGCTTTTGCTCAAATAAAGGACGAGCGTGAACACCGTATCAGAAAATCTCAATTTCCAGAAAATGCACTTCTTTTCATACATCAGAAGCTTGTTAACGCCAAGCGCATACGCTTTTACAAGGAAATTGATGGTAACAAAATTAGTTACGAAGCAAAATTCAAAAAAGACCGCTTAAAGTACAGTATAGAGTTTAACCCAGAAGGAAAACTTGAAGACATTGAAATTGTGATTAAGTCACTAGACATACCTAACGATGCCTATGCCAAGATAACGACGTATTTAGAAAACAATTTTAAAAAATACAGGGTACGAAAAATTCAACAACAGTATCTTTCTGATGGTGTAGATGTAGATAAAACCTTAAAAAATGCTTTTCAAAATTTAATGCTACCTTCTATTAAATATGAGTTTATTATTGACGGAAAGAATGATAAAGGCTTTGAAGAATTTGAAATACTCTTTGATGCCGACGGCAAATTTGAACTGATCAAAAAGTCTTTACCTCCAAACTATGACCACGTACTTTACTAGAACGGCCCTCCTCATTTTTGGTCTTCTTTTGAGCAGTTTTGGTTTCTGCCAAGAAAATACAATAGGCTATTTTCAGCCAGATATTTCATTGAATTACAAGGTTAGCGCCAATTACTCACATAATTTTAAGACTGCCCAGCGTGCTTATATTTACGAAGATGATTTTCTTTATCGCGTAAAACAACTTGATATTTCGCATTTTTCGACAGTGAAAATCGGTTTTGAACAAAGTTTAGCGCTTGGTCTACAATACCGTTTTAGAGATACTTTTGATGATAACGGAGAAAATGAACTACGAATAACCGAGCAATATAAACTTTCGCGAGTTTATGAAAACTTAATCCTAGGAAACCGTTTTAGGGCAGAGCAGCGTATAAGTCCTTCATCAACCACTCATCGGTTCCGATATCGTTTATCTATTGAAGTCCCTTTAAAAGGAGAAAAACTTGACATTGGAGAGCCCTATTTTTCAGCCTCTACAGAAAGCCTGTTAAGTATTGCCAAAAGTGAGAAACCGATATATGACCAGCGACTTACATCACACTTGGGGTGGTTACTGAACAGAGAAACCAAGTTAGAGGTTGGCGCAGAGTACCGTGCAGAAAATTACACCCAGACCACAGAACATATTTTCTTTTTACTAACCTCCCTTATTTTCAGCCTGTAATATTGTAATGAATTCACTACGTGGTATTTCTTCTGCACCTAGACTCTCAAGATGGTCCGTATGTATTTGGCAATCGATAAGTTTATAGTCCTTACCTTCCAACTCTTGCGCCAACTTAATGAAGGCGAATTTAGAAGAATTACTTACGGTACTGAACATACTTTCACCACAAAAAATGGTCCCAAGGTCAATACCGTAAAGTCCACCTACGAGTACGTCATTTTCCCAAACTTCATAAGATGTTGCAAACCCATTTTCATGCATTAGCAAATAGGCATTTTTCATTTTTTGGGTAATCCAAGTGCCATCTTGACCTTCTCTTTCTATACTGGAACAGGCATCAATTACCGCCTCAAAACAAGTGTTTTTTGTTAATCGAAAACGACCATCGCGTAGTACTTTACGCATGCTTTTGGACACTTTTATTTTATGTGGATATAAAACCATTCGCGGATTGGGGCTCCACCATAAAATTAAGGCATCATCATTAAACCAAGGAAATATTCCGCTTTTATAAGCCAACAGCAAACGCTCTACAGATAAATCACCACCTGCCGCCAAAAGACCTTCGTAATTAGCATTCTCTACGGAAGGAAATACCAATGCGTCAGATAAAACAATTAATGAATTTTCTTGTTCGCGATTCACCACTTTCTGTTTTAATATATTTCAAAAATAAGAAAAGCCCCGTTAGGCATGTATACCTACGGGGCTTCTCAAGTTTTCATCAGTCGATTACAAGCTTAGAAAGGCAAATCGTCGTGATCTTCTTCGTTAAGATTATCAGCTGGCTGAAAAGCTTCTGCTGGTGGCACAGGAGGCATTCCCGCTGCACTTTGCTCAGCCTGTACACCTTCAATTCTCCAACCCTGGATAGAGTTAAAATACTTCACCTCACCTTGTGGGTTTGTCCATTCTCTACCTCTTAAGTTGATGCTTACTTTTACATCCTGACCAACTTTAAAGTTATTTAATAAGTCCGTTTTATCCTGTACGAACTCTACCATTATATGCTGCGGATACTGCTCATCTGTAGTTAATACAATCTCGCGCTTTCTGAACCCATTGTTACCAAACGTTTGGGTTTCTCCTACCATCTTTACTTTTCCTTGAACTTCCATGATTATGAATTATATGTGCACTAATTATTTATAGGGATAAAATTACTTTTTATACTATAAATCACCTAGAAAAATAAGCAGAAGTTATTAAAGGTTATTAGCTATAGTTTATAATAAAACTTTACTCCCAAAGTAGGGTTAGGCCTGAAATTACTCTCCTCTTTTTCGTAAATAGTCGTAAATCCATGTCTTGGACGCTCCACGATTCCCTCTCGAGCATTTACCAAATTACCGAACGTCACATCTTTAAACCGGAAACCGAGACCTCCGTAAAAATAGAACCCCAATCGGCTACCTAAATTTAAGAACAGCCCAAACTTTAAATGCATTCCGTATTTCTGTCGATTAAAATCGACCTTGTCATAAAGAAAATCCACCCCGTCTTTTCTTTGGTATCCATCGTTCAACAATGTTATTGATTCATCAATGTAAAAAAATTCGGCAGAGATATACTTAGGCGTTCTGGAACCTTTTCCTAATCTATAGTATATTTCCGGACGTACCTCAAAGAGCGAACCATCTTCAGACTCTCTCTGTGAAAACAGACCTGTTCCCCCACCTGCACCCAAGTCAAGACCTAGTTTCCAATGCCCGCCTAAGTGTTGAATATAACCCACACGTAACCTGGGCGAATACATATCTAATAAAGAAAGTGGACTAAAAGTAAGATACGAATTGTTATCAGAGCTTTTATTTTCGTCATCACCTTGAGAAAACAGATGCTGGACGGACAAAGAAAAAATAATAAACGTAAGTATATAAACTCTCATAAGGTGTGTAGGTTTTTAGTTTATTCTAGTTTTAACTAGAACAGCTCCCAATTACCTAAACCCTACTAAAATACTGGTTTTCCAGTAGTTTTACTCCGCCAATAATACCTTCCAAGCAGACAGTACATCATTTTGTTGTAAAAGCTCTTTTGCTTTCAACTCTAAAGACTCTCTATCACCTCCGCTAATAATAGATCGTATGTCTACATTTGATGAAACAAATTCTTCTACAGCTTTGTGGCCTGGAATTTCTTCCACATTACCCAACATACCCAAATCATTACCGGTCAAAACTTTACTTAACCTTATATGCTCAGGAATCTGATCAATACCAATACCCAAAGAAGATAAAGGTTTAGGCACTTCAAACAAGCCTAAGTTGGCCCTACTATACCAATTACCTCCCATACGGGCTACTTGATCTATCTTACGTTGGTCAATAACTCCACTCTCATCCAAAACGTCTGGATCTACATGAACTTTGACTACTTCTGCAAAAATTAAATTGCCCGCTCCACCTTCACGGCCTAATGCTTCAACCTTGGTTGCTTTACATTCAAATTGTACCGGAGACTCTGCAACTCTAAAAGGTTTTACTATATCCGAAGGTAGCATCGTTAATCCAGATTTCTCAAACTCATTTACGTCCTTTCCATATTCCGTACTAGAAAGTGACATCTGCTGTACCATCTTATAATTAACAATATTTATGACCACTTCCATAGTCAGCAAAACATTTTGCAAGGTATGCTTGGTAGTATTATCACGCACTCTGCGTGCTGGAGAAAATATTAGAATTGGCGGGTTGGCACTAAACACATTAAAAAAACTAAAAGGAGATAAATTGGGATGGCCTTTTTCATCCACGGTGCTCGCAAATGCAATTGGTCTTGGACCTACAGCTCCTAAAAGGTAACCGTGTAATTGTGCGGTAGAAACCGCCCCATAAGTATTGAAATCATTTCTTTTGCCATAGGATAAAGGTAAGAAAATTGAATGCATTAAAAACACGCCCGTAAACCGGGTATGCTATAATTTCTTCATATTTACGTTATCTTTGATGAGTTCTTCCTATAATGAAACTCAGGCACGAACGGATTCTAAAAGCTATTTATTCGGATGAATTTTAATCCTAAGAACAGGTCTTCCAATCTTACTTTACTCATTGCATCGTTTGCTATTGTGAGTCTCATCTTGCTAAACACCAATAGTTTTTTTAAAAAATTTAAAGAAGAAGAACGTCTAAAAATGGAAATCTGGGCCACGGCACAATCAGAATTCCAACAGTCTTCAGAAGATACAGATCTAGGAAACCTTCACCTTAAAGTTTTTCAGAATAACACCTCTACTCCAATGATCTTGGTGAATAAAGATGGATCCGTCAAGACCAATAATATAGACAAGGAAAAAAGTATAGATTCCGTTTATGTACAAAAACAGATATTAAAATTTCAAAGTGAAAACATTCCCATTTCCATTGACCAACAAGGAGAGCACTTGGCCACCTTATATTACGGCAACTCTGAGGTCTTGAACAAGCTAAAGTATTACCCCATAGCCCTTCTGCTTATTATATTTCTGTTCGCTGCTGTAATTTTCTTCTTTTTCAAAACCAACAAAGCCTCGGAGCAGAACAAAGTATGGGCAGGTATGGCCAAAGAAACGGCTCACCAAATTGGCACGCCTCTTTCTTCTTTGTTAGGATGGAACGAACTTTTGAAAACGGAAAATATCAACCCAGAAATCACCAAAGAGATAGCAAAAGACATTACTAGGCTTGAAACTATTACCGAACGATTCTCCAAAATTGGGTCGTTACCCAAATTAGACACTTATGATATTGTCAAAGAGACTAAAGATGCCTATGAATACCTTAAATTGCGAAGCTCTAAACTTATAGAATTCTCTTTTACTTCAGATGAAGAAGAAATTCCAGTGATGCTCAATCACACCCTTTTTAACTGGACTATTGAAAATCTCGTAAAAAATGGTATTGATGCTATGAAAGGCAAAGGAAGCATTCATATTAAAATCATAAATGAAGGCAAACAGGTTCACATTCAAGTTTCGGATACAGGTCATGGAATACCAAAAAGTAACTTCCAAGCCATTTTTAATCCAGGGGTAACTAGCAAAAAAAGAGGCTGGGGGTTAGGTCTTTCATTGGTCAAAAGAATCGTTGAAGAGTACCATAAGGGGAAAATAAAAGTACTTTCGTCGAATAAACAGGGTACAGTTATGCAACTTACTTTAAAGACACTAAGTTAGAAGGTTCAATTAAGAGGATAGTATAATTTTATATTTTTGATACGCAGTAAAATGGCAAATGAAAAGTTAGTGATTATAAAAGAGGCGGACCTGACAAACAACTGTCCGGAATGTTTTAGTCAAGATTTAAAGCTTTCATTTTATCAAAAGCACAAGCAAGGCAAACTTTTCAACTCCATTACCAATGAAGTTACTTCTAAAATTGTCTGCAACAAATGTGGAACTGATATCTATCCCGTAAGCTGGACTGACGATATTGAACGAAGCTTTAAATACTACCAAAAAATGGTGGTGCCAGAAAGAAGTACGGTAACATTTACCTCTTTATTCTGGATTCTTACTCTTTTGTTAGTGGCTGTAGTGGCTGCTGGTGTTTATTTCTTACTGCAATAAAGACTATTACAGTGCGGCTATAATCTTAGCAGCCGTCTCCTTAAATTCTTCTTCAGAAAGTGAAACCTTATTTTGAAAAGTCGCATCCTGCATATTCGTAAGCGGAATAAGATGTACATGTACGTGAGGCACTTCTAAACCAATAACGGTCATACCTACCCTCTTACAATCAATAGAAGCCTCTATAGCTTTTCCTATTTTACGTGAAAAAGCCATAAGACCCATATATAAATCTTTATCTAGATCCATAATCTTATCAACCTCTTTTTTAGGAATACACAAGGTGTGCCCCTTAGCATTTGGGTTGATGTCCAAAAAAGCAAAATAATTCTCGTCTTCCGCTATTTTATAACAAGGAATTTCGCCATTTATGATTTTTGTGAAGATGGAGGCCATAACTAATTTTTTTTTAAGCTCTTGTAATCTCTAAGATTTCAAATTTTAAAGTACCGTTTGGAACCGTTATCTCTGCAGTTTCGCCTACTTTTTTACCAAGCAGACCTCTACCAATAGGAGAATTAACAGATATTTTTCCTGTTTTAATATCAGCCTCACTTTCAGCGACCAACGTATACTTCATTTCCATACCATTATTTTGGTTCTTCAACTTTACGGTTGACAACACCAAAACTTTAGACGTGTCTAGTTGCGACTCATCTATAAGGCGGGCATTAGACAGGGTTTCTTCCATCTTTGAAATTTTCATTTCCAATAGACCCTGTGCTTCTTTAGCAGCATCATACTCGGCATTTTCAGATAAATCACCTTTATCTCTAGCTTCGCCTATAGCCTGAGAAGCTTTTGGTCTCTCAATATCTTTTAATTGATTGAGTTCTTCCCTTAATTTTTGTAATCCTTCTTTTGTATAGTAAGATACGTTACTCATGTTATACTCGTTTAATAATCCTGTAAAATAAGAAAATCCTCTACATAAGTCGATATATAACCGACTATTTTTAGAGAGGATTTAACGCAAATATACATAATTTTTGATCACTTTTGTTGGACGTATTTTAAATGATAATACCCGTATGAAGCATTTTTGGAGCATTCTTCTTTTCCTATTACTTTTATCGTGCAGTAATGATGGTGTAGTTCGTAATCCTTACATACAGGAACTTGGATTTCGGTTTGATATGAATCTTAACTTGCCCCTCTATAGCGGCCTAACTAATCTAGGCAGTGTGGTATATATAGACAATTCCGGCATAGGTAATAGGGGTGTATATGTAATCAAATCAAGTTTTGATCAATTCCGAGCGTTTGAAGCAAGTTGTCCAAATCACGTGCCTAATGAATGCTCTACAATGACCTTACAAGGGCAGAACGTTACTTGTTCTTGTGAAGACTATGAGTACAGCCTTTTTACCGGACAATTACTGAACCGCCCAGATGATGGGGAGAGATATTACGACATGCTAGAATACCGTGCTACACAAAGTGGTAACATAGTTTTGATTACGAATTAAACTAAGGTTATTCGTTACGATACCTATCCATAATTACTTTAAATAATTCTCCCGTGCTTGGTGGCGTATAGGAAATGGCATTTGCGCCAGCTTCTATTGCTGCTAAAATAGATTCATCTGTTTTTCCTCCTGTAGCTATTATTGCCACTTCATCATCAATATCGCGAATGCGCTTTATGATGTCTGTAGTTTTACCAGCTCCAGAAACATTAAAAATATCTATCCCGGCCTTTATCCGCCCCTTTATATCGTCTTTTTCCGAGACTATGGTAATGGTGACAGGAATGTCTATTCTATCCTTTAACTGCCTTATAAGGTCATTAGGCGCCGGTTTGTTAAGCACTACACCCAACGCTCCTTGAAAATCTGCATGAACTGCTAATTCAACCGACCGGTTACCTGTGGTAATTCCCCCTCCTACTCCGCAGAAAATAGGTTTATCTGCCGCCAAAATCAATGCGTTGGAAATGGTGGGCTGTGGCGTAAACGGATATACGGCAATAATGGCATTTGCATTCGTATTCCGAATAATGGCAACATCTGTGCTAAAGAGGAAAGACTTTAGCAATTGACCAAAAACACGAATACCAGAGCATTCGTCAATAATCTCAGGTACAGCAACAATATTCTTGCGGAGCTTGCTACCAAAAGCAGGAATTTTTTTCATCTTAACTTATAAATTACCCAAAATGCTATCCATTACCCAACTGGTATGCACTGCCGTTTTTCCAGTTGACGGATGAGTTTGTTTCCCTAATAAATCCTTTTTCAAGTTTTCTACATGGAATTTTTGCACATGTTCAGGGTGTTCAATGAACAGCTTTTCTTCACCTTTTGCATTAGCTAATACAACATCGGCCTCTTCAAAAACGGCGAAACTGATTTTACCTTCACTACCGTAAATTTCAACTAAATCTTCTCTTTGGTGAGTGCCAAAATTCCATGTACCTGAACCTGTAGTTCCATTTTCATGAAGCCAATGTCCCGTAATGGCATCTTTAGCAGAGTATAATCCTTGTTGCTTTAGCGCCGTACCGGATACACTTTTAAAATCGCCCAATAAATATGCGAAGAGGTCTAGTCCGTGACTAGCCAAATCATCAAAATAACCTGCAGGAGCCACTTTAGCATCCGTACGCCAGTTGTACTCTCCACTCAAATCTATATCGTTAGGTGGCTTACCTAAAAACCATCTAATATGGCGCACTTCTCCTATTTCATTAGTATCTAACCATTCCTTTACCTTTAAAAAACGAGGCAAAGAACGGCGATAATAAGCAACAAATAGCGGCAATTTCTTTAGTTCAAAAGCTTTTTGGATTTCAAGACTATCCGCATAGCTTGGAGCCATTGGTTTTTCAATACAACAAGGCTTACCCGCTGCGGCAACTTTTAGAGCATATAGTTTATGACTGTCGGGAGGTGTGGCTATATAAACCGCGTCTACCTCATCATCATTTATAAGTGCATCGGCATCTAAATAGTATTTGGACACGCCGTGCCTTTTAGCATAGTCAGCTGCTTTGTTGGCATCACGGCGCATTACGGCCACTACTTCAAAACCGTCTGTTTTTTGATACGCAGGCCCGCTTTTATTTTCAGTTACATTACCACAACCTAAAATACCCCAGCGAATTTTAGTTTTACTCATCATTTCATCCATATAGCCATTACTTTGAATCCGTAGTAAAAATAACGGATTTAAGAACAGCTTGCGAAGCCCGATGAAACTAATTCAACAAGTTTTTAATGCAATCCAATTCGAATAAATCATTAAAACCGAACCGTTGCTCCTAAGAGAAAATTGGTTCCTGCTTGTGGATAGTAACCAGCTCCCTCAAAAGTTTGAACCGAACCAGAAGAGTCATCATCATACGTATAGAAATAACCATTGGAAACAACATCCTCATCAAAAATGTTATTTACTAAACCAGATAAAGTGATGCTCTTAATAACTGATTTAAAATTAAGGACGTACTGTATATTTAAATCCGTTTGTGAATAGGCATCCAACACAGAATTTTCTGAATCTATATTACCCATATACTGCTCACCCACATATTTAGACAATGCAGATATTTGAAAATTCTTAACTGGCGAAAAAGCCAAACGGTTACCTATTACCACATTTGGAGAATATGCAATATTAGTATTCCCTAAGTCCTGAAGCACCCCGTCTCTTTCAAAAAAGAATTCTAAATTCTTATTAGAACTGATAGCAATATTAGGTTGTATTTGCCATTTTTCACCTAGAAAGATATTAGCATCCAACTCAATACCGGCACGGTAACTATCTCCAACGTTTGCCCTTAACGGAGCACCAACATCATTGAGACCACCAGTTAAGACCAATTGGTCTCTATATCTCATATAATAGGCATTGGCATTCAACTGAAAAGCATTGGAAACATAACGCCAACCCAATTCAAAATCATTTAATTTTTCTGGTTTTGGGCTACCACTCTCATAATCGTTTCTATTAGGCTCTCTATTGGCAACGGCATAACTGAAATAGAAGTTATTATTTGCATTCAAATCAAACACCACACCTGCTTTAGGATTAAAAAAGTGAAACGTTTCATCTACAAGTCCTGTTTCTTCTCCATTTGCCAAATATCCTACTCTTCTGTATTGAAGATCTCCAAAGAGACTCCATTTATCGTTTAGGCCGTAATTTGCTTTAGTGTAAAAATTGAAATCCGTTTTATTAGAATCATCTTCATAATACTTGTCACGAATCTGACTATCAGTTGCGTAGCGGGCCCAAATGATCTCGCCAAAGTGATCACCTTGATAGGAATTCCAACCTCCACCTAAGATAACATCTAAACGATTTTTGGTATAATTAGCAGAAAATACAGCTCCATAGAACTTGTTATCCAACCAACGACGACGTATTAAATCTGTTGTATTTATAGAATCCGTGTTCACTATAATAGGCTGAAAACCGTAATCGGCAAAATCCTCATCTTCCTTATACTGTTCAAAATACCCACTTCCTTTTGTAAAATGAAATGCTACATTAGTACTCCAGCTATCAGATAGTTGTTGGTTCCAAAGAAACTGCGCATGGTTCTGCTTGTAATTATCAACTTCATTGTCATAAAATTGGTCTACACCATTTTCATCAGTATAGGCCCCTGCAGAATTATAGGTTCTATCTTCTATTAAAGTTGTACCATCAATACCGTTCCAAGATTGATAAGTAACTTCATGACCACCAAAAAGCAAGGCTTTAAATTGTGTTTTATCATCCGTATAGGCTGCTTGTAAAAAGTAGGAATCCAAATCTGAGGAAGCCCTATCTACATAACCATCTGAAGTTATTCTAGACAATCGCCCTGAAATTTCAATATGGTCATTTAATAGTCCTGTACTAAATTTAATATTGTTACGAAGTGTTTTAAAACTACCTACAGAAGATGAAATCTGAGCAAAAGCTTCATCCGCAACAGCATCCGTTAATAAATTAAGACTAGCACCAAAAGCTCCCGAGCCATTTGTAGAAGTACCCACACCACGCTGTAATTGCAAGCTTTCCGTAGATGAAGCAAAATCCGGCATATTCACCCAAAAGGTACCATGAGATTCAGAATCGTTATAAGGAATACCATTAATGGTCACATTTACACGTGTATTATCACTACCACGCACACGAATACCAGTATAACCAACACCTGCGCCAGCATCTGAGGTAGTTACTACACCTTATGGCAAAAAATTCATAAGAATTGGAATATCCTGACCTAAATTACGAGAGGCAAATTCTTCTTTTTTAAGGTTTGAAAAAGTTACAGGAGTTGTTTTATTGACCCTAATAGCCGAAACAAAAACCTCATCTAGGTTTATTTTTTTTCCGGTAACGGAATCAATTTCCTTTTCTTGAGCGGATATTTGGCCGGTAATTCCTAAACAAACCAAAAACATTACAAAGTACTTCATTCGTATACGTTAGCTACGAATAAAAGGGGCGTTATTCTTATTTTTAAATTGAATTTTGCCCGATTGCGGACAGACATAAAAATTCCAAGAAGTGAAAAATCACTATCCCTTGGCAGCATTACCCGCCCAGGTTCATTGGGTATGATCTCAGCTTATCTTGTATTTAGTTTAAACATTACTCCGCTTAACCACAATAACAAGAGTTCGCACCCCTTTGAGATTCGGCAAATATAGGTCTAGGCTTTCACATTTCATAACTAATTCAACCAAAAGACCTACTACAGGCGGTCTTTGAGATATATGAGTCAAACAATTAACGCTTATTTATAAACCCTATGAGCTTTATATCCGTATTTTTAGAAACACTTTTTGTGCAAAAAAAGAACATGGTAAACGCTTCCAAAAAATCAAAAAACAAGTTCACCTTAAAAATTGTCACTAGCTACCTTATTTTGGCTCTATTGGCAACAAGTGTTGGCTATTTTGTATATACAGAAATACAGACCTATATTTCTACCGAAGCTTCTGATGTAAACGATGAAAAGCTGCTACGCACAAGCTCATTGATGACCAATCTTTATGAGGCAGAAAGTCTATCAAAATTAGCATTGCAAAGCAACGAGAAAATAAATTTTGATGGATATGCCCTTAAAATTGATTCTATTCAGGTGGAAATTGACACGTTAAAACAGCTGATGTTAGGTGAAGAGCAGAAAAGCTTATTGGATAGCCTTCAAATATTATTGGGTCAAAAAGTTAACAACAACAATGAATTACGCAGCCTGAAGGTCAAAAACAATTCAGCACACTCACTAGACCAAGCCCTTAAAGAATTTGAAAAAATAGAAGAATCTTTTGGTAAGTTTTCTGCAGAAAACCTATTCACCAATTTTGACCAACTGTCACCTAAAGTACAGAAGTCCCTGCGAGAATATGCCGTACTTATTAGTAAAAACGTACCGGAATCAGACAATACCGTCAAGAATGCAGCCTATGTAGATTCTATATTGAACGTTTCAAAATCTATCCTGAGAAAAGCAAAATTAGCGGATTATAGATCACAGCGTTCATTGGCACAAAAAGAAATTGAGGTAAACCGTAATGATCTAGAATTGTCTCGCCAACTTCAAAATATCATTGCTGCGTTTGAAAAAGAGATTATATCTAGTAGTTACAATACCAGTATTGTAAAAAGGGAAACTTTAAAAAGAACAACGCGAATTGCAGGAATAGCTGCATTACTCGGCTTTTTAATCGTTGGGATATTTTCTTTCTTGATTACCAAGGATTACTGGAAAGTACAGACATACCGAGTGCGATTGGAGAAAGAAAAGAAATTTTCGGAATCAATTTTAAAAAGTCGCGAGCAACTCATTTCAACCGTAAGTCATGATCTTCGAACTCCTCTTAATACTATTAGTGGCTATTCCGAACTACTAGAAAGCACGGAGTTATCAAAGAAACAAAGCGGTTATATTAAGAATGTAAAATCCGCTTCGGAATACGTGGGTAATCTAGTGAACGACCTAATGGATTTTTCCAAGCTAGAAGCCGGCAAACTCAAAATCGAAAAAGTACCCTTTATTCCAGCGCATCTTATTCAAGAAACTGCTGAGAACCTCCAAGCTATTCATGCCAACAAGGGGTTAAAACTCATTCTGGAAATAGCGCCACAGTTACAACAAACAGTCTTGGGAGACCCTTTTAGAATTAGGCAGATAATTACTAATCTTATGGGCAATGCCTTTAAGTTTACTGAAGATGGATCAATAAGAATTACTGCAACCGCAGAAAAAGGAAAGGATAAAGCTATAACTGCGCGAATTCAAGTAGCGGATACAGGTATTGGTATTGCCAAGGACAAACAGCATCTAATATTCAGAGAATTTACACAGGCCGAAAAAACTACCGAAAAAAAATTCGGTGGGCACGGATTGGGTCTCACCATATCCAAAAAGTTGGCGGAACTTCTTAAGGGGAAGTTGACTCTTGAAAGTAAATTGGGTGCCGGAAGTACTTTTACCTTGCAATTACCCCTAGAAATTACCGATGCCGTTGAAAAACCATAGGAGGAAATGCCTTATATGGCCCCAAAACTACGAATGCTGATTATAGACGACGATACCGCTTTATTGCATATGTTACGTGAGCTAGCGGAAAGTATGGGCATTACGGCCCATACTTTTACCAATTTTCTTTCTATAGAGAAAGACTCGCATTTGGCTTATGACATTGTTCTAACGGATATTCAAATGCCACAGGTAACCGGTTTTGAAGTCCTTAAAAAGTTGCAATCTGGTGCATACAAACATTACTTGAACCAACCAATAGTAGCCATGACGGGAAGAAGAGATTTGGGCCCAGAGGCCTACATAGGGGTTGGTTTTTCTCAAGTTTTACAAAAACCTTTTACAAGAGGTGAACTCATAGCTACCTTAAAATTACTAGGTATAGCTACCCAAAAACAAGAACCGAAAGAAGAAGAAATAAAAATTCCGGAACAAGAGCCAAAATTGTATAATCTAGATATTATACATTCCTTTTTAGGAAAGAACGAAGATGCCATTCAAGATGTATTAGGTACTTTTTTAAGCGACACAGAAACCAACATGAAACTTCTTGAAGAAACGGTTACAGCAAAGGATTACCAACAAGTAAACCATGTAGCACACCGTATGCTACCTATGTTCAGACAGCTAAAAGTTGAGAATTGTGTGACCATTTTAGAAAGAATGGAGCTGGGCACACCAGAAAATCTTGACCAAGATATCCTCGCAAGTTCCTTTGTAGTTCTGAAACACAGTGTTAAAGAACTGGTAGCGGAACTAGAAGAACGCTTGGCTATAAATCCAGATTATAATGGTTGATTTTATTATAAAGGGTCTTTCTAGTAACCTGAAGTAATTTGGCCGCTTTCGATTTATTGAAATTGGTCTTTTTTAAAGCTTTTATTATGCGGTCTTTTTCGAATTCTGATTTTGAAAAATTCTCTACTGTAGCTTCTCTTTCTTTAGGCTGAAGCACCTCTCGCGGCAAAGCATCCATTTGAACCTCATCACCACTGGTCAATAGCACAGCGCGCTTAATAACATTCTGTAATTCTCTAAGGTTACTCATACCAATGGTACTCTTGAAAAGCCTCCCAAACTTCTGGCGAGAAACCGTCTACATTCTTATCTAAACTGCTGTTCGCCTTATTCAAAAAATTCTCTGCAAATAACATTAAATCTTCAAATCGCTCTTCTAAAGAAGGAATTTGAATGGAAAACTCATTTAACCTATGAAAAAGGTCTTCCCTAAAAGTTCCTTTTTCAACAGCTTCTGTTAAATCCTCGTTAGTAGCGGTGATGATACGTAAATCAACATCAATCTCTTTGGTACTACCTACACGTTTTATTTTTCGCTCTTGAAGTGCACGAAGCAATTGTATTTGATTCTCGTAAGACAGATTGCCCACCTCGTCCAAGAACAAAGTACCTTTATTAGCGGCTTCAAAATTTCCTATTTTATCTTCTACGGCACCTGTAAAACTCCCTTTTATATGACCAAAAAACTCACTTGTAGCCAATTCTTTAGGTATCGCACCACAGTCTACCGCTATAAAATTGAAGTCTTTTCTTTTACTATTATCATGAATAGCCTTAGCTGTCACTTCCTTACCCGTACCACTTTCGCCAGTTATTAAGACCGACATATTTGTAGGGGCTACCAGTTTTATATAATCCTCCAATTTTTTAGAAGCATCACTAACGCCTTTAACAATGGACTTTAGGTCCACTTTTTCAGCAACTGGAGTTGTACTTTTTTGTTTTGAGTTTTCCTTTGTCTCCTGTACTACAGAAGTAGCAACTTGGGTTGAATTTGCCTCTACCTTTAAGGCATTATCTAAAATCATTACAATTTCATCTGGAGTAAAAGGCTTTGAAATATAGTCGAATGCACCTTTTTTCATAGCATTTACAGCCGTGCCCACCTCTGCATAACCCGTCATTACGACTACTTGAGTTTTTGGGCTTACCTCTTTTATATCGGATAACAATTGTATTCCGTCATAATCGGGCAAACGCAAGTCGGTCAATATCAAATCGAAATTAGTTTTTCCAAATTTTGATTTGGCATCTGGGGCAGTGAAGCTGGTCTCTACTTCGTAACCGTGTTTTGTCAAAAACTTTTGGAGCATCTGACAAAATGCGGCATCATCTTCAATGATTAAAAGGTTTGGCATAAAAGCATTCTAATGTTCTGTATCTATCTACGTAAAAATAGCACAAGAAAGCTCTTTCTCTTCTAATTTTATCATAAAAGATACTTTTAGAAAAAGACCAAAACGCAAAAAAGGAACCGTTATATCACGGTTCCTTTCTTAAAATTGGTTAGGAATTTCTTCCTACAATTTAGCTTTTCTTACTGCTCTATAGCGTTTCCTTCTTCGTCAACGATAAGTGCACCTGAAGTACCATCTTCTAAAGAAACTTCCAATTTGTATTGGTTAGCTTCATTTTTGTGTGCTGCATTAATAGTAGCACCTATAGGTAGTTAGTTGCAACCATTGTAGTTACTGCTTCTGGAACTTCTTCCAATGCAACCTCAGCAAAAGCATCTTGCTCTTGTGCTACAGCTTCAGTAGCCGTTTCAACAGCTTCGGTAGCTTGCTCTTCTTGAGCGAATGCAGTTAAA
The DNA here is from genome assembly GCF_030553095.1 of Zobellia laminariae. Taxonomy (GTDB): domain Bacteria; phylum Bacteroidota; class Bacteroidia; order Flavobacteriales; family Flavobacteriaceae; genus Zobellia; species Zobellia laminariae. Next base: position 2,202,026 of record NZ_CP130738.1, on the reverse strand, counting down.
CTTCCTAATGCGAATACAGACGTGATAAATAATTTTTTCATAATATTTTATTTTTATATGTGTATATAATTAATGGCAATAATAGTATTTGGGGGAACTTATAAACTTATTCTTACTGCTCTATAGCGTTTCCTTCTTCGTCAACGATAAGCGCACCTGAAGTACCATCTTCTAAAGAAACTTCCAATTTGTACTGGTTAGCTTCATTTTTGTGTGCTGCATTAATAGTAGCACCTGGTAGTTAGTTGCAACCATTGTAGTTACTGCTTCCGGAACTTCTTCCAACGCAACCTCAGCAAAAGCATCTTGCTCTTGTGCTACAGCTTCAGTAGCCGTTTCAACAGCTTCGGTAGCTTGCTCTTCTTGAGCGAATGCAGTTAAACTTCCTAATGCGAATACAGACGTGATAAATAATTTTTTCATAATGTTCTATTTTTATATATGTGTATAATTAATGGTAAAATGCTTTGTCTTTGGGGATTTTTAAGCTAATTCTTACTGCTCAATAGCGTTTCCTTCTTCGTCAACGATAAGTGCACCTGAAGTACCATCTTCTAAAGAAACTTCCAATTTGTACTGGTTAGCTTCATTTTTGTGTGCTGCATTAATAGTAGCACCTGGGTAGTTAGTTGCAACCATTGTAGTTACTGCTTCCGGAACTTCTTCCAATGCAACCTCAGCAAAAGCATCTTGCTCTTGTGCTACAGCTTCAGTAGCCGTTTCAACAGCTTCGGTAGCTTGTTCTTCTTGAGCGAATGCAGTTAAACTTCCTAATGCGAATACAGACGTGATAAATAATTTTTTCATGATATAGTGTATTAAGTTTATTACTAATTGATTTCCCTTAGTTCATAGAAAATATGATACCATTATTCATAAAAACATTTAATTAACTGATAAACAATACATTATATTTTTGGTCGATTTTTAAAAGTGTGTATTATTGTAAAATTCTGTTTCCTTTGAGTAATAATTCCACAGTATACACAGTACATAATTTGCACATATTTTTTAGAAGAACCTTAGCTTTTCACTTTCAAAACTAAGGTTACTATAACTTTCAAGTAATTACTGTTATAAAAAGGAACCTTATGCCTAGAACACAAAAAATCCGGTCGAATATATTCGCCGGAAGGTTTTATTTAAATAGGTTCTGTTGTATTTCAATTTTGCCTTAAGAAGTCGCCATCAATGATTAATAGTTTTACTCCTTCTTTAGAAATTGAACGATGAGCGCTTAGACCATCTGAAACAACATAAGTCATTCCTTTAGTCAAAGTTATTGTCTCTCCACTTTTAAGCTCGCTCTCAAAAGTACCTTCTAAACATTGAACGATATGACCTTTTTCGCACCAATGGTCTGCAAAGTAATCCTTAGAATACTCAACCATCCGAATACGCAATCCATTATATTGAGTTGTTTGCCAGTATGCCATTCCTGTTTCGCCAACATGTTCCGTTTTCGAAATTTTAGTCCAGTCTATTGTTTGGAAAGGAATATTTTCTGTTGCCATATATCTTAGGATTTACTTTTCCGGTTAGTTAGTTAATGTTTTAGCAATAAACAGTACGAGAATAAACTAGCACTTCCTTTTCACCTTACACGTAGTTAAATCTTTTGGTTTTGATTTTACTCCATTCGCTTTAAATAACTACCGTCATCATTTTTAATAAATTGGATTCCAATTAAAGGTGAGTAAATTATAAATCCAGAATGACTTCCAGAGTTTAATACAAAAACATTATTAAATTCATATCCATCCGAGCTGAAATCCGCAAGTGCTTCTTCTAAATTTTCAGTATTTAGACTATCTATCCCATAAAACCCAGGACCATCAGCAACAATGATGTGAGATTTATTTTCATCCCTTTTTTCTATTATAGTAGTAAACGTTCTCCCTAAATCTTCAAATATCAACTCATTTTCCTGACTTTCAGCCAACACAACGATGCAGCTATCATCATCCGAAGAATTAAGGCTTTGATTTTCAGTTATTTTGACAGTAACTTTAGCAGTTTGAATTTCTTGTTCGTCGTTAATAAACTGAATGTTATCTTGAGCTATTGTGCTCATCGCAGATGATTCAAACTCATTAAGATTATAGTTGATAGTTTCATCATCTGAGCAACCACACCCATATATTATCGTAAAGCAAAGAATTCCAACAAGTATTTTCATTTCTAAAATATTTAGTTAACAAACTTTTTTAAATATAGAAAGGGGCTGCAAATGCAACCCCTTTCTGACCAAACCAACTTGATACAAAACAAATAACTCAAGTTATTTACATTTCAATCCAGTTACCATTTTCGTCAGCATACAAAGTACCAGCAGTACCATCTTCTAGAGATACTTCTAGTTTGAACTGATTTGCTTCGTTTGTGTATGCTTTATCTATAGATGCAGTAGGATAGTTTTTAGAAACTGCAGCAGTTACTGCTTCAGGTAACTCTTCTGATGATACTTCAGAAAAATCATCTTGTGTAGCTACTACCTCTGTTGCTTCTGTAGCCTCAGTTGTTTCAATAACTGTTACTTCTTCCTGAGCAAAAGCCGAAAGACTTCCTATTGCAAAAATTGCTGTGATAAATATTTTTTTCATAATCGTGTACTTTACATTAATATTCTGATTACTGTAAAGAAATAATGATACCAAAAACCAAAATAATACTCAAATAATTGATAATCAGATATTTAATAATATTTTCACTTATTTAAAGTGTGTAATAGTGTGTATTTGTTGATATAACTTGTGTAAAATATACACGAATAGCCAAAAGGCAACCAAACAAGCCTATACAATCGCAATTACCCTAATTAAAATCTTATATAACTTATCAATCTCTATTAAAACTGAACCCTTATCCTATTGAATAGAACTAGCGTAAAACAAAAAGTCCCGTCTTCATATGAAGACGGGACTTTTCTACTAACTTTTTTAACTATATAGTTAAATAAGGATAATCTTATTTTTCAATCCAGTTACCTTCAGCGTCTGCATATAATTCAGCAGTTTCACCGTCTTCTTTAGCAACTTCTAATTTGTACTCAGCTTCTTCGCTTAAGTAAGCTTTAGAGATAGTTGCACCTATAGTGAGCAGCCTCTAGAGCTTCAGAGATAGCAGCAGGAACTTCTTCAACAGCAACTTCAGCATAAGCATCTTGAGCTTCAACTACTTCAGTTACTACTTCTTCTGCAACTACAGTTTCTTCTTCTTGAGCAAAAGCAGTCATTGTACCTAAAGACAATACTGCAGCAAACATTAAATTTTTCATTTTGTGTGTTTTAAAATTATTATTTGTTTTGATAATCGATTAGTATAGAGAGAAAATGATGCCAACAAGCCTAGCATCCCTCAGAAACACATTAATATATTGATTATCAATGTTTTAATTTAAAACAACACTTACATAAACATGTATACAGGTGTGTAAAAACAAAAAAAAGTGTGTAAAAAATACACACTTTTTGGGTAATTATTAAATTGAGTTACCAGTACACCTACTTACTTTACTTGATGTGCAGGTCGTAATAGATCGTTTACAGTCTTAACGGGGTTGAATGTAGAAGAAGGTACTTCTACAAAAATGGTATTCCAAAAAGCCATAGCACCGTTCCACAAACCCAAGCTCTAATGCTTTTAACTCTCTACCTTCTTTTGTCTTCCCAGTAATGAAACCTTGCTTAACATCTACAAAGTTCATAAGGTTATACTTTTCTCCTTTATAATTCTTAACAGCGCAAACCAAATCTACAGGGTTAAAGTGCGTAGAATTCTTGAGAATACTAGCCTGCTGGCTCTTATCCATATCTATTTGAGCCGACTCTATAATCTGAAGTGATATATTACCTTTTCTGTCGTTAATCCAAAACGGACCACCATAAGGCTCACCTTCATTCTTGACCATACCACATATGCGTATTGGTCTATTGATTTTATCTTTCAATATTTCAATCTGCTCGCCAATGCTAAAACCAGAGAAACTATCCGAGAAACGAACATTAAGATCATTCTCTAAGAAGCTCTTAATTTCATCTAACTGATTTGATGTTAACTCATCATTGTCCAAGCTCTTAGCATAAGCAAATGCTTTTTCCTGAGCAGTTATTAGAACACCTGCCAATACCTTCTTACTATCTGCAACTTCTGTAGCAAATTTTGGTACCGTAACATTATCTATATTCTTTATAAAGATAATATCTGCATCTTGCTCGTTCAGGTTCTCTATCAAAGCACCGTGGCCACCCGGTCTAAATAAAACAGAACCGTCACTATTTCTAAAAGGTTCATTCTGCATATCTACAGCAATAGTATCTGAAGATGGCTTTTGATTGGAATAGCTTACTTTAAAAGAAGTATTGGTGGCTGCAGACACACGTTCGCTTACATCATTGAATTCCTTATTAAACATATCACCATGCTGTTCACTAATGGTAAAATGCAATTCTGCGGTATCGCCGGTTTTTGCATATACTGATGCTTCGGTCAAATGCTCTTCAAAAGGTGTAGCTGTATGATCACCATAATTATGGAAGGGCAATAAACCCTTTGGAAAAAAGCCATAGTTTAAAGCATCTTCTGACATCATCTCTTTTACAAAAAGATAAACCTCTTCATCTTTTGAAGAAGTTTTGCCAGCAATACGTTGCTTTACCAAATCGTAGAAAGCAAAGTTGGTCATCCCTTCAGAAAACTCTTTTAGGGCTTTGTCATTTGTACGTTCAAAATAACTTTCAAGTGTTTCATTAGCCGGATTGTAGGCATCCAAGAAATTGAACAAAGCCTTAAACATACGGGATGCAGCTCCCGATGCAGGAACGAACTTCAATAAAGACAAGTTACTTTGCGAAGCATTAAACTTCTGTATCAATCCTTTTTCTTCAGCATCAGTAAATTTTGAAAGACCTTCACCTACCGTAGCAGCCTTTTCTAATTGCACAAACGGAATACCTTCTTTAAAAGTTTCTATTTGATCGTGTACCTTTTTTTCTGAAATTCCTTTTTTAGCCAGTAAGGCCAAATCCTTTTCTGTTAGTGTCATTTAATCTTCAATAAGTTATCTATATGTTCTACAGCTGCAGTTAAGCGTTCTTGTTTATTACCGGTTAATATAACAAATTTCCTATTATATTTTTCGAGGGTTTCTTTAAAATAGGCAAACATTCGTTCGCGTTCTTGCGGCTTATCTCTTAAATCATCGCCCACCCACGGCACATCTATATAAGTAAGGAAATATAAATCATAATGATTATTTAACGCGTGCTTCTCCAAAGCTGGATCACAATACCCAAGATAATACGCTTCGGAATATACTTTGGTCTCAAGCAAATCCGTGTCACAAATAAGAACATTAGTTGCCTTTTTTGCTAGTTCGTTTTCAAGCCTCATCTGTCCTTCTGCAATTGGCAAAAGGTCTTTAGGTTCGCAAGTCTTGCGTTCGTTGTTCCACTTATCCTGCAAGTACTCTCTTGCATACTCAGCAACCCAAACCGTATTGTAATGCCGTGCTAACTGATCAGAGAGCGTTGTTTTACCCGTAGATTCAGGACCAAACAATACTACTTTAATAACGTCTGAGGGCTCTTGTTCAAACTTTTTTTCCATGCGAGATAACCGTAAACTGCAACAATTGTAAACAAGAAATATTGCAGGGAGGTAAATATAAGGCCTTTGTACCAATAAAGGGGGACGCTAATGACGTCACCTATAATCCAATACACCCAGTTTTCTAATTTCTTTTTTGCCATAAGCCACATGCCTACAAAGAAAATAGCAGTGGTTATAGTATCTACGTATGCTGTCCAATTATTGAATTTATCAAAATACAGATAAATTAAACATACCAGCACGACGGTGAGAACGAATAACAGAACAGACCATTTCTTCTCGCTGTTCGTCGTCCGTGTAATGGGTATAAAATGGGTAGCATCTATTTTACGCGTCCAAATGTACCAACCATATATACTCATAGAAAAGTAATACGCGTTTATTAGCATATCACCTAAAAGACCAAAGACCAAAAGGATATAAACAAAAATTGCCGTGCTAATTATTCCGGTAGGGAAAACTAATATGTTTTCTTTTTTTGAGAACCAAACACTAAGAAAGCCAAAGACTACCCCAATAATTTCCAACACTACAAGATGTACGGGCGTACCCTGGTATTGGGCAAATATCCAATCAAAAAAATGGTTCATACTGGCTTCGGTCAGACTTTACTATTTTCATAAACAACAGACCTTTATCCATTAGTTCAAAAGCTTCTTTAATGTCGTTTTTGAGAACATCCATTACCTCATTATACTCACCAAAAACTTGTGTACTTAATGGGTTCTCTAAAACAGTAAGACCAGAAGCACGTAGCTTTTTTATAAAATTGATGATATGCTCCTCAAAATCGTCCTGCAGAGGGGAAAAGGTAAGTTCTACCGATATGTTCATTTTCTTTGATTATTTATTAAAAAGAAATAAAATTGATTGTAGTCTTTACTATTAAAATACTAGATTTTAGCTCCTTAAAGCGTAGACACAGGTGAAACCTTCAAACTCCATAAATCTTATTTGATAAGTAGATAAATCTCCGTGGTATAAAATATCGGCGGTAGTAGCCGCACTATCAAAAGTAAAATCCTTCACATTAATATGATGTATAAAACTTAGCCCTTGCTGAGCATATATTTTATAAAGTGCCTCTTTGCTGCCCCAAACAATAGTAAGTTTTCGTATTAATGCTTCGGTATTGGCTATAGTTCGGTATTCTTCAATGGGTGTAAATTTGTGTGCAATTCGCAGTATTTTTTCCCTTTGCATCTCAACATCTATCCCTACTTCATTCTTAGTACTAACGATAATTCCTGTAAAGTGGTTGGAATGGGTAATGCTTATTTTATTACCATCTTTTAAATGGGGTTTTCCAAATTCATCATAACGTAGATCCGCATCAACATAACCAGCTTCTGCCATTAAATGTCTGATACTTAAGAACCCCCTGCGGTGCATCTCGGATTTCATACCCAGCATTCGGTTTTGGCAATATTGGGTTAGGTCTATAGCTTTAGAAAGTTCCTGTTCTGATTCAGTAACCTTCCAGATATACACTTTAGTGTCCTTATTAACCTTTACTATCTTATAAAGAGGCATATGGTTCTATACGTTTTTCTTAACTTTGCAACCACAAATAGCTGTTTAGCTAATATAACGAAAGTAAAAAATAAAAAAGAATATGGATACCAAAACTGTTTCTTATGTACCTTATAAGGTAAAAGATATTTCTTTGGCGGATTATGGAAGGAAAGAAATAGAACTTGCAGAAGCCGAAATGCTTAAGGTCTTATGGCATTGCGTGAAGAATATGGAAAAGAGCAACCTTTAAAAGGTTCTAGAATTGCCGGATGTCTTCACATGACCATTCAAACTGCTGTTCTTATTGAAACGTTGGTAGCTTTGGGTGCCGATGTTACTTGGAGTTCTTGTAACATTTTCTCTACACAAGATCATGCCGCTGCTGCAATTGCCGCTGCTGGCATACCTGTTTATGCTTGGAAAGGGATGACCGAAGAAGAGTTTAGCTGGTGTATTGAGCAAACTTTGTTCTTTGGAGAGGATCGCAAGCCGTTAAACATGATTTTGGATGATGGTGGTGACCTTACAAATATGGTATTGGATGATTATCCTGAATTAGCAAAAGCTATTAAAGGTCTTTCTGAAGAAACTACAACTGGAGTTCACCGTTTATACGAGCGTGTGAAAAAGGGAACTTTACCTATGCCAGCTATTAATGTAAATGATTCGGTTACTAAATCGAAATTCGATAATAAATACGGATGTCGCGAAAGTGCAGTTGATGCTATTCGTCGTGCTACAGATACCATGCTTGCAGGTAAAAAAGTTGTAGTTGCAGGTTACGGTGATGTTGGTAAAGGAACTGCTGCTTCTTTCAGAGGTGCTGGTTCAATTATTACCGTTACTGAAATTGACCCAATATGTGCCCTTCAGGCATGTATGGACGGATTTGAAGTTAAAAAATTGGAAAATGTTGTTGGTAAAGCTGATATTATCATCACCACTACAGGTAACAAAGACATCATTCGCCCAGAGCATTTTAAAGCTATGAAAGATAAAGTCATAGTTTGTAACATTGGCCATTTTGATAACGAGATCGATATGACTTGGTTGAACAACACTCACGGAGCCTCTAAAGACGAAATTAAGCCACAGGTAGACAAGTATACCATTGATGGTAAAGATATTATTGTATTGGCAGAAGGTCGCTTAGTGAACCTTGGTTGTGCTACAGGCCACCCAAGTTTTGTAATGAGTAATTCCTTTACAAACCAAACTCTTGCACAGATAGAGCTTTGGAAAAACAGCGCTAATTACAAAAACGAAGTATACATGCTACCAAAACATTTAGATGAGAAAGTAGCTGCTTTACACCTATCTCGTTTAGGTGCTGAGCTTACTGAGCTTAAACCGGAACAAGCCGAATATATTGGTGTAACTGTAGAAGGCCCATTTAAGCCAGAGTATTACAGATACTAGGCCTTTCACTGAGTTCAGGCTTATGGATTAAACTTAAAAACCCTTACAGTAATGTGAGGTTTTTTTGTTTTCTAAAATCATCATCCGGAGAATAAAAGCAATTGGAACTCCGCAGTAAAAAGACAGCATATTAATATATGATTATTGAAATACAGACATCTAAGACATTTCTGCAAGGTGGATCAGCACTACATCTCATTCAAAAAAATCTCACATTCAAACACAAAAAACCCTATCCAAAAATTGGAAAGGGTTTTTTAATACGATAAAAGAAAGACTTCTTAAGCCTCAAAAGGCTCAATGGAAACAAATGATTTCCCTCCTGCTTTCTTTTCAAACTTTACTAGTCCGTCTACACGGGCATGTAATGTATGATCTTTACCGGCATACACATTCTCACCTGGATTGTGTCTTGTACCACGTTGTCTAACGATGATATTTCCGGCAATAGCAGCTTGGCCACCAAAAATCTTAACGCCTAAACGTTTGGATTCCGATTCCCTACCGTTTTTAGAACTACCTACACCTTTTTTGTGTGCCATGATATTAGTTTTTAAATAGTGCTTCCGTCAGTAAAACTTTAGGATGCACGTTATTGATTATACTTTAAGGGGTTAGCAATTATGCTTTACCACCGTCTAATTCGTCTTGCCATTTCTTCAACTCATCCCATTTACCTTCAGCAGCTAATTTAGCTTGTGCAGGCCATGTGTCAGTTACGTGGTTACCACGTACATCTGCGATGATTTCAGAAACCTTAGCAGCATCAACTTTTGCCAATTCAGCAAATGTAGAAATACCTGCAGCGATTAAAGTCTCGGCAATTTTTGGTCCGATACCTTCAACTTTTTTCAAGTCGTCTGCTTTTCCAGATTTTTTAGGAGCAGCAGCTTTTGGTGCAGCTTCCTTTTTAGCAGGCTTCTCCTCTTTCTTAGGAGCAGCAGCTTTCTTACCACCTTTCGCAACGATACTCTCGATTACGATTTCGGTCAAAGCTTGACGGTGACCATTTTTAACTTGGTACCCTTTACGTCTCTTTTTCTTGAAGACGATAACTTTGTCACCTCTTAGGTGTTTAACGACTTTTGCCTCAATAGTGGCTCCGTCTATAGCCGGGGCGCCTACAGTAATGTTCGATCCGTCTGCTACAAGAAGTACATTGTCAAAAGTTACCTTTTTTCCTTCTTCAGCTTGTAAACGGTGAACATACACTTTTTGGTCTTTCGCAACTTTAAATTGCTGCCCTGCCATCTCTACGATTGCGTACATAATTGTGTATATATTAGTTTATTGTTTTCGCTAATTTTTTCAATTAGCGGATGCAAATATACGTCTAAATCGTTAACCCACAAGTGTTTTTTATAAATTTTACCCTCGTTTTATAGGCAAAAAGGACAAAAATAAAGCCGCAAATCATCTTTGCAGCTTTAACTTCATTTTATTCCAAGTATTTATCACGTATTGTTGACCAATTTTCTTTTTAGATTACGGCTAGTTTTAAACAGTTGCATGAACGATAATGTCAACACCACCGTTGTTGCAAAACCCATAACGGCAACAGTAAAAAATACAATACCTTCAAAACTTTTATAATCTTTAAACCAGACTGTTGAAAGCTGTTCTAGAAACAACATATTAACTTCTGTACTGTACAATGCAAAGAAAATAGTAAATGTAAAGGTTGCCACAAAACCAGTTATAAGTCCCGCGGTAAAACCTTTTCCGTAATCAAAACTATCTGGGTCCTTTAACTTAAAAGCCTTGATAGCCTCGTAAATTCCTCCTGCAGTAATAACACCATTAAATAGACTAAAGAAAATATTGGTATGCAAGTTGAATAATGAGAGAATCAAAAAATAAGCAATTAAGCAACCGCTAGTAGCGATTCCGAATCGAATGGGTTGTGCGAATTGTTTCATTTTCTAAGTTTTTGAAGTTCAATTCTTTAAAGTAGTAAATTTTTCAAAACAACACTACAAAAACTTGTTAAAGGATTCTATGTGAAGTAATTTTTCTTACAAAAAAGATATATTCGTGTAACAATCCTAAATGCTCGGCTACTAACTTAGCATCTAAACACTATACTATGAAAAATAAATTACTATCAGGAGGTTTCCTCCTCCTAGCCGGGTTTTGCCTTCAAGCGCAAGAGGTAACGTACGAAGAGTACGAACTGGACAATGGTCTTCACGTCATACTCCATCAAGATAAAACTGCGCCCTTGGTTACCACATCTGTAATGTACCATGTGGGCGGCAAGGACCGTACTGACGGGCGCACTGGTTTTGCCCACTTTTTTGAACACCTACTTTTTGAAGGTACTGATAATATAGAACGTGGAAAATGGTTTGAAATCGTTTCCTCTCATGGCGGTAAGAACAACGCCAATACCTCTCAAGACCGCACCTATTACTACGAAGTCTTTCCTTCTAACAACCTAAAACTAGGTCTCTGGCTCGAATCGGAGCGTATGCTGCACCCCGTGATCGACCAAAAGGGAATAGACACCCAACAAGAAGTGGTAAAAGAAGAAAAACGACTGCGATACGATAATAGGCCTTACGGCCAACTGATTACGGAAGTTGGAAAGAATTTATTTAAAAAGCATCCTTATAAAGACCCTAACATTGGGTATATGAAAGATTTGGACGCTGCAACTTTGGAAGATGTAATTGCTTATAATCACAAGTATTATGTGCCCAACAATGCAGTCTTAGTAGTTGCAGGAGATATTAATGTGCCGGATGCCAAGAAAATGATAGAAGACTATTTCGGCCCCATACCTAAAGGAGAAGACGTAACCCGTAGTTATCCTAAAGAAGATCCTATTTTAAAGGAAGTTAGAGCTAAGGCTTACGACGCCAACATACAGATTCCTGCCTCTGTTATCTCATATAGAACTCCAGGTTTCAAGGAAAGAGACGCTTATGTTCTAGATATGATATCTACGTACCTAAGTGACGGTCGTAGTTCAAAACTATATAAGAAAATGGTGGATGACCAAAAGCAGGCATTACAAGTTGGCGCTTTTAATGTAGGGCAAGAAGATTATGGCATGTATTTGGTTTATGCGCTTCCAGTAGGAGAAACTGGTTTAGAAACTCTGGTTACGGAAATGGAAGAAGAGATTGCTAAAGTTAGAGACAGTCTAATTTCTGAGAGAGACCATCAAAAACTATTGAATAAGTTCGAGAACCAATTTGTAAACTCAAACTCTAGCGTTGAGGGTATTGCAAATTCATTGGCCCGTAATTATTTACTTTATGGTGATACTGAATTGATCAATAAAGAAATTGACATCTTTAGGTCTATTACACGTGAGGAAATTATGGAAGTAGCTAACAAGTATTTGAGACCGGATCAGCGGGTAATTATAGACTACCTTCCCGAAGAACCTCAATCTAACTAATTCATTTGCTTTAAAGTAAAAACACTATACATGAAAAATATATTTACAACTCTATTCTTTCTTGCTTTTGTACTAGTTGCAGAGGCGCAGGTAGACCGAACCCAAATGCCGGAGGCAGGTCCTGCACCGGAAATAAACCTAAAAGACCCTCAGACTTTTGAACTTAGAAACGGACTTAAAGTTCTAGTAGTAGAAAACCATAAACTTCCAAGAGTATCTATTCAATTGAGTATTGACAACCCACCGGTTCTAGAAGGAGCAAAAGCAGGGGTTTCAACACTAACAGGCAGTCTTTTAGGAAAAGGTTCCAAGAATATCAATAAAGACGATTTTAATGAAGAGGTAGACTTTTTAGGCGCCAGCATTAATTTTGGCTCACAGAGTGCTTTTGCCAGTTCGCTTTCAAAATATTTTCCTAGAATATTGGAACTGATGGCAGATGCCGGTTTAAACCCAAACTTCACTCAAGTTGAATTTGATAAAGAAAAACAGAAGATATTAACGGGATTAAAATCGGAAGAAAAAAGCGTTACTGCCATTTCAGGAAGAGTTGGCTTGGCTTTGGCTTACAGTAAAAAGCACCCCTATGGAGAATTCATGACCGAAGAGAGCATCAACAAGATTTCCCTTACAGATGTTATTCAGTTTTATGAAGACTATTTTGTTCCTGCCAATGCCTATTTAGTGGTTGTAGGCGATATAAAATTTGATGATGTAAAAACTTTGGTCGAAGAACAGTTTACTCCGTGGACAAAAGCAGTACCACCTTCATTTGGTTTCTCCAAACCTGCAGATGCACAATATGCACAAATCAATTTTGTAGATGTACCCAATGCTGTTCAATCAGAAATCACAGTAGAGAACTTGGTGAATCTTCAGAAAAAAGACCCTGATTACCTTTCCGCACTTATAGCAAACGAGATCTTAGGCGGCGGTGGTGAAGGGCGTTTATTCTTGAACCTTCGTGAAGATAAAGCATACACTTACGGTTCCTACTCAAGACTAGGTAACGACAAGTATGTACCTGCCCGTTTTAGAGCTACTGCAAGTGTTAGAAATGCCGTTACCGATAGCTCTGTTGTAGAGATTCTAAAAGAAATTGAACGTATCCGTAATGAGCCGGTTACCAAAGAAGAGCTAGAAAACACTAAAGCTAAATATACCGGTCGGTTTGTGATGGCTTTAGAAGACCCTTCTACTATAGCAGACTATGCGTTAGAGATAGAAACCGAAAATTTACCTAAGGATTTTTACAAAACGTATCTTGAAAGAATTAACGCTATTACTATTGAAGATGTACAGCAGGCCGCTCAGAAATATATAAAACCTGATAATGTTCGTATTGTAGTAGCAGGTAAAGGTAGCGAGGTCCTTGAAAATCTTGAAAACGTAACTTTCAAAGACCGAAAAGTTCCTATTAAGTATTTTGACAAATATGCGAATGCCACAGAAAAGCAGGATTATAACGCTAGTATACCTGCAGATGTAACGGCCAATACAATATTGAACAAATACATTGAAGCCATTGGCGGAAAAGAAAAGCTAGAAGCCGTAACGTCTTATTCTCTTTTGGCTGAAGCCGAAGTGCAAGGCATGCAACTAAACTTAGAGGTTAAAAAAACCAATAAGAATCAGTTTATGCAAGATGTAAAAATGTCCGGAAACTCAATGAGCAAGCAAGTCTTTAATGGAGACAAGGGCTACATGGTAATGCAGGGACAGAAAAAGGATATGGGGCCAGATGAAATAGAAAAAGTAAAAGGTGAATCTGCTCCTTTTCCAGAACTGAATTACCTCAACACTGATATTACTTTGGAAGGCACAGAAAGCATTGACGGCAAAAAGGCCTACAAACTGAAGATATCCGAAGAGAAAACAGCTTTCTATGATGTTAAAACTGGTTTGAAAGTACAAGAAGCTACCACAGCTGAAATGGGCGGACAGAGCATCACTAGTATTATAAACTACTTAGACTACAAAGAGGTATCAGGAATACAGTTCCCATTTACCATGGCGCAGACCGTAGGTCCTCAGAGTTTTGAATTTAAAGTTTCAGAAATAAAGGTAAATGAAGGTATCTCAGATACCGATTTTGAATAGAGTCTAACATTATTTTACAGTGGAAAGGCCCAGAATATTATGAGGCCTTTCCACTGTTTCTATTATAGAACTTATTTAGAAAACAGCACTGCGTAAAACTATAAGCAAACTACTAACAGAATTAATAGCTAACGTTTTCGCCTGTTAACCATCCAGACACCCAACAAAATAACTACACCACCAAAAAGTTGGTAAGCGTTTAAAGATTCCCCGTCTAACACCCCCAAAAAATAGCCACCAGAGGTATTAAATAAGTAACCGATGCCGCAAAAACAGGGCTAGACAACTGTATTAATTTATTAAAAAATATATTGGCAATTGCGGTTCCTACTACGGCAAGTATTAAAAGATACCAAAGTGACGACTGCATGGTTATATTCCCTTGAACTTCATTGAAAAACCCCGAGTAAAAAACCAATGCTAAAGCAGGCAGAAAAGCTACAGAAAAACTAGCTGTTGTGACTGCCAATGGGCTTAGGTGATTTAAATGCTTCTTAATAATATTAATATTTAAGGCATACGCCAAAGCTGAAAGTAGTATGAAAATGGAGTACCAATAATTTTGATTAGGATTGAAATCCATTCCGGCAACAACTAATGCTATTGTTCCCGCCAAACCAATAAAAACGCCTCCTACTTGTCTTTTGGTTATTAAAGCGCCAAAAAGGAGCACGCCTACTAACGTAGTTAATAAGGGTACCACAGAATTTAAAATAGAAGTCACACCACTATCAATCTGTGTCTGTGCAAGAGCGAACAGAAAAGGAGGAAAAAAAGAACTCAACAAACCTGCCCATGTAACCCATTTCCAATCCTTAATACTCAAAGTACGAATGCTTCTAAAGCCGAATAAAAAAAGAATAAGAGACGCGAAAACAATTCGCAAACCACCCAATTGTACAGGTGTAAGTCCAATCAAAGCTTTCTTTATCAGGATAAACGAAGAGCCCCAAACCAACGATAACAAAATCAGATAAAGCCACTTTTTATTATAATCGTTCAAGGTCTTGTTGGGTTAAGGTTGATTGAAACCAAAAAGTAAAGGTGGGGATTTTTTAGAAAAAATTGAATAAAACTATCACATCATATTTCTCACTAGTTTAAATCTTATTAAATTCATACATCCATAAAATAAAATCCAAGAACCGCAGCCTAATTTGATTTCAAACGGCTGTTTTAACCGTTACGGGAGTATTATATTTGCAAAAAACATAACATGAAAAAAACAATCATATTAATGGTACTCGCTTTTGCCGCTTTTACCATTTCGTGTAATTCAAAAACAGATGGCACCCAAATGAAAACCGTTATGGCCGTTCATGACGAAGTAATGCCAGAAATGGGCAAAATGGGTAAATTGGTAGGTGAGCTTAGTAGCAAAGAAGATAGCACCGCAGTTGGCCTAAAATACAAAGAAGCACGTATGGACTTACAGGAGGCTCATAAATCTATGATGACTTGGATGCAAAATTTTGGCACTCGTTTTACTTCCGATGAGATTCTTAATGGTGCAGAACTATCCGATGAGAAGCAGGTATGGCTAAACGAAGAGCAAGTAAAAATTGAAGATTTACGCGAGCAAATCAACGGAAGTATCAAAACCGCTGAAGAACTATTGAAGAAATAAGTTATATCACGCAGTATACCGAAAAAACACAGCGTTAGCAGATAAATAGAAACATCTGAGGTAGTTAACCTGTATTTTTACAGAGCACATTATTACAAAAGTTTTATTGCTATGAAGAATTTATTTTTAACGCTTGCTACAGTTTTGGTTTTAGGTATAGCTACAATCAGCGCACAAGATGCCGCTGTTGAACCTACCAAAATGGAACAGGTAATGGCATCTCATGACGTAGTTATGGATAAAATGCCCTTAATTTCCAAGCTTATAAATCAATTACAGACCAAAGCCAACGCTTCTTACGAAAAGAAAAAATACGAAGATGCTATCGCAGACCTTAAAAATGCGAACAAGTCTATGATGACTTGGATGGAGAGTTTTGGTAAGCGTTTTGATGCGGACGAAATGTTGAAAGGTAAACAGCTAAATCCTCAAAAACAAGATTGGATACTTGAAGAAGAAATAAACGTTGAGGAATTAGACGAAGAAATAAATTTAAGTATTGAGCAAGCAGAAGCTGTTTTGAACAACTAAAATTCGAGCAACACTTTTCAATTAGAACACAACTACGCGTTATTTCAAGAATCTTCTCGTGCTTCCATTTCCATATCTGCAATATGGGCTACGGTTTTCACTAACCTATTATGTTTCTTAACGAACGGGTTTGTTTTATCCCATACATAACCAGCTAAGACCGCACAAATTTGTTCTTTTATCACTGGGTTTTCAGTACTGTGAAAGAAAATAGTCTGCAAATTACCCGTGTACCACTCCTTAACATATGTAGAGAAAACATTTACGCCTTCTAACATATAATCAGTGTACTCTGTTTGCCAATCTACTTTTTCACCTTTTAGTTCTTTTGTAATCAATTGAGAAGCCAAATGCGCAGACTCTACAGCAAAAGTTACCCCAGAAGAAAATACGGGATCTAAGAATTCTGCACTGTTCCCAGTTAGCACATATCCTTTTCCACAAAGTTGTTTAACTGACTTGGCAATGTTCTTTATCATGCGAGGTTCAAACGTGTAATCCACACCGTCAAACCTATCAAAGTAATAACTAGAAAGCTTCATCATCTGTTGAAGTTTCTCTGTATTCGTTCCCTCAAAAGATTCCAAATACTCAGTCTTCCCTACATAACCAATACTTGTAGAACCATTAGAAAAAGGAATAACCCACAGCCAGGTATCCGTATCAATTACATCAAAAGTGATTATAGTACCTTCTTCTCCTTCCGGTCTTTTAACATCTTCTACATGGGTAAATATGGAAGAATGTTTAGGTATTTCTGAAGGCTTCTCTAAATCTAATAATCTAGGTAACACTCTACCAAAACCACTGGAATCAACTATATACTTGGCCTGAACGGTAGATTCATTTCCATCTATATCTTTTATGGTCGTAACAGATGTACCATCCTCAGAAAAATCTACAGCGGTTACTTCATGTTCAAAAGCTATATCTACGCCCCAAGATTGTAACTCATCGGTTAAGGCTTTATCAAAATCAGCTCTGGGCACTTGCCATGTCCAATCCCAACCATTTCCGTGCTTCTTACTGAAATCAAAATTACAGACTACGCCTTTATCGTTCATAAAACGGGCACCACCTTTCACCTCAAAGTTCATAGCTTTAAGACAATCCAACAAACCCACTGCTTCAAAATTATCCATGCAGCGCGGTATAAGACTTTCGCCTATTACAAAGCGTGGAAATTTACTCTTTTCAACCACCTTTACTTTTAGCCCTTGTTTATGAAGGTATGCGGATGCAACAGAACCTGATGGACCTGCTCCAATAACTAAAACATCTACTTTCTCTTGCTGCATTTACTAGATTTAATGTTAACCTTCTACAAGTACCGACACTAATAAATTAAAGATACCTTGCTAAAAGAAGTGTATTGTCTGCTAAATTAAGACATTGATTCACTAATTATTATAAATTTGCAATCCAAAATCGCTAATTTTAGGTTACCAAGTCTTATTTACAGACGTCACTAAAATATTACAAATACCTCATAGAATCAATCATAGATGCCGAAAATAAAAGGAAAGTTAGGAATTGAAGAGTTTTACAGTATCATTTTCAAGGGAGAACCTTTATCAATAGATGACAAAGTAATTAAGACCGTAAAAGACAGTTTTGATTTCCTTAAAGAATTTTCAAAGAATAAGGTTATATACGGAGTTAACACGGGTTTTGGACCCATGGCTCAGTATAAAATCAAAGATTCTGAAACTATTCAGCTACAATATAACTTAATTCGTAGCCATGCTTCAGGTACGGGCAATCCTATTCCTCCCAAGTATGTAAAAGCAGCAATGCTAGCTCGTCTAAACACTTTAAGTCTTGGTAATTCCGGAGTTCATCCTTCGGCATTAGAAGTAATGACCTCTTTAATTAATGAAGATGTTACTCCTCTTATTTTTGAACATGGTGGTGTAGGCGCCAGTGGCGATTTGGTTCAACTAGCACATTTAGCTCTTGTTCTCATTGGTGAAGGCGAAGTTTTTTACAAAGGAGAAAGAAGACCTACCCAAGATGTTTTTAAAGAATTGAACATCACACCTATAAAAGTTGAATTACGAGAAGGTTTAGGCCTAATAAACGGTACTTCTGTAATGACAGGTATAGGAATAGTGAATGCTATCTATACACGTAGGTTATTAGAATGGACCATCTGTTGCTCCTCTGCCATAAATGAAATTGTACAAGCTTACGACGATCATTTGTCAGAAGAACTCAACCACACAAAAAGACATAAAGGGCAACGCGAAATTGCACGAGCAATGCGAAGCCACTTAGAAGATAGTACCCTTACTCGCAAAAGAGAACATCATTTATATGTTGATAATAATGGTGTTTCCGTTTTTGAAGAGAAAGTGCAAGAGTACTATTCTATACGTTGTGTACCACAAATCTTAGGACCTGTCTTGGATACTTTAAGCAATGTAGAAAGAACACTAATTGAAGAAGTAAATTCTGCTAACGACAACCCCATTGTTAACGTAGAAAAGAAAAATGTATATCATGGTGGTAATTTCCATGGAGACTATATTTCTTTGGAAATGGACAAGCTAAAACTTGTTGTTACCAAAATGACCATGTTGGCAGAAAGACAGCTTAACTATCTCTTAAATTCAAAACTGAACGATATCTTGCCTCCTTTTGTTAATTTAGGAACTCTAGGTCTTAACTTTGGTATGCAAGGGGTACAGTTTACGGCCACATCAACTACCGCCGAAAACCAAATGCTGTCAAACCCAATGTATGTTCATAGTATTCCGAATAACAATGACAATCAAGACATTGTTAGTATGGGTACGAATGCCGCCAATATTACCAAGCAAGTAATTGAAAACGCTTTTGAAGTAATAGCTATAGAAATGATTACCGTAGTCCAAGCTATAGAATACTTAGACTTAAAGGACAAGGTTTCGTCTAAGACAAGAATGATGTACGACGCGGTTCGTAAAATAGTTCCCCCGTTTAAAGATGACACTATTATGTATCCTTACGTAAACGAGGTAAAGGACTATATTATTAACCATCAAAACAAAGAAGTAAAATGAAAAAGCTAGCATTTTTATTGGTACTTATCGTAAACACATTTACTCTTTTGGCACAAGAATATGCCTTGGTCCGAGAAGATGACAAATTTGGTTTTATTGACAAAACAGGAGCTTATGTAATTGAACCACAGTTTGAAAAAGCAGGTAGCTTTTCTAACGGGTTAGCAGCAGTCTTGGAAGGT
The DNA here is from genome assembly GCF_030553095.1 of Zobellia laminariae. GTDB lineage: Bacteria > Bacteroidota > Bacteroidia > Flavobacteriales > Flavobacteriaceae > Zobellia > Zobellia laminariae. Next base: position 2,182,589 of record NZ_CP130738.1, on the reverse strand, counting down.
GACTTCTGGGGATTTGTTGACACCAAAGGCGAATGGATAATTAAACCGGACTATGATCGTGTAAAAATGTTCAACTCAGGTTATGCCTTGGTTTTAAAAGATGACCAGTGGAGTTACATTGATACGACAGGGAAAAAACTTGAAACTCCAAACAGCGAAAAGTATTATGATTTTGAAGATGGAGTAGCCCTTTTTCGTACTGGAGAAAAAATTGGCCTTTTAGGAACCAGTGGCAAACTGGTATTGGAGCCTACTTATGACGTAATAAAAAAGTTTAGAAATGGGCATGCCAAAGTAAGTAATGGCGAACTATGGGGTATGATAGATGCTTCTGGCAAAGAGATTATTCCCGTGGAATACGAAGAAATAGGAAACGCGTTTAGCGAGGCAGGCGTCTACGGCAAAAAAGATGGCACTTTTGGCATTATACACAACGGCAGCTTTAACCCAATTGACAATGCCACCAAAGTGCATAACTTCTATAAAGACTCAAAACTTACCTATGCTTCTCGTGAGAAAAAAACGGGCTTTGTAAACAGTAAAGGCGAATGGATTATTGAACCTAAATTTGATAAGGCCAGAGCTTTTTCTAATGGTTTAGCTCCTGTTGCGGAAGGCAAAAAGTGGGGTTACATTAACGAAAAAGGAGAGATGGTCATAGAACCACAATTCCGTGATGCAGAAGTGTTTTCTGCAAGTGGTTTTGCTCCGGTAAAAGATAAAGCCTGTGGTTTCATAAATACTTCTGGCGAAGTCATTATCCCTATGGAATATGGTATTTCAGGAAACTTTGCTTTCTTAAAAGGTTCTGAAGAAAAAGGTTTTGTAAACGGTATTGCTAGAGTAAAATCTAAAAAGGGCTGGGGCTTCTTTAACGAAAAAGGTGAATTAGTGGGTGATAAATGGTTTCAGAATGCAGAACCATTTGTATCTGTTAAATAATATTATTTCGTTTTTTAACTACAAAATATCGCTAGCTTTAAATACTAACTAGCAAACCAAACGCTCCGTATTTACCGGAGTTTTGAAAACTTACAATTCTTAGATGGAAGAAAAGAAAGCGGAAAAGCAAAAATATGCATTGGTAACTGGTGGTTCTAGAGGAATAGGCCGTGCAGTATGTGTACAACTAGCCAAGGACCTAGACTACCAAATTCTTATCAATTATAATAGCAATAAGGCAGCTGCCGAAGAAACGCTTAAACTTGTAGAAGAAGCTGGTGGAAAAGGAGAATTACTGCCTTTTAATGTTACGGATGCCGAAGCTGTGAAGTCCGCTTTGGAAAACTGGCAGGAAGCTCATGAAAAAGATATCATAGAGGTAATCGTGAACAATGCCGGAATTACACAAGACGGTATGTTCATGTGGATGAAATATGAAGACTGGTCCAAAGTTATAGACACTAGCCTTCATGGTTTCTTTAATGTCACCAACGCCCTTATTCAAAAACTTTTGGTCAACAAATATGGCCGTGTCATCAATATGGTTTCCGTTTCTGGACTTAAGGGCACACCTTATGGTCAGACCAACTATTCCGCAGCTAAAGGAGCAGTTATTGGGGCAACTAAAGCACTTGCACAAGAAATTGCAAAAAGAAACGTTACAGTAAATGCTGTTGCACCTGGTTTTATTAAAACTGATATGACCAATGACCTAGATGAAAAGGAATTAAAACGAATGATTCCCGCAAATAGGTTTGGCGAAGCAGAAGAAGTAGCACATGTTGTATCTTTTCTAGCTTCAAAAAAATCGGGTTATATTACTGGTGAAGTCATCAATATAAACGGCGGTATTTATTCTTAAACATTACAGAAGGGGCAATGAGAAGAGTAGTAATCACAGGCATGGGCATATATTCTTGTATAGGTAAAAACCTAGACGAGGTTAAGACATCCCTGTATGAAGGAAAATCAGGTATCGTCAATGACCAAGAACGTCTTGATTTTGGTTATCGCTCTGGACTCACGGGAATGGTAGACGAACCTGAACTGAAAAAACTACTATCAAGAAGACAACGACTTAGTCTTGGCGAAGAAGGCCGTTATGCCTACATGGCTACAATTGAAGCTTTAAAGAATGCCAAGATCGAAGACAGTTTTTTTGACGAGAATGAAGTTGGCGTAATTTACGGTAACGATAGTACTGCAAGATCAGTTGTAGAATCTACAGATATTTTAAGAGAAAAAAAGGATACCACGCTAGTAGGCTCAGGAGCTATTTTTAAAGCCATGAACTCTACCATAACCATGAACCTTTCCACTATATTTAGGCTAAGGGGCGTTAATTTTACAATTAGTGCCGCATGTGCAAGTGGGTCCCACTCTATTGGTATGGGTTACCACCTTATAAAAAGCGGACTTCAAGATTGCATTATAACAGGTGGAGCACAAGAAATAAATAAATTGGCCATGGGTAGTTTTGATGGCCTTGGGGTATTTGCCACAGTAGATGGCGACCCTGCCAAAGCATCAAGACCTTTTGACCAAGCCAGAAACGGTTTAGTACCTAGCGGTGGCGGAGCTACTCTAATTTTAGAAAGCTACGAGTCCGCAGTTAAAAGAGGTGCGCCTATTTTAGGTGAAATTATAGGCTATGGTTTTTCATCGAATGGAGGGCATATATCCACACCAAATGTTGATGGACCTTCACGGGCTATGCGCAATGCATTACATGATGCAAATATTGATGCTTCGGTTATAGATTACGTAAATGCTCATGCAACATCTACTCCCGTAGGTGATAGCAATGAAGCAAAAGCCATTTATGAAGTCTTTGGCGAGAGCAATACTCCGGTAAGCTCTACCAAATCTATGACAGGCCATGAATGTTGGATGGCAGGCGCAAGTGAGGTTATTTACGGTATGATTATGATGCAGAATTCGTTTGTTGCACCCAACATTAATCTTGAAAATGTTGATGAAGATGCAGCGAAATTAAACATAGTTAAGGAAACGTTAAATAAAAAAATTGACGTATTTTTGTCGAATTCATTCGGGTTTGGTGGTACAAATTCCGCTTTGATATTAAAAAAATGCTAGAGAAAGATGGTGATGACCAAAGAAGATATTATTCAAAAAATAGATGATTTCCTAATCGACGAATTTGAAGTTGAGGAAGAGGATATCGCTGCTGATGCTAATCTTAAAGACACTCTAGGTCTAGATAGTTTGGACTTCGTTGATCTTGTGGTGGCCGTAGAAAGCAATTTTGGTGTAAAATTAGTAGGTGAAGACTTTGCAAATGTTACCACGCTACAGAACTTTTATGACCTTATTGAGCGAAAAATTCACTGATATTCCCCAGACAAAACCCAAAAATGGCAACAGAATGGGAAGGTAAATCCAAAGGCACCGTTTTAGGATATAGAATCTATATTTTCTTTATCAAAAAACTAGGACTAGGCGCTTCCTATGCACTACTTCATTTCGTGGTTCTTTACTACTGTATTTTTTCAGTGGCGAGCACAAGAGCTATTTTCTACTATTTCCATAAAAGGCTAGGAAAATCTACCTTAAAAAGTCTTTTCAATGTATACCGAAACTACTATGTTTTTGGTCAAACTATAATTGATAAGGCCGCTATATCAGCAGGACTTAGAGATAGGTTTACCTACGATTTTGATGGAATAGATAAAATTGAAGACTTACTTTCTCAAAAAAAAGGTGGCATTCTTTTAAGTGCACATATTGGGAACTTTGAAGTAGCACAACATTTTCTACAAGACGTTAATGCTTTTTCTTCTATTAACTTAGTTACTTGGGACCGTGAACACGAAGAAATCAAGGCCTATTTAGATAGTGTTACGTCAAAATCTAACATCAAGCTTATTTTAATAAAAGAAGATATGTCTCATATCTTTGAAATACATACGGCCCTAACCAATGGGGAGTTAGTCTGCTTTACAGGTGATCGTTATATTGAAGGCACAAAATTCCTAGAACAGCAGTTTTTAGGGGCCACTGCAAAGTTTCCTATGGGGCCCTATTTATTGGCTTCTCGCTTAAAAGTTCCTGTCTTGTTCGTTTATGTAATGAAAGAATCTAAAAAACATTATCATTTATACGCACGAACTGCCGAAGTCAAACGCGGTGATGCCCAAGGTCTACTGGAAAAATATACCGAAAACTTAGAATGGATCATTGAAAAATATCCATTACAATGGTTTAATTATTTTGATTTTTGGGGAGATAAGACAAATAAGTAAGATATTTGATCTATCCCTAAAACGCCTGCGAATCTTTTTTATTCAACGGCCATATCATAACCTGAAGCAAATGAAAGAAGTACTCGTCGTATATTACTCTCAAACAGGACAATTACGTACCATTATAGATTCTGTACTATCTCCTTTAGACCATAAACCGCTAACATCACCTATCATCAAATTATTCCTGACGAGCCGTATGAATTTCCATGGAAAAAGGAACGATTCTTTGATGTTTTCCCAGAATCCTTCCTTCAAATTCCTACGGCAATCAACAAACCAGATGCTTCAATCTTGTCAAAAAATATGACTTGGTAATCTTAGGCCATCAGGTTTGGTACCTAACCCCTTCCATCCCCTTAAATTCATTTTTGAAATCGGAAGAAGCCAAAATAGTATTGAACGATACCCCGGTAATTACAGTAATCGGCGTTCGTAATATGTGGGCAATGTCTCAGGAAAAGGTGAAAAAAATGCTTATCGGCTTAAATGCAAAGCTTGTAGGAAATATAGCTTTAGTAGACAAAAACCCTAACCATGTTAGTGTAATTACTATTGTGCATTGGATGTTAAAGGGAAAAAAAGACCGTCTGTGGGGTATTTTCCCAAAACCAAGGTTTTCGGATAACACCATTTCATCTGCAAATAAATTTGGCCATCCGATCAAGGAAGCCCTTCTGGCTTCTGACTTTTCTTCCTTACAAGAAAAACTGAATGATTTAGATGCATCAAAAATCAGTAACGTACTGGTTCAGATGGACAAACGTGGCAACATGCTATTCTCTAAATGGGCAAACCTCATCAAAAAGAAGGGAGACCAAGGAGATCCTGCCCGAAAAAAATGGCTACGTTTATTCAACTATTACCTGATATTTGCCATTTGGTTAATCGCACCTATAGTTTTTATCGTATTTTTGTTGACTTATATCCCTATGTACAGAAAGATTCAAAGGGAAAACAAATATTACGCCTCTGTAGCCTATAAGGAGTAAGACTGACACATGAAAAACGCTTACATTACCAGAATATCCAAGTTTCTGCCCAACTCACCTGTCGAAAATGACCAAATTGAAGAAAAATTAGGGTTTATTGACGGGCAAAAGTCAAGGGCAAAAAGCATAATTCTACGCAACAATAAGATTAAAAAAAGGTACTATGCCATTGACGAAGATGGCAACGTTACCCATAACAATGCCCAGCTTACTGCGGCAGCGATAGAAGAACTTTGCGATGCCGATTTCAACAAAGAAAACATAGAACTCCTTTCCTGCGGAACTTCTACACCGGATCAACTTTTGCCGTCTCATGCGGCTATGGTTCATGGTGTCTTGAAAAACGGGAACATGGAGATAAATTCTGCCTCAGGAGTTTGCTGCTCAGGTATGAATGCCTTAAAGTATGGCTACATGGCCATACAGGTTGGCTCAGTCAATAATGCGGTATGTACGGGTTCGGAAAAAGTTTCTACTTGGACCAAAGCCGATTTCTACCATAAGAAATTGAACATCTAAAGGAATTGGAGGAAAACCCAATGATTGCTTTTGATAAAGATTTCTTACGATGGATGCTTTCTGATGGTTCGGGAGCTATTTTAGTAGAAAACGAACCTAATGGAGACACCCCGTTAAAAATTGAGTGGATGGAAGGTTTTTCATACGCTTTTGAGATGGAAACTTGCATGTACGCCGGTGGCGAAAAACTAGAAAACGGTGAACTAAAACCATGGAGCGAATTCGCACCGGAAGATTGGGCAAAGAAATCTGTTTTCGCTATTAAACAAGATGTTAAACTTTTGGGTGAAAACATCTTGAAAAAAGGAGTAGACTGCCTAAAACTCGTATACGAGAAATACGGTATTGGCCCTGATGATGTTGATTACTACTTACCTCATATTTCTTCATATTTCTTTAAACAAGGACTATATGATGAAATGAAAGATAGAAGCGTAGAAATGCCTTGGGACAAATGGTTTTTAAATCTAGAATCCGTAGGTAACGTTGGTGCAGCATCCATATATCTTATGCTAGAAGAATTGGTTGCATCTGGCAAATTAAAAAAAGGGGATAGAATTTTGTTACACGTACCAGAAAGTGCACGTTTTTCTTATACCTATGCCTATTTAACAGTTTGCTAGTATGAACTTATTGAAGGAAACCATAACCGATCAAGAGTTTCTACAAAATCTCATTCCGCAGAAACCACCTTTTATAATGGTGGGCAAATTACTTCAATATACAGACACTAAGATTGTATCTGGCTTTATTGTTCCTGAAGATAACCTATTCGTTTTTGAGAACCGATTCATGGCTCCAGGCCTTATAGAAAATATGGCACAAACCGTTGCATTACATACGGGATACAAATATTACTTAGCTCAAAAACCAGCTCCTACAGGATATATTGGCGCTATAAAGAAAGCTACCGTAAACGCTTTACCTTTTGTTGGCCAAGAATTAGAAACTACAGTAGAGATTCTACACGATATTATGGGCATTACCTTAGTATCCGCCACAGTAACCTGCGAAGGAATTATATTGACCTCAAGTGAAATGAAAACCGCATTGGCAAACTAATTTGGAAGCACGAATTAACATAGACATCAAGAATTTTCTACCGCACCGTGAACCTATGCTCATGGCCAGCGTTACTCCGTATCTTGATGAAACCTCTGTTGAAACTCGCTTTAAAGTAGAAGAATCCTGCATTTTCGTAAAAGACGGATACTTATCAGAAACCGGACTTATTGAAAATGCCGCTCAAACCTGTGCTGCCATTGTTGGTCAAAGTTTTTTTGACGACGACGATAAGGACGGTAGCAAAAGCAAAGTCATAGGTTATATTAGTGCCGTAAAAAAAGTACACATAACAGCATTGCCAAAAGTAGGCGAAACCATATCCACTAAAGGCGAACTTGTTTCTAGATATGACAACGATGCCTTTAGCAGCTGCACCATAGCTTCTGAGACTTTCAGAAACGGAGAATTAATCGTAGCTTGTACATTGAACTTTTTGATCCATGAAGTTTAAGAGGGAAAATTTAATAATCCCCCAAAACAACGACCAGTGAAAAAAGAAGAAGTACCACAAGATAAAGGCCTATTAGAAACTGCCCAAACCAAAGAACTCACCTATGCCGTAGATGAAAACGGTGAGTACACTACAGAATTAAGCTCTGGCTGGGACCCCAAGACTATTGCCCTTAGCAATGCTATAAAAGACATAGAAGAACGCGTGGCGAACGCCAAAGAACGCGTTCAGAAAAACGAGACTAGTCCCATTGAATATTACATGGAACTACATAAAATGGATTTACCCATTCTATCTAGCTATGTTGGTCTTTGGCAATGGCGTGTAAAGCGACATTTTAAGCCAAAAAATTTTCAAAAGTTAAATCAAAAGACCCTTCAAAAATATGCCGATGTTTTCGATATCAGCATTGAAGAACTGAAACACATTTCTTAAACATCCCCATGCAAATAGAATTCACTCACAAACAATCGGCACATTGCGAAAATGGTGTGGTAAGCAACCTAATGCGCCACAACGGTTTTGAAGTAAGCGAGCCCATGGTTTTCGGCATAGGATCAGGCCTATTGTTCTGTTATATTCCATTTTTAAAAGTGAACCACGCACCCGTAGTAACCTACAGGGCTATGCCAAGGTTTATTTTCAATAGGTTTGCAAAGAGAGTGGGCATCAAGATAAAACGTGAAAAATTCAGCAATCCTGAATCTGCAAAAGCTCGTTTAGATGAAAATCTAAAAAAGAATAATCCTGTTGGCTTACAGGTAGGAGTTTACAATCTGTTATACTTCCCGGATGAATATCGGTTTCACTTTAACGCGCATAATTTGGTAGTCTATGGTAAGGAGAACGACAACTACCTAATTAGCGACCCTGTTATGGAACAGGTTACCACTTTAACCGAGAAACAACTAGAAAAGGTTCGTTTTGCCAAAGGGGCTTTTGCACCTAAAGGCCATATTTATTATCCTACTGAGTTTCCAGAAAAACTAGAATTGAAGAGTGCCATTATAAAAGGGATTAAACAAACCTGTCGTGAAATGACCGCCCCCTTCCCCATTGTAGGAACCAACGGCATCAAGACTATTTCAAAACTTATCCGCAAATGGCCTAAGAAAAAAGGTGCTAAAGTCGCAAACCATTATTTAGGACAGGTTGTACGTATGCAAGAAGAAATAGGCACCGGAGGTGGTGGATTTCGTTATATATACGCTGCTTTTCTACAGGAAGCTAGCCAAATTCTTGATAACGAAAACCTAAAAGAACTTTCTAAAGAAATGACTCAAATTGGTGACGATTGGCGTGATTTTGCGGTAAACGCATCACGTATCTATAAAAATCGTAGTGCTCAAGATGATGCTTATAATAAAGTTGCGGACCAACTTGAGGCCATTGCCAATAGCGAAGCGGCCTTTTTTAAGAAACTAAAAAAGGCAATTTAATCCCAACTTAAATTCTATCGCCGTAAATAGGAGAAATCATGTTTTATCTTATAAATTTCGATTAGTTTTGACATCATGATTCAGATTAATGAGCTTTCAAAAAAGTACAAAGGAGCGGACGATTTTTCCGTCCGTGATTTGAACTTGACTATAGAGAACGGCGAGATTTTTGGACTTTTAGGCCCAAACGGTGCCGGCAAGACTACTTTAATCTCTATGCTCAGCTCATTGCTAAAACCAACTTCAGGCCATTTTACTATTGATGGATTGAACTACAAAGACAATAAAAACCAACTAAAGCAATTGATTGGAATTGTCCCTCAGGAATATGCGCTTTACCCTTCTTTGACCGCTTATGAAAACCTCATGTATTTTGGAAGTATGTATGGTTTAAAAGGCCAGTCATTGAAAGACGACGTCAATACACATCTTGAAGCGATGGGACTAGCAAAATTCGCACATAAAAAAATAGACGCCTTTTCTGGAGGAATGAAACGACGCATCAACCTAATATCAAGTATTCTGCATAATCCCAAAGTACTGTTTTTAGACGAACCCACAGTGGGTGTTGATGTACAGTCCAAAAATGTGATCATGGCACATTTAAAAGAATTAAATATAGCAGGAACGACTATTATTTATACCTCTCACCATTTGAACGAAGCCGAGAAATTTTGTACCCGTGTGGGCATTATTGACCACGGAACGCTTATATGCTTAGGAAAACCACAAGAACTTATAGCTCAGGAAGAAAATGCCGAAAACTTAGAAGGAGTATTCTTGGCCAAAACCGGTAAAGCACTTCGGGATCATGCATAAACTCTGGGCATCTACATATAAAGAATTTTTACTCGTTACACGTGATCTTGGCGGACTGGCCGTTCTATTCCTAATGCCTTTACTATTGGTTATTGTCATCACTACAATTCAAGACAATTCATTCAAAAGCATAAAAGAGACCAAGTTGCCCATTCTTTTGGTAGATATGGATAAAGGAAAAGTGTCTGAAGATATTCTAAAGAGCTTGGCAGACTCCAAATTGTTTCAAGTAGATATGGCTGCTAGTGACGAAGAAGCCAAACAGCAGGTATTGAAAGGCGATTACCAACTGGCCATAGTGATACCAGAAAATCTATCATCGGACCTTCAGATTAAAATCAACGAAAATGTAGATGGTATTCTTTCCAAATTCAGTGATAATGAAGAAAGTATTCCAGAAGTAAAGTCCAAGATGATGCCTAAGGAAGTGAAGCTTTATTTTGACCCGGCCACACAGCAGTCTTTTAAAAGTTCTGTTCGGAATAATATTGATAAGATGATTTCTAAAATAGAAACAGAAACCATCTATACAGCCTTTCAAGAGCAATTAACAGATGACCCTTCCGAAGACATTTTTGAAACTGAAAAGTTTATCACCTTTACCGAAATTGTACCTAGCAAGTATAAAGAAGCCCTAATTCCCAACTCCACGCAGCATAATATCCCTGCATGGACTCTCTTTGCGATATTTTTCATTATTCTGCCTTTGGCTATAAATATGGTGAAGGAAAAAAATAGGTACTTTTGTGCGCTTAAGAACAAATCCTGTCTCATACGCTACAGTTCTTGGTGGAAAGACTATTGTATTCCTAGTGGTTTCTTTAGTGCAATTCGCACTTATGTTAGCGGTTGGAATTTTTCTCTTTCCACTAATTGGTTTACCTAAACTAGATGTAACAGGTAGACTGCCTCTATTATTTGTCGTAGCCTTCTTTGCTGGTTTAGCAGCTGTGGGCCTTGGTTTATTATTAGGGACTATTGCCAAGACCCAAGAACAATCAGCACCTTTTGGGGCTACTTTTGTGGTTATCCTTGCAGCAATTGGCGGTGTCTGGGTTCCGGTATTTGCCATGCCTAAATTTATGCAAGTACTGTCTAACCTATCACCTATGAATTGGGGTCTAAGTGCATTTTATGATGTATTTTTGCGCAACGCAACCTTTGTTGAAATTATCCCCGAAATATCTCTTTTATTGATATTTTTCGTGGTCACCACGCTCATAGCAATTATCTATAACGAAAGAAAAAATGCCGTCTAACACCAAAAAAGAAATTAGTTTCACTAGCGAAGTCCGCGTACGTTTTGCAGAAACGGACCCACTGGGTATTGTCTGGCACGGTAATTATATTCAGTATTTTGAAGATGGTCGTGAAGCTTTTGGGCGTCACCATGGTATATCGTACCTAGACCAAAAAGACCATAATTTCTCTACGCCAATCGTAAAATCGGCATGTGAGCATAAGCTTCCTTTAACTTATGGCGATGTGGCTACAATTAAAACGACTTATATAGATTCTCAAGCAGCAAAACTGATTTTTAAATATGAAATCTACAATCCTAAGGGAGCTGTTGTTTGTACCGGACAGACCGTTCAGGTATTTGTAGAATTGGGAGGCGAACTGTCTTTGGTAATCCCTGAGTTTTTTGCCGAATGGAAGAAAAAAGTAGGCCTTTTAGATGAGTAACATTTATCTATCACATAACAACATTGTTTCCGCTTACGGATTTGATAGTGCTTCTGCAGTTGATAGCATTAAAAACGAGGTATCCGGACTATCACTGGTAGATGATTCCAAAATTCTACCAAACCCTTTTTATTCCTCCCTCATCGCACAAGACAACTTATCTAAAGCATTCCAAAAACTCAATCCACAAGAAGATTATACAAGACTAGAGCAAATACTTCTAGTTTCTTTAGCCAACACCCTTAAAGAATCAGGTTTAGAACTTACAGATAGAGTTGGTTTAATCGTATCTACCACAAAAGGTAATATTGATGTATTGGATGCTGATAACCCGTTTGATCAAAACAGGGCATATCTAAGTGAACTAGGTAAAAAAATAGAAACTTTTTTCGGTTTTAAAAACGAAGCTATTGTACTATCTAATGCCTGTGTTTCTGGAGTTTTAGCACTAGCCGTAGCTAAACGGTTTATTCATCAAAAACGTTATGACCACGTTTTTGTGGTTGCTGGAGATTTAGTGAGTCAATTTATTTTAACGGGTTTCAACTCGTTTCAAGCTTTGAGCGAACTACCGTGCAGACCTTTTTGTAAAACCCGTGCGGGAATTAACATTGGAGAAGTAGGTTGCAGTGTGCTCGTTACTAAAGACGAAGACCATCTTGTAAACGAATCGGTTCGCATTATAGGAGAAGCCTCATGCAATGATGCTAACCACATATCTGGCCCTTCCCGAACAGGCGAAGGTCTTTACCGTAGTGTTGTTTCTGCAATGAACCAAGCAAACATAGAAGCTGAAGCTATAGATTATATTTCTGCGCATGGTACAGCTACCATGTTCAATGATGAAATGGAAGCCATAGCTTTCAACCGTGCCTATTTACAAGACACACCTTTAAATAGTTTAAAAGGATATTTTGGACATACCCTTGGTGCTTCCGGTCTTTTGGAAACCATTATCGGCATGTATTCCCTACATTCAAATACACTTTTTGCCTCGTTGGGTTTTCAGGAACTGGGTGTATCTCAGCCTTTGAACATTATAACAGAAACTACAGCAAAAGAAAGTAGTATTTTTCTAAAGACCGCTTCTGGTTTTGGCGGATGTAATACAGCTGCAATTTTTCAAAAAGTCAATTCATGAGTACGCCATAGGCTATCATATAAAATCGTACTGCCACATTTCTAACGGCAAGATTTCGAAGAACGGAGAAGTTCTCTTTTCTGATGATTCAGAAGAGTTTCCCGCTTTTATAAAGGCGGCGTACAAACATTTTGAAACCGATTATTCTAAGTTCTTTAAAATGGATAATCTGAGCAAACTGGCTTTCATGGGTGCCGAGGTTCTATTAAAAGACAACAACGAAGAAAATACGGCTCTTGTTCTTTCAAACAGCGCTTCTAGTTTAGATACTGACCGAAAGCATCAAGACGCTATTAGTGACCAATCAGGCGCATATGCCAGTCCGGCCGTGTTTGTTTACACCCTTCCAAATATCTGCATGGGTGAAATTAGCATTCGCCACAAACTGTATTCTGAAAATAGTTTCTTTATCTTTGCCGAGTTTAACCCCCATTTATTGTCAGATTATGCCAATGATTTGCTAGAAACAGGTAAGGCAAACGAAGTACTTTGTGGCTGGGTTGATTATGACAAAGGAAAATATGATGCGTTTTTATACGTTATCGCTAAAAAAGGTCTATTACCCTTTGATACAGGAGAACTGACTAAATTATACAGAACAAAATGAGCGAACTTAAACTAGAATTGAAGGAAAAAATCATCGAGCAATTAAACTTAGAAGATGTTTCCGTTGACGAAATCGCAGATACCGATCCGCTTTTTGGTGAAGGCCTTGGTCTTGACTCTATTGACGCATTAGAACTTATTGTAATGCTCGATAAAGATTATGGCATTAGATTGGCTGACCCTAAAGAGGGACGCAAAATTTTTGAGTCTATCGATACCATGGCAGCTTATATTACTGCAAATCGTACGAACTAAGAACTACATCGCTTCTAAGCACACCATCAAACAATCGTAAGCGCTATTTAAGAATCGCACTTAAGACCAATATTCGTATTTTTATTATTATATCTATAATACTTCCAAATTAATATGGGAAAGGGCGTAGCAATTACGGGCATGGGTGCTATTTCTGCCATTGGAGACAATGTGCAAGAAAACTATAATGCGCTAGTTTCTGGCGAGGTAGGTATTTCTAGAATTTCAAAAATAGATACCGTGCATAAGGACGATATTATGGTTGGCGAAATAGAAATGACCAATGACCAACTGAAACAAAAATTGGGAATCGCCAAAGAAGAAGCTGTGTCCAGAACTGCTCTTTTAGCCATGATTGCTGCTGATGAAGCTATTTCACAAGCTGGAGTTACCGATATAAACGATTGCGAAACCGGACTCATTTCAGGAACTACCGTGGGTGGCATGGACCAATCTGAAAAATATTATTTTGAATACCTAGAAAGTGACGAGCATTGGGGTCATATAAACGGACTTCATGCAGGAGACTCTACCCAAAAACTTGCAAACCACATAGGGCTAACGGAAAGTTTTGCTTCAACCATAAGTACAGCTTGCTCCTCTGCAGCCAACGCAATTATGTTGGGTGCACGTATGATAAAATCAGGTCAATTAGATCGTGTTATTGTTGGCGGGACAGATAGTCTTTGCAAATTTACCATCAACGGTTTTAAGACCTTGATGATTCTATCCGATACGCACAACACTCCTTTTGATGATGAAAGAAAAGGGCTTAACCTTGGTGAAGCCGCTGCCTATCTAGTTTTAGAATCTGATGAGATTGTAAAAAGAGATAACAAAAAAGTATTAGGCTACGTAACTGGTTATGGCAATGCAAATGATGCCTACCACCAAACCGCATCTTCCGAAAATGGTGACGGAGCTGTTCTGGCCATGGAAAAAGCATTGAAAGTAGCAGGTTTAGACCCATCTGATATTGATTATGTGAATGCACATGGTACCGCAACACCAAATAATGACCTTTCCGAGGGTCGTGCGTTACTAAGAACATTTGGAGAAAACGTACCAGAATTTAGCTCAACTAAAGCATTTACAGGCCACACATTGGCAGTAGCAGGCGGTATTGAAGCTGTTTATTCAGTTTTGGCATTACAGAACAATATAATTTACCCTAACCTGAACTTTACAACTCCAATGAAGGAATTTACCCTGCTTCCGCAGACCACGGTAAAACAAAAAGAATTACGCCATGTACTCTCTAATTCATTTGGGTTTGGAGGGAATTGCTCTACTTTAATCTTTTCTAAAGAAGCCTAATGAAACCAGTTTATATAAATAGCGTAGGTTCGGTTTCGGCCCAAAAGACTTTTGAAAACAACGAGTTTCTTAACGAGATTACGGACTATAACGACACCGTTATTCATGTAATTGACCCCAACTATAAAGAATACATTCCCCCAGCAGCTGCACGCCGTATGGCACGCGGTATAAAGATGAGCACAGTAAGCTCTAAAAATGCCCTTACAGAAGCTGGTATAGAGAATGTAGACGCGATTATTGTAGGGACAGGATTAGGTTGCATTGGTGATTCTGAACGTTTCGTAAGCGACATCATCAAAAACGACGAACAATTTTTAACTCCTACTCGTTTTATACAATCCTCACACAATACCGTGGCCGGGCAAATTGCATTGGGCCTTGGCTGTAAAGGACATAATTTCACCTTTGTACATTCAGCTGTTTCTTTTGAGTCATCATTGATTGATGCCAAAATAATGCTCGAAAATGACGAAGTTAATACCGTGCTAGTTGGCGGAGTAGATGAGCTTGTTGAACATCACGTTACAACCCACCGTTTAATTGGTCATATTAAAAAAGAACCTGTAGCATTCAAGGAACTTTTACAATCAAAGACCGAGGGCATGGTAATGGGTGAGGGGTCTCACTTTTTTGTGCTTTCCACAGAAAAATCGCCTTCTACGTATTCAGAATTGGTTGCCGTTAAAACGTTCAACACCCTTTCTAAAGAACGTGTCGAAGGAAAAATAGTTGCTTTTCTAGAACGTCAACACCTTAGCTTAAACGACATAGACCTTATTATACTTGGTAACAATGGCGATGTTAACTATGACGGTTATTACGAACAACTCAGCACTACCCTATTTAACGATACGCCACAAGCATATTACAAACATCTTTCGGGTGAATTTGATACCGCAACTGGATTTGCATTTTGGTTGGCGAATAAAATCCTAAAGACACAGAATATTCCTGATGTTGTGAAACTAAACGCTATTGAACCATCCGACCTAAAGACTATATTAATTTACAATCAATACAGAGGAGAAAACCATAGCCTCACCTTAATTCGCAAATGCTAAAGCGGAAGAATGTAAATACCGCTATTATTTTTCTTTTGCTTCCCTTGGTTGCATTATATTTTTTAGGTTACGTACCGTTGTGGTCCATTTTTTCAATTTTGATTATTTGGTTCTTTATCACACTTTTTGGTTCGTTTTTTGTCCGATGGAACTATCACCTTACTTCATTAAGCTCCAATAAAAACACGCCTAATAATTGGGTATCCATAACGTTTGATGATGGCCCAAACCATAAATTTACCCCCAGAGTTCTGGACTTATTAGCTAAATATAACGCAAAGGCCACTTTCTTCTGTGTTGGTCAACAGATTGAAAAGCATCCTGAAGTTTTAAAGCGAATACTATCTGAAGGTCATAGCATAGGTAACCACACCTACTCACATTCTAAAAGCTTTGGTTTTTTCCCCTTTGATAAAATTCTAAACGAACTGAATAGAACGGAAAACTTAGTATCTGCATTAACAGAAAAAAAATTAAAACTCTATCGCCCAATTTTTGGCGTTACCAACCCGCAGATTGCAAAAGCGGCAGAACATAAAAAAGTACATTCTATTGGCTGGAACGTGCGTTCATTAGACACCACTTTTAGGTCGGAAAAAACCATTTTAAAGCGCATTACGGGAAAGGTTTCAAAGGGCGATATTATATTACTGCATGATACCAGTGAAAAAACAATAGTCGTTTTGGAACAGTTATTGTTATTTTTGCGAGAGAAAAATCTGAGGTCGGTCACGGTTGACCAGCTACTAGAAATCGAAGCGTATGCATAAGATACTTTTTCTTATATTTTTTATTTCCCTTGGAGCGTTTGCTCAAAAAGAAATGACCCCAACAGAAGCTGCTGCCCTAAAGGCTAAAGTAAAGACTAGGGCAGATGCTACTACCACGGTAATGAGTGAATTTACGCAATACAAGCATTTAGACTTCTTGTCCGATGATATTGTATCGCAGGGTAAACTTGCTTTTAAAGTTCCTAATTTGGTAAAATGGGAATACACCAAACCTTTTGCTTACTCGGTCTTGTTTAAAGACGAAACATTGTTCATAAACGATGATGGTAACAAGAGCAATATGGATGTAGGCTCCAACAAGATTTTCAAACAGCTCAACCAGCTTATTACGGCCAGTATACGTGGTGATATGTTTGATGACAATGAATTCAATATCAAATATTTTAAAATAAACGATTCTAGTTTGGTGTACTTTCTTCCGAAAGATGAGCAATTCTCCAAATTCATTAAAGCTTTTCACCTTTCTTTTAATGCTAAAGGCGATGTAACCGAAGTGAAGATGATCGAACCATCAGATGACTATACACAAATTAAGTTTACTGATCGTGTCGTGAATAAAAACTTGTCAGATGCGGTTTTTACTCAATAGTCTTTGTTTTTTTCTATTACTAGGCTGCGCCTCTTACCCTGTTCAAAATGGGTTTGAGTCTAAAAGCGATTCACCTCAAGAAACTTTAAACCCCTATTTTGCGAATGCCGAAAAAGATTATGTCTACAAGGCCAAAATAGATGCGTTCAATAAATCATTTGGTGGTATTTTTATCGTTAAAAAATTAGGCCCTGAACATCATCGTATTGCTTTTACCACAGAAATAGGAAATACTATTTTCGACTTTACTTTTGAAGGTGACGATTTTAAAGTAAATCGAATTTTAAAAGAGTTAGACCGAAAAATACTTATCAATATTTTGAAAAGGGATTTTAAGGCGCTTATACAAGAGCAATCCCCAGTAAAAAATCATTTTTCATTAAAGAACGATGATATACTACAGACGGATATTCTCTCTAAAAAACATTATTTTCATTATACCAACAATCAATTAAATAAGATTGTTAGAGTGGACCGAAACAAAGAAAAAGTAGATTTTAGTTTTACCAACATAGATGGCCAATTTGCAAACGAAATTGAAATAGCACATCATAATTTCAAGCTTCAATTGCACTAAAAGCATTCAAATGAAGACATTAAAACTTTTTATACTCGCTATGGTCCTTTGCAATATAGGAACAACTGTAGCACAAACTCGCCCAGGTATAAAGGCAGGTTTAAACAGCTCTAACATCAGTAATACGGCACTAGATACAAAATCTGGAATTTATATTGGCGCTTTCGCAGACATTCCAATAACGGATTACTACTCTTTGCAGCCAGAACTTCTGTATTCTAAACAAGGTGGTAAATCTAATTCACCTGCCTATGGCGATGTAAATATAAATTACGTCTCTATTGGCCTACCTAATAAATTTTATGTGACTCCGGATAAAGGGCTCCACTTTATTCTTGGTCTGGGTCTAGATATTAACTTTGAGAACAATTTTGTTAACTTGACCAACTTTAACGGTGATGATGAAATTTCACCTGTTGATGTTACTGTTCTTGGAGGAATTGGCTACGAGTTTGGTTTTGGTTTGATTCTTGAAGCACGATACAAGCAAGGAACCATAAGTGTTGATTTCTTTGGTGAAGATGACCTTTATAAAGAAACAGGGAGTAACCTAAATGGCGTTTTTCAAATAGGTGCCGCGTATAAATTTAAATTGTATAAAAATGCTGATTGAAGGGTTATACACCGTAGAAAGTTTTGAAAAAGAAGAGCAAACAGTAAAAGCTACTGTAAAGCTTAATGCTGCACATAAGGTTTTTAAAGGCCATTTCCCATGGTAACCCAGTAATGCCAAGGTGTTTGTATGATTCAAATAATTAAAGAATTAACTGAACAGGCCACAGGCAGAACCTTATTTCTCTCAGTTGCTTCGAACGTTAAGTTTATGGCTATTATCAATCCTGAGAAGAATGACACTATACAACTTACATTAACCGTTACAGAAGAAGGTGATACGGTAAAAGTGAAGAACACCACTACTTTTGACGACACATTGGCTTTAAAGCTTAGCGCTACTTTTACTGTTTTAACCTAGATGTTATGAATTTAAAACTAGTACTATTTACAATATTTTCTTTCTTAACTGTTGCCGTTGCAATAGATTTAAAGGAAATAAGATCTGCCTATATTGAAGCGGTGGACAATGAAAGTGCCACCAATGCGCTTCATGAAGATTTGATTTCAGTTTCCAAAACTGATGATAAAACACTTGTTGCCTTTAAAGGAGCGGTATCTGCCATGATGGCTAAATATGCCAAGGGTATAAAAGACAAGAAAACTTTCATGAAAGAGGGCAAGGAACTTTTGGAGTATGCTCTAGA
This sequence comes from Zobellia laminariae, assembly GCF_030553095.1. Classification (GTDB taxonomy): domain Bacteria; phylum Bacteroidota; class Bacteroidia; order Flavobacteriales; family Flavobacteriaceae; genus Zobellia; species Zobellia laminariae. The sequence continues at coordinate 2,163,814 of NZ_CP130738.1, read as the reverse complement.
AGCAGACCCAAATAATGTAGAAATACACTGTATTAGGTTAAGCGTTCAAGAGAATGTACCCAAGATTACGGGTTACACCAAGAACATTGAAGAAGACAAGCAGTTTATACTCAATAACTACAGTTTCATCTCCAATAAAAATAGTAAGAATTTCGTTAAAGGATATATTCTAAAATCCGAGGCTTTTACCGAAACGGAAAGGCAATTGCTACAAGGGTCGTAATACGTATCTTTGTAGAAAATTCGAACCGGTTTTCTGAACCCTTTGAAAAAATTGCTCGTGTCAACCCCTATTCCAACACTTCAAAACACCATGCAGCAACTTAATTGCTGTGTAATGGTACCGACCTATAATAATGCGGGCACCTTAAAGCGGGTACTTGACAGTATTTTGGAACGAACTACTTCTATCATAGTTATAAATGATGGAGCTACCGATAACACGGCGGCCATTCTAAAAGAATATCCAACTCTACAGCAAATTCATTTACCGGAGAATAAAGGCAAAGGAAACGCGCTTCAGGTAGGTTTTAAAGCTGCTATATCCCATGGGTATGATTACGCCATAACCATAGATTCTGACGGACAACATTTTCCAGAAGACCTTTCTGTGTTCTTAGATGAGTTGCAAGCGGAAGAATCTCCCAACGTGCTCTATATTGGCTCGCGAAACATGCAACAGGAAGATGTACCTGGCAAAAGTAGTTTTGGTAATAAATTTTCTAACTTTTGGTTTTGGTTTGAAACGGGTACTAAACTACAAGATACACAATGTGGTTACCGACTCTATCCTTTAAAACAACTAAAGGATTTAAAATTTTACACACCAAAATTTGAGTTTGAAATAGAGATAATCGTGCGTTTGGCATGGAACGGCACCTTAGTTAAAAATGTTCCCGTACGTATTTTGTACGATGAAACGGAAAGGGTTTCTCACTTTAGAACTGTACCTGATTTTGCGCGTATAAGCGTACTCAATACTTGGTTGGTCATTGTTGCCATCATCTATATAAAGCCACGCAACTTCATTCGGAAAATAAAAAAAAAAGGTTTTAAAAAATTCCTTTTAGAAGATTTGCTTCGCAGTGATGATAAGCCAAAAACAAAAGCCCTATCCATAGCACTAGGTGTTTTTCTAGGCATTGCTCCTTTCTGGGGTTTTCAGACCATACTCGTTTTTGCACTGGCAGCCCTTTTTGGCTTGAACAAGGCTATTACCTTTGCTTTTTCTAACATTAGCTTGCCTCCTTTAATTCCGTTTATTATATTTTTCAGTCTTAAAATAGGCGCAATGATAACAGGTGAAGAGATTTCTTTTTCTATGGAAAACATAACCGAAAAATTTGACTTTCTTCAGAACCTTAAAACGTATCTCATTGGTAGCTTTATCCTAGCTTCCTTATCCGCACTTTTTTTTGGAATTGTTGGCTATATATCTCTTATATTCTTTGGAAAGAAAAAAATGGTTGTAGATAATGGGTAGTTTCTTTTTTAGGGCATATCAATTCATTGCACGGAAACGAATGTTATCCGTATCGGCACTTGTTGTCGTTCTTATAGGGTTATCTATTATTGTATCTAAAATTCAGTTTGAAGATGATATCACCTCTTTAATTCCGGCAAACGAAGAAGCACAGCGTGTTCAAAAGGTTTTAAAGTCTATTACGTTTACGGATAAGATTATCATAAACATACAAAAAGAGGAAGAAGGCACCGTAGACGACCTTACCCGATATGCCAAAGATTTGCTGGATAGTCTGGAGCAAAATCAATCGGAATTCATCAAAAACATACAAGGCAGAGTTAATTCTGATGATATACCCAAAACGCTAGATTTAGTTTACGAAAACTTGCCGCTCTTTTTAGAAACGGACGACTATTCCAATATCACAAAAAAAATAAGGCCTGACAGTATTGCCAAAGTTACTGCCGAAAATTACCGAACACTTGTTTCTCCATCTGGTATAATCGCTAAGAAAACCATAATTAAAGACCCATTACGGCTCTCTTTTATTGCGCTTAAACGGTTACAAGAATTAGGTGTTGGTGATGATTTTAAATTGAAAAATGGCTTTCTCTTAGATAAAGAAGAAAAGAACATTCTTCTGTTTCTTACCCCAGCCTATGGCTCAAATGAAACCGATAAAAACTTACCTTTTTCAAATGCGCTTTATGACCTACAGGACAAACTCAACAAGTCTTACAAGGCAAAAGTACATAGTGAGTATTATGGTGCAGCCTTGGTTGCTGTAGCCAATGCCAAACAGATTAGAAGCGATATTCAGTTTACGGTAAGTATTGCCATGACCTTGCTTATCATTATTTTAATGCTGTTCTACCGAAAGCTGGCATTGCCATTTATTCTCTTCCTACCCACGTTGGTTGGTGCGCTATTGTCTATTGCTTTTCTGTGTATAATTAGGGACAAGATTTCCGCTATTTCATTAGGTATTGGCTCTGTTCTTTTAGGCGTTACGCTAGATTATGCCCTGCATATTCTTACACATATACGAAACGGAAATGGCGCAGAGAGTCTTTATAAAGAAGTAGCCCCTTCCATTTTAATGAGCAGTCTTACCACGGCATCTGCCTTTTTATGTCTGTTGTTTCTAGAGTCTCAAGCATTACAGGACCTGGTATTTTTGCTGCCGTAAGTGTTCTTGGCGCTTCAGTTTTTGCCCTACTCTTCGTTCCACAAGTGTATTCTCCTAAAAAAGCGGTGAGTTCCAGACGGACGATTTTAGACCGAGTAGCATCTTTCGACTTTCATAAATCAAAATGGGCCATTATAGTATTGGTGCTGTTTTCTGTTATTAGCATATTCACATATAACAAAGTTGTTTTCAATAAGGATATTGCCAAGTTAAATTACGAAACAGAAGTTTTACAGGAGGCACGGAAACGATTGGAAACCTTAACGGACATCAGTTCAAAATCTATATATCTCTCAACATACGGCAAGGATATACAAACTGTTTTGACGCAAAACGATTCGCTTTATGACGAGCTAAAGATTCTTGAAGAGAAGAAGAAAATATTGAGTTTTAGTTCTGTTGGCGGACTCATACGTGCCAAAAAAACGCAAGAGGAAAAAATTGGAAGGTGGAATGATTTCTGGACTCCGTCCAAAATCAATACAACCAAAGCAAACCTTATTGAAAGCAGCAAAGAGTTTGGGTTCAAACCTACCACATTCTCCCAATTTTACGACTTGCTGAATGATGACTTTCAACCTATGGAAGTAACTGCGTTTGATTCTATAAAATCATTTTCGCTTGATGATTATATCGTTAACGACGAAAACGGAACCACCATAACCTCACTCGTAAAGGTAGATGATGACCATATTGATGCTTTGCGCGAACGTTTTGAAAACTCCCCTAACACCTTACTCATTGACCGTCAACAGGTAAATGAAACATTTTTAGGGAATTTAAAAAATGACTTCAACAGTTTAATTGGGTATTCATTTCTAGTTGTTCTGCTTATTCTATTATTATTTTACCGCAGTCTTTCACTTACGGTAATAACTAGCCTTCCCATTTTCCTTACTTGGTTTTTGAACGTGGGTATTATGGGCCTTTTCCATATTGAATTCAACATTTTTAATATCATCATCTGTAGTTTTATATTTGGTCTAGGTGTTGATTATAGTATTTTTATCACCAATGGATTGCTTACCGAATACCGAACAGGAGAAAAGGTACTCCACACCCATAAAACCTCCATATTACTATCGGTCATCACAACAATTGCCGGCGTAGGGGTTTTAATTTTTGCAAAGCATCCTGTTTTATACACCATTTCTACGGTGTCGCTAATAGGTATTCTATCCGCTGCATTCGTGGCTTTTACACTGCAACCATTACTGTTTAAACTCTTTATTGGAAGTGCAGATAAGCGACCTATTTCCGTACGCTATTTTATTCATTCCGTATTATCATTTGGATATTTTGGTACAGGAGGATTTTTACACTCTATCTATGGAGTAATTAAATTAAAACTATCACCAAATAGCCAAAGGAAAGAGAACCTAGGTTTTCATAAATCGGTTTCAAAATTGATGGGTTCTGTTCTATACACTAATCCGTTTGTATCTAAAAACATAAGAAACCCACATAACGAGACTTTTGAAAAGCCCGTTATGATTATAGCCAATCATACCAGCTTTTTAGATATTCTTGCTATTGGTATGTTACATCCTAAGATTATATTCTTGGTAAATGACTGGGTGTATAACTCACCCGTATTTGGTAGCGCAGCAAAACTAGCTGGAGCCTATCCCGTTTCTGGAGGTATTGAAAATGGTGAAGCTATATTGAAAGAAAAAGTAGCCCAAGGGTTTAGTATAATTGCTTTTCCGGAAGGCACGCGTTCATCAACCAACAAAATCAAACGTTTTCATAAAGGAGCTTTTTATTTGGCACAACAGTTTGAATTGGATATTCTTCCGGTGCTTATTCATGGGAATTCTGAAGTATTGCCTAAGGGGAGTTTTATTATTAGAGATGGAAAAATCACGATAGAGCTTTTACCGAAAATAGATGCACACGATACGCAATATGGCAAAAACTATAGCGAGCGTGCTAAACAACTAGGAGCATATTTCAGGAGTGAATTTAGAAGACTAAGAGATGAGATTGAAGATGAGAATTATTGGGATAAAGCACTTTTAGAAAACTATGGATATAAAGGCGATGTTATTTACAAAGCAGTTAAGCTAGATATAGAAACCAATAGAAAAACGTACTATTCTCTTCTACAAGAGGTAGGAAAAAAGAGCAAGATTGTTCATTTATCCAGAGATTTTGGGCAATTAGACCTGCTTCTTGCTTTAGATTCTTTTGATAGAAAAATTACGGTGAGCTTAGAAAACAAAGAAGCGTCCGTCTTACTTAAAAGTAATTTCCTAACTAAAAATTATAGTAAAATAGAAGTAGTTGATACTGTAGCCGAAGCCCTGAAAACCGTGGCCGATGTATTGTTAATAGATATGGAAATTGAAATAACACAACTCACCAATCTTATGGTAAATGAGTTTGAAACTATTATCTTATTAAAAGAGGCACGGCATATAGATTTAGCTCCGCTAGAAGCATTAGGTTTCGTTACTAGCCAACAAAATGATAACTTTAGGCTACTTAAAAAGATACGCAGTTAATGAAAGAGCATTATGACGTAGTGGTGGTTGGCAGTGGCATGGGCGGTCTCGTTTCTGCTATTATCATGGCGCGCGAAGGTAAAAGCGTCTGCGTATTGGAGAAAAATAACCAGTACGGAGGCAACCTCCAAACTTTTGTTCGCGAACGTACTATTTTTGATACCGGTGTTCATTATTTAGGCGGCTTGGAAAAAGGACAGAACCTCTATCGTTATTTTGAGTATCTAGATATTTTAGACGGACTCAACCTTACTCGCTTAGATAAAGATGGTTACGACCTTATTACTTTTGATGGCGATGAAAAAGAATACCCACATGCGCAAGGCTACCCAAATTTTGAGCGCCAACTAGTAGAAAGGTTTCCAGAAGAAAAAGAAGCCATTCACCAATACTGCAAAAAGCTTCAAGACATTTGTAATCAATTTCCTCTTTACAATCTAAAACTTGGAAAACCATATCATGAAAACACAGAGCTTTTCACCTTACCTGCCAAAGAATATATAGACTCCGTCACTCAAAATAAAAAGCTACGCGCCGTACTTGCTGGCTCCAATCTTTTGTACGCAGGAGAACCAGATAAAACTCCTTTTTACGTGCATGCGCTCTCCGTAAACTCATACATTCAAAGCTCATACAGGTGTGCCAATGGTGGTAGCCAGATAACCAAATTACTCATTAAGAGATTAAAAGAAAGTGGTGGTGAAACCTATAAACATAGTGAAGTAACCCAGTTTAATGTTGAAGAGAAGCAAATAGTTTCTGTCGTAACAAAAAAGGGTGATGTCATTAAAGGCGACTTATTCATTTCTAATATAGAACCAAAGGTTACCGTAAAAATGGTGGGAGCGGCACATTTTAGAAAATCGTACGCCAACCGTATTGAAAGTATTGACAGTACCATCTCGGCATTTAGTATTCACATTGTGCTAAAGCCGGAATCATTCAAATATCTAAACCATAACTACTATCACTTTAAAGATTACAAATCGGTTTGGAACTCGCATAACTACACTCAAGAATCATGGCCAGAAGCCTATATGGTTTCTATGGGTACACGTAAGAACCAAGGAGAATGGGCTGATCAGCTTACCGCTATTACCTATATGCGCTATGAAGAGCTAAAACCTTGGTCTGGCACCTTCAACACAGTATCTCACAAGAATAGTCGCGGGGAAACTTACGAAGAGTTCAAAGAAGCCAAAATAGAAGCATTTTTAAAAGTGCTTGAAGAAAAATTTCCGCATATTCGCGAAAGCATACAATCCGTTCATACTTCTACCCCACTATCCTACAGAGATTATATTGGTAGCAATGAAGGCTCTATGTACGGTTACGCCAAAAATTACAACATACCTTTAAAAACTTTTATTTCTCCACGAACCAAAATAAAAAATCTATTTTTTACGGGCCAAAGCATTAATATGCATGGTATTTTAGGAGTGACCATTAGTAGTGTGGTTACCTGTTCCGAAATTTTGGGCAGTGAATACCTATTAGATAAAATTATTAAAGGGAGTACGAATACCAACGAAAAAATAGATGCATAATGGGACAGTTTAAAACAACTCCAGTAGAACGAGTAGAAAACATCTCAAAGGCTGACTTTATAAAAAACTACTACAAACCGCAAAAGCCAGTTCTGATTACCGGATTGACAAAAGATTGGCCAGCGTTTGAAAAATGGAAATTAGATTACATCCAAAACCTGGCGGGAGATCAAATTGTTCCTTTATACAATAATGAACCAGCCAAGGATAAGGAAAGTGTATACGCGCCGAAGAAGAAAATGAAGCTGAGCGAGTACATAGAAATTCTTAAAACCGAACCTACGGACCTGAGGATTTTCTTTTATAATATTTTAAAGGAAATGCCGGAACTGCTCAAAGATTTTGAGTACCCGGATATTGGATTAAAATTCTTTAAAAAACTTCCCGCATTATTCTTTGGAGGAGGAACATCCAAAGTATTCATGCACTATGATATTGATTTACCAGATAGCATGCATTTTCATTTTGATGGCGACAAGATTGTTAACCTCTTCTCACCAGAACAAACAAAATACCTGTACAGAGTCCCTTTTTCCATTCATAATATTGAAAGCATAGATATGGATAATCCGGATTTTGAGAAATTTCCAGCACTCCAATATGCCGAAGAAATTCGTGCCGAGATGAAACATGGCGATGCTCTCTACATGCCTAGCGGTTACTGGCATTCTATCCGGTATTTGAACGGTGGGTTTTCTATGACGTTACGTGCGTTACCAAGGCACCTGGGCGTTTTGCCAATATGCTTTATAACGTTATGATTATGAGGCACATTGATAATATTACTCGAAAATACCGAGGTCAAAAATGGTTGGATTACAAAGACCGATGGGCCATAAAACGCACTGAAAAGAATCTAAAAGCTAAAAAACACAGTTAGAGCACCGTACTTTAGCCAACTATTATTTCTTGTATAGCCGATTGACCTCATGCCGATAAAAATCTTCCGAAACATACACGTTCTTATAGGCTTCACCCTTCTTTTGGGCTCTTGCGGTGTTTCAAAATCCTTGAAAGATTTGCCCAACATTAGCCAATACCAAGTGAATATAGCGCAGCGGCAGCAACTTACAGATTCTACATACCTACTGGGAAATAACTTTTTGACCAAAAACAAACAGGGTCTTTACGAGCTCTATGTTTCGGGAAACCCATACGAATTAGGTCTTAAAACCGGAAGCTTAACACAAGAGCTTTTTCAGGAACAGGAACGTGTGTTCATTGAGAAGATAGATGACCTCGTACCAAAAAAAGGAAAACAAAAACTACTCAGGAAATTCTTGGCTTGGTTCAACCGGAAAATGTACAAAAATGTAGATGAGCAATACAAAGCGGAGATTTACGGCATTTCTCAGTACGCCTCAAAAGACTATGACCGCATTGCCGCTCCATACCCGCGCGTCATGTATTTTCACGGAGCGCACGATATTGGTCATGCCCTACAAGATTTAGCTTTGGTAGGTTGTTCTTCCTTTGCAGCTTGGGGAGATCAAACGGCAGACGGCAAACTGATTATTGGCCGTAATTTTGATTTCTATGCAGGTGATGATTTTGCTAAGAATAAAATTATTGCTTTAGTAGCTCCGGATGAAGGTCATAAATTTATGTCCGTTACCTGTAGGAGGTATGATCGGCGTAGTCTCCGGTATGAACGACCAAGGTTTAACAGTGACGATTAATGCAGGAAAATCCAAATTTCCTTTGGTGGCCAAAACACCCATCTCCTTGGTAACCCGAGAAATTTTACAATACGCCTCAACTATTGAGGAAGCAATAGCTATTGCCAAAAAACGGGAAGTCTTTGTTTCAGAATCTATTTTCGTGGGAAGTGCCAAGGATAAAAAAGCAGCCTTGATTGAGGTTTCTCCGCATAATTTTGGTGTTTATGAAGTGGAAAACGGGAACCAGCTTGTTTGTTCCAATCACTTTCAGAGTGCGGCCTATGCCAATGATAAAAAGAACCAAAAACATATTTTAGAGAGCCATTCCGAATACCGTTACGAACGGATGGAAGAACTTCTGGACGAAGAACCAAAAGTAACTCCACAGACCGCCGTAGACATCCTAAGAAACAAAAACGGACTTGATGATAAACGTATTGGTTACGGTAACGAAAAAGCGTTGAACCAGATGCTAGCGCATCACGGTATAGTTTTTCAACCAGAAGACCTTATGGTTTGGGTGTCAAGCAACCCGTATCAATTGGGAGAATTTGTTGCTTACGACCTAAATGAAGTTTTCAAGAATGCCGACGAAAATCAAAAGGCAAGACCTATTTCCATCGCAAATAAAAATATAGCACCGGATCCTTTTCTACGTACTTTGGCGTACCGCCATTATGAGCGTTATAGAGCGTTAAACAGTCAGATAACAGCTGCACTTGCTGCCGAAGAAAAAATTGAACCATCTGTCTTATCAGAATTTATAGCGGTAAATCCCGATTTTTGGGAAGTCCATTTTCTTGTGGGACAGTATTACTACGAAAACGGACTTTATAAGGAAGCTTTAAACGCTTTTGAAACCGCCAAGACTAAAGAAGTGACCACAGTACCGGATTTAGAGGCCATCAATACATATATTAAAAAATCAAAAAGGAAGCTCAAATAATGATTCCAGAAATAGAAAAAGCATCCATAAAAGAAATTAAGGCCTTTCAAGCAGAGAAGCTTAAAGAGGTTATTGCATACGTTACTAGCAATTCGCCCTACTACAGGCGTCTTTTTAGGCAGTATAAAATACTTCCTTCTGATATCAATTCACTTGAAGACTTGGTTAGAATACCCGTAACAACCAAAGAGCAATTGCAGAACAATAATGATGCTTTTCTGTGTGTACCGAAGTCAAAAATCATTGATTTTGTAACTACATCAGGAACCCTTGGTGACCCTGTAATTCTTGGTCAAACAGATAAAGATTTAGACCGATTAGCGCATAACGAAGCCATTTCCTTAACCTGTTCTGGGGTTACCGAAAATGACATTTTACAAATGACTACGACCATGGACCGCCGTTTTATGGCCGGTCTTGCCTATTTTATGGGCGTTAGAAAACTGGGTGCCGGTATTATTCGCGTAGGAGCAGGTATTCCTGAACTGCAATGGGATACAATTACCAAGTTCAAACCCAGTTACCTGATTGTTGTACCGTCCTTTTTACTAAAACTGATTCAATATGCAGAAACGCATGGGATAGACGTAAATGCCTCTGGCGTAAAAGGTGCTATTTGTATTGGTGAATCTTTGCGAAACCAAGATTTTTCATTGAACGTTCTTGCCCAAAAAATAAAAGAAAAATGGAATATTGAGTTGTATTCTACCTACGCCTCTACCGAAATGAGTACGGCTTTTGCCGAATGTTCAGAACAACAAGGAGGACACCATCATCCGGAGCTTATTATTGCCGAAATTTTGGATGAGGATAATCAGCCCGTAGCTAATGGTCAGGAAGGAGAACTTACCATTACCACACTTGGCGTGGAAGCCATGCCCCTATTGCGTTTTAAGACAGGAGATATTGTTGTGGCCCATACTTCGCCTTGTGCCTGTGGTAGAAATACCATGCGTTTAGGACCTGTAGTTGGCCGTAAAAAACAAATGATCAAGTACAAAGGCACCACCCTCTACCCTCCTGCAATGGATAATCTTCTGAACGATTTTGAAGAAGTAGAAGGCTATGTATTCGAGATATATCATAATGAGATTGGTACAGATGAAATCCTTATAAAAATTGCTTCATCTTCAGCGGACCCTAAATTAATGCAGGCCATTAAAGACCATTTTAGGTCCAAGTTGCGAGTTTCTCCCAACATTGAAATTTGCCCGAACGAAGAGATTCAAAAATTGCGGATGTCTAAACTGGGAAGGAAACCTATTAGTGTAATTGATAAGAGGCAGTAGCACCTTACTTCGTCTGCGCTCAGCCATACGGTGCTACAACATAAAAGCTATTTTCAGGCTGCGCTCAGCCATACGGTGCTACTCACATAATAATGGTTTGTTTCAGATCGTGCTCAGCCATATGGTGCTACTCGCACAAAACCTTTTTAGGACTGCGCTCAGACTGAAGATACCACCTACAAAGGCAATGAATTAGCTTTTACGGAATGTCACCCCGAGCGCAGTCGAGGGCTTAGGGACACCCATCTGGCTTATACTTTGAATGTGTATAGTTCCTGCATTCAGAAAGAATTTGAAGCGTATTGAATTTCCCGTTCATTAATGCTATTTTCTTAGCCCGAGACCATCCTTTTAATTGTTTCTCAAACTGAAGGGCTTGATATGCTTTTGGAAATTGCAAGTGATACATCAGGCTTACCGGGCGTCTTGTGCTGGTGTATGAATTCTCATAAAATCCGGATTGATGCTCCGCTAACCTTCGGTTTACGTCGTTGGTAAAACCTACATAGAAACTCTTATCGGCACATTCTAAGATGTAAACATAATAAGGCCCCATAAAATTTGCTTTTTGCATGTTCATGTAAAATGCATGGCTGAGCGCAGCCGAAGCCAGCATTTTATTTTCCGATTAGGTACAACCCCATTTGAATTTTCCAATAGGGCATTTTTTCTTCAAAGTGTTCAAAGAATACTTTTAGACCTTCGGGATTTTCAAGTTCGGATTGTGCTTTTTTAATGCTTGCCGTTTCTTCTTTTGAAATAAATTGACTCAAATCTACATCGGCGCCTTCGGCATGAGCTTTTTGTAAGTGATTGTAAACACTCCCTACTTGTATGCCACGCTGCATTGCAATATCTTCAACTGAAAAACCATCGTTCAACAACTGAAATGAAAGCTGATGGCTAGGGTTCTTTTTTGACTTCTTTACCGGTGGCTTATGTTGGCTGATTTCCTTCAAGAATATAGCCGCATATTTTTCCAGTTTCGCCTGACCTACTCCGGAAATTTCCATGAACTCCGTTTCATTCTTAGGCAGCCTTTGTTCCATATCCTTTAAACTGGCATCACTAAAAACCACGTAAGCAGGTACGTTTTGCTCTGCCGCAACTTGCTGACGCAATACACGTAATTTCTCAAAGAGTCCCGTTGCCGCCGCTTTTGTCTTGCGTTCTTTCTTGTCTTTTGCTTTTTCCTTTTTCTCTAAAATAGCCAACTGAATCTCCTTGCCCTCATACAGTACTTGTTTGGCCAAGGGTGTTAGTGAAAGACGACCACCTTCCCTAAAATTAATGGATAATACTCCTTGGTTCAACAGTTGAATAATATACTGCTGCAAGTCTTGCCACGACACATCTTTAACCGCTCCGTAGGTCTTTACATGCTGATACCCCTTTTCGTGGACTTGGGCATTCTGAGCGCCACGCAGTACATCTACCAACATACCCATAGCTTCCTTTTCTTTTAAACGCGCCACACCAGAACAGATTTTCTGGGTGAGTACGGTAGCATCAAAATATTTGGGAGGACGGTTACAGATATCGCAATTGCCACAATTCTCGGTCATGTGTTCCCCAAAGTAGTTGAGCAAAGCAATCCGGCGGCAACTTAAAGCTTCGGCAAATTGCTGCATACGCTCTAACTTGGCGTATTCCACGTCTGCATTTTCGCTGTTCTCTATAAACCTTCGCAGTTGGGCCACATCGGCAAAACTATAAAAAAGCAAAGCCTGTGCAGGCAGGCTATCACGACCACCACGCCCAATCTCTTGGTAATAGCCCTCTACATTTTTAGGTAGGTTGTAATGGATGACCCAGCGTACGTTACTCTTATCGATTCCCATACCAAAGGCAATTGTTGCCACAATAATAGGTACGCGATCGGTAATAAAATCTTCCTGCACCTTACTACGCTCTTCAGCGGGAAGTCCGGCATGATATGATTTTGCTTTAAAGCCCGAAGCCACAAGTTTGTCCGCTATCTTCTGTGTACTTTTTCGGCTTAGGCAATAGATGATTCCGCTTTCGTTGGGTCGCTCTGAAAGGAACTCTAGAATCTGTGTGATGCGGTCTTGTGCCGGACGTACTTCCAATGAAATATTAGGACGATTAAAAGAAGCCAGATGCCGCAATGCATGCGGAATGCGCAGCTGATCTAAAATATCGTCCTGAGTGGTTTTATCTGCCGTAGCCGTCAATGCAATTATAGGCACCTGCGGGTATTGCCGTTTTAAACTGCCCAACTGCGTATACGCCGGCCTAAAATCATGCCCCCAAGAAGAGATACAATGTGCCTCATCTATAGCAAAAAGGCTGATGTTTATTTCAGATATAAGATGTTGTAGCAACGCCAAGCTCTCTGGCGCCACATAAAGTAACTTCAATTCGCCTTTATACAACTTGGTCTCTACCTCTTGCTTTTTTGAAGGTTCTAGCGAGCTATTAAAATAAGCTGCAGAAATACCATTGGCGGTCAAAGCATCTACCTTCTTTCATTAGGGCGATCAACGGGGAAATAACAATAGCCGTACCTTCCATAGCCAATGCCGGAAGTTGAAAGCAAAGCGATTTTCCACCGCCCGTTGGCATAATAGCCAAGACGTCTTTTTTAGCGAGTACATCGCTAATAACGTTCCATTGATTGGGCCGAAATGAATCGTAACCAAAATTTGTTTTTAAAAGAGGAAGAAGTTCTTGTTTTGTTGTAAGCGTCATGTAATACGTATAGAGATTCTTGTCCGGAAGGACCAGTTTAACAAACAAAGCGAAGCCAAAACACGGTATTGAGCCATCTTGGTATCGCTTGGTTTGCAAAGAACGGTATATTCTATTTACCCAACATTAAAAGTTCGTTACAACGTACTTCTGTTATGTATCGTTTTTCACCCTCTTTGGTCTCATACGAGCGGTGGGTAAGTTTTCCCTCTACGGCTACTTGTTTTCCTTTGGTCAAATAATTTTCTACGATTTCTGCGGTCTTTCCCCAAGCCACCACATTGTGCCATTGGGTATCATCTACACGCTCTCCTTGTGCATTTTTATAGCTCTCTGTTGTAGCTATGGAAAACTTGGCGAGTTTATTACCATTATCCATATTTACAATTTCCGGGTCTTGACCCAAATTACCGATCAACTGTACTTTGTTTTTTAAGGCGTTCATTCTATTAGTTTTACGTTAAACAGTTTATACTATTGAACCACAATGATTCAACACTGCAAACATAGAACGAGCACCAAAATGTATTCGGTTACAAAACAATTGTTTTCGTTTGTAAACGTTTGAAAACGAATAAATAAACTAAATAAGCCTCTTAAAGTACTGTAAGCCTGTATAGTTTGAAGGATTTAATTAAATTAGGTCTAAAATGGAAGTACAGCAACTAGTTGCTTTATACAATTGTTAGCTGTAATTAAAAAAAGAAAGAAACTGAAGAAAATTAATTAAATATTTTACTAAAGAAACTTTAAATTGTTAGACGGAGATAAAACTTTTTAAGGAGTATTAAAACTAAGATAATGAATAGAGAAGACATCTATAAAGCTATTAAAAATAGAGTAGAGTTAGAAGGTTTTAAAATTTCCAAAATTGACTCTGATAGTATTAAAATTGATTTAATTAGTGAAGAATTCAGGTGTATTCTTCTATAAGATGGCAATTTCATAAATTTATTACCCCTCAAGGTATTGATTTTCGTAATGTTCTTTTTGAAGAATATTTTAATCAAATTTTAAATAAAGAATTATTGAAATTTAATTATGATTATTCTGTTGGTTTTGTATTCAAAACTTTTATAAAAGATTTTGATAGTTCAGCCATAGAAATAAACTCTGAAATTGAACTAGAAAATTATATCAATAAAATTGTAACCAATTTATTATTTCATAAAAAAGAAATTTTCCCAAAACTGTTAGATATTAATTTTTTGGCTGAATATATTGGTGCTGTGTCTTTTGAAAGAAAAGCAGAAAGGTCCGTTGGAGGAAAATTCCCTGTTCATTTATTCAAAAAAATAGCAATTTTGAAATTAGGAGGTCAAAATGAAAGATATCTGGAATATAAGGAGGGTACATTAGATTTGATTAAAAGCTATGCTATTAGAAAGCCTGAAAAATATTTACCTTCATTTAGAGAGGGATTTGATAAATTAATTCTCCATTTAGAAAATGAAGAAAACCCTTTTGATAATCTAACTCTTACTTAGTTAATAAGGAGTCTTGTAATAAAATTCATCTTATCCAAAAAACTACAGCCAACAATGGCTAAATTTAATACGGGTTTTGGTGCTTAATCCAAAGTTTAGTGTATTTCTATAAAGTCCACCAAATCTTTTGGATTTGGCAATTAAAATAATAAGATAATTACAAAACAAAAAGCTCTGGCTCGCAGACCAGACGGCAACGAAAAGTTTCCTTGCCTGCCCTACTTGCCATAGCCGAACCGTTGGCTACAATTTTAAATGAAAAATTTCCAAAACCCTTTTTCTCCCGAAATGATAGAGCAAATCAAAGCTGGTTTGGAAAGATATGATTCACTTCAAAAAAAAGATGGATTCATTAAACTCGCAGAATTAGGTTGGTATATCAACGGAAGTATGACATTGGCACATTCTGCATGGCTAATGGACATGGCTTTAGAAAATGAAATTGATAAAATCAATAAAGACCTTTCATCCCATTACGTGGAAGAAATGCTCGACAGAGTTAAATTTCTTAAAAAGTATCAGTCAAAAAGGTATTTAATTATAAAAGAGGCCATCGAATGCCATTTATCCGGGAAATACCACGCCTCAGTTGCACTGTTTCTTTCGCAAGCAGATGGACTTTGCAAAGGACTATTATTCATAACTAGGAACAAAAAAAGGAACTGAAAAAATTTATTGCAGAAGAAAAGAAAAATAAATTTTTTGAAGATATATTGGAGGTAATCCAAAGGGTTAATAAAATCGACGAGTATTTTTCTCAAGGATTGAGCGGTTCCAATGAATTAAATCGACATGCGGTTTTGCATGGATATGACACCGATTTTGGAACGGAATTGAATAGTTTAAAAGCTTAATCTCTTCTACTTTTTGTTGATGATTTCTTAAAAAACAAAAAACTGTAGCCAACACGGTGTATAAAACATAGCTAGTAAGTGCTTTACCTTTTGGTTTGTGTATATTTATAAAGATCGCCAAATTTAAAAATTTGGCTTTTAGAATAGAAAAATTAAAAACAAATATAAAAATTCGGCTCTGTGTTAATCCGAAAAGTAAGCGTCTTTTAGCACGCTACGTTTCATACACAAGACCGTTAGCACCAATATAAAAAATGAGAATAACATCGATAGCAGTATTTTTAATTCTCTTTATTTCCTGCAAAGAAAACAAAGGAACCACTACTTTAAATGAAGAGCAATCGGCAAATAAGAATATCATAAAACCTGAATTTCAGTCAATTATTGATTCTTCTGATGTTAAAGGTTCAATATTAATATATGATTTAAACAAAGACATATACTATTCAAATGACTTTGAATGGTCGAACAAGGGAAATTTACCAGCATCTACATTCAAAATCGTAAATTCAATTATCGGACTTGAAACTGGTGTGATTGAAAATGATAGTGTCATATTTAAATGGGACGGGGAAAAACAATGGTTAAAAAATTGGGAACAAGACCTAATTCTTAGAGATGCTTTTCAATTTTCTTGTGTTCATTGTTATCAAGAAGTTGCAAGAAAAGTTGGTTCAAAAAGAATGAATGATTATGTGTCCAAACTTAACTATGGGAATCTAGAAATTGACTCTACCAACATCGATAAATTTTGGTTAGAAGGAGAATCAAGAATAAGTCAAATGCAACAAATCGACTTCCTGAAAAGGCTATACAACTTTGAACTTCCTATTTCCAAAAGAACTGAGAGTATAATGCGAAATATTATGCTCATTGAAGAAACTGACCAATATAAACTTAGTGGAAAATCTGGTTTATCAAATAATAACGGAGAATACAATGGTTGGTTTGTTGGGTTTGTTGAATTCAAAAACAACACATATCTATTTGCCACAAATCTAGAGCCTAAAAAAGAGTTTGATTTTGATTCTTTTATTAAAAAAAGGTTGGATTTAACTCTTCTTGGTCTTAGAAAATTGAATGTTCTGAAATAAATACTGGTGCTAACAAAACCTAAACGTAATGCGGGCTAAAGTTTTAAATCCAATGGTTTGCGTATTTTTATGAAGTCGCAAAATCTTTTGGATTTTGCTTTAGACAAAAAATAAAATCGGAACTGAATTGAATTGAAAACAGGATTGTTAGAGATTAAGAGTTCAAATAAACGATGGTAGACAATGACATTTTAAGAACATATTCAATAAATAAACTGGTAACAGGTTTACTACTGTTTGTATTTGTAATTATAGGGTTTTTAGATTTACTCTTGCATAACCAACCTTCTTATTCTTCAATTATGGGAATGGATACCAATAGAGTTTATTTTTATACATTCTATTTACTGGTAATAGGTTGTTGGCTTCTTTACAATAAGTGGTTTGTGGGCATAGGTTTTATAACTTTAGCGACATTTAGTTCATATTTTACGGAATACATTTCTATCCATAATTATTTTGCATCAGTAGCGATTTATATTGGAATTATTATAGACGTTATTACCCGAAAGAAAAGGAAATGGTTAATCCCATTAATTTTTGTTGGAATATTACAAGGTATTACATTTCAAACTGGTTGGTTTGGTTTTTATATGGTTGGCATCATGGAATTTTTAGGCCTTTGTATTGGTTCTGTTTTTATCATAAAGACAATAGAATAATCGTTAACAACAAAAGACGAAAGTCTAAATAAAGGCTACTAAAAATTGGAATGGAATTTTCACTTGAAAATAGGAAATCGGAATGGACTTCTGAGCACGTTTGTTTAGTCAGAATTCAATCAGCACGTGCGTACTCGCATGCTTGGCAACTTGTTGTAACAAAACCTAAACGTAAGGCGGGGTTTAGGGCTAAACCGAAAGGACTGTGTATATCTAATTGAAAATTACGCGATAGCGAAATATTTAACTTTACTGTGAACAAAAAAAATAAAACTAAATAATACCCTTTAACTTCGGTCGTAGATACTGCGTTGGCACTAATTAAAGAAGAAATATTCACTTTGCAAGTAGAAATAGGAAATTCAAGAAATGAATGTTACAAATGCATGATGCCTTCAATCTCATGTCTTTGTAAACACATTAACCCTTTACAGACTAAGGCTCGTTTTATTATTCTTATGCACCCAAAGGAGTACAAAAAAGAAAAAAACGGAACGGGACGTATTACTAAGCTTCAACTTAAAAATTCAGAGATTATAGTTGGTGTAGATTTCACCAATAATAAACGTGTAAACGAACTACTGGCTAAAGAAAACACTTCTTTTTTACTTTATCCTGGAAAAGATAATTTCAATTTATCCACAAGAAAAAGTTCAGAAATAAATTCATTTATGGGTGATAATCCATACATCTTCATTCTTGATGGCACATGGCCCTGTGCCCGTAAAATGCTTAAAATGAGTACGAACTTGCAAAAACTAAAAAGAGTGAGTTTTGATAATAATATAAAATCAGAGTTTACTATAAAGCAGCAACCCGCATCTCTTTGTCTTAGCACTATTGAATCTGTTTATACGGTCTTAAATCTACTTAAGGCAGCTGACTTTGAACAATGCGAGACAAAGGGTTTTCTTGTTCCTTTTCAAAAAATGGTTGCGTATCAAATAGAATGTATGCTAAACCAGGATAACAAAAACTATAGTTCAGATACGAAAACAGAGGTTACTCCTAAGAACTTATATAAGAAAAAGACGGAACGAAATATTGTTTTTGAACAAGAAAGCTAGCTGTCTTTTTTGAGACATGTTAATTGTTAAATTTAACACCAAATGCGGATTTAATTTTATTGAAACTAATCAAGGAGGATACGCTACTACCAATAAAAACTACGTTGAAAAACAAATTAAACCTAGCCAAATCTACTTAGACAACTTCTATTATTGCCTAAACCTGATGTTGCTATTCCGTAAGCCTGTTTTATGAATTTATTGCTAATTTAGCCCACCTTCAAAAACATTCCGTTATAAATAAACATCTTACATCCAGTAAAAAATGAGTGTAGTAATAGACCGAATTAGCTTATTTTTTAAAAAAAATTTTAAAAAAAAGTTTGTTATTTTTATTACCATACCTCTAGCATCAAGTGTTATATTTCTTGCAGACTTTTTTCTCTTACCTGAAATACATAAAACCGATGTTATTACTCAAATAGGCATCGTAAAAATTCCTCAAAATGTAGGAGGCACATCAGTTAGAACAACTAGAAATTCAGGTTATAGATATACTACCGCAACAAACCTCAAATTTGCTACTCCAACAACAAGAATAAAATCACCAGAAATACAAGTAACAATAACTCCACTTTTTAAGACTGTAAAAGCAGTTAGTACCACTAAAAAGAAGATAAATCTTGCCTCAGGTTTTAATGGGTTAAATAAAGTGTTGATGCTATTGTGTAACATAGGCATGGTAAGTTCAATTCTTTATGTTCTTTTAACCAAAGAAATAACCGAAAACGCAAGACTAAACTTGCTGTTTCTTAATATGTGTACTCTTGCCGTATGGATATATGCTCTGATTTTATATTGACCTGCCTAATCTACCTTACCTAACCACTTTTTTGAGCGTTTTATGGTTTCTTTAGTTTTTGTAATAGGCACGAAGCCTAAACGCAATGCCGACTTTAGGGCTATATTGAAAGGTCTGCGTATATTTATAATGTCGGCAAATCTTATTGATAAAGCTTTGGACTAGAAAAAATAGAACTAAAAATACCCATTACCTCTTCTATACGCTTAGCTAAACTTTTATTTACTATGCTAAAACAACAATGCGCCAAATGGAAATAGACCAGATTCTAAATAACATATACCCTTTACCTGAGTCTTCAAAATCAGTAATAAAAAAGTACATTTCGGAAATAAGCTATCCTAAAGGGCACATTCTACTGAGAGCTGACAAAATTGAAACAAGCATTTATTTTATCAAAAAAGGAATTGTTCGTGCCTATGCTAATTCTACCGATAATGAAATAACATTTTTCTTCGGAAAAGAAGGAGATACGGTTATCTCCATGAAAAGTTATGTTGCAAATAAGAAAGGATACGAAGATATTGAGCTATTAGAAAACTGTGATTTATACGAACTGAAAACCCAAAACTTACAGCATCTTTTTGAGAAAGACATAGCTATAGCAAATTGGGGACGAAAGTTTGCTGAGCAAGAACTTATTAAAACAGAAGAACGACTTATTTTTCGGCAATTCCGGACAGCTAAAGAACGCTATATAGAACTTTTAACCAATAACGCGGACTTAATTAAACGTGTTCAATTAGGCCACATCGCCTCTTATTTGGGCATAACTCAAGTAAGTTTAAGCAGAATAAGAGCAGAAGTAAAATAGGTTCTTATTTTTTATCATTTGTAAAATTTTCCTTCGATTCCATTTCTCAACTTTGCAAAAAAAATTATGAATTGGATTATTTTGGTTATTGCAGGTTTATTTGAAGTAGCATTTGCATTTTGTTTGGGCAAAGCAAAAGAAACCACCGGAAATGAGATGTATTTATGGTATTTGGGGTTTCTTATCACCTGTAGTATTAGTATGATTCTTTTAATTAAGGCAACGCAAGCATTACCTATAGGAACCGCTTATGCTGTTTGGACAGGAATTGGTGCCGTAGGAACCGTTTTAGTGGGCATAGTCGTGTTTAAAGAACCCGCAACGTTTTTAAGATTGCTTTTTATCTCTACATTAATCTGCTCAATTGTTGGGTTAAAAGTAGTATCTAACTAAAATAGAGAAAGTCACCAACATATAACATAGCTTGTAAAAATAGTCCAAGTCCTTTGCTACCAAAAAGTTTGCGCGTTTTCTAAAAGTCGCTAAAATTTAGTATCTTTTTTAAGCGCTAGTCTTCATACGCAAATCTTCTCAGTTTTTTAATTAGGTTATATTTGTTATATTAAGTGTATAAAATACTCTTATACTTGCTGTCATAAAACTAACTCTTAGAAGATGTCATTTTTAAAACTAAATATTAGATCACTTGCCCTACTTGTTTTTGTTCCTCTCTTTTTATCCAGTCAGGAAAAGAATGACACAAAACCTAACGTACTATTTATTGCAGTAGACGACCTCACCACTAGTTTAGCTTCTTATGGTGATCCTTTAGCCAAGACACCAAACTTTGACCGGCTAGCCAAGATGGGAGTTCAATTTAATAAAGCATATTGCCAGATTCCACTTTGCAACCCTTCCAGAGCTTCGGTCATGACCGGTTTAAGACCAGATGCAATAAAGGTTTATGATCTTGATGCGCACTTTAGAGATGAAGTTCCCAATGTTACTACCCTCCCCCAACTTTTTAAAGACCAAGGGTATTGGGTTGGAAGAGTAGGAAAGTTATATCATTACAATGTTCCAGCGGCCATTGGCACCAATGGTCATGATGACCCTGCTTCTTGGCACGAAGTTTTTAATCCTAAAGGACGGGATAAAGACGAGGAACATCTTATTACAAATGCAGAGCCTCACCGTAAGATAAGTGCCGCCTTGAGTTGGCTGAAAGCCGAAGGTGAAGATAGCGAGCAGACAGATGGTATGGTAACTACAGAAGCCATTAAACAAATAGAAAAACATAAAGAGAATCCGTTTTTTCTTGGTGTCGGTTTTTTCAGGCCCCACACTCCTTATATCGCACCTAAAAAGTATTTTGACCTCTATCCTATAGATTCCATAAGTATCCCATACGCACCTGAAGATGACAGAGCTGACATCCCCTATGCTGCTCTTGCCCATAATTGTAAAATAGCGCACTACGGCTTACCAGAATCTGTCTGTTTGGAGGCTAAACAGGCCTATTATGCCACAGTTTCTTTTATAGATGCCCAAGTAGGATTATTATTGGATGCATTGGAAGACAACCAGTTGATGGACAATACTATTATTGTCCTATGGAGTGATCACGGTTATCATTTAGGGGAACACCAAGGAATCTGGCAAAAGCGCTGCCTGTTTGAAGAATCATCTAAAGCGCCCTTACTTATCTATGCGCCTGGCGCAGCAGGTAATGGCATCAAATCTGATCAAGTTGTAGAATTTATTGATATCTACCCAACAGTAGCCAAGTTGTGCAACTTAAACCCTCCAAATGACCAGCCCGGAAAGAATCTAACGCCCTTATTAAATGACCCCCTCCTGAATTGGGAAGGCCACGCCTACACGCAAGTGCTTAGACCAAGCAATGGCGACCCTGTTATGGGAAGAAGTGTGCGTACCAACAAATGGCGCTACACAGATTGGAACGAAGGCAAAGAAGGCGAGGAATTGTATGATCAAATAAAAGACCCTAAAGAGTTTAACAATTTAGAAAGTGACCCCAATTACCAGCAAATAAAGGCTGAACTCAAAACGCTTTTAGAAGAAAATGTAAGCGGACAAGTACCAACCACTCCTTTTAATCCTGATAGGCTTTAAAAAAGAATAGGCAACCTCTCATAAAAACTAGAACTGCTTAGCACTAGAAAAACTTCGCTTGATTACAAAAAGAAATTGCTTAACCTTTTAAAGGTTTGGGAAGATGCTTTATACGTGTAATTCTTACTTTTTTTTCCTACAAATACTGGCGATATGTATGATTTGATTAAATTAGTAGCAAACGAAAAATAGTTAGAAACTAATTTAATTATGGATTCAAACAATAACATAAAGTCCGTACCAGTCTTTTCAGGTACACAATGGGAAGCCGGAATGATTAAAAATCTTTTGGAAAACGAGCAAATTGAGTCCTATGTGAAAGACGGAATTATGGCAAGTCTAAATACATTTTCTTCGTTACCTTATGGTGCTATTCAAGTAAAAGTTATGGTTTCAAACAATGATCTAGATAAATCCTTGAAGGTTATTAATGAATATAAAAAAAATGTAGAGGAAGAAAAATAAGTCAATTCTTATGTAGGTCTTTAAATTAAATACGCTCAATGCCTAGCAATACTAATCTTTGCTCACGCCATTAATTAAGCATAAAATAAATTCAAACAAAACAAAGACCATAGTCGCGAATAAGTCTTTGCTTAAAGCTTCTATGGTCTTTGCTGAACTTCTTTTTTCTTTAAATTTTAAAAGAACTAAGAGTTCATAATCTACTACATCTCCATTTTAAAATTAATGGGAATACTGTAAGGCACTTTAACATTATTGCCACGTTGTCTACTATATTGCATTTTAGGCAGTGCAGCTACAATACGAGAAGCTTCTTGCTCTAAACTCTTGTCCGGTCCTCTTGTTTTAATACCGGTAATGAAGCCCTTTTGATCTATAACAAAATAGACAAATACCTTACCTTGAATGTGTAATTCTAATGCTCCTGCAGGGTATGTAAACTCTTTTTTTACATGCTCTTGAATCATTTTTTGAAAACAAGCTTTCTTATCTGCATTGGTCACCATGCTTTCGCAACCATAAAACACAGGTACGTTTTCAATAATAGCGAACGGTACAGAAACATCTTCCTCTTCTTCTGCAACCTCTACATCGTTTACAGCAATTTCTTCTTGAATAACAGTGTTTTGGTTAATCTCACTACTTTCTATAATAGTCTCCTCTACTTCAGAAGCATCTTCTACAATCTCTATAATCTCCGGTGCTAATGGTGGTGGAGGTGGTGGAGGCGTATTAAGGGCTTTTGTTATAGGTATATCTTCATTTAACTCGTCTGGAATATCCATAACCTGAACATATTCGGTTTGAGTATCATAAGTTTTATATTCCAAAGCTCTCCAAACAACTAAGAGAACTAGGGTTAGGCCAATTACAAAATACAGGCCACTATTTCGGTTCAAATCTGCTTGTGGGTTTTTTTTGAGTTCCATAATTTATTGATTTAATACCTTAAAAATAAGATACTTACAACGAAGTTTAAATGACATTTATCATGTTTTCAAAAAGCTCTGAAAAAGACTAATGGAAGGAAAGAAGTAGCGATAACTGCTCAGGCCTGAGTTCTATTAAGCGCGCACCCTACTTAAGGTGTAAGATGAAGACTATACCTGTGAACTAACAAAAATCACTTTTTATATAAAATTGAAAGAAAAGTATTGAAGACTTGCTTGAAGAAGCTAAATCCTTAGGAAATTATAACCTATGTTTTTATTACCCTGCAGAAAAGCTGATCATTTACAGCTAATGAAATAACGGTTCTTCTACATGAATCACTTCTGTAAAATTCCAACTCAAATAAAAAAACAAAGCATCTCTTTGCTCAGATTCCTCTACATTGATTATTTTTCCAAAACGAAATATATCTACTCCCCAAAAACGTACTATGCGTAAAGAGATTAATGTTGAGACTTGGTATAGGAAAGACCATTTTGAATTCTTTTCAAAATTTGATGAACCGTTTTATGGTATAACTGCTAAAGTAGATTGTACCAAAACCTACAATACAGCAAAAGACAAAGGTCATTCCTTCTTTTTATCTTATTTACACAAATCTTTGGTTGCCGTAAACAGGACTGTTCAGTTCAGATACTATTGTTGATGGCAAATTGTATGAATACGAAACCGTAGATGCCTCACCAACTATAAATAGAGAAAATGGAACTTTTGGCTTTTCACATTTAAAGTATCGTGAAAATTTTGAAGACTTTCTTGCTTTGGCCCTTCCTGCAATAGAAAAAGTAAGAAACTCAAACCGACTTATGCCTATTGAATCCGGAGAGAATGTTATACACTGCTCTGCTATTCCTTGGATAGATTTCACTTCAATTTCACACGCTAGACATTATGCCCATCCCGATAGTTGTCCAAAAATAGCTTTTGGAAAAATGACTTCCGATAATGGTAAATTATTTATGCCTGTTTCCGTTCACGTGCACCATGCGCTAGTAGATGGTTATCATGTGGGACAGTTTATGGAGGAGCTCCAAAAATTAATGTGAGGATAATGGTATAACTAATACCCTTCTTTCATTCTTAGAAATTTCCAAATAGCAAAAACCTTTAGACAAAATAAGGGCTGCAGAAATATTCTGCAACCCTTTTACTACTCACTTACTCAACTAACAAACTTTATAAATACTAATATCCCGGATTCTGTGGGAGTAAATTTGGATTCTTTTCAATCTCGCCTTGAGGAATCGGAAACAAATCAAACTTTTCTGAGTAGATAGTAGCAGGCCTATTGTCTACAGGGAATGGCTCTAGTTCCATCTCACCTGTTACAGGATCTACGCTCAATATTTTCATACCCGTAAAAATCTTATTGTTCAATACTTCTACGCCCATATTCCATCGTTTTAAATCCCAAAAACGATGACCTTCCAATGCCAACTCAATTTTTCGTTCGTGTACAATGGCATCAAACATATCTGCTTTAGTAAGTCCCATTGCTAAATCTGGCTGACCAGCTCTAGTACGTACACTATTTATAGCAGCATATACTGACGCATCCGGTCCTGAAACCTCATTTTGTGCTTCGGCATAATTAAGTAAAACTTCTGCCAACCTCATCTCTATCCAGCTTTGCTTACTTTGTCCAAAATCAACACCAAAAGGTGCGCTTTGATCCATGAACTTTTTAATGTAATAACCGGTTATAGAATGTAAACCGGTTCGTAAGGGAGCATCAACACCATCAGGAAAGATTACGTCCATTTCTCTACCCATAAATTCAGCCCCTTGAAATAAAACAGTGGCATAAAATCTTGAATCTCTTCCTTCATAAGGTTTTAAAGGATTAAAGCCTGACGCAGGATCTGTGATAGGCAAACCATTGGCCATTTCATAACTATCTACAAATTCTTGAGTTGGGTTACACTGTGAACCCCAATCTGCTCTATAACTAAAAGGTAACATTACCTTATCCATTCCGTGTCCTTTATCCGTTCCATTAAAAAGCACCTCAAAAATAACTTCTGGATCTCCGCCGTAGGTTTGGAATAATCCTTCATAGTCCGAAGACAACGTATAACCGCCACCATCAATAACCGCTTTTGACAATTCTGCGGAACGCGCATAGTTCTTAGCGAACAATTGTGCTCTACCGTTAAAAGCCCATGCAGCTTCTTTTGTAGCTCTACCAGTTTCAGAATCCGGAAGTTCGGATACGGATGGTAAATCTGCCGCAGCGGCAGTAAACTCTTCATCTATATATGCGTATATCTCATCTACAGGCGTTCTGGCCAACAATAAGTCATCATCTATAGATTGCAACTCTTTGATTAAGGGTACCGCTCCATATCTTCTTGCCAAGTCAAAATACTGAAAAGCTTTTACAAATCTTGCCTCTGCTGTAATCCTAGTTTTAACGTCGGCATCTAACTCACTATCTTCAATATTAGAAAGAATAGTATTGGCAAGAAAAATTCCTTTGTACAGTACGCCCCAGTTATCTAACGGGTTATTGGTAGGATCTATCAAACCCGGACGAATGACTTTCCATGATTCGATCCAACCACTTTTGGTCATGGCTATATCCGTATTGTTATCTAAAATGGACGAAAAACCGTTTGCATCCTTTCCTGGGTGATTTGTTTGCCCTCTTGGAAACCTATAGGCATATAATTGTACAATCTATATAGAACAGATTCTACATAACCTTGATCATTATAGACCACGTCTTCACTAATAATATCTAACGGTTCTCTTTCTAAAAACCCATCTTCACATGAAATCGCAAAAGCAAAAATTACGATTAGAGATGTATATATTTTTATCCTTTTCATTTTTATAATTTTAAAAGTTTACACTAAAACCAAGGTTTACACGTCTTAACTGTGGATAGTAAAGAGAGTTTCCACTTTCCTCAGAAGGTCGTTCTGGATCATAGAAATCATATTTAGAAAATGTCAAAAGGTTGTTTCCAGAAACAAAGAAGCGAATAGATTCAATTCCCAATTTATCCATTACATCATCAGGTAAATTGTAACCTACCTCTACATTTCTCAACTTTAAATAAGAACCATCTATCATCCAAAAAGTAGAAGTTCGTTCGTTATTTGGTGGTGTATTAAAATAGGTTCTTGGAAAAGCCGCATTCTCGTTTCCTTCTCTGTACGAATCCAAAACCCTTCCGCGAATAGCGTTAGACCCAAGACTAAAAGCTCCTATGTAGGCATAGCTATTAAAATCCGTTGCTCCTTGAAAGCTGGCATTTAAATCAAAGCCTTTGTAAGCCATTGACAGGTTTAAACCATATACAATTTCTGGAATTACACTCTTACCGATTTGCTGTACATCAAAACCATCAATAACATTATCATTATTAATGTCTTCATATTTAATATCACCCGTCTTTAGAGATGCGTTGCCCTGACCATCTTGATCTGGTAAGGCGTTTATTTCTTCTTGAGATTTAAAAAGACCTGCAGAAGTGTACCCATATAATTGATCAAAAGGTCTACCCGTTTTTCGTATTCTATCCTCCACGTCAGTAGGCTCATCTATAAAAATGACTTCACTAGTAGCCTTGGTCATGTTAGGAGACACCTCAAACCTAAAATTCTCTCCAATGGTACCTTTGTATCTCAAGGCCAATTCAAAACCTTTGTTATCTACAATACCTAAGTTTTCTTTAGGCAAACTGGCTCCAAAACTTTCAGGTATAGAGGCATTTCTAGCTATCAAAATATCTTCGGTTCTTTTACTGAAAATATCGAACTCACCAGAAAGACGGCCTTTCCATAAATTAAAATCCAAACCAAGGTTTTTAGCAGTTGCCGTTTCCCATGTAATATTGGGATTTGGAATACCGGTATCTTGGATACCTTGGTCTATAAGCACCCGAAGTTCCTATAACTGACCCTGAATTAAAGGTATACCCAGATAAATATTGAAAAGGATCTACTCTATCGTTACCAAACTTACCCCAAGAGGCTCTTATTTTTAGCGTTTCTATAGCATCTACACCAGACAAAAAGCCTTCTTCAGAAATTTTCCATCCCACAGAGAAAGCTGGGAAAGTACCCCATCTTTTATCTTTTGGAAAATTATAAGAACCATCATGTCTTACATTGGCCTGAAACAAATACTTTGTTAGCATAACTATAGGTTAAACGGCCAATATACCCCTGTCTTGCACTTTCTGAAGCGCCACCATCTGAAGTTTGCCCAGTTGCCCCACCGGCAAACAATTGATCTATGGATGGCGAAACATAACCTTGACGGCCTGCCTCTATATTCTTCCTTTCGTTATCTACTTTCTCATATACAAATAAGGCTCCTAAATTATGTTTTCCAAATTCCTTGTCATAATTCACAAAGAATTGTGTGGTCTCCTGTACGATCTCATCATAACCTTCGGTTAAAGTGATATTGGAAATACTTGTAAACGGAGTGTAAATGTTATTTACTGGATCGGATACGTAAAATGTATAAGGCTCGTTAAATTCCTTTTCATTTTTGAAAGAATGGTCATAGTTATACTTGAACGTAGTACTTAAACCTTCTATAGGTATATCATATTTTAATTTAAAGTTTCCTTGAAAAACGTTCCAATTGGTTCTTGTATAACCAGAATGTATGGCCTCACCAATTGGATTGATATTAACACCATTATATCCTAATCCTCCCGGTTCAACGCTATCCGGTACATAAGCAGGTGATGTTGGCTGAGAATTTAACAGAGAGTTAAACGGAGAATTACTGGAATCCCCTATTTTCTCTTTTCTACCTGCCAAATCTATTCCTAACGTAAATCTATCCGTTAAATCAATATCTATATTGGCTCTTACATTATATCTTTTGAAAGAAGAAGTCTCATATAATCCTTTTTGGTCCAACATGGCCAAACTTGTAAAATAGCGTACTCTTTCACCACCACCACTTACAGTAATTCCTTGCTGTTGAATTGGAGCTGATTTACGGATCACTTCTCCCCACCAATCCGTACTAGGCAAAGTTCCGTTTTGATACTGCTGTACTTGTTGGTCTGTAAAAGCAGGATTGTCACCACTGTTTAAACTTGCTTCATTAAAATATTGGGCAAACTCACCAGCATTAAGCATTTCTGGCACCTGAACGGCAGATTGAAATCCAAAAGAACTATTATAGCTTATGCTTGGTGCACCATGTGTACCACGCTTAGTAGTTACCAAAACCACTCCGTTTGCAGCACGCGCTCCATAAATAGCTGCGGAAGCAGCATCTTTTAAGACCGTAATACTTTCAATGGCATTTGGATCTATCCTATCAATACTACGCTCTACTCCATCAACCAAAATAAGTGCACTGTTGTTTCCAAAAGTACTTTTACCTCTAATTAAAAAGTCCCCCCATCTGCACCATAGG
This sequence comes from Zobellia laminariae, assembly GCF_030553095.1. Classification (GTDB taxonomy): domain Bacteria; phylum Bacteroidota; class Bacteroidia; order Flavobacteriales; family Flavobacteriaceae; genus Zobellia; species Zobellia laminariae. The sequence goes on along the minus strand of NZ_CP130738.1, from coordinate 2,134,832 downwards.
TTTACCCGTTGTTTGTCTTGTGATTACACCCGGTAATTTACCTGATAAGTTTTGCGTTAGACTGGGGGTAGGTGCAATATTCACCTTTTCACCCTTTACAACTGCGACCGCTCCGGTCAAATCACTTTTCTTCTGAGTTCCATAACCAACTACAACAACCTCATCTAAAGATTCTGCATCTTCTTCTAAGATGACATTAATTACAGTTTGCCCATTTAAAGCAACTTCTTTGGTTTTAAACCCTACATAACTAAAAGATAAAGAAGCGTTATCAGCAACGTTGGTCAATGTGTAATTTCCATCAAAATCGGCTTGAGCACCGTTATTGGTTCCTTTTACTATTACATTGGCCCCAGGCAATGGTCCATTAGCATCGGACACCGTACCGCTAATTGAGTTTTGGGCTGCAACGGTGAAGCCTGTTAAAAGTAACATACAACACAGCAAGGCTTTGCTATGTATTAATGTCCTTAATTTAAGTTCGGTTTTTTTCATAATAATTGAGTTATTAGTTTCTGTTTCAAAGAACTACAACTATAAAATAACCGAGGTGGAAAATGAGGTCTTTAAGAGGGGGCAAATAAGGCTGCGTATTTTTAGCACATAGAAAACAACAGGGCTAACGGGTACATTACTGTAAAAAAAGTTACAAACTTCACATATCTATAATACTTAATTGCGTTACAATTTCTTCTTTCTGTTTCCTTAGGTGTGTTAGCTTTTTTCTTTCTTGTAGGTATTAATTTTATATAAAAAGTTATGATTAGAAAAGGAACAGAAGTAAAATGGAAATGGGGTTCTGGCAGCGCCAAAGGGAAAGTAGAAAATACCTATGAAAAATCAGTTACCCGGAAAATTGAAGGCAATGAAATTACACGAAACGGATCAAAAGATGATAAGGCACTTTACATCAAACAGGATGATGGTAGCGAGGTATTAAAATTGGAGAGCGAGGTTGAACGTGCGGATTAATTTAGGATATTAAATTTCCTTTCAGGAAATTGCGAACTACTAATTCTAGTGCACTCCTATGGACAAGCCTTTTATTACTGACCAATCCTACGTATCCAAAGATTTTACGGGCAGTAAACTTGCCAAAGGAGAGTACGAAAACTGCGTTTTTAAAGGCTGTAATTTTGCTGATGCCTATCTAGACAATCAGAATTTTATGGAGTGTGAGTTTATAGATTGTAATTTAAGCAATGCAAATATTCGACATACCACTTTTAAAGAAGTTTCATTTTCTCATTGTAAAATGGTGGGACTTAAATTTGAAGATTGTAATACGTTTTTAATAGACTTTAGTTTTAACGATTGCAATTTAAATTACACTTCATTCTATGGGCTAACGCTGTTAAAGCAGCAATTTATTTCTTGTAAAATGGTTGAAGCTGATTTTACAGAGGCAATTCTGAAAAATGCCGTGTTTGATTCTTGTGATTTACAAGGTGCTATTTTTAACAGGACAGACCTTGAAAAAGCAGATTTTAGAACTGCTACCAACTATGTCATAGACCCAGAAACAAGCAATCTTAAAAAGGCTCGCTTTTCAAAAGATGGGATTATAGGTCTTTTAAAGAAATACAACCTATCTATAGAACCCTAAACCGGCAAATGCGTTTACAAACGGATAAATCAGTATCTTACTGACTTATAAATCATGTAACATATGAACCGCATTATCTTTGTCTTCTTTTTTATTTCCCTGGCTACTCAGGCTCAAAACACCACTACCCTTCCTAAAGATACCACACCACCCCATGCTACTTTGAACGATATTTCTTGGATGCAAGGATATTGGACTGGTGAAGCTTTTGGCGGAATTACAGAAGAAATTTGGACACCACCGCTGGGCGGTTCCATGATGTTTTCTTTTAAGTTGGTAGTTGATGGTGAAGTCTCTTTTTATGAGTTAGGACATATTCGTGAGGTAAATAAAACCTTAGTATATGAGCTCAAGCATTTTAATGACGATTTAAAAGGATGGGAAGAAAAAGATGAAGTGCACTCGTTTAAATTGGTAAAAGTAGATGGTGACCGAGTGTATTTTGAAGGATTTACTTTTGAAAAAGTAAGCGACAACGAAATCAACATCTATGCACAAATTGATAATGAAGATGGTTCTACCGAAGAGGTAGCCTTCAACTTTAAAAAATAGTGGTTTGAAAAAAAAGTGTTTGGATTGTGGTACTGAGATTAAGGGAAGAGCGGACAAGAAATTTTGTTCTGATTACTGCCGTAATGCCTATCATAATAGCGCCAACAAGGACAGTAACAACCTAATTCGTAATACAAACAACCGTATGCGAAAGAATTACCGGATTCTAGATAGCTTTAATTTAAAGGATGGAAAAACTACAACGACCAAAGCGAAGCTTCTAGACAAAGGCTTTGATTTTGATTTCATCACCAGTCTGTACACCACAAAAAAAGGCTCGGTGTATTTCTTTGTTTATGATCTAGGGTATCTGCCACTAGACAATGATTTTTATATGATTGTGAAACGAGAGTAATTAAAGCACTCCATAAAAAAAATGCTTCCCTTGTGAGGAAAGCATTGCATGTTTTTTTCAGTAATGTGTTTGGGGTTAACGTGACACTACCAACTATGACCTGTTAATTTCAAAGCAGCAACAACTATATCTTTTCGGCTTATCTGGCCTACCAAAATACCGTCTTGCATTACGGGAAGCCTTCTTCTGTTGTGCTTATCAAAAATACCAGCAGCATCAAAAATTGAGATATCATGGGGAATGGTCTCAACTTCTTTCGTCATAAATTTCTCTACACTCTTATCAAGAATAGGCTGGTTAAAATACCGGCTTTCAGAAATCTGCTTCATACAATCGGCCTCAGAGATAATACCTACTAAGAAACCGTTATCGTCCATGACAGGTCCACCCGAAATATTATACTTGGTAAACTGCTCCATAACTTCTAAAATAGACTGGTCTGGTTTAAAAGTTACCAGTTTTTTAGTCATGTAGTCCGATACCAATATGGGCGCGTCATATTCTTTCTTTACATCTACTTTTGCCCGTGGGCCTTGAAAACTTTTTATTCCCATATAGTTTCGTTTTTATTGCCTAGCGGCAGGTTAGGTTAATTACTAAAGATAGTGAATTTTTTAATGGAATATTTACTTATTCGACGTATTACTAGTTGTATTCTTACTATTTTAATAAAAAATATGTAAATATTCATTTTAAACGCTTGCTCAACAAAATAGATTTTCTATTAGAATCCTATGTTTTAATTTGAGAACTTTAACCAATGAAAAGATTTCCCTCCACCATTTCCTTTCTACTTTTATTAGCCGCTATATATTGGGGGTTTCATACGTCTATGCCGGTCTATGAAGAAGACGCATCTGCACCTGCTAGTTCATTTTCTACAGATCGTGCGCTAAAACACGTTAAAAAAATCTCACAAGAGCCCCATGCCATTGGCTTTCCCGCCCATAAAAAAGTACAGGAGTATATTGTTTCTGAACTTGACAAAATGGGTTTCCAAACGTCGCTTCAGACAGGTTATACCATTGGAGATTGGGGAAATATGAGTAAGCCAGAGAATATTATTGCTAAAATAGAAGGTAGCGGAACGGGTAAGGCATTACTTCTTCTTTCTCATTATGATAGTCACCCTCACTCTTCCTTTGGCGCCAGTGATGCCGGTAGTGGTGTGGCTACCGTATTAGAGAGTGTAAGAGCCTATCTATCTAAAGGAAAGCAGCCTAAAAATGACATTATCATCTTATTTACCGATGGAGAAGAATTGGGCCTGAATGGTGCAGACCTCTTTGTAAATGAACATAAATGGGCAGAAAATATAGGTTTAGTCCTCAATTTTGAAGCCCGGGGCAGTGGTGGACCAAGTTATACCTTCATAGAAACCAACAGAGGAAACCAACACTTGATACGCGAATTTATAAAGGCCAATCCAAAATACCCCATGGCCAATTCATTGTATTACAGTATCTATAAAATGCTTCCGAACGATACGGATTTGACGGTTTTTAGGGAAGGCAGGGATATTCAAGGGTTTAATTTTGCTTTTATAGACGATCATTTTGATTACCACACCGCTCAAGACACTTATGAGCGTCTGGATAAAAAAACATTAGCACACCAAGGCAGTTACTTGGCTCCCTTACTGGAGCATTTTAGTACTATTGAGCTAAACCAATTAGCAAGCCTAAATGACTACGTGTATTTTAATATGCCTCTGTTTGGTGTTATCTCCTATCCGTTTGATTGGATTTGGCCCATGTTAGCGCTGGCTTTTTTATTTTTCGTTGGTAATCTAGTCTACGGATTCAGAAAAAAGACCTTGACAGGTAAAGGAGTTTTTATTGGTTTTGTTCCGCTATTCCTATCCTTAGGGATAAATGGACTTATCGGGTATTACAGTTGGCCCGTTTTAAAACGGATTTACCCAACTTACAATGATATTCTACATGGTTTCACTTATAACGGCTACGCTTATATTTTTGCATTCGTATGCCTTTCTTTAGCCATTTGCTTTGGTATATATCATAAATTCAGAAAAACACCCGTAACAGATTTAGTTGTGGCTCCCTTAATTTTATGGTTGATTCTTTGTGGAGCAGTCGCTCAATATTTACCTTATACGCTAGTTTCTTTGTTATCCCTGTATTCGCATTACTTGCTTCATGGTATGTAATATTGAATCAAAAAGTGCCTAGCGTACTTCTTATGGCATTTCTAGCATTACCGGCCATATGGCTGTACACACCTTTAGTTAAAGGTCTACCTGTAGGATTAGGTCTCAAGATGATGGTAGGCTGTACAGCACTCGTTACCCTAATTTTCTTTCTACTCCTCCCTATTTTCGGGATGTACAAACGTAAAAAAAAGTGGGCCTATTTTGGGCTACTTGCTTTTGCAGTCACCACTATATACGCTCATATGCATTCAGGTTTTGATACAGAAAATGGTAAACCAAGCAGTCTGGTCTATCTTCTTGACACAGATAAAAATACGGCACAATGGGCCAGTTATGATCAAGTATTAATTGATTGGAATAAAGCCTTTTTAGAAACAGATAACAAAGCTGAAAAGAACCTAAACAAAAACACTATTAGCAGTAAATACAATACACTGTTTAGTCGTTCTGCAGATGCACCAGTAAAGCAAATTGAAGGCCCTAAAATTGAAGCCATAAGAGATACAATTATTGGGAACAGCAGAACTATAGAACTTTGCATTACGCCACAACGCGCAGTAAACCGTTTGGACATTTTTACCGAAAGTATGCATCTGGAAAAAGTGAAAATCAATCAAATAGAGCTTTCTCCCTATTACCTAGAAGACAGAAAAACCAGTAAATTGGTTACCCATTACATAACGGACAATGCCTATACCGAGCTTGAAATAACCATACCAAAAGAAAGTGTTCTTGAGCTCACCTTTAACGAAGCTTCCAATAACCTTTTAAACCACCCTCTTTTTACGGTTCCAGAAAGACCAAAAACCAGTATTCCTATGCCGTTTGTGCTTAATGATGCTATTATAACCACTAAAACCATCAAATTTGAATAAAAACATAGCCATTATGGGCTGCGGTTGGCTTGGCCTTCCTTTGGCACAAAAGTTTATAGAAAAAGGATACAAAGTAAATGGCACAACAACTTCAGAAGATAAAATCTCCCTATTAGCTGCAAAAGGCATTCATCCCTTTCTTATATCTCTTTCGGAAACGGAAATAAGCGGAGATATGAATTCATTTTTAACCCATGCTGATGTTTTGATATTAAACGTCCCTCCAAAATTACGAGGTGAGCACAAAGAGAACTACGTTAAAAAAATGCAACTGGTACTGAAGGCTATAAAATCTTCCACAGTTCGTAAGATAATATTTGTAAGCAGTACATCTGTATATGGTGATATAGATGGAGAGATAACCGAAGACACCAAACCGGAACCTTCTACCGAATCTGGAAGGCAGCTTTTGGAATGTGAAGAGTTATTTCAAAATGAACCCGAACTTGAAACTACCGTTATACGATTTGGAGGTTTGATCGGTCCAAATAGGAACCCGATCACGATGCTCTCCAAAAGAAAAAACCTTAAGAACGGGAATGCACCTATCAACTTAATTCACTTGAACGATTGTATACGAATCATCTATAAATCAGTTAAGGAAAATTGGGGGCAGGATTTATTTAATGCAGTGTTTCCCTATCACCCAGATAAAAGAGACTATTACAGCTTACAAGCAATTAAGCATAAGCTTCAATTACCCGAATATGCTGACGATACAGACAAAAAAGGTAAACTTATACGTTCCTACAACCTTACAAACGTTAAAGATTTTAGGTTTACTACAACGTTGTAGGTATTTTTCACCACAGCTATCTGCCATTTCACAACAAACTAATTCTATAATTGTTAATGCATCGTGCATTTCATCGATTAAAAGGTAACTTTGGTATATAAATTAAAACTATTTGCCATGGAAGATTCAGGTCTAAGAAGCCGGATTCTTATAGAAATAAAGAATCTGATTGCTTCAAGCTGTACCAAGCAAAAAGTTCCCCCAAAAATGAGAAAGTTGCATGTATCGATATTAAAAAATCATTACAATGCAGCAAACGTGTCTATGGATTATCATAGACGAAGGGTTGAGATGGACATTATTATGGATGACAAAGATTATGACCCTAAAACGGTAAATCTTTCTATTCCCACGTTACACACCAACCTGTGGTTTAAAAATTTATATGATTTTTTAGAATCATGTATTGATCAAGACCCTAAAAGCTTAGCACTTTATTCTATGCTTTTAAAATCGTATAAAAACAATGAGAGTTCACTTGTTGCTTAGTACAAACAACCAAACCGACATAAAAAGGATGCCCTAGGGCATCCTTTTTTTATTTGTGCTTTTTCATTATGCTTTTATTCACAGATACATACCAATAATATTGCTAATTTTGCAAACCGCAACCAAAACGATAGAATCGTAAAATAGCAACACATGAAAAAATTATTTGTCGTACTGCTTTTGAGCATCAGTTTTTCAGCCATAGCACAATCTAAAAGCGACTTGCAAAAACATTATGAGGCCTTTTATAAGGAAATGAGAATTCAAGGAGATGTAAACGGTGTAATTAGTGCGCTTACCCATCTTAATGTAATTGATCCTTCTGACCAAAGAAAAGACACTTTGGCATTCGTATATGCGAACAACAATCAGCATATGCAGGCATTGAATACGATTGGTATAGAAAAGAAAGCAACAGATTCTGACATGGCCGTTCAGGTAAAAGCTATTTCTTTAAAAGCATTGGGCCAACCCAAGCGAGCATTAGAGCAATTTGAAGAACTTTTTAAAAGAACTCCCAACCCTTATTTAGCATATGAACTTGCTGATCTAAAGATTCAAACGGGAGCAAATTCTGAGGCTGTTACCAATATTGATTATGGAATGGCCAATGCAAAAGATGATATGAAATATGCTTTCTATGAGAGACAACAACCTTATGAGGTTCCTCTAAAAGCTGCATTTCTTCACTTAAAGGCTCTTACTATATATGATAACAATAGCGGTGATATAGATGCTGCAATAGCAAAAATAGATGAGGCTCTTGCTATAGACCCTAATTTTAACTTGGCTAGCTTGAGTAAGCAAGCGCTTGAATCTAGAAAGAATCCTCCAGCAGCAGCTCCAGCTCCTCCTGTTGAGACCGGAAAAAAGAAGAAGAAAAAAAAATTAAAAATTCAGAATATGAGGTAGTATAACAATTACCTTTTATAATATAACATTTTAATGCCGCACTTAGGTCTTTCCCTATTGTGCGGTATTTTTTTTATAACGATCTCTTCATTTTCAATTAACAACACGGCCCCTTAAATATTGGAACTTTAGTCCTTGCTAAATGAACCTAAATTCCATATTTAAAAATGAAAAAACTAATACTACTGTGCGTAGGCCTCTTCATGCTAAATTCTTGCGATTACATTGACGATTTTATTGGTCAGGGTCCAGAACCCGTTTCGGTTTCCCCATCAGAGGTCCTAGAAACCAATACGCAATACCCTTTACCTTATGCAGTCTTAAACACTATAAACGGAGACGTTGAAGTAAGAAACGGCGGGTTTGGCTCAGGTGCTACTGCCCACCCCACTGAAGAAGCCGAGTTTTATGCCATTACCGACCGTGGGCCTAATACCAATTACCTAGATGGAAAGAAGTTTCCAGTTGCGGAATACACTCCGCGTATTGGCCACCACTATACCGTCACTTCATCAGGAAAAATAGAACTTATTGATGAAATTCTTTTAAAAGACCCCACAGGTAAAACCATAACCGGAATACCCAATCCCGAAGGAAAGGGAGCTACTGGTGAAATACCTTATGATGCCGCTGGAAATGCAATTCCTTTTGATGATTTTGGTCTGGATTCCGAAGGTATCGTAGCATTAAAGGACGGTACGTTTTGGGTATCCGATGAATACGGACCACATATTGTACACTATTCGGCCAATGGAGTTCAAATAGAGCGCATATCCCCCATTGGTGTCAATGAAGATACCGGCGATCGCAAATTACCTGCTGTCTTTGCCAAAAGACGGGCGAACAGAGGTATGGAAGGTCTTGCTATTACTCCAGACGAAAAAACCCTTGTGGGTATTATGCAATCTACAATGTACAACCCGGAAAAAATTCAATCCAACATCACGCGCATCGTAACATTTGATTTGGAAACGGGCTACACCAGACAATATGTATACGTTCAGGAAAAAGCCAATCTTTCCAACTCCGAAATTACCGCAATTTCCGACACCGAGTTTTTGGTGGTAGAACGCGATGGCAAATTTGCCGGGGAAGGACCGGCCCAAAAACACATCTACAAAATAAATCTTAACGGGGCTACTGATATAAGCGGTAACAACCCAAAAGATGAAAACGGCCTCATGATAGGAGATAAAACCATTGAGCAATTAACCGTTCAGGAATTAGCAGCTGCAAACATTATACCCGTTCAAAAAGAACTAGTAGTAGACCTTGTAGCGGAATTTGGTTATGCCCATGATAAACTTGAGGGCATCTGGGTTATGAACAGTAACACGCTTGCTTTTATTAATGATGATGACTTTGCTGTATCGGACAATGATGGAGACGGTGTTATTGAGCAAAAAATACTGCCAGGAACTACAGATATAGACGCTAGCTCACTCTACATGGTAAAGACAAATTTTAAATAGACCAATCCTTATCCTATTCTTATACCAAGCGACCTATCCATTAAAGATTGGTCGCTTTTTTTATTTTTAGAAATCCAAGATTAATTCTGTATCCAAGGTGTTATTTACCACAACGTTGAATTGATTTCTAAAAGCGTTATACGCTTCCATCATTTGAACAATGGATTCCTCTGGGTCTATTCTATAAAATAAATCGCCCTTTACTTTAAGCAGATACGTTTTAAATACTTTTTGACGACTTTTTACTTGTGGAATATTGAATTCTTTTGGGTAGGTTGATTCCTCCAATTGATTTTGCTTGGTTATCATTTCGTCAATAACCAATCGTAAATCTTCTATATTGGCAACCGTATGGAGTGCATCAAAACTGGTTTCAAAAGACGCAAATTCTATCCAATCATCTAGAATAGCTTGGGCTTTTGGTTTAATAGGGAGTTTCTTTGCCCATTTTTCACTACTTAATTCTTGGGCAATAACATCCTCTACAACCAATTCTTGTTTTTGTTCTTTACAGGCTACTGTTAATACTAGCATCAAACTAAAGAAGAAGATTCTTTTCATAAAGCGAATGTACAAATTTTAAGAAGCGCTATCTTTATTCCCCAATTCATTTAACGAGATATTAATGGAAAAATCTATTCTGATTATAGGTGCTTGTGGCCAAATAGGTACTGAGCTAACCATGGCGTTACGCAACACATACGGCAATGAAAGTGTAATTGCCAGTGATATTCGCGAGGGCAATGAAAATTTGATGGATTCCGGTCCGTTTGAGATTTTAGATGCCACAGACTATGATGCTCTTGAAGAGATTGTTGCCTATTATGAAATTACTGAAATCTACCTAATGGCAGCCATGTTGAGCGCTACGGCAGAAAAGTTTCCTATGCGTGCTTGGAACCTAAATATGAATTCGCTCTTTAATGTCCTTAACCTAGCCAAAGAGAAAAAAATAGACAAAATATTCTGGCCTTCCAGCATTGCTGTTTTTGGACCTAATACACCAAAAGAAAACACTTTACAAAGCACTATAATGGAGCCAAGTACCGTGTACGGTATAAGTAAACAATCTGGTGAACGTTGGTGCGATTATTACTTTCACAAGTTTGGAGTTGATGTACGAAGTATTCGTTACCCTGGATTAATTAGTTGGAAAACCATGCCTTATGGCGGAACTACAGATTATGCGGTAGAAATTTACCACAAAGCATTATCAGAGAAAGCATATACGTGCTTTTTAAAAGAGGATACCGAGTTACCGATGATGTTTATGGAAGATGCTATCAAAGCTACCTTACAGCTCATGGAAACCGATGCTGAAAATGTAAAAGTTCGCTCATCGTATAATTTATCGGCTATGAACTTTACGCCTTCTCAAATGGCGGAAAGTATTCAAAACCACATTCCTGATTTTAAAGTTTCTTATGAACCAGATTTTCGTCAGGCAATAGCTGATTCTTGGCCTAGTAGTATTGATGATCAAGAAGCAAGGCGAGATTGGGGTTGGCAAGCAGAATTTGACGAAAAAACCACGAAAGAGATGTTGGAAAATTTGGCTCCCTAAGTCAAAGATCCCAACATTCTATCGTAATAAATTAAAAACCATTTAACCCATAGTACAACCCGTCTACAAGCTAAATAAGTTTTTAAAGTCACATCCCAAAAATGCTAGTTCTACAGCTAGCATTTTTGATATGTTTAATACTATTATCTTTTTGCGTTGCGAACCTCATCGGCTTGTTTGGAAACGATAATGAAATTAGACCGTCTGTTTTCCAAATGCTTTTGGTCGCTACACTTTACGCCATTAGCACAATCATTTTTTAGTCGATATTCCCCATAACCATGGGCACTTTCAATCCTATCCGCATCAATACCTTTTGAAAGCAAGTAACGTCTTGTGGACTTCGCCCGATTATCCGATAGCTCCAAATTATAGGAGTCAGAACCTCTGGCATCTGTGTGTGATTCAATTTTAATCTTTATTTCAGGAAATGTTTCCATGGCAAAAAGTACTTTTTCAAGTTCTATTTCTGCCCTTGTAGTAATATCAGATTTGTCATATTCAAAATAGATTGGATTTACCTTAATTTTCTCCATATCTCCATCTTTCTCTACCAAACTATCAAAAGGAGTTAAATACACCTTATTGTCCTTAGAAGGAGCTTCAGGGTTTTCACCAGTTTGAATCATTACAGTTTCTTTGGAAAATCCTGCTCTAGAAAAGACCAATGTATTTTTCTTGTTACACGGAAGTATTATTTTATAAAATCCGGACTCATCCGTTCTATAAATAGAAACCAATTCAGCTACCGAATTTTTGAGTTCTACATTGGCATTTGCAATAGGTTCGCCTGTTAGCTTGTTCAATACGTATCCTGAATACTCTAAACAATCTGTTGCTTTTACCTTTTCAAATCGATAAATATCATCATCCCCTTTACCTCCAGCACGGTTGGAAGCAAAATATCCATTACCTTTTTTATTTTCTCGGATGAATGAAAAATCATCCATATTACTATTCAAAGGTTTGCCCATGTTAAGTGGTAAAGAATACTGGGTCTTAGAAGAAATTATTGAACCAAAAATATCCAATCCTCCTAGTCCGTAATGACTATCCGATGAAAAATACAATACCTCATTATTTACAAAAGGAAACATTTCTCTACCACGTGTATTTATCGTAGAACCCAAGTTCATAGGGTCTGACAGTACATCTCCATCATTATTTAAATCAACCACGTAAATATCGCTTTCTCCAAACCCGCCGGGCATATTAGAGGTAAAATATAAATATCTACCATCAGGGCTTAATGCCGGATGTCCACAAGAATACTCTTTACTATTAAAGCTCAACGAGGTTACGTTGATAAGTTCATTATTATGTATCGTTCCCCTTAAGATTTGCATGTTAGACAAACCATCATCATTGGCACTTAACTTGTTTTTCTTCTTTAGATAATTCCGCGTAAAGTATACCGTTTGTCCATCCCAAGAGAACGTCAAAGTTGCATCATGATAAGAAGACTCTAAATTTTCTAAGTATTTTTCCGGGATGTAATTTGAATTATTTGGTTTAGTAACATAGAGGTCCAAATAAGGCTGTTTGTTCCATGGATACAATTCTCCGTTAGACTTTACAGTGTCTCTAGCCGAAGCGAAGATTAATCCGTCATTAAAAAACATAGGTCCAAAATCTGATTTTCTACTGTTAAAAGGCAGATTCATGGTGGTATATTTCTCTTGCTGACCTAAGGTGCTATCCAAATGTTTCTTTTGAGACAACATCATGTTTAACCTATCTTCATCTGTATAAAAATCTCTCAGCAATTCGTCGGCTTTTTCATTTTGCATACTTGCTTTAAGGCTTTGCACTAGTTTAATAATGTTGCCTTCACCAACTTCCTTGCCTTTTATGCTGTATAATTTTTCATACCACTTAACCGCTTCTTGATACCTGTTCATGTTGAAATAGCTATCTGCCAAATGCTGAATAACGTCAAGAGATGGCCTTCTTTTTTCAGACGCTAAATCGCTGTACAAATCAATTGCCTTATCAAATTTAAAATCCTCAAAATAGGCATTGGCTTTTTCTTCCTTACTTTGGGCAGTAACCATAAGGCATGTGCCCATAAATATGTATAGTACTAGTTTTTTCATGATAGTAAGTTTTAGAAGAATCTAGGTGACAATGCTCTTTTCTTAGCATCAAATAGATTGTATTTGAGAATGATTTCGTGAGAGCCGTCATTATAACTTTCCAAGCCCGTTATAGAATAATCATAAGAGTACCCTAAAAAGAAGCTTTTAGCAATATGAAGACCTGCCAAAGCACTAATGGCATCATTGTAACGGTATGCCAAGCCCAAAGCCAAGGTTTCCTTTATCAAGAAATTACCAGATACATCTACAGTTATTGGTGCTCCCGCCACATGTTTAGTTAAAATAGCCGGTTTAAATTTTAAATTATCAGAAAGGTCCATAACATAGCCTGCCATTAAATAATACTGACTTTTTCTATTGGTCACTATTTCTTCATCATCACTATAAATCTGAGAATTCAAAAAATTGTGGGTAGAAACCCCAACGTACCAATTGCTACTATGAAAGTAAGCTCCGGCGCCAAAAACTGGTCTGACTTTGTTCAGGTTTTCAGCAAATATTGGATCTTGACCGTCTTGGTAAGTCCCTTTGGACCAGTCCACTTTTAAAACATCTATTCCCGCATTGATTCCCAAAGAAAGCTTTGTAAAATACCCAGTTGGTATCTCATACGAAAAAGTACCATTTACATCAAGGTCGTTTGCAGCCCCAATATTATCATTGATAATGGTAAGTCCTAGACCTACTCTCTCTCGCAATCTTCCCTGAACGGATAAAGATTGCGTCTCTGGAGCACCATCTATACCCACCCATTGTGAACGGTGCAAAACAGTAGCCTCCAGAATACCTCTAGCCGAATAACCTGAATTTAATACTGCCGTATTATACATGTATTGTGTATACTGCGGAGGTTGTTGGCCATAGGCCGTACTCATATTAAAAGTAAGATAGCAGAGCATAACTATCTTTATAGTAGTGCAAAGTAATTTCATAATTGACAAGGGTTTGGTATGAATAGTTTAAAGCACAATGTATTATCTGGCCAATTGTAACCAGCCAATAAGGTTTCTTTCTAATTCCGGTATTTGAATAGAATAGTAGTATGTTCCCGAAGGTAAATGGTCTCCCTTATTTAAAACGCCTTTTACATTTGCCATACCATCCCAAGTATTGCGGTAGTCTGCCGTTTTGTAAACAAGGTTTCCATTACGATTATATATTTCTACAGTATTTGAATAATCTTCAATACATTGAACAGTGAAAACATCATTGAAACCATCATTATTAGGAGAGAATTCATTGAAAACCTTTAGACAGAATTCTTCGCCCAAAACCATTCCACAAGTAGTTACCTCAACTTCAAGAAACATCATCTTATTTGGGCTACAGGTTGAATCATCTACGTAAGAGACATTAATATTCGTATTGGTTAACTCCGTCCATGATACGGTTACAAAATCATCTGCAGAAGTACCGCCTTCTGTTATTGTACCACCTACTACGGTCCAAGAGTAATCTTCTTTACCACTATTGGTAACGTAGGTGTACGAGCGGTTTTGACAAACTTTTACAGACTCTCCCGTTAAAGTTATAGGAGAAGAACCATCATCATCTAAAGTAGTGTCTATCATTAAGCGCTCACTACTTTCACAACCATTTTCAACAGCTGCCACATAATAACTACGTCCGTTTTCTATAGGTGAGGAAGGATCAATTGCATCTCCCCCGGAAGCGCTATCATAGAACACAACATTTGTTTGATCAGTCTGAATATCTGCCACAACTGGTGTATCGCTATTACAAAAAGTCTGATCTGTAGAATTGGTAGTCGGTGTAGGAACATCAACAATAGTAACTTCTATCTGTACTCTTGCCAATATAGATGTAGGTATATCTAAAATTCCTGCAAAATAAATTTGACCATTCACCAAAGGTGTCTCAGCAGTTAATTGCAACCCATCTGTTAGGGCATCAAATAGAATTATATCTCCTAGGCCTACTTGTAAATCTGCTATTGTAGGGAAATCAGCAGCGCAAAATACCTGTAGCACATCATCTATTAACAAATCAGGAAGGTCTACTAAAATCTCATCAGACACGGTACAAAGGACACCTTGTAGAAAAGCTTCGAGCGTGTTATCTAAATCGGAAACTAAATCTAAAGCATCTACCTCTACGCTAAAAGAAGAATCTGCCGCTACTACGCCATCATATAATTTTCCGTTTACGGCTAAAGATATAGGCTCTCCCAATAACATCACCAGAAACAGTTCCGGTTACATCTACCGTATTGGTACCGTTAAAAATATCTAGCAAACCATCTAAACTAATCATAGGGTTTGAATCAATAGATATTGTTTTTGCAACGTCTACCACATTTACTTCAACAGATTGTAAATCTCCAGAAACGTTCTCGCAACTGCTAAATCATCTTTTACGGCCACATAATAATTGTAAGGTCCACCTGCTTCGGTAAGTCCGGTTATGGTCATTACACCATTGTCATCTATCTCATAGGTAACATCGCCAGACACCATACCGTCCGTAATTTCAGTGGTCTTATTTGCATCTAAATACCATGAAAAAGTACCATTAATAGAACTTGACGGAACAAGTACTACATTGTTTGATGAACAAATAGGATTCTCATTTCCTAAAACAGTAATATCTGCGGCAGTTGGTATAGGTTCAACATTCACTTCAACTGCAGTTCGTGGTGATTCCTGAGCGCATCCTATTTCAGCAGAAGCTACATAATAGGTTGTATCTGAATTTAAAATTGGCGTAGCAAAAGCATCACCTGAATTTGTAGTTGCTAATAAATTTCCGTTTGTCGCGGCATCATACCATCTTAGCTCAACGTTATTGGCGTTTTGAACTTCTGCTGTAATAGTAGTACTTGAACCAGCACAGATATTTAAATCATCTGCAATAGAAGTGATTACTGGTGTTGCAGGTGCCCTATAAACATCAAAAATTCTAATATTTTGATCAATACCAACACCTACCAAAGATGATAACCGCACCGTTACTCTATCAACAGGAGTTGCGGGGTCAAAACCTATAATGACCGTTTCGCCATTCTGTAATAAGGTTAAAAGGTCTAAATCTAATAAATTGGCCAGATTCTCCGAATATACAGGTGCATCAGCCCCATTTTGGCCAATCACCTCAATTGAATTAGCTATATCCAATTGCAATAAGGAAGGATCTATACCAATTTCTGCGTAGTAATTATCGTTTGTATCATCGGCACTATTAAAATAGATAGTCTGCTCAACATCTGCTGCAACATCTATAATTCCAAGACCTAGCTTAGAAAAGGTGCTTCTGTTTCCATCTATGGCTAAATCCGGATTTGTTACCCCAGCTCCACCTAAGTCCAGTAAATCTAACGAAATACCGTTACCACTATAGGACGTGTAATTAGGTGCACCACAAGGTGTATCTCCATCTCCATAAAAAACTCCATAGACATCTAAGTCACGTTCTTGACCTAATCCTATTAATGACCCCATGCTATTCGTTAAGCGTACTCTGTCATACGGACTAGACGGAGTTAAGGCAAGAAAGTAATCTCCGTTTTTATCCATAATAACTCGTGCCTCATCAGATGAAAAAGCATCTGCAGCACTAGAACTTGCCTGCTGTACTACATTGGTATTATTAAGAGCTTCTACAGAAAATTCTTGATTACCAATTAGCACAACACCAGTAATATCAGAAAGTAAGCCGCCTAAGCTGCCGCCCAATAAACTAGAAAGTATATCCTCTTCAGATTCAATCTTCAAATAACTTGTGGTATTTACCGGTAACGTAGTTGGGTAAGTTAATTCTAAATGACCATCATAAGCACCAAGACCCAAAGCTAAACCTGAACTGGCTCGGATGGTTGCATTAGATGTTAAATCAGAATCGATAGCATTGTTTGATAAGGTAACTTCGTCTTCACTGGAAATAGCATCAACATAGACCTTATCTTGTGCGTGCGTAAAAGCGCAAAAAAACAGCAATAAACATATAAAGTTTTGCTTTAGAGTAGTTTTACGTATCATAGGCAAGTAATTGTAGGTTAAGTCCTATAAAAAACAGGGCTTACCTACTAATTATTGTCTATGCTATTATATACCTTCGGTAAAAAGTATATATTTTCGACGAACGGTAACATTATTGGAAAAATGCAGGTTTAGACTACATTTCATCGATTAAAATCAAACAATAGTATATAGTTATAACCTATATCATATATTCCAATACTTATTCCTTGAAAAATCTGGTGTTATAAATTATATACGAATAGAAAAAGCCTCCTATTTCCTAAAAGAAATAAGAGGCTTTTTCTACACTGAACTAAAATCTAGTTCAATTATAAAATCTTACTGAAAGAACAACTGAGTAAAATAAAGAACACCGTTTTCATCTGCAGTAACACTAACGGCAGTATAATTAAAATTACCTTCCATTACTTTCTTGTGCGTTGGGCTATTTTTCCAAGCTTCAAGAATATCATTAGCATTTGTATAATCCATACCTAAATTTTCAGAAACGAAATCGGCATTTGCTTCTTCAGATAATTTAGAAGCTCTTTTATCAAAATTATCATGGCTGATAATACCTTCAGAAATCATATACTCGTTGTGAGCATTTGCGTAACCGTAAGCTACACTACTAAACTCTACTGCATTAAGACCAACTGATACTCTATAGTCATTAACAACATCTATAACTTCTTGCTCTATAGCATAAATCGTTACTTCTTTATTGGTAGTTGCAACAGCCTTGTACAAATCATCTTCTTCAGTAGTAGAAGTTGAACATGAAGTCATTAAAGTTGCAAGTGCAATAAGAATTAAAATGTTGAATCGTACCATAGTTGAAATCTGTTTTTGTAATTCGTTTCTTCTATTTCTGAACGGTACATTGTAGGGTGCCTGAGGAAATTCTCTTAAACGGTACGTTTTACTCGTTGAAGTGTAAAAAACTGTAAGTCAGTTATATAAAAACAAAAATGACTGATTTTACATCGGAGAAATGATGTGCTATACCGATGATTTCACCCTTAAACGGAAAAAGAGATGCATTAGGCGGTAGCCCTAAAATCAGAATATCGGCAAGGCACTAGAAAAGAAGGATGAAAGACACTTATTCTCAAAAACAACCCGTTTTTGACTGTAAGAAGACAATTTTCATTGAATTGATAAAACTGCTCTAATATCAATAGAAATTTAAATCCGTCTTATCAGGAATGCAAAATGCGATTGCCATCTACTTATTAGTAGCGACAATCGCATTATACTTTTATATTGGGTTAACCTTTATACCTATATAATAGGACTAGATAGTAAACCTCAACTTTTTCTCAATAGCCACAATCATTTCGTTAGCTATATCTTTTCCGGTAGCATTTTCAATTCCCTCAAGACCTGGAGAAGAGTTTACCTCTAACAATAACGGTCCTTTATTTGAACGAATGATATCTACGCCTGCTACGGCAAGGTTAAGAACCTTTGCAGCTTTCTGCGCAAGTTTGCGTTCTTCTGAAGTAATTTTAATAATTGAAGCCTTACCACCTGGTGAATGTTAGCTCTAAACTCACCTTTTTCTGCCTGACGTTGCATAGAAGCTACTACTTTTCCGTTTACCACGAAACAGCGTATGTCCTGCCCATTGGCTTCCTTAATGAACTCTTGCACCAATATGTTCGTGTTCACACTTTTGAAAGCATTTATTACGCTCTCCGCAGCTTTATTGGTCTCAGCAAGTACAACACCTTTACCTTGGGTGCTTTCCAACAACTTAATAATTAGTGGAGCACCATTTACCATTTTAATAAGGTCTTTGGTATCCATTGGAGATTTTGCAAAACCTGTAATAGGTATATGTATGTCATTCTTAGAGAACAACTGCGATGCAAAAAGTTTGTCTCTAGACTGTGTAATGGCCTCGGCGGTATTTTGGCAATACACCCCAAGATTATCAAACTGTCTGATCAACGCGCAACCATAGAAAGTAACCGATGGCTTTATTCTAGGAATGACCGCATCAAAAGCATTAAGGATATTGCCCCCTCTGTACCTTATTTCAGGCGAGTGGGCATCTAACTTCATATATGCATGTTCTACATTTAAGAAAACAATTTCATGTCCGCGCGCTTCTGCTGCCTCTATAATACGTTTGTTACTATATAGGTTAGGGTTACTAGCAAGTAATGCTATTTTAAGACCCGATTTTTCTTTAAAGTAAGGCGCATACATTTTATTTACCGCCTCATCATCAAAATCCTGTATTTGATAGTTTAAAGCCGAGTTTACAATATAGCGCTCATTAATAGCCTCTCTACCTAACAACATACGAAACTCCATAGTATCGCGATTAGCTAAAGTAAGTTCTATCTCAAAAGTATCTTCTCCTATATTAACAGGCGTACGTACCACCAAACGTTCTTCAGAAATACCGGAAGAACTTTTTACCATCCTACGGTCTACTAATCTAGCTTGGCAAGGTATAGCAATACTCCTGTTTTCTTGTAAAGGGCTCACCTCAAACTTTACCCATTCTTGGGTGCCCTTCATAATAATCTTTATGTTGGTTGCTTGTATAGAGGATGTTTTAGCTCCTGAATCTACCCTCGCCTTTATGGCTGGAATACCCAAATTCTCAAACACACACCATTCTTCACTACCTATAATCTTCAAGTCAGTCAAACTATACTTTTTTTCTAAGTTCAAATATATCTTTTCTTCTATCTTTTAAATTGCGTACTGCCCCAAATTGATTGAGTTCTCGCAATAAATCGATATCTACATCAGCAATTAAAATCATCTCCGTATTTGGTGTGGCCTCTGCCTTTATACCATTTGTTGGAAACGAAAAATCACAAGGCGTAAATACCATGGATTGAGCAAATTGGATGTCCATATTCTGAACATTTGGCAAGTTGCCTACACTACCTGCGATAGCCACGTAGCATTCATTTTCTATTGCTCTTGCCTGAGCGCAATGTCGTACTCTTGAGTACCCGTTTTGAGTATCGGTCAAAAAGGGAACGAATAATATGTCCATTCCTTCATCTGCCAATAAACGGCTTAACTCTGGAAATTCTGAATCGTAACAAATTAAAATTCCGATTTTACCGCAATCCGTATCAAAAGCCTTTAACTGATTACCGCCTTGCATACCCCAAACTTTAGCTTCGTCTGGTGTTACATGCAGCTTTTCGTAACGCTCCATACTACCATCTCTTCTACATAGATAGCCTACGTTGTACAAACGTCCATCAATCATTTCAGGCATACTTCCTGTAATAATATTGATGTTATACGAAATAGAAAACTCCGAGAATTTCTGTACAATAGCATCCGTATGTTTCGCCAACTCACGAATAGCATCTGGCGTGGACAAGTGATTGTCCTTTGCCATTAAAGGGGCATTAAAAAACTCCGGAAACAGGGCAAAATCTGACCGATAACCTGATACGGCATCAATAAAATACTCTGCTTGCTGCAGCAATTCCTCTAAGTCTTTATACGGCCTCATCTGCCATTGTATAAGCCCTAAACGAATAACCGTTTTCTTTGCCGATGCTTTTTTTGAGGGTTTTTGGTAATAAATATTATCCCACTCCATTAAGATAGCAAAGTCACTTGAAGCTTTATCACCTTCCAAATAACCCTTCATAACCTTAGCAGGATGAAAATCATTACTAATCTGAAAGTTCAGTACAGGATCCGCAATCTCTTTTCTACGCACTTTGGCTATATACTCTTTTGGAGTAAGCTCATCCATATATTTATGGAAATTGGGCATTCTACCTCCAAAAGCAATACTCTTGAGGTTTAGTTTTTCACACAATTCCTTTCTATAATCGTACAAACGTCTACCCAATCTTAGACCACGGAATTGGGGTTTTATAAAAACCTCAACACCATAAAGCACATCTCCTCCATCATTATGCGTGGAAAAAGAATAGTTACCAGTAATCTGCTCATACGTATGCTCATCATCAAAACTATCATAGTCTACGATAATAGACAGGGCCACACCGGCCAACTGTCCATTAATCTTAATAACTACCTGACCTTCTGGAAATTTATCGATTAGCGATTTTATATGCTCCTCTTTCCAATACGATCCGGGCATATTGGTATATGCCGAAATCATGGCGCTTTTGAGCTCTTGATAATCATCAAGGTCTAAAAACTTTAACTCTATATTTTCTATTTCTTCTATTTTCATTGAATGGATATTAAACAATTAGTATCTCTATCAACAAAACCTTGGAATAGAACAAGGAGTTTCTTAGCCTGAATACCAAGCACAGAAAGGTTCATTACAAACCTGATAACAACTTTATTCATCGTCATCTTGAGCCATATCTTCTGGGTCTGGCTCCGCTACTGCTGCTGGATCATCATCTTCAAAATCTTCATAATCATCCTCATCATAATTCTCCATAGTGTACTCAAGCTTAGCACTGATCTTCACCAAATATTTGGTGTCTTCGGTCAATACTTCAACTGCTTCAATACGCTCGCCATTGGCGTTTCTGAACGAAATAATATTTCTATCATCATACCCGTCTGGGTAAGCTGCTACCAAAAGTTTTAATACTTCTGGCGTCAATTTTTTAAAGTCTACTATGACGCGCTTTAAATTTGAGGTGTCTCGTTTATTGCTCATAAGTCAAGAAGATATGCAAATATTAATGGTGCAACAATGGTTGCATCGCTTTCAATAATAAACTTAGGGGTATCAATATCTAGTTTTCCCCAAGTAATTTTTTCGTTTGGTACAGCACCTGAGTACGAACCATAACTTGTAGTTGAATCACTGATCTGGCAGAAATAGCTCCAGAAAGGTGTATCGGTTCTTTCCATATCTTGGTAAAGCATTGGCACTACACAGATAGGAAAATCTCCTGCTATACCACCACCAATTTGAAAGAAACCAATTCCGTTCTCAGAATTATCTGTGTACCAATCTGCTAAAAAGGTCATATACTCAATACCAGATTTAACGGTACTAGCTTTCAACTCGCCTTTTAACACGTATGAAGCAAAAATATTACCCATAGTACTGTCTTCCCAACCTGGGCAAACAATAGGAAGGTTTTTTCTGCGGCAGCGTACATCCAAGAGTCTTTTAAATCAATCTCATAATGCTCTTCAAGAACACCAGAAAGTAACATCTTGTACATATACTCATGCGGTAAATAACGCTCTCCTTTTGCCTCGGCATCTTTCCAGATTTTAACAATATGCTCTTGTAACCTTCTAAAAGCTTCCTCTTCAGGAATACAAGTATCTGTTACACGGTTAAGTCCTTTTTCAAGTAAAGCCCACTCATCTTTAGGAGTTAAATCACGGTAATTAGGCACACGTTTGTAATGTGAATGCGCAACCAAATTCATAATATCTTCCTCAAGGTTGGCACCTGTACATGATATAATCTGCACCTTATCTTGGCGAATCATTTCAGCAAAAATCTTACCTAATTCAGCCGTACTCATAGCACCTGCCAATGAAACAAGCATTTTAGAACCTTTGTTCAATTGTGCTTCGTATCCTTTTGCGGCATCTACCAAAGCAGCTGCATTAAAGTGCAAGTAATACTTTTCTATAAATCCGGAAATAGCTCCTTTAGTCTTCATCGTCTTCAAATTTTGATCCTTTATTACCTGCTTTACTGTCTACATCGTATGTGTTATCATACTCTTCATCTACCGCTTTACCCATAAATTTATAGCTAAGCATTTTATAATACAATTTTGCCGCTAGAAAATCTGAAGATTTCTCTGATGAATTTGGACAAAGCTCTACAATATCAAAACCTACTACATTCTTCTCTTCAAATACCTGTTTTAAAAACTCTAAAGTCTCATACCACAGCAAACCACCTGGTTCAGGAGTACCTGTAGAAGGCATTATAGAAGGATCAAAAGCATCAAGATCAAATGTGATCAACACATTATCTGTCATTGCTTCAATTACTTTATCCATCCAATACTCATCTTGGGCCATGTCATGAGCGAAGAATGTTTTTTCTTCATCCATAAATGTCTTCTCAATAGCATCCATAGAACGAATACCTACTTGAATAAGATTCGTAGTCTGGCTTGCTTCATGAACTGCACAAGCATGATTGTATTTGGTTCCTTCATACGACTCACGCAAATCTGCATGGGCATCAATCTGCAAAACAGTCAAATTATCAAAACACTCATTAAAGGCACGAATGGTACCAATAGAAATGGAATGCTCACCACCAAATAAGGTAACAAACTTGTTACGCTTAATGTACTTTTTGGTTCTTTTATGAACGGCATTTACTACCGCCTCTGGCGAACTATTTTCGGTAATGGCTTCGGCTAAATGAATACCTTGCTCATAAACCTCGGTATTGGTCTCAATATCATAAAGCTCCATATTCTCCGAAGCTTCTAAAAATGCCTGAGGACCTTTATCGGCTCCTTTACCCCAAGTACTTGTTCCATCGTAAGGCACAGGTATCAAAATTACCTTTGCCGTTTCTAACTGTGCGAATTTATCGGGGATACCCGCATAATTCTTTGTTGTGCTCATCTTAATTAAGTGAATTTGATACGTTTGATGTAATTGTATTTGCGACAATATTATCGCTGCCGTCATTGGCTGGTTTTTTCTTTTCGTAACCCAAAATGCTTAGTAAATCTTCTGCCTTTTGTTGCTGACTAAAAACCTCATAAGTAAGATTACCATTGGCATCCTTATCTATTAAGATATGTTTGGGCTGAGGGATCAAACAGTGCTGCAAACCTCCAAAACCACCTATGGTCTCTTGGTAAGCTCCTGTATTAAAAAAGCCTATGTACAAAGGTTTGTCCCGTCTGTATTTTGGCAGGTAAATAGCGTTCATGTTTTGCTCACTATTGTAATAATCATCACTATCACAAGTTAAACCTCCTAATAAAACACGCTCGTACTCATCGTTCCAACGGTTTATAGGTAGCATGATAAAACGTTTGTTAATAGCCCAAGTATCTGGCAACGTTGTAATGAAAGATGAATCTATCATATTCCATTTTTCACGATCGTTCTGTTGTTTTTGGTAAAGGATTTCATAAATGGCACCACCACTCTCTCCTACGGTAAAACTTCCGAACTCAGTAAAAATATGTGGCACAGGTACATCTGCCTCTTGGCATGTAATATTGATTTGATTTAAAATCTCGTCAATCATATATTGATAATCGTATTCAAAAGCCAAAGAGTTCTTGATAGGGAAACCTCCACCAATATTTAAGCTATCTAAAGATGGGCATACCTTCTTTAAACGAGTATACACCTTTAAACACTTAACAAGCTCGTTCCAGTAATATGCGTTATCGCGAATACCGGTATTAATAAAGAAGTGAAGCATCTTAAGCTCTACTTTATCATTATCCTGTATCTGGTTTTCATAAAAAGGAACTATGTTTTTATAACCAATTCCCAAACGAGAGGTATAGAATTCAAATTTTGGCTCTTCTTCCGAAGCTATACGAATACCAATTTTATAGGTATCATCAATTGCATCAGATAGCAAATCTATTTCTTCGTAATTATCTATTATAGGAATACAGTTGCGATGGCCGTTATTAATAAGCCTTGCAATATTCTCTATGTATTGGTCGCGCTTAAAGCCATTGCAAATAACGTAAGCATTGTCTTTTAACTTGCCGTCTTTTTTCAGTTGCTCTACTATATTAATATCAAAAGCAGAAGAAGTTTCAATATGAATATCGTTCTTAAGCGTTTCATGTAATATATGCTGAAAGTGAGAACTTTTAGTACAATAGCAGTAGTGGTACTTGCCCTTATACTCGTTCTTTACGATAGAGTTAGCAAACCAATTCTTTGCCCTCGCAATATTCTCCGATATTTTAGGCAAATAGGTGAATTTTAACGGGCTACCATATTTCTCTACCAACTCTTGAAGTGGTATGTTGTGAAATTTTAGGTGCTCATTATCAAGAGTAAACTCTTCTTGAGGGAAAAAGTAAGTCTGATCGATTAGATCGATATATTTATTGTTCATCGTGAATTCTTGTAAATGAAAATCGGGATATTTTTTAACTAATGTGTGCTCTATAAGTTATGAAATTGTTACCGATGGTATCATATAAGAATTTGTTCCTGAGTAGTAGGAATGAAAAAGTATATGTGCTGGCTTTGCACAATAGATGTAGAAAAATCGGAAGTTAGCTTTAAAATTCGGCGGCCCATCTGATGGGTTGCTATGAGATTTGACTTCCTAATCTCCCATAGCCCGAACATAGAAACACATTGCATGTTGTTCAGCTAAAAGCTCAAAATGCCTTCAGTTTTATATTGCTAAAGACAGGACAAATGAAAACAAAAAAAATGTAAAAACAAGCGTTTTCAGAGAAATTACGATAAAACGCAAAAAAAAGTTTTCCCACTTAAAATAATAACTCAATATATCCTGTAATTACCTTATTTTTAAGGTATTAAAATACAAATAAAAAATGAAAAACTACATCACAACTTTCCAAAAAAGCATCATTATAGGCTTCATTTTAATCGTAACAAACCTGATGCAAGCTCAACTAACGTCAGAAACTTACTTTTCTGAAGAGAATGTTGATGAAAAAAGTGTCATTCACGAACTTCATATAATTGATGATTATCTAACTCATACTATTTACGAAAAAAATCCTGCTAAGTTTATTATGGCTCGTGGTGGTTTTGTGAAAATTGAAGAAAACCGACTAGTTGTTCTTCTGGAATTCAATTCTAATTATGAAAATGACCAACTGAAGACTCTAAATATTCCTTTTGAGCAAAAAGAAGATGACCTTATCCTTACTATGAGCTCTAAAAAAACATTTAAACCAGCTCCTTCCCTTGCTCAAGATTTAGATGGTAAATGGCTTTTTGCCACACGCGGACCAGATGAAGGCCAAGAACGAAGAGGAGAAGAAAACCCTAGAAAAACATTGAAAATATTACAGGATGGCGGTTTCCAATGGATTGCCTACCAAACGGAAACAATGAAATTTTCGGGAACCGGAGGAGGTTCATTTACATCAGAAGACGGGGAATACACAGAACATATTGAATTTTTCTCTAAAGATAATTCACGGGTTGGGGCTACTTTAAAATTCAACTACGAACTAAAAAATAACGATTGGCATCACACCGGAAAAAACAGCAAAGGGGAGCCCATGTACGAGATTTGGACCAAGAGAAAAGACTGAAATCATTAAGGGTGAAAATTGCTTAATAATTCAAGTTATCAACAATATATATGATAAAAATTTTATAATTGATAAAAAAACACACAATGTAAGCCTTCATGCGCCGTTATAAACGGACAAGCATAATAATGATGCCATGAACCCCCTTACGAAAGAACAGAAAGAACAGATCGAGAAACTTAAAGCTAAACTAGAAGAGAATAAAAAAAGGATAAACGAATTGGTAAAAAAATTCGATGTCTACGAAATCTAGATTTCCTTTTAGTACAACGTATTTCTCATTTTCCAACAATACTATGTTGAATAAGCAAAGTGACCTCGGCAAGAATCGAACTTGCATCTAAAGTTTAGGAAACTTCTATTCTATCCATTGAACTACGAGGCCATTTAACTAAGGGGCAAAAGTAAAGTTTTTTTGTATTTGCAGAAAAAACCGAGTAACTAATTTCACCCTATTTTCATCCTAAATTGTTAAAGCACTAATCAATAAACATATTAGGAAGTGCTAGAGAAAACCAAGGAAACAAAGTAACTAGAATCAACACCACAAAACTTACCAGTAAAAAGGGCAAACCGGCCTTACTTACTTCCCCTATAGATATTTTACCAATACTAGATGCCACAAAAAGACATACTCCCACAGGTGGGGTAGTCAATCCAATAATTAAGTTCAATACTGCTATTACTGCAAAATGAACGGGATCAACGTCTACAGCCAAAGCCACTTTCAATAAAATTGGAAACAGAATTAAAAGTGCTGCAACGGTCTCCATAAAAGTGCCTACTACAATCAACAAGAGATTAATTAATAGCAATACAACATACTTGTTGTCCGTAAAACCTAGAATTTCACTGGAGATACTTTGCGGAATCTGCTCTGTAATTAATATGTAGCCAAAAAGGTTGGCAAAACCTACCAAAACCATAAGGGAAGCAGAGGTTTTTATACTGTCCAAAAACACAACCTGAATGTTCTTGAAATTCAATTTTTTATAAACGAACTTACCAATGATCAAAGCATAAACCACCGCAATTATAGATGCTTCGGTGGGAGTAAAAAGCCCTCCAATAATACCATACAGAATTATAAATGTCATTAAAAGCGACCAAAACGTATCAACAAAACCAAGGGTTACTTGCTTTAGCGTACTTCTAGCGTGTTTGGGATAATTGCGTTTTCTAGATATTACATAGGCAGTAATCAATAACCCTACACCCAAAAGCAAGCCTTAAGCAAAGCACCTGCAAGAAACAATTTACCTACCGAAAGTCCACTTAATGTAGCGGCAATAATCATAGGTACACTGGGGGGAATAATAGGACCAATAGTTGAAGAAGCCGCCGTAACAGCACATGAAAAACCGGTGTCGTAACCTTCCTTTTTCATTGCAGGAATCATGATAGACCCCATACTTGCCGTATCAGAAATAGCCGTACCGGAAATACCCGCAAACAACATAGATGCTCCAATATTAACCAATGCAAGTCCGCCTCTAATGTGCCCCAATAAATGATTACAGAATGTGATTATTTTCTCCGTCAGTCCACCTTGGTTCATGAGATTACCCGCCATAATAAAGCCAACACTGAGTAAAACGAATACATCAATACCCGAATACATTTTCATTGGAATAATAATCAACGGAATACCCTTTACCAAAATATAACTCAAACATGAGAGTCCAAGCGCAAAAGCTATAGGAAAACGTAAAACGAGACATACCACAAATACTAGAACAAGAACCCAAATCATGACTTAGAATTTTTATAGTTTTTTTGGATTTTTTTCCAGAGGTAATAACTTATAGAAGCCGACATAATGAACATGCTAAAAAAAGCAACACCCATATTAAAACCCATACTGGGTGATTTTTCCGGAATACCCAAAAGCACAAATTGTATGGAATAGATTGCCATGATAGCAAATAAAAATAATACGATTACGGGAATAACCTTAACCAACAAGCGCTGCAGTTTTACAGGAAAATTACTAAAGAACATATCTAAATGAACATAGTACTCATTTTTCATAGCAAGTCCGGCACCAAAAGACATGGCATAAATAAAGAATAGACGCGAAGCTTCCTCTGTCCACGTTGGCGTATCCAATGGCGAAAATCTGCAGAAAATCTGTAATAATACTGTAAATATGAGTCCCCAAGTGCTCAACAATACGCCAACTTTTAAAAATGCGCCCAATAGTTTTATGAAGCATCCTTTTCTATTTTAAGTTGATCGTATATTTTTTTCATTTCGGGAGAAAGACTGTTGTAAATAGCAGCTTCGCACTTTTCTTGAAAAGCATCTTTATCCACCTCAATAAACTCCATTCCCTTCGCCTTTAATTCATCTTGAACTTTCTTTTCATTCTCTAAAAAAAGACGATGCTCATAGGCTTGCATATCATCTGCCGCTAACAAAAATATTTTCTGTAAATCTGGTGGAAGTCGCTGAAACTGCTTTTCGCCAATAACCGGATAAACCCAACTTATGACATGACCTGTTAGGTTCAAATATTTTTGCACCTCAGCAAAACCAGCATTGTTAATCAATGCAAACGGATTCTCTTGTGCCTCTATAGTACCTTGTTGCAAAGAAGTAAAAACCTCCGAAAAGGCCATAGGCGTGGGTTTTGCCCCAAGAGCTTTCCAAAGGGTTACGAATGATGGCACGTTTGGCACCCGAACAATGAGTCCGTCTAAATCATCCGGATGTCTTATGGGTCTGTTTGATGTTAAATGCCTTGGGCCTCTCTCAAAGTGACCTAAAGACCTCAATCCGGATTTAGTAATCATTTCCTTCTCCATCAATGTTCCTATAGGTCCATTTATATACCGATTCATATCGATTGAATCTTGCATCAGGAAGGGAAGTTCACAGAAAGTAGCCACTTCAAACCAATTGGTAAGGGTAGAACCCGTAGTAGTCATATCAATAACATCTGCTTGAATAAGCCTTATGGCTTCAATCTCTTTGGCCAATTGCTCGGAGGGATAAACTTCTACCTTGATACGGCCTTTGGAACGTTCTTCAAGAATCTCCCCAAAATAAACAAATGCTTTGTACCAAGTATGCTCCTCATTTACCAAGAGTGCGGTACGGAGAAGGAATTCTGGTTCTGCTTGGACAGGCTTACAGCCACTTAAACTTAACAGAATAAAAAAACAAAGAATGATTTTTTGAAAAATAGGATTTAAAAACAATTGTTTTTGCATAACCTAATCTTCTACCTCAACAATCATTTCTACCTCAACCGCAATATTAGCAGGTAAAGAACCCATACCCACAGCAGCTCGTGCATGTTTCCCTCTTTCACCAAAAACTGCTACCATTAAGTCTGAATACCCATTAATTACTTTGGGCTGATCGGTAAAATCTGGAACGGCATTGACCATCCCGCGAACTTTAACAATGCGCTTTACTTTTTTAAGGTCTCCCAATTCCATTTTCAAAACCGAGATTTGATTGACACCTGTTATTCTAGCCGCCTCATAACCTTCTTCAATAGTGAGGTCTTTCCCTAACTTACCTGTAATATTTTCACCGTCAGGTTTTGTTGGTCCTTTACCCGCAAGAAAAATGAGATTCCCAACACGTACCGCATTTACGTAATTAGCCATGGGGGCAGAAGGTTCTGAAAGCTCTATACCAAGTTCTAAAAGTCTTGCTTCCGGATTATACTCGGTTTCACTTTGGGCAAATCCGTTAAATAAAGTAAAAGTAAAAATTGAAGCAATTAAAATTAGGTTTTTCATATAGTCTGGATTCTTTCTTGAAACTACAAGATAAGAATTTCTTACTTCTCTTAACACCTTAAGAAATAGAAAACAAACTATTCGTAAAATCGTATTTATCTCAAATATGAAACTAGTTTCGTAATTTTATCGATTTAAAACGTGGTACTTTAAAATTTTTAAATCATGCATTAACTGAACATTCTAAATCCCTTTTAAACCGTAAGCAGCATCGTTCCAGCGTAGTTCTTGTTTAAAGCGATAGAGGTCTGTCTTTTCATCGATCAACAAAAATTCTATATCCATCATTTCGGCGAAGTCCTCCAGTGATTCCGCGGAGATATTCTGACTATAACAGGTGTGATGTGCTCCTCCACCATAAATCCAAGCGGCAGCAGCAGTTTGAAGATCCGGTTTGGCATCCCAAAGCACTCTGGATACAGGAAGGTTTGGCATATCATTTTCGATTTCCAAAGCCTCAACTTTATTGACCAACATTCTAAACCGATTACCCATATCAACGATAGATGCATTTAAAGCCTTACCGGCACCCGCATTAAATACTAAACGCACAGGATCTTCTTTTCCACCAATTCCCAAAGGATGGATTTCGCAAGAAACATCTCCATTAGCAATGGACGGACATATCTCCAGCATATGTGAACCTAAAACTGTAGAATTTTCAGGATCAAAATGATAGGTGTAATCTTCCATAAAACTGTTTCCGCCTTCAAGACCAGAACCCATAACTTTCATAGTGCGTACCAATGCGGCGGTCTTCCAATCACCTTCTCCACCAAAACCATAACCACTGGCCATTAGTCGTTGTGTAGCGATACCCGGCAATTGTTTCATTCCGTGTAAATCCTCAAAAGTATCTGTAAAAGCGGTATAACCACCCTCTTCTAGAAAAGCACGCATACCCAATTCTATTTTGGCCGCATCCTTTAAAGAATTGCGCATACTTCCATCAGACTTAATTTTAGCTGCCATGGTATACGAATCCTCATATTCCTGAATCAATATATTTATTTGAGCATCGGAAATTGCATCTATATATTTAACCAAGTCCCCTACGCCGTAACCGTTTACTTCGTAACCGAATTTTAACTGAGCAGAAACCTTGTTACCTTCTGTCACTGCTACTTGGCGCATGTTATCTCCAAAACGGGCCACTTTCATTTCCTTAGAGTCGGCAACGGCACACGCTACGCGGCACCAGTTACTCAATTTCTGCAAAACGGATTCATTTTTCCAATGACCAACTATCACTTTTCGGTTCAATCGCATTCTCGATGCCAAAAAACCAAATTCCCGACCACCATGTGCCGACTGGTTCAGGTTCATGAAATCCATGTCAATTGCATTCCATGGAATATCGCGATTATACTGTGTATGTAGGTGCAAAAACGGTTTCTGAAGTGCTTGCAGACCAGCAATCCACATTTTAGCAGGGGAGAAAGTATGCATCCATAAAACTAAACCTACGCAGGCCTCCGCATTGTTGGCCTCTTTACACAAAGTACTTATTTCACCTGCAGTTTTAACCACTGGTTTAAAAATAACGCTTACTGGAATTGTCTCGTTATCATTATAGTACTTGGCTATCTCGGCAGAATGTTCCGCTACCTGTGCTAAAGTTTCCGGTCCATACAAATGTTGACTACCTGTTACAAACCAAATTTCATTCTTGCTTAAATCAATCATCATTTCTTAAAATAAATTAATCCTTAGGAAAAATACACGTACATACCCACTACAATGGAGCATATTACAAAACCAACGGGTTTGGCAAATTTCCATGGTGTAATATCTACCTGTTCGGTGTATACTTCTACATATTCCGTTTCTCTAGGCCAGAATTTTCCAATAATGAACATTAGTACTACCACCAAAACGAATAAGATGCCCATAACATGCAAGAAGCTAATGTCTGGTTTTACTACATAAAGAGTTACTCAGGTAAGTGACCACTGCGAACACTATACCAATATTAGCAGCAATGCCCGGAACTTTTTTAGTTAAGTAACCCACTAAAATTATGGCTAAAATAGGTACACTATAAGACCCATTTAATTCTTGTAGATAATTGAATATACCACCTTCCACACCGAATAATAATGGTGCGATAATCATAGAAATTATTGCAAGGAAAATACCGAATATCTTACCAGCCTTCACAATTTGCTTCTCAGAAGCTTCTTTATTAATATATTCTTTATAAAAGTCGAGTCCAAATAGGGTAACAGAGCTATTAAGCGCACTATTAAAAGAGCTTAATATGGCTCCAAAAAGGACAGCTGCAAAAAAGCCTATAAATGCAGTAGGCAATACTTTTTTAACCACCATAGGATACGCTTGATCGGCATTGGTCAACTCCCCATTAAAAATCTGATAGGCAATAATACCTTTAAGAACACCACAATAAAAGGTCCTAATATTTTCACGAATGCGGCAAGGCTCAATCCTATTTGACCTTCGCGTAAATTCTTGGCACCAAGAGCCCTTTGAATGATAGCCTGATTTGTTCCCCAATAATAGAAATTTACAATAACCATACCTGTGAAAAGTGTCCAAAAAGGCACAGAGGAATCAGGTCCGCCCAAAATATCGAATTTCTCAGGAAAATTGGTTGTCAGGACATCCATACCAGCAGTAAGACTTCCATCACCTACATACAGCAATCCGAATATAGGTATGAGCGAACCCCCAATGATTAAACCTACGGCATTAATAGAATCCGATACCGCAACTGCTTTTAATCCACCAAAAATTGCATAGATACTTCCGATTATACCAATACCCCAAACGGTAACCCATAAAGCACTTTCTTCGCCCATGCCCATTGCCTCAGGCAAATCAAACATGGTATTTATTGCCAAAGCACCTGAATATAGTACGGTAGGAAGCATTGAAATTGCATACCCTCCTAAAAATAGAAGGGACACTAAAGTTTTTGTAGATTTCCCGTATCGTTTTTCCAAGAATTGAGGAATGGTAGCGATACCTCCTTTTAAATATCTAGGTAATAACACCAATGCGGTAAAGACCATAGCTATAGCAGCTAAAACCTCATAAGCCATAATGAGAATACCCTCACTGTAGGCAATACCGTTCATACCTACAATCTGCTCTGTTGAGAGATTTGTTAAAAGCAACGACCCTGCTATTACGGGCCCAGTAAGGCTACGACCACCTAAAAAATAACCGTCCGAAGAGGTCTCGTCTGTTTTTCGGGTTGATAAATAGGCAATGATTGCCACTAACAGTGTAAACCCAATGAACGTTGCTATTCCCATAAAATATATTTCAATTAAAACTTAACATCCTTGTCCGTAATAAGCATCTTTACCATGCTTGCGCTCAAAATGCTTCTTTTTCAAAGCCTCTTTTAAAGTAGCTGCATTAGGATTTATCTGCAAAGTTAGATGTGCCATTCTAGCTACTTCTTCACATACAGCACTGTTATATACTGCCTTGGCTGGGGTTGCCCCCCAAGTAAAGGGTGCATGGCTACCGACCAGTATCATACCTATTTCGTTATAATCCAAACCCCTTTCTTTCAAACAATCAATTATTTGATAGCCCGTCATATGCTCATAATCGCCTTGAATATACTCATCTTTCATAGGAGGAGCACATGGAATATCAGCAATCAAATGATCGGCATGAGTCGTTCCGAAGATAGGAATATCTTTTATTGCTTGTGCCCATGCCGTACCGTAAGTTGAATGTGTATGAACTACTCCGCCTATTTTATCCCATTCTTTATAAAGAACCGCATGCGTTTTTGTATCGGATGAAGGTCTCATCTTCCCTTCTACAATCTTTGCATCAAAGTCACAAATAACAATATTTTCTACTTTTAATGCAGCATAAGGAACACCACTTGGCTTAATGGCAAAAACCCCTTTATCTCTATCTACCGCACTTGCATTACCAAATGTAAATAATACCAGTCCCAATTCCGGAAGCTGCATGTTTGCCTCAAAGGCCTCTTCTTTTAATGATGTATACTTACCCATTTCTTCTGGTTTCGTTCATGATATATTTCTCCATAGTATCGCCTAGCCTACTGTAGTTTTCATATACTTTTTCATAGGCCATTACATCTATTTCATCCGGTTGATAAATAGTCTCAAAAGGACTACCCATCTTCTCCATTGCTTCGGAAACATTAGTATAGACCTCCGCAGCTACAGCACCAAAAACTGCCGCACCTAATGCACAGGCTTGTTCTGACGCCACTACTTTAATAGGCATATTAAGCACATCGGCCATCATTTGCATAATAAATGGAGATTTCTTAGCTACTCCTCCCAAAGCTATCACTCCTTTAATCGGTATACCTTCGGATAAGAATCGGTCAACAATTTTTTTAGCTCCAAAGCAAGAAGCTTCTACTAAAGCTCTAAATATTTTAGGTGATGTACTTCCTAAATTTATACCAGCAATAACACCTTTCAAATTCTGATTGGCATCTGGAGTCCGCCGTCCGTTCATCCAATCTAGCGCCAACTCTCCCGAAGCACCAATAGGCTCTTTACTTGCCGCATCGCTTAGCTGAGGAATTAGGTTTTTAAGTGCCTCAGCAATTAGTTTTTGTTTGGTCTCTTCATCAATTAAAGAAGTCTTAGATATCAGTTCCTCAATTGGCCAAGCCAAAACTCTGCTGTACCAAGCATAAATGTCTCCAAAAGCGGACTGACCGGCTTCCAGCCCTAACATGTTTGGTATGACGGAACCATCTACCTGTCCGCATATACCTTTTATCAATTTTTCTTCACCTTCTACTGGAGCTACTAAAACATCGCAGGTAGAAGTACCCATTATTTTTGTTAGATAATACGGCTCAATCTTAGCTCCTACGGCACCCATATGAGCATCAAAAGCACCTACGGAAACAATCGTCTTCTTAGAAAGGCCCAATTTTTCAGCCCACTCCCCATCCAAATTACCCACAGGGACATCAGAAGTATAGGTTTTATCAAAAAGACGTTCTCTTAGTCCATCCAAAAGCGGATCTAACGCTACGAAAAAATCATTGGAAGGTAACCCATTATAACTTTCATGCCAAAGCGCTTTATGACCTGCCGCGCATCTGCTACGTTTCATTTTATGGATATCATTACCGCCAGTTAGTAGAAACGGAATCCAATCGCAATGCTCTACCCAAGAGTAGGCAGCTTTATACACCTTGTTATCTGCTCTTGAAACATGAAGTATTTTACTCCAAAACCACTCTGAAGAATAAATTCCGCCTTCATATTGCGAGTAGTCAATATCCCATTTAGCACATAATGCATTAATTTCATTAGCTTCTTGAATACCTGTATGGTCTTTCCAAAGCACGAACATTGCGTTCGGGTTCTCTTTGAATGCATCCAAAAGTGCCAATGGAGTTCCATTAGCATCTACCGCAACGGGTGTACTTCCCGTAGTATCTACGCCTATGCTAACAATTTGTGCCGCAACCTCAGGACCTACTTCTGCCACAACGGACTTTACCGTAGATTCTATACCTTCTATATAGTCTAATGGATGTTGACGAAAACGATTTTCGGAGGGATCACAGTATTTGCCTTTTTTCCACCGTGCATAATAATGTACCGCAGTGGAAAGCTCTTGACCAGTTTGTGTATTGACCAAAACGGCCCGGACGGAATCTGACCCAAAATCCAAGCCCAGGCTATAGGCGGTTTGTGAACTCATATGTAAAAACTTTAAATTTAAGGTAGCGTGTTAACAGAAATACCTTGTAAAAGAAACTAATATAGAACTTTTTACAAGTGTTTCAAAAACACTTAATGCTTAAATTGTAAAGTTTTTTGTTTTGTTATATTTTTTCTCATCAAATCGATATAAAAAAGCGCCTTTTTTAGACTCAGACATATCTTTTTCATTCAACTTGATTAAAAAATCCATCGTAGCAAGTTTCTTTCGGAAGTTACGCTTATCCATTTCTTCCTGAAAAATACCTTCATATAGCTTTTGTAGTTGAGGTAAGGTAAATTTATCGGGAAGAAGATTAAAGACTATAGGAAAAGTACGTACTCTTCTTTGAAGCCTTCTTATTGCCGACTCAACCATATCCTTATGGTCAAAAATTAAATCAGGAAGTTCATCTATAGGAAACCATTTGGCTCTATACTCCTCAATAAGCTCCTTATTATACTTGTTTTTAAGAATTAATGCACTATAAGTGGTAGACACTACGCGTTCGTAAGGGTCACGTTTGGCTTTACCAAAAGTGCGGACCTGCTCCATATAAACATCTTCTAGACCTGATAGGTCTTTTAAAACCCTATTTGCGGCATCATCAAGATCTTCATGATTACCTACGAAGCCACCCATAAGAGACCACCTATCTTTTTCAGGTGCAAAACCCCTATGGACCAACAATACCTCTAACCTATTATCATTGAACCCAAATATGATACAATCTACGGCGAGCGTAATTTGTTGTATATCCTTATATGTTCTGTCCATCATAAATTAAAGTATTGTTAACGGTTTCATCAAAAATACGGAAAGAATCCGGTTGTAAGTGTATATATAACATTTTCGACTTTATCTAAGAGAAAATTCACTTATTGATGCTTATTTTGCTCTTCAAATAGCACAAAAGCTTATAATTTTCCACTTAAAAAAACCAAGTTTATAATAATTGTATTGCTTAGTCTCACATAATCATAAAACAAACACTTATTACTAGATATTTTCGCAAAACAGTTAATAAAACACTACCCTTCTCCGAATTTTCGACATGAGTCCCTTTTTTCTCTATGAAACACAGGAAACCCATTTTATAAAATTGTTTTATTGCGGTATCTTGTGCCTCCAAAACAATCACCAATTTGTTTGTAAATCAAACCTAACCACATGATTATAGAGAAAAAGAAAATTCTCATTACCGGAGTAGCCGGATTCTTAGGCTCCAATTTTTTAGTAAAAACTTTGAACGAAGGACACCACGTTGTCGGGATAGATAATCTATCTATGGGCTCCCTCCAAAATATTAAAGATAGCCTTGAACACGAAAACTTTGAGTTTATTGAAGGTGACGTTCTAGACACTACATTAATAAACAGACTAGATGACGATTTTGACGTTATTGTTCATCTAGCTGCTTTTAAAATACCAAGATACGGCAACGCTGTTGACACGTTAAAAATCAACTCCAAGGGAAGCGAAAATATGTTGGAGCTTGCAAGAAAACTCAAATGTAAATTTGTCCTTGCATCAACATCCGACGTATATGGCATGAGTCCTGATATTCCTTTTAAAGAAGATGGAAACTGCCTTATAGGAGATTCAAAAGTACCACGTTGGGCTTATGCCGTTTCAAAACTATTTGATGAGCATTTAGCTTTAGCTTATATGGAAGATTTTGATTTTCCTGTTGTTATCCTAAGATTTTTTGGTTCCTACGGACCTAATCAAAATCTTTCATGGTGGGGAGGCCCGCAATCTGTTTTTATAGATTGTATTTTGAACAACAAAGAAATCCCTATTCATGGTGATGGACAGCAAACTAGAACTTTTACTTACGTAAACGATACTATAGAGGGCATCTATGCTGCAACTATGAAGCCGGAAGCGAATGGTGAAATCTTTAATATTGGAGCAAATGAAGAAATTACTATTCTTGAACTTGCTACTTTACTTAAGGAAATCTCTGGCGAACCAACAACTTCTGAAGTAAAACTTATTCCATACAACGAAATATCTGCTGGTAGAAAATATCAGGACGTCATGAGAAGAGTACCTGATAATACCAAAGCAGAACGTATTTTAGGTATAAAAGCACAAACTTCTCTTAAAGAAGGTCTTCGAATAACCTTTGAATGGCAGAAAAATATTACTTCAACAAAAGTAGAGGTATCATGAAAATAGGCATCGTGGGGGGCGGTTTCATGGGCTTAACATTAGCTCATGAAATTGCAAAAACCAATGTCACCGTTAAAGTTTTTGAAAGTGCTGCCCAAATGGGCGGTTTATCAACACATGAAGATTACGGCCCTTTTATTTGGGATCGATTCTATCACGTCATTCTACCTACCGATAATTTCTTAATAGGTCTTATTGAAGATTTAGGGCTTGGCGATAAATTGTGCTGGCGACGTTCTTATACGGGGTATTACGTTCAGAAAAAATTCTATTCCATTAGTAGTTCAAAAGAATTTTTACTTTTTCCTGCCTTAAGCCTATGGGACAAGGGTATGTTAGCTTTTACTATTTTCTATGGTTCCAAAATAAAAGATTGGAAAAAATTAGAAAAAATTACGGTTAAAGACTGGCTAATTAAAATGGGTGGTAGGCCCACCTATGAAAAATTTTGGTCTCCTTTACTATTGGCTAAATTAGGTGAAAACCACGAAAAAGTTTCTGCCGTATTTATTTGGACATACATAAAAAGGCTCTTTCAAGCTCGTAGTTCAGCCGCTCAAAAAGAGCATATGGGCTACATACAAGGAGGTTACAAGACCTTTTTCGACACTTTGCAAAAAAAATTAAGTGAGAAGGGATCAGAGATTGCCCTTAATAGCGTGGTCCAAAGCGTAAAACCTAATCCTCAGGGAGGCATTACCGTTACTTGCGATAATAAGGAAGAGCATTTTGACAAGGTCATATTTACCTCGCCACTAAATGTACTTACTAAGGTTGCTGACAGTAGTTTATTTGAATCCTCTAAGCCTAAAACTCCCGTAGAATACCTTGGTGTTATTTGTTTGGTACTGATAACTAAGAGTTCTCTAACACCTTACTATGTACTTAATATTGCCGATAAAGAAATTCCTTTTACAGGAGTTATAGGAATGAGTTCATTAGTGGACTTGGACCAGACTGGTGATGAGCACTTGACGTATTTTCCAAAATATGTGAGCGCAAATGATTCTTATTGGAAAAAGTCAGATGAAGAGTTGAAATCGCTATTTTTAGAAGGCGTATCAAAACTATATCCTGATTTTAACACAAATGATATTGTTTCTGCCCATTTACACAAGGCTTTTAAAGTACAGCCTCTTCAGGTTTTGAACTATTCCGAAATTATTCCTGATGTGCAAACCAAACACAAAGATTTTTATGTATTAAACACCTCGCAATTTGTGAACGATACTCTAAACAATAATTCGGTGGTAAATCACGTAGAGAAATTTGTGAACGAATTTAAGACAGAATCCAATTTACAATAATACATACAACAACCTAACCGAACGTATGAGCAAGCCTTATTTAAGTCTTTCACTAGATATGGACAACCAGTGGTCTTACATGAAGATACACGGCGAAGAAGGATGGGAAGAATACCCTTCTTATTTAGACATTTTTGTACCGCATGCACTTCAAGTACTAGAAGAGCTGGACCTTAAAATTACATTTTTCATTGTTGGACAAGACGCCGCATTCGAAAAAAATCATCAGTATCTAAGGCAGATTGCAGATGCAGGGCATGATATTGCCAACCATTCCTTTAAACATGAAACATGGCTTCATCTTTATACGAAGGATGAAATGAAAGCCGAAATTGATTCAGCACACGATATAATTCACGAGGTAACCGGGAAAGCACCTAGCGGTTTTAGAGGTCCTGGTTTTAGTTGGAGCGGTACTTTATTAGAAGTACTTGCCGAAAAAGGATATAAATATGATGCCTCTACGCTACCCACGGTAATAGGGCCATTAGCAAGGCTATACTACTTCAGTACGTCTAATCTAACTAAAGAGGAAAAAGAAGATAGAAAAGAGATTTTTGGCAAATTTTCTGATGGATTTAAAAAATTGAAACCCTATTTCTGGAAGACCAATAAAAACCAACAGTTGTTAGAGTTACCAGTTACAACTATGCCTGTATTTAGAATACCCTTTCACCTTAGTTACCTTATTTACATAAGCAACATCTCATCTAATCTGATGATGTTATACCTAAATATTGCAATTTTCTTATGTAAAAAATAACGAAGACGGAACCTAGCTTTTTATTACACCCTTTGGATTTGATTGGGGAGATCAGATTACTAGTTTGGCATTTTTTCCATAATGAATGTTTCAAGCGAAAGAAAAGTTTTCATATTTAAAAAGGTCATGAAGAAACTGGGTAAGCATTTCACCTTAACAGACATGAATGGGCACGTAGATGCCATAATCGACAAGAAAGGCTTAAAAACAGTGCAAGTCCCGAACTAACAGAAGGAAAACTAAGCGTCCTTCACTCTTTTTTAAAGAATCACAGTGATTTATCGTTTTGAAACCCTTCTTTGTCGGTGTCTACATACGTACCCTCATAATTTTTCATAATTTTGAAGCAAATTATCACCACCTACTGTTCTATAATTTTGTGTGATTTTATCTTATTACCAAACAAAATACCAATATGCCAACCCTATCCGACAAGATTGATTTAAAAAAGCCCCTTGTATCTATTATTTTACCTGCATTTAATGAAGAAGCGATACTCGAAAAAAATGTATCCCTTCTATATGATTATTTGAGTACGTTAAATAATTTATATAACTGGGAAGTTTTAATCATAAATGACGGAAGTACAGATGACACTATGACAATTGCCGATTCACTGGCGGAGTCTAAGGACAACTTATGTGCCTATCATCATATAGTGAACAGAAATCTAGGCACAGCCCTAAGAACAGGCTTTAAACATAGTAAGGGCAAATATGTTATTGTTTTAGATATTGACCTAAGCTATTCACCAGACCATATAGGAAAACTTTTATCAGAAATAGTGACTACAGAAGCCGATGTGGTAATTGCCTCTCCCTACATGAAAGGAGGAAAGAACACCGCAGTGCCTCGTTTAAGATTAATATTAAGTAAGACTGTAAATTACATGATGCGAGTAGCATCACGTTTAAAAATTTACACTTTTACAGGAATGGTCAGGGCTTACAATGGTGATTTTATAAGGTCATTAAACACCAAATCGAGCACCTTTGACATCAATACCGAAATCATACTAAAAGCATATATATTAAGAGCCAGAGTTATAGAAATACCTGCTCATCTAGACTGGTCTGAACAACAAAAGCTAGGTAAAACACGTACGTCAAGTCTCCGCATTGTAATGGGGATATTTAATGGTCTTGCCAATAGCTTTATTTTTAGACCGTATATGTTCTTCTGGGTATTGGGATCAATTACTTTTGTTCTGTCTCTTTACATTATTGTATGGATTTTCATTAACACCTATGGTGTATATCCTATGACAGCAGAATTAGCGCATGGCTTTGAAGATCGTTTTTCATATGCAGTGTCCGAAGTATTCAGGCAAAGGCCCTATTCATTTATTGTTGGTGGTACCACTATGATTATATCTATTCAATTATTGGGTCTTGGCTTCATATCTTTGCAGAAGAAAAGATATTTTGATGAACTATTTCATCTAAATTCAGCCATACTCAAAGAAACCAAAAAATCATAAGAACGGTCGATGGTCAAAAAATATTTAAGAAAGATTTTTTACCTCTTTTACCTTTATTCATTTTATATACTCTTGTAGTAGTACTGTTTTCTTCCAACAAATTAATAGGAGACGAGAGTAGGTATTATCACTATGCGGTAAACATTTCCAATGGCTTTTTTGAGGAAACTGAAAACCCAAGTTTTGGTAACGGCCCGGCCTATCCTACAATCATTGCCCCTTTCATTGCCTTGGGAACAAATCTCCTATACCCAAAACTAATTAATGCGTTACTTCTTTTATTTTCAATAGTTTACTTTAAAAAAACTATTCAACTTTTCTCTAACAGTAAGAACAACATTTATTTTATTTACCTCTTGGGTCTTTACCCTCCTGTAATAAGATGGTTACCCTACCTTTATTCAGAAACCTTGGCATTTTTTGCGACGTGCGGATTATTGTATTACGTGGTAAAGATATTTCAAAGTGAGAAATTCACCGTTAAAAGCCTTGCCTTACCATCACTATTTCTTGCATTACTTATACTGGTAAAGGTTATCTTTCTTCAGGTTGTTTTGCTAAGCTTATTGCTAACATTAGCATTTGCAATAGTTTCAAGAAGAAACAGGGCTCAATTAAAAAAATGCTTTTTAATCCTTGTATGTGGTTTTGCACTTATATCTCCATACCTACTATATGCATATTCCATAACTGGAAAGTTATTTTATATAGGTACCGCTGGAGGAGAAATTTTATACCATCGCGCAACCCCTTATGAAGAGGAACTCGGGAATTGGTTTTCATTTGATGATGTTCTGTATGGCAACAGTAAAAACTATGAACCTGATGGGGCGTATGATAATCTCGAAAAACTATCCTTAAACCACAGAGATGCCTTTATAAAGTTAGAACCGCTGACTAATATTCAAAGAGATAGCGCTTTGAAGTCAATGGCTATTGCTAATATGAAATCCCACCCAATTAAATACATAAAGAACACTGTTGCAAACGTTGGAAGATTAGTATTCCATTATCCATTCTCATATAGAAATCAGAATATGAACACATATGGATATACCATTCCTAACATGTTTGTTTTATTCTTTTGGATTTTATGCCTTTACCCTTTCATTATAAATAGAAAACACGCGCCTTTTGCCATAAAAGCTCTGATGCTATTTACACTAATCTATGCCTGTGGCATTATATTATTAGATGGTAGAGGTAGAAACTTTATAGTCATGGTCCCTACAATGACGTTGTTCATTGCCTATCATTTTCTTAAAGTGATTAAGATATCTATAGTAAGTGAAAAAATTGACGTCTATAAATAACCTCTATAACTGTACCTTCTATATTTTCAGGGCTTATATCTTATTAATTGGGAGCAACCATAGAATAAGAGTCTTTTCCATAATCTGTATCTCCAGGCTTACGGGTTATCATCCGTACTGTTCCAAGATATGTTTCAAGTTGGGAAGCCCCTTGTTCCACAGATTTTTGAACTTTATCACCATCTCTCCATGGCCATTTATAAATACCCCACTTGGCATTTCCGCCCCAAGGGTGTGAATCATAAATAGTCTTGGTTTGTTTATTATAAAACTTTTGCCCATTTATCCAGACTTCCAATAAACCATTAGAGCTATCGCCCCAAATAGCATGAACAACAACATCTATGGTTTCACCTGCTTTAGGAATAATACCAGTAGCAATATAATCAGGATAATTAACGTGATTCACTATGTATATTTCACCTGCCTTACCACCATATTGACCTTCTCTATTAACCATTAGCTCCGTATGAGGAGACTTTCCTGAAATTATGGATGCACTTGAAAAAATAGCCATTCATTATTTTCATCGATAACATAATTATTACCAAATGAATAACTCCACCCAAACCATTCCTCAGTTCCTTTTGGGTGACGCACGTTCCATGGTTCCGTTCTTACTTCTGCTCTAATATTATAATCTTCGCTACACCAATTAGCAACATTTGGACTATTAGGGTTGACACTAAATTTAAGTCTGTTACCCGATTTTGTTACCTGCTGCTCGTCACATTGGGAATCAATATATAACTGTTTATCACTAAAAGAAACTCCTGAGCTTCCTGACCAAGTAGGAAATGCAATATCTCCCCAACACCATACTTTATTTCCTGATTCTCCTGCTGTTTTACCTCCAGTGCTACAATCAAGAGGCCCTACCACCTCAGCTTCAATTACGTTAATACTTAAAGACGAAGTACTAGTAAGACCCTCTTCATCCGTAACCGTAAGACTCACTTCGTAAATACCAGCAGTTTCAAACGTATGTGTAGCATCAGACTGCTCAGAACCGTTTCCGTCCTTGAAATTCCATGAATATCCTGTAATTCCCGTATCGTCCGTTGATCCGCTTCCCGTAAAGGATACTGCCAATGGAAGTGTTCCCGAAGTTTTATCCGCACTCAACTTGGCGACCGGGGCAACGTTTTCTTTTGCTTCTACGATGATGGAAACCGTTTCCGTACTCTTCAATCCTTCCGCATCGGTAACCGTAAGACTCACTTCGTAAGTACCAGCAGTTCCGAATGTATGTGAAGGGTCTGATTCGTCAGAACTGTTGCCGTCCTTGAAATCCCATGAATATCCTGTAATTCCCGTATCGTCCGTTGATCCGCTTCCCGTAAAGGATACTGCCAATGGAAGTGTTCCCGAAGTTTTATCCGCACTCAACTTGGCGACCGGGGCAACGTTTTCTTTTGCTTCTACGATGATGGAAACCGTTTCCGTACTCTTCAATCCTTCCGCATCGGTAACCGTAAGACTCACTTCGTAAGTACCAGCAGTTCCGAATGTATGTGAAGGGTCTGATTCGTCAGAACTGTTGCCGTCCTTGAAATTCCATGAATATCCTGTAATCCCCGTATCGTCCGTTGATCCGCTTCCCGTAAAGGATACTGCC
Source organism: Zobellia laminariae (assembly GCF_030553095.1). Classification (GTDB taxonomy): domain Bacteria; phylum Bacteroidota; class Bacteroidia; order Flavobacteriales; family Flavobacteriaceae; genus Zobellia; species Zobellia laminariae. The sequence continues at coordinate 2,090,657 of NZ_CP130738.1, read as the reverse complement.
AATGGAAGTGTTCCCGAAGTTTTATCCGCACTCAACTTGGCGACCGGGGCAACGTTTTCTTTTGCTTCTACGATGATGGAAACCGTTTCCGTACTCTTCAATCCTTCCGCATCGGTAACCGTAAGACTCACTTCGTAAGTACCAGCAGTTCCGAATGTATGTGAAGGGTCTGATTCGTCAGAACTGTTGCCGTCCTTGAAATCCCATGAATATCCTGTAATTCCCGTATCGTCCGTTGATCCGCTTCCCGTAAAGGATACTGCCAATGGAAGTGTTCCCGAAGTTTTATCCGCACTCAACTTGGCGACCGGGGCAACGTTTTCTTTTGCTTCTACGATGATGGAAACCGTTTCCGTACTCTTCAATCCTTCCGCATCGGTAACCGTAAGACTCACTTCGTAAGTACCAGCAGTTCCGAATGTATGTGAAGGGTCTGATTCGTCAGAACTGTTGCCGTCCTTGAAATCCCATGAATATCCTGTAATTCCCGTATCGTCCGTTGATCCGCTTCCCGTAAAGGATACTGCCAATGGAAGTGTTCCCGAAGTTTTATCCGCACTCAACTTGGCGACCGGGGCAACGTTTTCTTTTGCTTCCACGATGATGGAAACCGTTTCCGTACTCTTCAATCCTTCCGCATCGGTAACCGTAAGACTCACTTCGTAAGTACCAGCAGTTCCGAATGTATGTGAAGGGTCTGATTCTTCAGAACTGTTGCCGTCCTTGAAATCCCATGAATATCCTGTAATTCCCGTATCGTCCGTTGATCCGCTTCCCGTAAAGGATACTGCCAATGGAAGTGTTCCCGAAGTTTTATCCGCACTCAACTTGGCGACCGGGGCAACGTTTTCAGGACCTGTTACTGTTATTAAAATGATATCTAAATCTGAAATTCCCTCTTCGTCTGTAGTTACTAAAGTAACCTCATAATTTCCAGCTTTATCAAAGGTATGCTCAACTTCTACTGTTTTAGCTGTTTGACCATCTTTGAAATCCCACGTATATGAAACAATAGATTTATCATCCGAAGAATTTAAGGCAGAAAAAGAAACTCTTAAAGGGGCTTCCCCATTAATCGGGGAACCATTGGCAACTGCCACAGGAGATTCATTTGTTGGAAATGGAGTACTAGGAAGTGGATCAACATTCTCTTCTTCTGGACTGGATTCCTGCTCTTCTACTCTAACGGAAACCGTTTCTGTATTTTTCAAACCATCTGCATCAGTAACCGTAAGAGCGACTGCATAAGTACCAGCAGTTCCGAATGTATGTGAAGGGTCTGATTCTTCAGAACTGTTGCCGTCCTTGAAATCCCATGAATATCCTGTAATTCCCGTATCGTCCGTTGATCCGCTTCCCGTAAAGGATACTGCCAATGGAAGTGTTCCCGAAGTTTTATCCGCACTCAACTTCGCGACCGGGGCAATGTTTTCTTTTGCTTCTACGATGATGGAAACCGTTTCCGTACTCTTCAATCCTTCCGCATCGGTAACCGTAAGACTCACTTCGTAAGTACCAGCAGTTCCGAATGTATGTGAAGGGTCTGATTCTTCAGAACTGTTGCCGTCCTTGAAATCCCATGAATATCCTGTAATTCCCGTATCGTCCGTTGATCCGCTTCCCGTAAAGGATACTGCCAATGGAAGTGTTCCCGAAGTTTTATCCGCACTCAACTTGGCGACCGGGGCAACGTTTTCTTTTGCTTCTACGATGATGGAAACCGTTTCCGTACTCTTCAATCCTTCCGCATCGGTAACCGTAAGACTCACTTCGTAAGTACCAGCAGTTCCGAATGTATGTGAAGGGTCTGATTCGTCAGAACTGTTGCCGTCCTTAAAATCCCATGAATACTCCGTAATACCCGTATCATCAGTTGATTGGCTACCTGTAAAAGTTACATCTAACGGAAGTGTTCCTGAAGTTTTATCAGCATTCAGTTTTGCTATGGGAGCAGTATTTGCAGGACCTGCTACTTTTATAATTATAACATCTAAAGCTGATATTCCCTCTTCGTCTTTGACCAATAAGGTAACTTCGTAATTTCCAGCCTCATCAAAGGTATGCTCAGGATTTGCCGTACTAGCCGTTTGACCATCTTTAAAATCCCATGCATATGAAACAATGGCTTTGTCATCCGAAGAATCTATAGCATTAAAAGAAACTTTTAAAGGGACTTCCCCATTGATAGGAGATCCATTGGCAACTGCCACAGGAGATTCATTTGTTGGAAATGGGATACTAGGAAGAGGATTAATATTTGTATCGGTATTATCTTCTGGCACCTCGGTGACAGGAGTTTCTTCCTCTATATCAGTTTCTTTCTCTTCTGTTTTAGGTTCGGACTCTTCAGTGGTTGGAGTGACTTCTTCAGAATCTTCCTCCAGGTTATCTGTACTCTCTTCTTCTATTACTTCTTCTTCGTTCGAGGAGGTTCCTTCTTCGGAATCAGCTTCTTGCTCTTCCGCAACTACCTCTTCTTCAGTATTAGTATTCTCATTCTCCTCTGCAACCTCTTCACTTATAGGAGTATCTCCCTCAACACTATCTATAACCTCCTCTTCTTCTTCGTTCGAGGGGGTTTCTTCTTCTGAACCATCCCCCTCATCTCTTACTACTTCATTTGTTCCTTCTTCTTCCTCGATTGGATTATCAGTATCGCTAATTACCTCCTCTGGCTCTACTATATATAAATCGATATCATCAGCGCCAACAGCTACCTCATATACAACTATCAAACTACTTCCTGCTTGTGTCTTATTCTCTTTTGATGCAAAAGCAAAATCATCACCATCTTTATGATCCAAAATAAAGGTGTAAGGTTCCAATTCCAATGCCTCAACCTCCAAATCAATGGATACTTCTGTATCAATTATATATTCTTGTTTGGTTACCCCTATTAACTCACCAACATCTGGAGCAGTTTTTTCACTAAGATTTGTTTCTAACCAATTGCTGGATTCACCCTTATAAACGTCTACTTCTCCACTTCCATCATCCGTATTTATAACAAACATTAAAGTTGCAGTACTAATTGAGCCTCCAATAGAATCCAAAGGACTGAAATCAAACATTAAATAACTTGTACGCTGCTCCTCTTCCAACCTAATGATCGGCTCATCATATCCTTCTCCATTTTGAATATATGCATCATGAATAGGATAAAGGATAGCAGTTCTAATCTCGGTTTCAACTACAACTGAATCCTCAATTTGAGGAATGTCAGGATTATTTGTAGAATCATCCTGCTTAATAACGGGGCTATTTTCCTCGCTAAGTACTACATCTCTAAGAGTTTCTGCATCTTTACTACATGCAAGATTTAATAAAAAAGTTATTCCTATAAAACACAAAAAATAGGACAAAGTCCTTTTGGGGGTAATATTCATAAATAATCCTATTGGGGCAGGGTTAAAAATTTACTATATAACTCGGGCTATATACGTTGCCAAAATACAATTTGGTCGACGAAGTATTCAAAAAAAACGATGAAATACACTTTTTAGTGTAAAACTGGTATAATAATTATTTTTTTAGCACAATGCCGCCACTCCAAAAAACGATTTAACTTTGAACAGGAATCTTCATTTAAGTTTCTTTGATTGACAGACAAAATTCTTCCTGAACATCTACTTCTGAAATAGTTGTATAATTCGATTCAAAATAGTAGATAAAAATATTAACTTGCCGACCTGTCAAATAAAACGGGCATAGCTATTTAATGGGTACACAACACCACCTTTAATGATACAATCAAAAAAAGACTATCTAGACTATCTAAGGTTAGACCAAGAAGCTTTAGACATAAAGAGTAGTTGGAAAACTCCTCTTAAAGAATTAATTGCCCCCCACTATGTCTGGCAGTTCCAAAAAAAGCTTAGAAAACTTGAGTATTATAAAAATTGCAGAAAAGACGTTTTAGGCAAATTATACTACTCTTATTTACGTATTAGATTTAAAAAAATATCAGTAAAGCTTGGCTTTTCTATATCACCAAACGTTTTTGGGCCTTACCTAGCAATTCTTCACTATGGCACCATAGTAGTTCACAATGCTGCTAAAGTAGGTAGGAATTGTAGAATACAAGCTTGTACAAACATAGGAGCATCAGGCGGTAGTATTAAAGCACCTCAAATTGGTAACAATGTTTATATTGGTCCAGGAGCAAAAATATACGGAGATATAACTATAGGCAACAATGTAGCCATAGCTGCCAATTCATCCGTAAGTAAATCTTGTTTTGAAAACAATGTTTTATTAGGCGGATCTCCAGCCAGAATTATTAAGGAAATTGATATTAAAAACATAATCCCCTACGCGGATTAAGAATAGTTATTTATCTCAAAACTGTAGTAAAGCTTTCAGTTGCGGGCTGTTTTTTAATATATACTGATCTGCATCTTGGTGATGAATACCATCCTTACTATCTATAGAGTCATAATAAACAACAAACTGGAAATAATCTATTAAATATGTTTCTGACCTTTTAGAAAATCGCTCGACTATCTCTTTATTATTTAAAGGTAAAGGAGGACTTACCATTTTAAAATCAATTCCACGCTCATTACACAAAGAATCAATTTTTTTAAATACTTCATGTTAATATCTGAAATATTTAGAGAATCTAACTGGCTTATGTCTGAAGAGTTAGAAGCATTTGGCATTTTAAAATTTGAAAACTTAAACTTTAAAATTTCCTCTTTTGGGAACGTAGTGTTTATATAATCCAATTCGCTCTGATCAAGAGCTTCCAATTGATTTCTAAATGGTTTGATAAAATAATTATAAGTGTAATCTTGATTTAAGGATGAAGTTAATGTTAAAGGGTTCATCATTAAAATGAGCCTTTTAAAGTTAGAATCGCTATTAACCAAAGATTTCAACAACAAATAATTACCATAAGGTAATTCATAACTTTGATTCTCGCAAAGGCAATAATACTCATCATTCTTTACTTGCTTATAAAACTGTTTGCACACAGAATCTCCTAGAAGGATTGTATTTGTAGATATTTCTCCTGTAGCCACATTAGATACAAGATCATACACTCCTTTAGCCTTATTTAAGTACAAAGAAACGGGCACACGAAAAAAGAACACCACAAAAACCATGGGAACTCCATAATACTTTAAAAAATGTATCAAGAAATTTTTCAAAACTGGAAGTATATAAATGATTGTTGATTACCGAATTTTGCTGTTATAAAGATTAAAAATATAACCGTAAGCACTAACCATAGTAACTTATTGACATTTGTTAGACGCTCATCCCTTCTGAATAACCATTCAAGAATGACAAATGGCACTATGTAATAATATAAATAATCTTTATACGGTGTATGATATGAAAACTCAGTAAAAAACTTTCCAATAATTGTAATTGCCTTTTCTGTGCTCTCACTTCTAAAAAATACCCACCCTATTGTTACGAAACAAAAATTAATACCCATCTGAAAAACCTCTTTCAAAGAAGGGAATACGGAATTTTCTGCAACAACGGCTGTTAAGTATTTTCTATTGGTATTTAAAACAAAAGATGGGATATAAAGCATAGCATGAATCAACCCCCATATTACAAAAGTCCAATTAGCTCCATGCCAAAAACCGCTAACGATAAATATTACAAAGATATTTCTGAGCGACATCCATCGGCCTCCTTTTGACCCACCCAAGGGTATATACAAATAGTCTCTGAACCAAGTTGAAAGGGAGATATGCCAGCGACGCCAGAATTCCCCTATATTTCTTGAGAAGTATGGGAATTTAAAATTTGACATAAGCTCAAACCCAAACAGCTTTGATATACCTATGGCTATATCTGAATATCCACTAAAATCACAATATATTTGAAAAGCAAAATAAATTGACCCTAATATTAACGTGCCACCTCCGTAAGTGTCAAAGCCGGAAAAAATATTATCTACTACAGGGGCTAATGAATCTGCGATAACCACCTTTTTAAACATACCCCAAACTATCAACCGCAATCCTTGAACAGCAATTTCAGACTTAAACACCCTTCGATTTAATATTTGAGGCAGTAAATTAGTAGCCCGCTCAATAGGCCCAGCTACCAATTGTGGAAAAAACGATACAAAAGAAGCAAAGGAAACAAAGTCTTTGGTAGGTTTAAGATTACCGCGATACACATCTATGGTATAAGACATTGTTTGAAACGTGTAAAACGATATTCCAACGGGTAATATAATATTCAAAGTCCAAGTGCTTTGCATTTCATACCCTAGAGAGCTTATCAGTTCAACCCAAGATTCAATAAAAAAGTTATAGTACTTAAAAAAACCAAGTACTCCTAGATTGAACAACATACTTCCCCACAAAAGAAAACGTTTCCTGCTTTCTTTAGTCTGGAGAGGAATGCTATTTCCTATAAAAAAATCTACTATAGTCGATAGAAAAATTAAGAATAGAAAACGATAGTCCCACCAACCGTAAAAAATATAGGAGCTTATAAGCACCAATAAATTTTGAGACTTTAAACTCTTATTGAAAACAGACCAATAGAGAAAAAAGACTATCGGTAAAAAAATAAGAAACTCTATGGAATTGAATAACACTTCCTTATGGTTTGGCTGTTACTATCTATTAACAATTCGAATAAAAAAATATCCAAAAACCTGAACCTCAAAAATGATTCGTTCAGGCCGGCAAAATTAACGCTATTTTCTCACTTAACAACAACATGATACTTTCTTTTGCCCTCTACCACGGTCATGACCCGTTAATAATGGTTTTTACTTAAATAGAAAATGAATTTATGATCTTAAATGAACCGGGGTGAATCTCAAATCATTAAAACAAATTATCTTGGTGCCACTAACGAGTAAGAGTCCTTTTTATACTCTGAATCTTCAGGTTTTCTTGTAATGATTCTCAAAGCTCCCATATAAGTCTCCAACTTTGTTATCCCAAGGTCTCTTGACTTCTGAACATCATCTCCATTCCTCCATGGCCATTTATAAATACCCCATTTTGCATTTCCTCCCACAGGGTGAGATGCTCGTACGGTACGTTCCTGCACATCCACTACCTTGCCCCCATCTATCCAAACTTGAAGCAGACCGTTATTATCATCTCCCCAAATTACATGTATTACTATGTCTAAGGTCTGACCTGCTTTTGGAATTATTCCTGTAGAATAATATGAACTCTTACTATCGTTACAATTATTTACTACAAGAACTTCACCTGCGTTCCCAGAGCCCGCACCTCCTTCATTTACAGACCACATGGCTATAAGAGGTGTTTCACCCGCTGTACCCTCGTGTACTTGAAAAAATGCCCAAGGGTTTTTTGTATCTACAATATAATTATCTCCAAAACTATAGCTCCATCCAAACCATTCTTCAGTTCCAGCTGGATGATTAATTTTCCATGGTTCCGTACTTATTTCTGCACGCATATTATACGCATTGGAACACCAGTTACCAACTTCAGGATAGGTAGGGTTTATACTAAACTTAAGACGGCTATCTTCTTTTGAGACTTGCTTTTCGTAACATTCAGAATTAATTTTCAACTGCCCATTACTAAAGGGCACACCTACTTTAGATGAGTAATCTGGTATCTCTACATCTCCCCAGCACCAGACTTTTAGACCTGTCTCATTACCCATTGCTCCTTTTGTTTCACAAACAACTTCATTTTTTTGACTAATTGGATCTCCCCCTTGAACAGGTGTTTCTTCTTCTAATACCTCATTTTCTTCAGGTTCTATTGCTTCATTTTTTCCATACAACTCATCTTTCTGTCCAATAGATTCATCTTTACCACAGGAAAAAAAACAATTTAACAAGAGAATAGATAAAGCTATTTTCAACACTTTCATAATAAGTAGGTTTAACTATAATTAAGAAGCGGATTGAAGCAATCTTAACTATTGGATTTGGGTATAAACCTAACGGAGGCATGAATACGTTTAGTACTTTGTAGAGATGTCGCTCATCGAAAAAACACCATCTATTTTTATCGATAAAGTGTTCAACTAAAAATTATATGTATTGCGAGGTAAAAAAACTATGGAGAAACCAGCGTATATGAGTTACTTAGATAATCTTTATCTTCTGGTTTTCTGGTAATAATATTTAACGGACCCATAAAGGTCTGTAAATGAGTAATGCCTTGCTTTTGTGATTTTGTAACTCCATCAATACTGCGCCATGGCCATTTATATATTCCCCATTTCGCATTACCCCCAACAGGGTTAGAAAAACGAACTGTTCGACCTTGACGGTCGTGAACCAAAACTCCATCTATCCAAACCTGTAAAAGACCATTATAAGCATCACCCCAAACAACGTGTAGTACGATGTTCAATGTTTGGCCTGCTTTTGGAATAATTTTAGAAGGATAAAAATGATTACCATAATTACTGGATGAATTTACAACATGTATTTCACCAGCATTGCCACTGCCTTGCCCACCCTTATTCATAAACCACAAAGCAATTAGAGGTGTTTTTCCTCGAGTACCTTCATGTACTTGAAAAAAAAGCCAAGGATTGTCCTCATCAATTATATAGTCGTCACCTAATGTATAACTCCAACCAAACCATTCTTCAGTTCCCTTTGGGTGATTTACCAACCAAGGAGAGGTACTAATTTCTGCTCGCATGTTGAATTTATTATCACACCATTCACTAGAGGAAGGAACTACTGGGTTAACATTAAATTTAATCTTTCCCTTTTCTATTGTTACCTGTTCCTCTGAACATTCAGAATCAATTTTTAGCTGATTATCACTAAAACCAACAGACTTTTCTCCTTTATAAGACGGAATACTAACATCTTCCCAACACCAAACTTTTAAGCCCGTGTCAGATGCTTTTCCTCCTTTAGTTTTACAGATTGAATCGCCTACTGAATTAAACAAATCTAACCCTTGGTTAAAACTCTTTTCCTGCGAAAAAGCTTGTTTAGTAAATTCTGTAGAATCCTGAAACCTAAAGACTATACTACCTATATCACTTGATATTGAGAGTACCCCAATGATAAGAAGTATTGTTATAAGTTTCATTTGGCGTTCAAAAAATTTACTCTATTTACAATCAAATAATATACCGTAAATCCGAGTATTACAAAAGACTTTCATAAAGGTCCTTATACTCTAAGGCTATTCGATCCCAGATATCTATTTGCAACTTTGGTCTCTGCATGTTGCCCAAGTAATTGAAAATCTTTAGTGTTATTTTCTACCCACTGTATTTTTTCAGCAAGATCATCAACATTCTTATTTTCAAAAAAGAGTACATCATCTTCATTAAAAACTTGGGTGTTTTCAGGAATATCACTTGCCAAAATAGGTTTACCAGTACTTGCTACTTCTAATAACATTATAGACATGCCTTCTGTTTCTGATGGAAACACAAAGTATTCGCATGAATCTACCAAGGCCAATAACGCCGGTAGCGGGTTAACGAAACCAAGAAAATGAACGTTAAGTCCCTTACTCAATTCTTTAATTTCTTTAATATATGCAGGATAATTGTCCAACTCACCCGCAACAAAAATATGGCCTTTATAATCTATTTTTTTATAGGCTTCGAGCATAGTATGCAAACCTTTAGTACCCATAATCCTCCGTGCCGCAAACAATACAAAAGGTGTGGATTTTGGCAGTTGAGCTGGCCAGAATTTTTCACCAAGAGCTACCGATCGGTTTTCGGAAAGATTAATTCCGTTAGGAACAAAAAGAACGTCTATGTTCTCCGTTTCTTTATAAAACTCACAAAGAGGCTTAGAAATAGCGGTTTTAGCTCCTTTGAAATTTAAAAAACGTCTTTCGCAAAGTTTAAAGAATTTCTTAGCTACGCTACCCCATTTATCACGCTTATAAGGTGCCTCGTGAGCCGTGGCAATTACTTTGCACTTTTTTGAAAGACCATCAAGAAAAAAGAAACTATCTATTTTATGAGCATGTACTATGTCATATGTACCAAAAAGTCTGATATGTAAATAACAAAGACCGTAGTAAAGGAAGACACCTAGACTCCCAAATTTAATTTCAGGAAATTCTATAACTTTCACTCATGGTATATGATTTTTAGCATCTTTGTTTTTATAACAATAAACCGTAATCTCAAAATCGTTTGCCAAATTAATAATCAGGTTCTCCGCTACTCTACTTGTCCCTCCCCGTGAAGGGAAATACTTGATACCAAAAAATGCAATTTTCGGTTTGTTTTTCATTTCGCTTGTACTTTATATTTTATAATCTATAGAACTCACTTTATGACAAGTTCTATATTGACATAAGCTACCCATTTCTTTAGGTTTCACACTCTAAAAAACATGATTACTTTACGTTTTCTTTATACAGTTGAATATATGAACTGGTCATTTTCTTGAGTCCGAACATATTTTCCATTCTATTTCTTGCTGCGACCCCCATGTCTTGACATAACTGTTCATCACCTAGAATCTGTGAAATTTTATCAGCCATTGCTTCAGGCGATGCCGGAGCTACCAAAAAACCTGTTTTACCATCTTCAACAGCTTCATTGGTTCCTCCTCCTGTAGTGGCTACCGTAGCTTTTCTTAGTGCCATATATTCTAATATAGCGTTGGATATACCCTCGCCATGAACCTGCATATTGGTTGATAAAACGCCAAGGGTAAACGTGGCAACAATAGATTCTACATCTGTCTGTAAACCTGTAAAAATAAACCTGTCCACATGCTTTTTCGGCACCATTTTCCTACACTCCTCTAAATCTGGACCTCCGCCAATAGCCAAAAAAGTAACATCCTCCCTTTGATCCAATACGATCATTGCAGCTTTAATGTAGGTCTTAAAATCCTTTCTTTCAGAAAAGTTACCGACCATACCTACTATTTTAGGAGTCATTATGTTAAATTCCTGCCGAATGTTAGCTTCACTATTTAATTTTGATATGCGATTTAAATCAAAACCATTATAAATGCATAGAGCTTTTTTACTCGGAATATTATAGGCTTTTAAACCGGCCAAAGAATTCCCCACAATAACTTTTGAAAAAGGCGAAGCCAACTTCGTTCTAAAATAATCCTTATTGAATAAATTAAGGTTCTCTGGTGCATCAACTATACTTCCATTAATAAGAGGTATACCCAGTAATTTTGAAGACGGTATCCCTAGAATGGTAGACATTGATCCCCAGCTATGAAGCAAATCTGGTTTCCAGCTTTTACAAAGTTTATAAAGCCTGTAGAACACCATTGGGTTTTTCTTTGGTACTCTTTCTAATATAGTAATAGGCACACCTAAGTCATAAACTTCTTTATAGTGAATTCTATTGGAGAAAACCACCAAGCCTAGCTCTATATCTTTGTATTCTTTACTACCCTTCAACAGCTCAATCAATCTTCTTTCCCTTCCACCAGAAGTGAGGCTTTCAATAAGTATTAATATTTTCATATTTAAAATGGCTGGTTGAAACTGGTTATTTAGAATTTTATGCTTTATAGCTAACTAAGAGCTTGAAAAAATGAGAGAAATGTTTTATTACTTTAACAAAATACGTTCGTAAAAATTAATGGTTCTTTCAATAACAGTCTTTGGCTGAAACCTTTTACTAGCTAGCTTAGCATTATCTGACACAACTTTTTGTTTGTCTGGATTTTGAAAAATATGAGCTAGAACCTCTGCCAGTTTTTCAGAATCTCCTTTTGGAAAAAGATACCCGGATTCATTATTTTTTATCATTTCAGGAATACCACATATATCTGTTGCTACAACAATTTTTCCTTGACTCATTGCTTCAGCTATACTCAAAGGCAATGTTTCCTGAAAAGATGGCAACACAAAAACTGGAATATTTTGAGCATAAGACAAAACTTCAGATTGATTTTTCCAGCCACCGAATATCACTTTTTCTGAAATATTTAGTGAACTTATTAAATCATCAATCTCTTTTTTATATTCCATTTCTTTGTAACCACCAACCACATAAAGTTTGCTGTCTATTCCTTTTTTATCCAACAAGTGCAGAGCTTGTATTAGAATATGAAGGCCTTTACGTTTCTTTATCTCTCCAACAAAATACATTTCATTTGCAATCTGGCTCTCTATAACTGGGGTATTTTGAAAAAAGATTTCATTTACCGGGTTAACAATAAGTTCTGAATTAACTTCACCATTATCACCGTTCTTTTCAAAATATATACCCTTGTTGTATTCCGATATAAAAATGATGTTTTTAATCTTATTTAGATAGTAGTTCTCTACCACCTCTTTTATCTTAAATAAGATTTTTCTTTTATTAGTTACCTGTAATAGGCGCTCTTCACTAAGAATGGCATGCTGAGTGACCACAAAAAAGTCTCTATAACTAGATTTATACAAAAGTACACCAGGCACTACTCCCTGAAGATGTATAATATCGGGTTTTTCTTTTGCGACTATATCGTTGAATTCTTTTCTAGCTTTCAAAAAAGACGACCTAAAACTCAATCTGTAGACGGAACACGTGTTTTCAAATTTTGAGAACCCGCTATCAGAAGATGTAGATACTAAGACAAGCTCTATATCCGAACGTTTTACTAGTTCATTGGCCATATTCACCAAAACACCCTGAACGCCTCCATATGCCTTATTATCTTCAGGAAAATCACCAACTAAGAACAACTTCATAGGTTTACTTTTAAGCTTTTTCAGTATTAAGAACAGTTATTTCAGTCTTCTTCATATACGCATTAGATGCTTCAAAAGACCATATAAATACTATAGTGTTTTTAGAAAATCCAGCATTTTTTTGCCGTGTGCTCTATAGTCAAATTCTCTTAACCCAAGCTCTTTTCCGTTTAATCCTATTTCTACAGACCTTTCTGGGTTATCTATAACATACCTCATTTTTTGAGCAAAAGAGGTAACATCATACTTATTAGCCACCAAGGCAGTCTTACCATCCTCAAAATAATTCATTATCTCACCAACTGCTGTTGTTACCACAGGATTTCCTGAAGCCAGATATTCCCCTATTTTGTGAGGAAATCTAGAAGTATCCTGAATAGTAGGTCTTAATGGGATAAGAAGAGCTATTGCATTCGTATACAAATACACAAGCTTTTCATACGGGATATTGGTATATAATTTTATTGGCTGAGTAGTAAACGAACTGTTTATCTCATCCTCTAGTTGTGCAGTTTCTTTTTTACTACCTCCACTTACAATCATGTATAACTTGGTATGCTCATCTACATTCAAACTTTTATAAGCCTCTATTATAAAATTGAACACTTCTTTATAACGAATACTACCACAGTAAAGAAAATATGGTTCTTCTTGATTACCTCTAGGTATGTTGAATTTTTCAAAATCACATAAAATAGGTAATTTCAAAGCAGGTTTTGATGGTGACTTTTGATTATAGTGATTCATTAATCGATCACTTATAGGTAAAGCTCCATTATATTGTTTTAGCACCCAACTATCAATTAAACGATCATTAATACGCTGTAAAAACCCCGTTCTATGCTCCATTGAAGAAGCCATTTCTACAAAATTAGTAGCGGTAGGTATTTTATAGAAGTATGAAAATAAAAGGTAACGAAGAGCGTGTTTTACTTCTCTATTGGGAACTATAGCCAAATCTATCCTATCATGTTTCTTAAGTTCTCGTAAATACCTAAGCTCACCAATAATACCTTTTATTTTTTGAACATTACGACCGAAAAAACTTTTTGGTCTATGAACATCTTTTGAAGTATAGATATAATCAATACCTTCAAAATTGCCTTTATATTCAAAATCTTTATGCTCGTCTTGGTTCCAAGATCCTTTTCTACAAATAACCGTCACCCTACAACCTTCATATATGAAGGCTTTTGCCATTAAGGTAAGTCGCTGTACGGCTGCCAATCCATAAGGAAATCTAATTTCCCCCATGAATACAATATGTGGCTTGGTATTTTGTGTTTGTTTTTCCAATTTCAACTTTTTTTCAAGACAATTCTTGATGTAATTTTCAGAGAATTTTTATATAAAACTAATAGCAACGATCTATTTCTTTGTTTGAGTTAATTCATCGAATATTTTCAGTAAATCATCACATATTTTCTTGCTACTGTTTCTAACCAGACCTAATTTTCTAGCATTTTCACCCATAAGTTTTGCTTTATCTGGAGATTCAGAAAACTCTAAAATAGCACCAGCCATTGCATAAGGATCTTTATTTTGTATTAGAAGTCCTTCCTTTCCATCAACCAACATACTTGGCGTTCCGCCAACATTAGTTGCAATTACAGGCATGCCCAGCAACATAGCTTCTTGGACACCATTTGGACTATTTTCTATATGGGATGGATGAACGTATATATCTGAATTTAATAGTTCCTCTATCATTTCAGGCCCTGTCTTGTTTCCTAATAATTTCACTTCTGGACGAGATGATGGAAAATTAGCTTCCTTTCGTGCAGCTTTTGTATATACAGTACCTTCTGCTATTCCAATTATCCGCCATTCTAAACGTTTTCCTATTTTATCACTTAGAATTTCACTTGTTCTAAAAACAGTTTCTAAGCCTTTATAGAGATTTCCACGTATTGTTGTAGTAATCACAAATTTATCTCTATCGTTCCATTGTTTCCATTGGTTGGTCAAAAAAGGTGGACGCATAGCTTCATCACAATGAAAATATCTAGCCTGTGGCGCCATTGTTTTAACCAGTCTACTATCCCAAGTGGTTCGTCCTATAAAGTTTTCAGCAAAAGAAAAAATACGTTTTTCTCTTGCCACAAGATGTTTGAACATTAAAAAATTGTGATACATAGTATCACCTGACAACATATGCTTTAAAGATTCTAGAGCTAAGGTCTTTTTCACTTTAAGTCCATTCTCATACATCATTTCATACACCGTAAGATTACCTTGAAACCAAATAATAGAAGGAACTTTCAACTCAGGAATTATTAAAGGAAAATCCGACTCTGTTCCAAAAAAAAGAATAACATCTGGTTTAAAATCATTAACGACCTTCAAATAATGTTTTAATGAATTCTCTGAAGGGGGGTAGCAAAAAAACGACTATACCAACGATCAAACTTACCAAACGGATATCTTGGCACCATGAAATACTTGGTACGTGAAGTCTCTGATTTAATTTCCTTAGCTTCTTTTTCAAGCTCGCTAAAAACTATACCCAACTCAATATCTGAGTTATCCATTATTTCTTGCTCCAATGACTCAATCCAACTACCTCCAACTCTATTTTTAGAGTTAGATGCTCCTAAAGGAGGTCTATTTGAAAACCAGAGTACGCGCATAATTCAATTATTTTGTAAGCTTTTTATTTATGATTTAATCCACTACTTATTCCATATGCCAGTAGCTGTACCATTCAAGATTTTCTTAAACTGTATTGGTGCCAAAATAGGCCCATAAGCTACTGAAATAATACTTGCTAAAATAACGCCAGCCGAGTCCAAACCTAAAGTTTTTGCAAAGAAATAGGACAAAGGAACATTAACTAACATACTAATAATACCGACAACTAACTGCAACTTAATTTTACCTACCCCATTAATAAATACCACGAATATATTACCCCAAGCGAGAACGTTTACATAGACGCACATTATTACCGAAAGTAAAAACGGAACTTCAATTCCAGGCACCCAAAAATGGTAAAAGTAAGTAGACCCCAATAACATAACTATACTAAAGGCGAATAATGCCATCCAAACTTTAATAAGTTTTTTATTCGTAGCCAAAATCCATTGAATATCTTTTTTTGCATATGCCTCTGTGTATGCGGACCAAAAAGGAGATGATACTATAGCGAATACTGCCGTAATCAATCCAAAATACTTATATGCAATGGCATATGCAGGCACCTCAGACGGACCTAATAGCTGCGTGATTATCACATTATCAGTAGAAAAAATTATGATAGATGATACTTGTACTATAAAGAACTTTCCTCCTATACCCCATAGCTCACCAAATTGCTCTCTCCTTACATAACTAAAGGACGGAGCTATAGACCTATAACCACCATAGAACATATAAACGCTGACTAATAATAAAATTACCATAGGTGAAACCCCTAGAGCCAACGATAGATAATAAAGAGAACCCTCTGTAGTCTTGGTTAATGTAAACACAATTATTAAAGCAAGTATATTGCTTAACAAGTTGTACAGACCTTGATATGCGGGTCGCTGATATGCTAAAAAAATAGAGTAAATTAATTTTAATATAAAATTGATACAGAAAAAAGAGAAAGTAGCAATTGCCACAAGACGTAATTCGGGCCCGCTAACCTCTGTAGTATTTAAAATGGATTGCCAATCTAAATAAGGCTGAATCACAAAGAAAAGCACCAAGGATAGCAGAAATTATCATTCCTAAAATCGCATAGGTAGAGCTAACGTAGGATTTAGCCTTCTCCATCTCATCATTAGCCAAGGCGAGAGCCAATTTGTTTCTAAGACCACTACCTAAACCAATATCAAAAAAACTGAACCAACCTACTACAGATGATAATGTAAGCCATACCCCGTATTGTTCTTTATCAACATATCCTATGGTCAAAGGAACCATATAAAAACCAATCAAAATACTTGTACCCTTAATTAAAAAGGACGCTAATATATTCTTTTTAGCTTTTACTGATCTTTTTTGACCTTTATTCAGACGTTGTCCTATCTTATCTAGGAGGTTCTTTACTGTTTTATACATCAATATATTGTCTGGACGAAAATTCTATTCATAACTTATTTTTGAACCTGCTAAATTACTTTTTGTAGAAAAAGAAAGTGCTTGGTCTTTATGAGTACTATAATAATTTGTAAAAATAATAGCGAACATCAACCCGTAATGAAACAAATCAAATATTACTAAGGTAAGATTGGCTACAGCAAAAGCGAAAAAAGCGAAAAAACCACCCCAGTAACCTGATTTCAATCCTATTCTACGCATACGTTTTAAAAGCAGGCCTAGAAAAGTTAAATAAATGAGCCCTCCCACTAAACCATAGTAATAGAACAATTTTAAATATCCCACATGAATCTGAGAACTACGTCCTCCTAATAATCTAGTAACCTCCTCCGTATCTACACCCATCGTACCTAAAATAGGATTATGAGGGAAAACTTTAAAAAATACCTCAAAGGCTAACAAACGGGTGCCGGCACTATCTGATAAAAGTCTTTCTTCAACAAATTTCTCTAAATTAATACCCGAAAAACTTAGGGCAACTACTATTAGAGTAAGAAGAACAATCCCGTACAAACCATATTGAAGGGCTTTTATCAATTTATTTTTACCTACCCATACTTTCTGACTGGAAACCACAAAGAAATTTAACATTATCCAGCGTGCACTAGACAAAAACCCTACCGTTGCCGCCGAAACGAAAATCAACCCTGTTTTTATCCATTTTTTTGAATTAATAGCTATTAATATGCTAAATACGGCCATAGTATCAACTCCAACAGACACCTTGTTAATAAAAGAGAAAATAGAATGCCGATACCCATCAATAAATCTATCTACATCTCCAGTGACTTCTTGCGGATTGTTTATATAATATTCTTGCATTCTTGCATAGGACAACCCCTGAATTAGGCCATCAGTCTTTAGCAAAAAGAAAGGTTTGAAAGTTTGAACAACCGAAACTATTGCTGCTAAAACAAGTGTAAGGCCCAGAACTTTCAAAGCCCATTGCATCCACTTAGAAGGGAAAGAAATATTTTCGACTACCAAAAAAGCAATAAAGGTCTGAATAAGAGGGTCTGAATAGAGATATTTTATAATACCGTCTTCTTTGAGTTCATCGGAAACGAACATGTTACAAAGCAAGGCATAAAGTGTAAAGACTCCGAAAAAAACTACATAATTAGGAATTTTCAAGGCTTGATTAGTCACATATAAAGTATACAAGACATAAGCCAAATAGACAAAAAATATCATCCCTAATACATAATTAGGTTCCATTTTCGTCACCTTATAAACCATATAACTAAAAAATGGATATAGGAGTAGAATTAAAAAAAATAAAAACTTCGGCAAGTTTTTCATAATCAATTAAACCTTAATACCTATCACACATTTTTTTTTAGAAAACCAATACAACTCAATTATACCGAAAATGACTTATCTACTAATTGCTTTTCTTTGTTCAAACCATATTTTGCCTCATAACCATATTTATGATCTTCCTTAAGGGCATCGTTGAAAATAATATAGCTTTTCTTCTTTTTATCTCTTGGAATTAAATTATCCAAATCTTCAAGAAATTCAACTTTAGAAACGTTTCTTCTAACGACGAACAAATTAATATCCATAACATCTAAAAGCAGTAAAAAATCGGAAACCAAACCAACAGCCGGGGTATCTAGTATAATATAGTCATACTCTTTTTTAAGCTTGTCTATCAGAGAGTTCATTTTTTCACTAGACAGCAGTTCTTGAACATTGCCATCTACTATTTCAGTAGGAATGAATTTTAAATTTTTGACCTTTTCATGTGAATGAATAACTTCACTCACCGAATCAACCTCCCCTTTCAAATAATTAGATAACCCTTTTCCCTTTATTTTACGGATACCTTTTACCAAACTAGGATTCCTTAAATCTGCATCTACAATAATTATCTTTTTACCCGCCTCAGCTAATGTTATACCAAGGTTGATCGCATTGTAAGTCTTCCCTTCTTCTGGCAGGATAGAAGTTATACCAATAACTCCCTTACCAGTAGAATTCACAAGTTTTAAATTAGTAGTAAGATCACGGAAAGATTCTTTGAGTTTCCAAAGTGAAACTTCGGCATCAGCATCAGAGGTCATAAACTTATCATCAACAAAATCAAATAATTTGCCACTACCTTTTATCTTCTTAATTATTTTCCCGAGTTTTTCACCCACAAAAGGTATACTAGACGCCCTTTCTTTTGCATCATCATCACCATCATAATGTATTATACTCGCAATAATCGGCATATCACTATTCGCCATTACTTGATGTACATTTTCAATGGTATCATCTGGTGAAAAGAAAATTATCCAACCAAGTGGTAGTAATGTTCCAAGGACCACGGCGAGCCCTAACAATAAAGATTTTTGTGGAGATACTGGTCCACTACCATCCATTCTAGCTTCATCTAAAACTCGAGTATCAGAAGTACTTTCCGCCCTAGCTATACCCGTTTTTGCCAACTCTTGGCTTAAGTATTTATACAGGTTCTCATATAGCGTATTTTGGCGCTGAATATTAAGTAGCTGTATTTCCCTTGTGGGTAAGGAACTAATTTCCTCATCTATACTGGATAATTGGTTAGTTATTCCTCCCAAAGCCGCTTGTGATGATCTCACCGCACTTTTTAAATTGCTCAATAATATTGCAGTAGACTCTTGAATCTGATCATTTAAAATGGTCATTTCTTGATTATTACTAGTTACAAAAAATTTCTTTTTAGAACGTTCTGCATAGAGGTTTTTCAATTCCTGAATATTCTGGTTAATAGAAGCATCTTCAACACCAATACCAGAAGGCATTATAAAATCATCGCTATTCTTATTATTACGTACACTTCGTATAATAGAATTGTAATAGTTAATGTTCATCTTAATTTTAGCCGCTTCTACTTGTAAATTATTGGTCTGATCAAGGGCATTTGAAGCTGTAGCCCCCAAATCCATGGCTTTTTTATCAATTTTAAATGCTTCCAACTCCACTTCAAACCTTGTTAAAGAATCAGATATAACATTTAATTGATTTCTAATGAATGCTTCCTTACCGGCGGCTATCTCATTTCTAGAAGAAAGTTCGTTTTGAACATAGTTTTGGGTTAACTTTTTAAGAAAATCCACCTCCTTGGCCACAATAGGTCCCGAGGATACTATTTTAAATATACTAGCCTGAATATCTATATTGTTAGCTTCAAGATTACCCATGTAGCCTTTAGCTACACTCTCTACATTACTAACTTCAAAGCTTAGGTTATCCCCATCAAAATCTTCTAGATTAACACTGTACTGTGGTTTATTAAGGGTAAACGTAAAATACTCGTGCTCTACCTTATCGCCAAATTTGTATTCATTAGAAAAATTAATACTTCTATCTACCTCTCTAACCGAGCCATTTGATGGATTGGAAACTGAAAATTCATCACCTTTAATCGTTAATTTATAACTATCCCCAGTGAGTAACTCAACTTCAAAAGGCACTCCATACAATTGAGGTTTAGAACGATCTAAAGATGCTTCAAAAGGAAAATAACCATAACTTTCTTTTGATGAAAATAATGTAGATGTATGGTAGGATACATCAAAATTTAAATCTTCTATTGTCTGTCTTATTAGGCTGAACGACTTTAAAATACCTATTTCGTTATATAGGTTTTTCTCCATCTCTATTAAGCTCACCCCCCATCAACATATTTACTGTCTCCCAAGACACGGTTTGTACCTTTAGAATCAATTAGTACCGAGGTAGACACTTCGTATATTTTAGTAGCACTTGCTATATAGACTAAAGCTAAAAGTACAAAGAGGCCTATACTCGCAATAAAGAACATTTTATTCTTATAAATCTTCCTAAAAAATAATTTTAAGTTAATTTCCTCCTGAGGCTTAACTTGATTATTCTTATTCTCTTTCATTTCGTTGTCATTATTATTTTCTCAAAGCCTAAACATATCTTTTTATGTTTAGGCCTTCATGAAGCTAAAGTCTTATACTTGAGAAAATACTTAAATTTTATATTTAGTTGGAATTGAAACTCAACACCAATATTGTGGTAGATATTGCAGATAAAACTAGACTGAAAACACCTAAATTCTTTTGAAAAAGATTTTCTTTAGATGTTTCAACATACAATACATCATTAGGGTGTAAAAAGTAATATGGCGAGCTTATAATATCTGGGCTAGTAAGATCTAAATCAACAACAATAGATTTATCACCGTGTTGACGAATCAATTTTACATTCTTCCGTTTACCTGATATATTTAGGTCTCCCGCCGCACTTAGCGCCTCAAAAATTGTGGCTTGTGTATTATAAATATAGTTCGTTCCCGGCTTACTTACGTCTCCTAAAACTGAAACCTTAAAACTGGTAATTTTTACAGATACTACCGCATTTAGCAAATATTTATCTATTTCAGTTTGAAGCAAATCTCTAATTTGCTCTACCGTCATGTCCTGTACTTTGACCTCGCCTACGATTGCTAAATTTATGGAACCTTCTTTATCAACTGTATAACCAGTCAAAAATAAAGAAGCGGGATTAGCTTGCAAATTTATGTCAGCCGACGTTGAGTTGTTAAAGTATGCTACTTGATCGGGATCTCTACTCTGAACTTTAACGCTTAGCACATCATTTGGTTGCACACCGTATTCGGTAGGACGCAAACGTAAAGTCATTTCATGACTCTCACTTTGAAGATAATTAACTCCTTTAGAAGTATAACAAGAAGTCATCGTTAGAGTAACCAATACTATAATAATACGTTGTATTGATAGCAAATCACACATATTTTCAAAAGAATTGAGCGCTGTTTTTTTCTCTACCTGGTTTAATTGTCATGTTTTAAATTTTGCTTAGATCTATTTCTTTTAATGTTTTTTAGACTATTATAGAACATGTGTTTAGAATTCCGATATTGATCTACCTATATGAAGATTTTTTTAAAACGCTTTTTTATGATGACTTCCAAAAATAGTTAAGAAAATTATTTTCAGATCTAACCATGGGCTCCAATTTTCTATATACCACAAATCGTGATTTACTCTTTGGTTTTTCTGTTCATCAGTAACAGTTGGACCTCTCCATCCGTTTACTTGCGCCCAACCGGTAATACCCGGTTTAATATAGCTTCGAACCATATAATGGTTAACACTTTTTCTAAAATCGTTTTGTAAATTTATCCTATGTGGCCTTGGACCAATAACGCTCATTTCTCCTCTAAGAACATTAAAGAATTGCGGTAATTCATCCAAATCACCCTTTCTTAAGTACTTGCCTATACGGGTTATCCTAGGGTCATTAACAATTGTTGATTGCGTACCACTTGTGGGATCTTGCGATACTGACATAGTTCTAAATTTAAAACATTTAAATGTTTTACTTGCCTCACCTTTTCTACTTGGCGTATAAAAGATAGGTCCTTTAGAATCTATTTTAATAAGAATAGCTATGATTATGAACAACGGAGAAAGTAGAATCAAAACAAAAAAAGCAAAACAAAAATCAAACAATCGCTTCAATATAGTTGACCTAAAATGATCTAGTGGTGATTCTCTAAGTTTGAAAACAGCGAGATCACCCATAGTAACCGCTTTGTAATTTTTTGACTTTAGAAGTGGATTTTTAGGAATCAACTTTACACGCACTCCAAAACTATCGGCTATCTTAATAGTCTCCATAATTTTATCATACTTCATGCCGGCCATAGCTATAAAAATATCGTCAATACGATTATTAGCTAAGGCTTCTGATAAATCATCAACACCTCCAAAAATATTGAAATTCATGACATTCTTAGGTCTGTCCTCTTTATTCTCCAAGTAACCCATTATATTATAACCATATTGGGTCATTGCATTGGTAAAACTTTTAATATTGCTATCATCATAACCAGAACCTATTAGCAGAGTATCAGAAAAAAGATGCGAAGCCCTTTTCTTCAAATACCTTAACAGATACTTATGACTAACCAAATTAAGATAGGAAAATATAAAAATTGGGATTATAAAAGTTGATCTCGGAAAATACCTGATTTTCAGTAAAATAACAACACTAATTACAAAACCCACAAAGAAGAACAAGGAAGTAACAATACTTTTAAAATAACCGAAATTAGGATCAAAATAAAATTCACTATTACGGATATACATTATAATTACCAGCCAAGTAATATTATAAATAACCATTAAACGAACCATATTAAAAAGAATGGCTGTATCACTAAAAGTGAAATCCGGCAGATTGAACATAAAACAAATAGTCAGTACTACATTTAAGAGAACAAACTCAAATGCCAGTAAATTTATAAGTATGAACCTGTTTTTTGAATTCATGAGGGGGGAAAACTAATTTTTTAAAATATAATTGGTTGTAAATATTCTTTAGCGCATTAAGCAGCTACCAAATATATGAATGAATTAATTAACATTTGACGATTATCACCTCTACTACGATAATTGACATAAATATTAGTCAATCGGCATTTTATTAAGTAAAATTTTACTAGATGTTTAGACAAATTCATCTAAACACTACAAAAATTCTCTTCTTTAAAAATGTTTTGGGGCAGAATAAGAATAGTAGAATTAAGGCTCAAACAAGATAACGTATTTTTACACACTATATCTTATAAACCAGATAATTACACTTAAATTTTTCTGTAAAACTAAAACGTAATATAAAAAGTACGTGTACCCAAGTTGTTCCGATTACTTTACTTACCAATTCCGAAACCAAATCATTTTATATATCTGAATTTCAATTGGTTTATTTAGAATAACACACCTCACTCAACTCACTTACAATTAACAAAAAAAGCCACTTTTAAAATGTTAATTTCATATCACACATTTAATACTTAAAAAGACTAAAAACACCATTACAAAAGTTTACTTGACTTACAACCTCAATTCACGAAAAAGCATCTTCTATTAGTAAGCATTGGCACATTGAATACTTTTGAATCCACACTTTTCAAATTGTCAATTCCTCATGAAAAAATTGAGTTAAAAGCACTTAGTGTACTATATTTTTCCAGTTTCCATAAAAAAATGATTTTTCTCGTCTGCGTAAGATATACTCCGTAATTTTAAAGCAAGTTATGTGTACGTAAAATCCATCAAGACTATGAGCTCTGAAACAAATTTTAATATTTCCTCACTAGGAGCAAATACTTTCTCATCTCCCATAAACCTTAGTAAGACCACAGGAGATAAAATATTTAATTTCGTAGAAGAACACGATAGAATTTTAGCGGACGTTTCCCTAGAGAATTTTAATACTTGCATTGAAAATGAAACTAGCCCTGCATGTTTAGAAAAAGCCGGACCCAGAGAAAAACTCTTTTTTGATTCTAAAAAAACTACAGCTGCAATTGTTAGCTGCGGCGGACTTTGCCCTGGAATAAACAATGTCATACGCGGCCTTGTCATGGCTTTACATTATTTCTACGGTGTAAAACGGATTCTAGGTGTGCAATATGGCTACGAAGGTCTTATTCCTGAAAACGGACATGAGTTTATAGATCTTGTCCCGGACAAGGTAAAAGACATACATGAATTTGGAGGCACCATACTCGGTTCTTCAAGAGGTGCTCAATCTGTAGAAAAAATGGTAGACTCCCTTGTGAAAAATAAAATTGATTTATTATTCACCATTGGTGGAGATGGTACTCTAAAAGGAGCGAATGCCCTTGGTGATGAGATAGAAAAAAGAGGATTAGACATTTCAATTATAGGCATTCCTAAAACGATTGATAATGATATTGATCTTATTGACAAGTCGTTCGGCTTTGAAACTTCGTTTGATGTGGCAAGCCCTATTATTAGGGATGCACATAATGAGGCCACAGGAGCATTCAACGGCATATCTATTGTAAAACTAATGGGTAGGGATAGCGGCTTCATCGCAGCTTCTACCGCAATTGCAATGCCTGTAGTTAATTTTGTTTTCGTCCCCGAAATGGACTTTCAGCTCGAGGGTGAAAACGGCTTTTTAGAGGCTCTCAAAAAAAGACTTAACCAAAAACGGCATGCCGTAATCGTGGTTGCCGAAGGAGCTGGTCAACATTTATTTGGTGAAGATAGTAAGACCTACACGGACGCATCTGGTAATATAATTCACCAAGACATTGGCTTACTATTAAAGCATCGTATAAAGGCATATTTTGATGCCGAAGACATGAAATGTACTATCAAATATATTGACCCTAGTTACATTATACGCAGTGCTCCCGCCAATGCCAACGACAGTCTTTTCTGCAATAGATTAGCTTATCATGCCGTACACGGAGCAATGGCCGGAAAAACCAAATTTGTTGTGGGTAGACTAAATAACAAATTTGTTTATCTGCCCATTTCGAAGGTTGTCAATAAGCGAAAAAAAATTAATATGGAAGGTGAATTCTGGTTTAGTGTCTTACAAAGTACTGGCCAACCTTTTACCATGTAAAACATATAAAAAAAGGGGAAAGCAATTAGCTTTCCCCTTTTTTTATACATTCAAATTACTATCATTTTTCTTGTAAGTATAGTTCTTTGTAATATTGCTTTGCCATGCGTTCGCTTGTAAATTCTGGAACGACATCGTCAATAGCTTTAAAAACAATTTTATTCCATTCGTTTGGCTTATCATAGAAAGTAGGTAAGATCTTTTCTATTAAAATATCATACAAATTATTACTATCTATATAATCCTGCTGATGTGTGGGTAAATTGAAATCAATTGCAGGTAGCACGAAACAATTTTTTTCATCTTGAGCAAATTCTGGAATCCAACCGTCATCGGTAGATAGGTTAACCGACCCATTAAATGCCGCGCTCATTCCGCTTGTACCAGAAGCTTCCCTAGTAATTCTTGGTGTATTCAACCATACATCAGAGCCTTTTTTCAACTTTTGCGAAAGTTCAATTTCATAACCGGTTAATACAGCTAGGTTGGGTCTATATTTAGTATAATTCACCAATCTATTAAAAACGTCAATAGCGTAACCATCAGTTGGGTAAGGTTTTCCTGCCCATATAATCTGAACAGGCCGTTCACTATTGCTCAAAAGCTCTTCTAGTCTGTTAAGGTCACGTAATAATAAATCCGCTCTTTTATACTCAGCAAATCGTCTTGCCCAAACTATGGTCAACACTTCTGGATCAAAAATTTTGCCCGTTTGCTCAAGCACTTCTTCAAAGAGACTTTTCTTAAGTTCTTTTTTCTTTTAACAAAAGACTTAGCATCTTTCTTTTTCCATGCTTTTTTCACCTCATCATCCTGCCAAAAAAGCAAGTTTTGAGCATTGGTAATAGGTATTATTTTGGCTGTCCCTGAAAAATCCTTCCACATATTAGCAGCAACTACAGCGTGTAATTTTGATACCGCATTTGCCGTACCCGCGAACCTTAATGCCGCCACTGTATGGTTAACATTATCACCGTTTGTCATTTTCTGACGTACTTGTTCATCAGAAAATCGTTCTCCAAAAAAGCCTAAATTATTTAGATAATACGCATTGTTCTCTACATTACCGGCTCTTTCAGGTGTGTGGGTCGTAAAAGCCATCTGAGCTTTGCTACCTTGATTCTGCAAATAGTAAAAAGCGGGCAGGGCATGACCTTCATTAAGGTGATAAACATCTGCACCACCCAAGGCCTCAATAATTTTCGCTCCCCCAATTCCAAGAACTATACTTTGAGCCACACGAGTCTCTTGGTTTGAATCATATAAATTATTGGTAATGCTACGAGAAAGAAAATCATTGCCTTCAACATCGGTAGTTAAGAAATAGATAGGAGCAGAACCAAAAACTTCAGGCTTAAGCACAAGAGCACGAACTTTTACCTGATAATTGTTATTTACCCTAACTTCTACCTCAAGACCAGAATCTTCTAGAAAACTATAGTTTTTTTCAACAAAATCTACCCGTAGAGTTTGATCTCTATTTCTATTTTGGTCATAGTATCCGTATTTCCATAAGATACCAACACCAATTACATTCTGCTTTAAATCGTAAACAGATCTCATGTGTGAACCTGCAAGAAAACCTAAACCACCAGAATAGGTTTTTAAACCTTGGTGCAAGGCAAATTCCATACTAAAATAAGCTGTTCTTTTGCTGAATTCCTTCGCTACCTTATAAGGATGATTCCAAGTAGCAAGTTTATTCTTTACGTTGTTATCAAGAGTTGTTTCCATAACTATAAAATTCAATTTGATTGATGCAATTCTTTAAATGAACCTATTGAAAAGGTCTTGACTTTTTTATGTAAAAACAAAAGTCAAGACCAGTTCATTCCTTAAAAATGTAACACAATTTCGTTTATAAATAAATTTTAGATATCACTATCCATTATCTGGTGAGCGTCAATTAATGGCCCGCCGTTTATAACTTCATCCGAAGCTTGGTTAATGAATTTATCAAAATTCAAATGAAACGAATGTGCTAGCTGTATAGCTTTACTAATATATGCTCCTTTCTGAAGCCAAGTATTCATTGGATCCAACAGTTCCGTAGGTACATTATGACAGTATTTAGGCATATGTAAACCAAAAATAGGGTGTTGTTCAAAATCTACTTTTTCCAACTCGCCTTCTAAAATTGAAGAAATCATGGCACGAGTATACTTCAATTTTATTCTTGACCCTACACCGTAAGGACCTCCACTCCAACCTGTGTTCAACAACCATACATTAACACCGGCCTCAGTCATTTTTTTACTTAGCATTTCTGCATACTTAGTTGGGTGCAATGGCATAAATGGCTCTCCAAAACATGCGGAAAAAGAAGGAACAGGCTCGTTAATACCAGCCTCGGTACCTGCTACTTTTGCTGTGTAACCAGATATAAAGTGGTATGCAGCTTGCCCTGGTGTAAGTTTTGATACCGGTGGCAATACTCCAAAAGCATCACAGGTTAAAAAGAAAATATTTTTTGGATTATCTCCGTAAGAAGGTACTTGTATATTATCAATATGATTGATAGGATAACTAACCCTTGTATTTTGAGTGATAGAACTATCTGAATAGTCAACCTCTTTTGTTCCTTCTTTAAAAACTATGTTTTCTAACAAAGCACCTGGGCGGATAGCACGGAAAATATCTGGCTCTTTCTCTTCCGTAAGATCAATTACCTTAGCATAACATCCTCCTTCAAAATTGAATACAATATTATCTGCTGTCCAACCATGTTCATCATCTCCTATAAGTTTACGGTTAGGATCTGCGGACAAGGTAGTTTTTCCTGTTCCCGAAAGTCCAAAAAAGATAGCCGTGTCACCATCCTTACCGTAATTAGCAGAACAGTGCATTGGTAATACATTTTTCTCAATTGGCAGAATAAGGTTTAAAGCCGAAAAAATACCTTTTTTCATTTCTCCTGTATAAGCAGACCCTGCAACCAAGGCTACTTTTCTTGTGAAATCCAAAATAGAGAAATTACCAGCTCTTATTCCAAAAGCTTCCGGGTCTTTTGCTACGAACTTCAGGAGCACAAAGAACTACCCATTCTTCTTCAAAATTTTCAATTTCATTATCGTTCAATTGAATGAACATATTCTTAACAAAATAATTTGACCATGGGTATTCCGTAATCGTACGGACATTCATTCTATATTCTGGTGCAGCGCCTACATAAGCATCTCGCACATATACTTCTGTGTCGGATAAATAGTTAGCAACTTCATCATAAAGCTTATTGAAATTTGCAGAATCTAGAGGTTTGTTTATTCTACCCCACCACACTTTGTCTGCGGTATAATCATCTTTTACAATAAAACGGTCTTTTGGAGACCGACCGGTAAATTTACCTGTATTTACACATAAGGTACCATTCTCTGTTTCTGCACCCATACCTTTCTCAACAGTTAATTTCTGAAGAGTTTCTCCGTCTAGGTTCCAGTTAGCTTTTACATTTTTCAGCCCGTACTTTTCAAGATTTGCGTTTTTGGGCATTCGTGATAATGTTTCCATAATTCTATTTTTTAGTGGTTCATATTAAAAGGGCCATATTACTGGCACCAAAAGCATTGTTGCCATAAAAAGCAACAGTAAAAGTGGCCCACCCACTTTTACATAATCTATAAATTTATATCCTCCTGCTCCCATAACCATGGCGTTTGTGGTGGTTCCCACAGGAGTTAAAAAAGCTGTAGAGGCGCTAATAGCTACAGTAATCATAAAGGGTTTAGGAGAAACTCCTAAAGAAAGTGCCGCCATGAGCGCAATAGGCGCCATTAAAACTGCGGTAGCAGAATTATTAATCGTCTGACTAAAAGCTGTGGTCACCAAAAATATCCCTCCCAAAAGCACTACGGGGTGAATATCTCCCAAATAACTAACCAATCCATTAGATATCATTTCTGCAGCTCCAGTCTTTTGCAAAGCAATACCCATAGGTATCATAGCAGCAATCATGACCACACTTGTCCAACTAATACCTTTATAGGCCTTTGATATAGGAACACAGCCGGTAATCATTACTATTCCTGCACATATTAAAGCAGCAATAGCACTTGGCATTACCTTTAAGACCAACAATAAAATCATTAATATTAAAGTCCCCAATGCGATGTACGACCTTGGCGTAAGGACATCTACGTCTTTTGCCATTGCTTCTGGACTACCAGAAACTACTAAGTTCTCATATACATTATTTAAAGCTTCAATATTTTCCCAAGAGCCCCTAATTACAAATGCATCACCTGCTTTTATGGTTACATTCTTATCTCCAATAGGTTTACCGTCTCGTGAAGCCCCTAACAACTGTATGCTCCACTTGTTTAAATATTTACCCATTGGCAAGGTTTTACCAACGAAAAAAGAGGTGGGCGTAACAATCATTTCTACCATACCAACTTCTTGATTAATAAGCTCTCTTTTTACTTCAGATGACTTAAACTCTTTAGGAATTAGCCCTAGTTTGAACGCTAAGATTATCCTATCTACATCTTTGGCCGTACCCTTAACCGTTATAATATCATGGTAACGCATCTGCGTATCCGGTTCCGGAAATTCAACATAAGGTGGTGTGCCTTTTAAAACACTAGGGTGTCTACGGCGTAAGCGCATAACAGATACATTGTAATTTTTCTCAAAATCCCAACTTCCAATTTCAGTCCCAATCAATTCTGACATAGAACGAATACGTAAGCGATACATATTGTCTCCAATACTATAGTTCTTAATCCATTTATGAACTTCAGAATCTATATTTACAGGCTTATCTTCTGTTTCGTGATTTGGTAAAAGACGGTATCCTATAAATTTAAAATAGAGTATCACTATTAACAATAGAGGAAGGCCTACCAGAGCAAATTCAAAAAATGAAAATGAAGGGATTCCATTTTCAGTCAAGACGTTGCTTACAATAATATTAGGTGGTGTTCCCGTTAAGGTCAAAAGACCACCAGTGTTAGAGCCAAACGCTACAGGCATAAGTAATTTTGATGGCAGAGTTCCTGCCTTCCAAGCTGCTGAAACCGTAACCGGAAGCAATGCTGCTACCGTACCCGTATTACTAACAAAACCAGAAAGAACACCTGAACCTAAAGTAACCAAAATCAATAATTTGGATTTACTTTTACCGGCCCACTCAACAAACTTTTTACCAGCAAGGGCAGTCCAACCCGTTCTTGCGAGGCCCTCTCCAATAATGAATAGCGCCGCAATCATTATTACAGTTGGGTTACTGAAACCGCTCAAGCTTTCTTCCATATTAAGAACACCAACAAGGTATAACGCCAACATAGACATTAAAGCCACCACATCCGGAGGAAAACGCCCCCAAATAAATAAAGCGATGGTCACTGCCAAAATCACAAACAGTATAGTCATGAATTCTTTATTTATGGGTGCTAATCAATAGCTAATACTGGGATTTGCGAATGTAACGTGAACATTTCTGTAAGTGCTCCTTTTGAAGGTTCGCTCTTTTTTGAGTGGTTATTAGGAAGAATTGCTATCATATCCAATTCCTTATTAGACGCATACTCAAGCACCCCTTTTACTACATCAGGATTTTCTATAAATACATGTTCTGAATAGAAATCTTCAAGATAGTACTCTAATGAATTTTCATTCTTTTCTTCTGTTGAAGAGTAGCCGTATATTCCTTCACTGTTTTCAATAGTGATTACATATACTTTGGCATTAAATCTTCTTGCCACCTTAAGCAAGGTATCAAGAACACTCTTGTCCTCTATTTCTTCTTTCCCTAGTACTAAACCAATATTCTTGATTTCAATTTTATTAGTAACAAAAGGAACAACCAAAACCGGACAGTCAATCTCTAGTACTAATTTTGAAGTATTTGTTGGTGAAGAATCTTCATTGTCAAATGCGCCAAACGTACCCATAATAATAAGGTCTACCTGTTCATCTTCTTGAATTTTAACCAATGACTCGGTTAATTCGCCATTAATGGCAATCCATTCAATTTTATTTTTAAGAATCTTAGCATATTCCTCTTCAACAGCTTTAAAAGCTTCTTTAAGGACATCTATATCATGGGCCTCAGAAACATACCCTAGAATAATCTTAAGGTCTTTATCTTGACCTACATAGTGTACAGCATAGTCCAATGCTTTTTTTGCCGTTTTTGAAAAGTTGAACGGAATTAGAATTGTAGGATTTTTTTTCATCTTGCTTGTATTTTAATTATTCATTGTCAAAGTTAAGTCCTCATCTGTGCCTAAAATATGACAGATGTCATATAGTTAAAATTAGGATTGATATAAATTGCACCATAATTAAAAACCCTCTATAAGATTACAAAAACACCTTAATTACAGAACTTTACATATGATTAAATTTATGTTACCAAGCTATTATCTTTAAAAAAGGAGAAAGGTATCACGAAAAATTTCTATTCTTTTACGAAGAGCAAAACCATGAAATTTTAATCAAAAAGATGATAAGTTTCACAAAACGAAATTCAATTATATAAGAATTATCTTATAATAAAAGTAATCCACAAATAATGAACAAAGCCCTAGTAAGACAGATTACTGCGTTCATTTTTATTCTTTTTAGTGTCGGTCAAGTCTTTGCTCAGACAAATGATAGTACGGCACTTAGGACTAAAAAATTAAAATTCTTTTTAAATGACGAAAAGACCCACTGGCTGGCGGTGCACATGTACACCCAACTTTGGATGAGAATGAACGATAACAATCATAAGCAGCACAATTTCAGACGCACCAGAACACTATACTTATGATGTTTCTGTTAGACGTTTTAGATTGGGATTTCAGGCACAGGTTAGTGATAGACTTTGGGTTTATTCACAGTTCGGAATCAATAACCTCAACTACCAGTCACCTCGTGGCACATCATTAGATTTATTAGATGCGCATGCAGAGTATGAAGTCACCAAATCTTTGTCCATTGGTGCTGGAAAAACAGCCTGGACAGGGCTTTCCCCGCTATTCGGCCCCCAACACTTCAAAGTTGCTCACCAATGACTTGCTTCTACTGGCGCTGCCAACAGATGGTGAGGCAGATGACCTTATCCGTAAACTAAGTGTCTATGCTAAAGGAAAGTTGGGACGGCTAGATTACCGCATAGTGGCTTCTAAACCATTTTTATCCAGCAATAACAGTGATGCTGAAGAAGAGCCTGAAGAGAATATCGCAAAGTTTAATGATAGAATGAAGGGTGGTATCTATTCCACCTATCTAAAATGGGAGTTCTGGGATGCTGAAGCAAACCGTATTCCTTTTAGTAATGGGACTTATTTGGGCGAAAAGAAGATACTTTCTATAGGAATAGGTGGCGAATACCAGAATGATGCCCTATCTACGACTAAAAACGATACCGAAGTATTTCATAACATGGTACTCTGGTCCGTGGATGCATTTCTAGATTTACCGATAGATACTGCAAAAAAGACAGCCGTTACCGCTTATTTAGGTTATTTCAATTACGATTTTGGACCTAATTATATACGAAATACAGCTACCAACAATACTACACTAACATTAGATAATAGTCAAGCATCCTTTAACGGACCCGGAAATGCTTTTCCTTCGGTGGGAAGTGGCAACTCCATCTATATGCAAATGGGGTACCTTTTTCCAAGTATGGGACGAACCAAATATTATGGAAAATTACAGCCTTATGCTGCTGTACAGTATTCTGATTTTGACCGCCTGGACGAACCCATGACCTATTATGACTTAGGAGTTAATTGGTTTCTTAAAAATCACCTTTCTAAATTTTCGCTCAGTTTACAGAATAGGCCTATTTACAATTCTACAGACCAAGGTCTTGAAGTTGATTCTAGAAAATGGTCGGCTGTGCTACAATATATTATACGAATTGAATGAAGTACTGGCGAACATATGGAGTGATACTCTACTTTTTGGTAATTGGACCTTGTCTTTCCACTATTCAGGCGCAGTCCAAACCAAGTAATAATAAGCTTCTCTTTTATTTAGATAATGAAAAAGAGCAATGGCTTAAAATAAGTACCTATGCCCAAATTTGGGCACGTAATACACAAAATAATCCTAAGTACTATAAACGACAGACCAGCATCCTCAACTACAGATATCTCTATTAGGCGCTTTAGACTAGGATTGAGCACAAGTCCTTGGGCAGAAACAACATTCTTCTTTCAACTGGGGGTGAATAACCTTAATTACCTATCCTCTCGCGGTACTTCGGTAGACTTATTAGACGCATATGTAGAGCATAAATTGTCTAATTATATTGCTGTGGGCGGAGGTAAATCTGCATGGAACGGTTTATCAAGATATACATCGCCAAGTTCATCTAAAATGATAGCTTATGATATAAGTTTTATTGCTCTGCCTACACTGAACGGTACTGATGATCTTATCCGTAAGCTTAGCATATATGCAAAAGGGAAAATAGACAAGCTAGATTATCGGCTAGTTTTGGCAAAGCCCTTAGCTATTCAGAACAGTACAAACCTAAATGCTGAACCAGTAGAAGGACTAGCTAGTTTTACCAATAAGAAACCCAATGTACAATACTCCAGCTATTTGAAATATGAATTTTTAGATGCAGAAAGTAATGCCTCTCCTTTTCTTAGTGGCTCTTATCTAGGTAAAAAAAGAGTCTTCAATCTAGGCATAGGCTATACGCTTCAACCCAATGCTTTATGGTCTTTGGAGAACAATAAAGAGCAATTTCATGATTTAAAACTTTTTGCCGCTGATATTTATCTAGACTTCCCCCTAAAATTCAATCCAGAAATGGTAATTACGGCATATTTAGGCTATTTTAACTATAACTTTGGACCAGGTTATATAAGGCAAATAGGAGCCAACAATCCGGTAAATGGTTTATTATCTACAGAAGAAACTTATAGTGCCAAGGGAAATAGTTACCCTGTATTAGGTACAGGAGAAGCTTTATGGGGACAGTTGGGCTATCTTTTCCCGACTATGGGAAAAGATAATAACAAAGGCAGGTTACAGCCTTACATTTCTGCTCAATATTCCGACTTTGACGCCATTCCATCTCGAATACTACAATATGATTTTGGTATGAATTGGTATCTAAATGGGCACTTATCTAAATTATCAATAAACGCTCAAAACAGACCTATTTATAGTAACTCCGAAGAAGGCATATTAAAAGATGGTCGCAAATGGATGTTCGTTATGCAATATCAATTTAGAATAGACTAATTCCTTAATAGTGGGGTAACACCTCCTAAGGAATGAAGCCTCAACATCACAGCATATTTAAAACTGATTGTTCTTTATAAGTTTATCTACGATTTCTAAAATTCCGAACGGGCTCAAAAGAACCTATTTAGGACGCACAAATCTAATGTAGGTAGGATTTCACTTAAAGAAGAAATTTCAAAACCGATAATTAGTATAATATCTTTTTATGATTCGAACAAAAACATTATTCAATTATCTCTAATTCCCTTGATTATTAACGAAATATTGATATATTTGGTTAACCAATCTGGTTTACCAATAAAATATAAATTGAATACGGATAACCTTTTAGTTGTCTTGTTTACGATAAATTCTTTGAATTAGCTTTTAGAATTTACTGATCTGTTACAGGTCAGTAAATTCTTTTTTTTACGGCCGTTTCAAAGTCTTGGAATATATTTATTCGACCCTTTCAGCTCTCAATCACGAATAAAAAAACTACTGAAAATGGAAGATAAAAAGCAAAATTGGCGTACCAAATTCTCCGCTTACATCGCTCTATTTTTGCCGGGCATATTCTTACTTGGTCTAAACATAGGCACAGGCAGTGTTACCTCTATGGCTAAAGCAGGAGCCGATTATGGCATGTCTTTACTTTGGACTATTTTGGCCTCTTGCCTTACTACCTATTTCATGATTAACCTTTACGGACGCTATACGCTCGTAACAGGCGAAACAGCTTTACAAGCTTTTAAAAAACACATACACCCTGCAGTAGGTATATTTTTCATCATTGCACTAACCGTAGGCGTTTGCGGTAGTGTTATGGGAGTAATGGGTATTGTTGCAGATATCTGTTTTGAGTGGTCAATAACAATAGTAGATGGTGGTATATCTCCCATTTATTTTGCCCTTCTTTTTATATCCATGGTATATTTTATATTTTGGAATGGTAAGACACAGTTTTTTGAAAGAGCATTAGCCGTTATAGTAGCCATAATGTCCGCCAGCTTTTTACTGAATTTCTTTATTATGATGCCGCCACCTATAGATATCATAAAAGGTTTCATACCAACAGTCCCAGAAACGATAAGTGGTGAAAAAGGCCCGCTTTTAATTATTGCTTCCCTCATAGGTACAACTGTTTTTTCAGGTCTATTTATCATCCGAACTACTCTGGTTAAAGAAGCTGGCTGGACTATAAACGATTTAAAAAAACAAAGAAACGACGCATTGTTTTCAGTAACTCTAATGTTTCTTATAAGTGGCTCTATTATGGCTGCCGCTGCTGGTACTTTGTTCGTAGAAGGCATACAGCTCTCAAGAGCTTCTCAAATGATTGAATTATTAGAGCCTTTGGCCGGTAGTTTTGCCACATCAATTTTTGCGGTAGGTATAGTTTCTGCAGGTGTATCTTCCCAGTTTCCTAATATTTTAATGCTACCCTGGCTCATCTGCGATTACAACGAATCTGAACGCGATATGAGCTTGCCAAAATACAGACTCATCGTTTTTATAATTTCACTATTAGGTTTGGTTGTACCTGTTTTTGACGCTCAACCGGTCTTTGTAATGATTATCAGTCAAGCATTAAATGCTATTATTCTGCCCCTGACTGTTCTAGGTATTTTTTACTTGGTAAACAGAAAAGATTTAATGGGCACTTATAAGGCCGATGTTAAGTCGAATGTTATTTTAACCCTCATATTAATTTTTGCAATTTTCACCTCAGTTACTGGTATTAAAGGTGTTATTGAACTCCTAAACTAAAAACATGGATAACGATTTACAGAAATACGCCCAAATTCCTTTAAAGCAAATTTCAAACCGAGTATGGCGTACCTACTCTGGAGGAGCATTAATCGATAAATGGAAAAAAGATTCCCCGGAAGTAGACAACAGTTTTCCCGAAGAATGGATTATGTCTACGGTAACTGCCAGAGGCAAAAATAGACCTGAGGACGAAGGACTTTCTAAAGTAGAAACTAAAGATGGTTTAATGCCTCTTAAAGACCTAATAGAAAACAATAAGGAGTTGTTCTTAGGGAAAAAAGTGGCTGAAAAATTTGGCTCTACAGGCGTATTGATAAAAATGCTCGATTCACAAGAGCGTTTAACCATTCAAGTACATCCTGACAAAACCTATGCGAAAGACATCCTTAATTCTTCGTTCGGCAAAACAGAATCATGGTACGTTCTTAACACCAGAGAGATAGACGGCGAAAAAAGTGTGGTATACATGGGATTTAAAAAAGGAGTTACCAGAGAAAAATGGGAAGAACTTTTTGTAAATCAAGATATAGAAGGCATGTTAAACAGTCTTCATAAAATAGAAGTAAAAATAAGGCGATGCTTTTATGATTTATGGAGGTGTACCCCATGCTATTGGAAGCGGATGTTTCCTAATGGAAGTACAGGAACCTACTGATTATACCATGCGCGTGGAGAAAGTGACTCCCGCAGGATTGGAAATCTCCCAAGAGTTGATACACCAAGGAGTGGGAGAACAAAAAATGCTAGATTGTTTCCATTATGACAATTACACCCTAGAGGAGGCAATGGATAAATGGAAGGTAAAACCTAAAACTTTAGACTCTTCTGATAATCATACACACAATACGATCTTCAATAAAACCCACACAGACTGTTTTGGCCTTAGTGAACTGTATTTAGATGGTGAATATTCAATTCCTTCTAATGGCGGCTTCTATGTAGTTGTAGCGTATCAAGGAGAGGGCACATTACAATGCAATGGAGAAGAATATCCATATAAGCAAGGTGATGAGATTTTTATATCAGCAGCTATAGAAAATGTTACTTTCAAATCTACTGTGAGTTCTAAACTGTTACTTTGCTACCCTCCTAGTTAGGAGATATAGCATAGGTTTACTTTATATACACCAAGGTAACGATATCGAAACCTATTGTTTTGAAAAAATAGTTTAATTATAGGTAATAATTAAATTCTTATACCAGAAGAAGTATATAAATAAAAAACGGCCAATGGAATAAAATCCATTGGCCGTTTTTTATTAAATTTAATTGAAATTATTGATAGACTTTTATATAATCTACCTCCATAGTATCTTGGGTAAAAGCAGGGTCAATTACACCGCCCAAACTACCACCCATCGCGATATTCATTATAAAAAAGAAATCATTGTTAAATGGGGTATCAATAGAATTCACAAAACTAGTGTGTATTAGCTCATCATCAACTACGAACTTAATACTCTCTGGGGTCCATTCCACCGTATAGTTATGAAATTCAGATGTTGCTGTAGGTAAAGAAGTTGAATTTGTTACTGCATTACCACCGGAATTACTAGGATAATGTAAAGCACTGGAAACGATATTTGAATTGTTCCCTACATGTTCCATGATATCAATTTCTCCACTTGCAGGCCATCCCACTTCATCAAAGTTAGCACCTAAAGCCCATAATGCAGGCCATGTACCTCCGGCGGAAGGCAGTTTAGCTCTAACTTCTACTCTACCATAGGTAAACTCATACAAATTTTCAGATTTAATTCGTGCAGAAGTATATGCGGCGTTGCCAACAGGGCTAACCCCAAAATCAAAGAACAATACCACTCTATCATAGGTAAACGCCGGTGCAGTACTAAGATCAAAAGTTAGTGTTTCCCATGCTTCAGACACCGTAGTATTAGCATCAACCTCAAAGAATTATGGTCATTGGCTTGGTTTTCAATTTTTAACCTAATTACAGCTCCAACAGTTGGAGACCAAGTCTTTATACTAATAGTTGAATATGTACTCAAATCTAATGGAGTGGATGTATCAAAGAAAGACCCTCCCCAAATCTCGGCACCATTAGTCTTTAAAGATTCGCCCACTTTTGTTGATGTATTTTCTCCCTTAGTATCAGGGTTATCAATA
The DNA here is from genome assembly GCF_030553095.1 of Zobellia laminariae. Lineage (GTDB taxonomy): Bacteria > Bacteroidota > Bacteroidia > Flavobacteriales > Flavobacteriaceae > Zobellia > Zobellia laminariae. Next base: position 2,052,453 of record NZ_CP130738.1, on the reverse strand, counting down.
ACAGAAGAAGAAGCTCCTCCAAAGTTGGTAAATACAGGAGCAGTTCCTTCAAAATTTTCCACTTCGGAAATTGCTCCTCCAGCACCAACCAAAGTTATATCATCATAATAATGCTTGGTACCGCTTGCATCACCTGAACCTATAGCGGTAATTTTCAGCATACCGTCTTCTACCTTAACGTTTTCAGGATTACTAGTATAGTCTTGGGCCTCACCATTTCCCCAGCCACCTGCTCCTAAATCATAAGTCCAATTTACTGGATTTGGTGCGCCATCCACATCAAACTCATCAGACCAAACCAGATTGGTGTATACGGTCTCAAGAGACTCCTCTCCTCCTCCGGTTGCAGCTTCTGAAGTAAACCTAAGATACCACGCTAAATCTGGATTTTCACTATCATAAGTACGTACATATAATAGATCCTCACTAATCGAAAGAACTTCATAGGAAGATGAACCTACATAATAACTCATAAACCCACCATCAGAAAAATCCATTTGCGTGCCGGTAGTTTCTCCTTCGGGAACATTACCTGAAACCATTGTTATAGTCACATTTTTGGTGCCTGAGGTATCGTAATCATAACAGTAATCTTCATCTGCTGTCCCACCAGCCACATCTTTATGACCGACGTTAAAGAAAGTTTGCCCCTTATTGTCAAGCACATAAGAAACTTCTCCATTATTATCTACCGAAAAGGTCAACTCATCATCGCAAAAGCAATCTGAGAGTTCGTCACTACATTTTTCAAAAGCCTGAGACGAATACCATTTAGGATACCACCAATCTCCATCAATACCTTCCCGCGCTGGTCCTAAGCCCAAATGACTGGGTTGTGCCACTCCAACAAACCATGTTTTTGAATCTCCATTGGTAAGCAAGTTTACAAAGTCCGAATTGGTAACAGGTAAATCTATAGTCACCACCACCGTTTCAGTTAGCGTAGTGCCATCTGAGCCAGTGGCCGTAATTGTCACCGTATAGGTATTCTGACCAGCTTCGGTATACCTATGTACAGTATAACCAGTAAGTGATTCTCCAGTAGTACCGTCCCCAAAATCGTACTCTACTAAAGTGGCACCCGATACCGTAGTTTTAAAGATAACATCTCCTGAACCATCAGTTTTAACTTCTGCATTTGGAGAAAAATTTGTTAATGGTAAATTTCCGCGAATGTCGTCATCGTCACAGCCTATTGAAATCATAAGCAACATTGCAATCATATACTTCATTTTTTTCATAGTCTCTTTTATTTAGTTTTTTTAGTTTAAAAGTATTCGTATTTAAGTTCCTATTATAAAACCAATAATAAGCTTTAAAGTCATTAGCAAATTATTGTATTGTTTTTATAAAAACATAAAAAGAACCCATACAAAAAACATACAAACTAAAATTAAGCGCTAAATTTTATCAAATCATCAATATTATATACTTATGAAGAGTAATTTGACAATCACCATGAATCCACCCAAATATTCCTAATACTAGAGTTTTGTATAGGTAATGTTGTGGTAAGATCGTAGTATGTTGTGGAATCTAAATATTCATAATATGATCAGTAAGACCATCTTTATGTAGTAAGTTCATTTTTTTACGTAGACGATATCGCTTTACTTCAACGCTGCGTAGGGAAATATTAAGCAACGGAGCGATTTCTTTTGAAGATAGGTTCAATCTTAGATAAGCACATAAGCGAAGATCATTAGCGGTTAACTCTGGATGCAGATTTTTTACTTTTTTTAAAAAGTCTTTATCTGCATTATTAAAAGCATCTTCAAAAAATTTCCAATCGTCTGAATTATTAATATTTCGGTCTATTGTTCTAATTACAGATTTTACCTCAGGATTATTTGCATTCTTTTTTAATTGATCCTTGTAATGAGAAATTCATTCCTTTTAATAATGCTCATCGTTGATATGGCCAATTCCCTATTCTTATTTGCAACTTCCTCTCTCAGTTTTTCATTTTTTATCTGAACTATTTTCTTTTGCGCCTTCAACTTTTTACGCTTTAGCTTCTTTTTTCCATCGCTCAAAAGCTGTTCACGCTGTCTTCTGTAATAATTCTTATATAATCTATGAACGAAAAAACCAGATAGAAAAAAACAAAGCACATAAAGTAATATAGCCATATTAGAAAGATACCATGGCCGTTCAATCCTAAAACTATATGATGCTATATTAGTAGAAATGTCATTACCTACTCTGGCTCGCACATTAAATGTATAATTACCATATGGTAAATTTTCGAAAGAGACGTTAGAAACACTAGCAAAGTCGCTCCATTGTTCATGAATTCCTTCTAATTGATATTGGTAATTAACTTCGGTATATTTATCAAATTCGGGGACATGGTATGAAAAGAAGAGGTTATTCTGTGTATAGTTAAAAGTTGTTGTACTATCGAGAGAAATTTTTTCGGTTTCAGAATCATTCGACTTTCTTGAAATTGAATTAATCCGAATAGAGTATTCCTTGGAAGTTAACTTCTTTAAGTCTAAAGTTAGATACCCATTAGACATTCCTATTAAATACTTCTCATTATTAATAGGAGTAAGACTCTCAAAACCCAAAACACCTAAATTCCTTCTAACATCCGAAGGAATTGCTATTTTATTGATTTTTGAGCTTGAGTTAAACTTCTCAGGAGAGGCATATACAATATTACTATTTGTAAAAGACCATAGGCGCTTTGATTGTTCGTCAGCTATAAAAATACCCACAGGGTTATCATTATTGTCATAAAAAATAGTAGTGAGCACAGTGTCAATAACAAAAGTTTGGGTATTCTCGTTATATTTAAAAATACCATTATTACTAGCATACAACACATTTCCCAGATAAGTTGATAAACTTGCTCCGGTACCCTTTGAAGCTTCGTTTTTTTCCTCAACTACTTTGGAGAAATCATTATCTAATTCCAATTCAAAAATACCTTTGAACTCACGATTCACAGCTACTTTAGTATCACCAATAAATTCTAAAAAACGACTTGAAATACCAAAGCCTTCAATTTTATTCTTAAACACCCAATTACCGTTAATTCTTTCAAGCACACTCAACCCATTAAAGTTACCTTGTAACAACATGTCTCTATGGTTTGGTATGTCCTTGATATCCCACGTTCCATAAAAATTTGAAATCAATTTAGCCTTATTCTTGGCTCACAGCATAAGTCCCATTGTTGTGCCCACAAAAAAGCACATCATCAAATTTCTTTAAAAGCCAGACTTGACCCTCTGTACCACTAATAAGCTCAAAGTCACCTTTCGAATTTATTCTCTTATAAAACAAGCCTTGGTTAGTTCCCAAATAGAAATAATCTTTAAACACAGCAGAGGCGTAAACTACCCCTAATTTTCCATTCCTATCAATATATTCATTAAAAGGGGAGTCTATATTAATAATACTAATACCATTATCCAGAGCCAACCACAGGTTATGTTCAACATCTTCCAAAATGGAGAGTACCGTGTTATTGTTTAATCCATTTTCTTGATCGATATTGGTTATAACATCACCCTTCTTACTAATAAGATAGATTCCGTGAGAAATCGTACCTAAAGCAATACTACCATCTGCTAATTGAATACTACTGTAAACATTTACGGCATTAGACTGTTCTTTAAGCGGATTGTGCCATGGTACTAAATCTTCATTTTCCAGAAAGTAAAAATCTCCCTTTTCTGTAACTAGTATAGTTCTGTTGTTAACAGAAAAAATACCAGCAACAACGAATTTCTTTAACAGATAATGATTGGATACCAATACTTTTTCGCCATTCTCTATTTTAAAGAGGCCATTGACTATACTATGAAAATAGATGGTTCCATTAATATTGAATATTTTTGCCCTACTAGTCCTAGTTTCAATCACTTTAACAGAGTTATCAGAAACATTGTAAACGTATATGCGCTCTAAACTTTGAAATAGTATATAATTATCCAACGTCACAATATTCCAGAACTCCTCATCTTCTAATAACTCAACGGGCAACTTGTTGCTTATTGAATTATAAAACAACTCTCCATAGCTATTTCTTTTCCAAAAACCGAACTCCATATAACAACCTGTATAAACCAGACCCATAAATGCTTTTACTGATCTTAAAGTTGAACCATTTGGTGATGGATATAGATTCCAGTTTATTCCATTGAACTCTAGCAATCCTCCATTGTTGGCTGCATACACATATTTATCATCAGACTGAGAGAGCGACCAATTTTGGTTTTGAGCCCCATAATCGACCGGACTATAGTTTTGAATAGGAGGTAGCTCTTGGGAAAAAATTCCCATTGAAAAAAAAAGAAAAAATAGCTCAAAAGACCTTAACACCATTTAATTAAATATATGAATGTGTACTTCTAAATATAGGGTTTGTAACACCAATAATCAATTTAGTCTTATTATAGTTGGGTCTAGATAAACCTTAGAGGTTCCTAAGTTGCTGTTAGTAGGCTAACTCACTCAATATTATTATTGTTGTTTTTAAAGCAAAATCATTATACTTGATGAAGACTCCTTGTTTTCTTTAAATAGGGAAATTTAATGTTTAAAGGGCATTTATTCTTTTGACTTAGTTAGTGCTGTTTAATTACAGAACTGAATGGGCAAGCTTTGATTTTTCCCTGACCAATTGACACGCAATTCAGAAAGTGAGTCTCCAGTGATAACTAATAGCTCACCGAATAGGCTCTCTTATTTCTCCGAAAAACTTGACAAGTTGACTTTTATAAGAAGAATTGACTTGGGACTAAACCCACTCCAAACCCAACAAATACGTATAAAAACAAGAAAAGCCAGTCTTTCGACTAGCTTTTTGTTGCTCCCCCTCTTGGGCTCGAACCAAGGACCCTCTGATTAACAGTCAGATGCTCTAACCAACTGAGCTAAGGAGGAAAATATATTCGCTTAGTTTATCTAAGCGGGTGCAAATATAATAGTTTTTTTTATTGTCCCAAATAAAATTTACAATCTATTTTTCCATTAAGTATCTATAAAGGTCATTTCCGTTAGCAAACAGTATTAAAGCAAGCAATAAAAAGAAGCCAACTACCTGAGCATATTCTAAAAACTTATCACTTGGCTTACGACCTGAAACCATTTCATATAACAAAAACATTACATGACCACCATCTAACGCTGGTATCGGTAGCAAGTTCAAAACACCCAGCATAATGGATAAGAACGCCGTTGTACCCCAAAACACCTGCCAGTTCCAAGCCTCGGGAAAAAGTCCGCCAATGGCCGCAAAACCACCAACACCCTTGTAAGCACCTGTATCTGGATTAAAAATCTTTTTCAATTGTTTCAAATACCCAGTAAATGTAGTTACACCTTTATTTATTCCTGCGGGAATAGATTCAGCAAAAGTGTATTTCTCAGTCTGAATACTTAAAAGACCTCTTTTTTCCATTTCATCCATAGAAGGCATAACTGGACGTACTCCAATTTGCGAAGAATCATTGATTACTACTGGTATAACTTTACGAACACTATTATCACGTATAACGGTAAGGTTAATTTTCTGTCCTTTATACTGTTCCAAAATAGGTTTAACCTCATCAAAATAGGTAACTTTCTTCCCAGCTATCTCCATTATTTCATCCTTAGGCTCAAGGCCAGCATCAATATTTAATGATTCTGGTGAAACTTCCCCGATTAAAAATGGGAAACGAAAACTCAAAAACCGGATACGGTCTTTATCGTCAAGCAGTGTATTTATAAAATCAACAGGAATCTCCTTTTCTATAATTTCGCCATTACGGTCTATTGTAATGTTGTTTCCGTTAATAATATCCATGAAGATAGTATTGAAATCTTTGATTTTCTCACCGTCAACCGCTAGGATTTTATCTCCGGTTTGAATACCAATTTCATCACCAATGGTCTCTTCTGTAACATACACACCGTCTTTTAAACCATCTGCAGGTATAAAAGTATCGCCATAAGCATACGCCATACCAATATAAATAACCAACGCAAGAATGAAGTTTACGGTTACCCCGCCCAACATAATAATAAGTCGTTGCCAAGCTGGCTTGCTTCTAAACTCCCATTCCTTAGGCTCTTCGCTCATTGCCTCGGTATCCATGCTCTCGTCAATCATACCGGATATTTTTACATAACCACCTAATGGAAGCCAGCCAATACCATAAACGGTTTCACCTATCTTCTTTTTAAAAGAGAGAACTTAACATCAAAGAACAAGTAGAACTTCTCTACACGAGTTTTAAATAATTTAGCTGGAATAAAATGCCCCATTTCGTGCAGTACGATCAACAATGAAAGGCTTAAAAGAAATTGTATAGTCTTAATAATAAACGGACTCATCTATGTTTTCTATAATTAATGAACTCATCTTGAATTCAGCCGACAAAAGTACACTTTTACAGTCGCTTAAAAAAAATAACTGATAACCGCCATTTGATTTTAAGAAACATTTAGCAGCACTATAAGGCAGTATTGGTTGAATGCTTGTACTGACTAACGTATCTTTACCAAAAAGATTATGCGCTCTTTTTTCTCAAAATATAAATTTTTTGGTCTTGTATTATTAGGGCTCTCTGCCGTAATCATGTATCTGTTCTATAATGCGCTGCAACCACCTGAAATACTGACGGTTTACCAACCTACCATGGTTAACCCTGAACTTGTGGACAGTACAATTCAGTACAAAAGAAAATACCATACCATTGCAGATTTTTCTTTGACCAATCAAAATGGGGAAACCATAACGCAGGCCAATTATGCCGATAAAATTTATATAGCTGATTTCTTTTTTACTACCTGCCCTACCATTTGCCCAATTATGACTAAGAATATGGTGAGTATTCAGGAACGCATTAAAGATTTTGATGATGTGATGCTTTTATCACATTCGGTGACTCCAGAAATTGATTCTGTGGCGCAATTGAAGAAATATGCAGTTGAAAAAGGTGTGGATGATTCCAAATGGAACTTGGTAACAGGAGACAAAAAGCAGATATATGAACTGGCACGAAAATCATACTTAGCCGTTAAAGATGATGGTGATGGCGGTCCTTTTGACATGATTCATACCGAAAACTTCATTTTAGTGGATAAGAAAAAGCGCATCCGTGGGTTTTACGACGGCACCAATGAAGAAGAGATAGAGAAATTAATGGGGGATTTAAAAATTCTAATGGCCTCAAATAAAGAGTAATAAACCATCATGTTTGCATTCTAATAACCGAATGTATCTCTCTAAATAAAAACTACAACACTTTGTATTCTCCTAATCAATTTTCATCAACCTAAAAACTTCGCCTTTTTTAGGATTTTTTGGGATTCAACCCGTCTCTTTTAGGATAATTTATGCTACTTTTGCCCTTACTTGTAATCAATCTAAATAAACATTGGGAATTACGGTCGCACAACTAAAGAAAGGACAAAAGGGAATTATAAAAGAATTCTCTGATGGCTCCCTGCCTATTAAATTGCTAGAATTAGGTTGTTTGCCATAAGGTAATGAGATAGAATTGGTTCAGGTTGCCCCTTTTAAAGACCCTATTTATATAAACGTAAATGGTTCACATATTGCTATAAGACGTGAAACTGCAAAGCTCATTGAGCTGGAAATTATAGAAGATACCCCGGTTTTATGAGTAAACAAATTAACGTTGCACTTATAGGAAACCCCAATACCGGTAAAACTTCCGTTTTTAATCAACTGACCGGACTTAATCAGAAAGTAGGTAATTATCCAGGTATTACTGTTGAAAAAAAAGAGGGTATCTGCAAATTACCTAGGGGAATAAAAGCACACATACTAGACTTACCGGGCACTTATAGTTTAAATACAACCTCTTTGGACGAGAGTGTTGCCGTAGAGTTGCTACTGAACAAAAACGACAAGAATCACCCAGATGTGGCTATTGTTGTTTCTGATGTAGAAAACTTGAAACGAAATCTTCTTTTATTCACGCAGATAAAAGACCTTAAAATACCTGCCATTCTTGTTATTAATATGGCGGATCGTATGTCTCGCAAGGGTATAACGGTAGATATTCCACTTTTAGAGAAAAAGCTAAATACCAAGATTGCGTTGGTCAGTACCCGAAAAGGTGTTGGTATTGACAAACTTAAAGCGCTAATTTCTGATTACAAAAATCTATCTACAGTACAAAATGTAGATATTACGGTAATAGACCCCGGATATTTTAAAAAATTAAAAGAAGCTTTTCCTAATGAAGACCTGTATAAATTGTGGCTTGTTATTACGCAAGACGTCAATTTTATGCCCATTGAGAAAAAACTCTTTAAAGATGCATCGTCTTTTGCTACCAAATCTAAATCAGAATTAAAACGACTACAACAGAAAGAAACTATTCTTAGATACCAATTTATTAATGGTATCCTAAAAGGGACTTACAAAGTAGATTTGGCCATTGCCAAAGGTTTTAGGGCTTCATTAGATAAGGTTCTTACACACAAGGTTTTTGGATATGTAATTTTCATGATTATTCTCCTTACCATATTTCAGGGAATTTATGAGTGGAGCGGATACCCCCAAGATTTAATAGAAACGTTTTTTGCTTCTGCAAGTTCATGGGTAAAGGATACACTTCCGCCATGGGTGTGTTCACGGATTTAATTGCAGAAGGAATCTTAACAGGTATTGGCGGTATTGCCATGTTTATTCCGCAGATTGCTTTCTTGTTCTTGTTTATTTCTCTTTTAGAAGAAACAGGTTATATGAGCCGCGTGGTATTCTTAATGGACCGCCTTATGCGTCCCTTTGGTCTAAGTGGTAAAAGTGTTGTGCCTTTAATATCGGGTACGGCCTGTGCCATACCTGCTGTAATGGCCACCCGAACTATTGAAAACTGGAAAGAAAGACTGATAACTATACTCGTTACGCCCTTTACAACCTGTTCGGCACGGTTACCTATTTACATCATTATCATTGCTCTGGTTATACCAGAAGGTAGTTTTCTAGGGCTAGGTTACAAGGCTCTTACTTTAATGTTACTGTATTTACTTGGTTTTGGAGCCGCAATTTTTTCAGCCTTAATACTGAACAAAATATTGAAAATTAAAGGCAGGTCTTTCTTTGTTGTCGAAATGCCAAACTACAAATTACCTTTACCTAAAAATGTAGCATATACGGTCTGGGAAAAGACCAAAAGTTTTGTTTTGGGTGCAGGAAAAATCATCTTGGCCATTTCAGTAGTACTATGGTTTTTAGGTTCTAATGGTTATGCCGATGATTTTAAGAATGCTGATGAAATTGTTACTAACCGCGTTCAAACCGAAGGATTTTCAGACTTTAACCAAACAAGTATTGTAAGTGCATTATCTGCTTATGAATTGGCTATAAAAGATAGTATCAGTAGCAATGCGTACCAAATGGATGCCGCTGCCCTGTCTGATTCTTTAGCACAAAAACAAACATTTCTTGAACAGAAAGCCCTGCACCAAGAAATTTCTAGCTATAAGTTAGAAAATTCCTATATAGGATATATGGGTAAGGCCATAGAGCCCATTGTTCATCCACTGGGCTACGATTGGAAAATTGGTATTGCGGTCCTCACATCATTTGCAGCACGTGAAGTATTCGTTGGTACCTTAGCCACAATTTATAGTGTGGGTAGCGATGAAGAACAAACTATTCAAAACAGGATGGCCGCAGAAATAAACCCTAAGACAAAAAAGCCACTGTTTAATTTGGCATCCGGAGTTTCCCTATTACTGTTTTATGCGTTTGCTATGCAATGTATGAGTACATTGGCCGTGGTAAAACGAGAAACGAATACTTGGAAATGGCCTGCCGCACAACTAGTTTTTATGAGCGCTTTTGCGTATATTGTTGCCTTGGTAGCATATCAAACATTAAAATAAAATGAGCATACTTCAACCCATATTGGTTTATATAGTTTTAGCAATCTCAGTAGGTTATTTAGTGAAGAAATTCTTTTTGCCAAAAGCATTGTTTGCCCACAAAAAAGGGAACACCAAAGCTTGCGGGCAAGATGGTTGTGGTTGTCACTAATTATATTGTCAACCTGCTTAAACCGTTCATCTTCAATCTAGCAACATATTAGAGTACAGGACATTTGTCTCGCTTATTTTGTAGGTTAATTCGTTAATAAAAGGATAAATCGGTATTAAATAAATCAAAAAAACCGTGCTTACCTCAAATGCTATCGCTTTTTTTGAATAGCCATTAGCCATGAATATGCCAAAATCCTTCGCTTATCTGTTCGCTTTCTTCCTATTTTTCACCACAACACAACATGCCCAGAGTTTAAGTTCTATCATTGTAGATTCCGTTTCAAAAAAACCCGTGCCTTACGCTACCGTGCAGCTGAATAACAGGGGTATGATTACCAATGAAGAAGGTAAATTTAAATTTCTATTATCTGACGCAGTAGAGGCTACTGATTCTCTTTTCATTTCCTGTATTGGGTACGAATCTATTGGAAGGCCTATTTCAGAGTTTACCGATAGCCTTATCACCCTTAGACCAAAAGCCATAGAACTTCAAGAAGTTATTGTTTCCAACAAAAACTACACTCCAGAAGAAATTGTTGAGCTTGTTGAAGAAAACCCAAAAAAATTACATCACCGAATTTTCTAAAAAACGACTTTTCCTCAGGGAAACCTACCAGAATAACATTATAAAGACCAATTACGAAATAAAGAAATCTACGATTGATGCTTTTAATAAAAGTTTCTTGGATAGTGTAATTCAAACCATTCCCAAAAACAACATTTATTATACTGAAATGCTGGGCGACCTCTATGGTGCGGACGATGCTGATGAGCAAAAATTAGACCTCATAAAAGCCTCTGAACTCTATGATAAAAGCAAAGAGCTTGATGTTGAAATCTTAGAAGAAAAATTCAATAAAATTGCGAAAGAAAATATTAAAACAGATTCTTACTTTAAAGTAAAGTCTGGGCTGTTCGGCACCAAGGTAGACGCTGAGGATATGAGTGACATCTTTAAAGAAGAGATAGATTCTACAGATGCCGCAGCACTAAATGAACACCTTGAACAAGAGAAGAAAAAGAAAGAAGAAAGACGCGAATTTTTTCTTGAATACAAAAGAAAAACACTGGGTAATCTTTTTGAGAACCTACCCATTTTTGATGATACTGACTATAACGTCATATTTAAGCCGGGCCGCTATGAACTGACGCTTGAAAACCACACCTATTTAGGTGATCAAGCGGTGTATGTTATACGTTTTGTACCCGATGGCTCTCCTGAATATGGGGGAATGCTCTACATAAACTCAGATGATTTTGCATTAATACGCATGGATTTTGAGAATACAGAGTCCCTTCGTGATTTTAAACTCCTAGGCGTTTCCGTGAATGAATATTTAGCAAAGGGAAGTATTCTTTTTGATAAAGGTACAGATCAAAAATACCATCTACGATACTATAATATCATAAAAGGCATTCGTGGAGGATTCAAAAGACCATTGACTATAATTGAAAAAAACAAACACGTAAAAGGAAGACGTAAGCAAAACGAACTGGCCTTAAAAGTAGATGCCGCTTTTGGAAACATTAACCAATATGAGCTTATTGTTTTTGATGAAACACCTATTAACTCAGGACAATTTAAGGCGTTTGAGGAAAAAACCGGTATTCTTCCTACTTATATGCCAGATTACGACCCAAATTTTTGGAAGGGACATGACATTATAGAACCCAACCAAGCCATTAAAGAGTTTACTTCCGTAACACAATCAGAAAACTAAACCATAAGGTTCCGGATAAAGCTATACAGCAATAGTCCCCAACCGCATACCAAGAGCAATCCACCAAGTGGTGTTATAGGTCCTAGAAATCGTAATTTCTTTCCTTTTGCAGAGCTAATAACCAATGCATAGATACTAAAAGAGAACAAGAACGTACCAATTACAAAACAATAGACCATATACTGCTGAAAGGCAACATCCATATTAAAATTAAAACCTATAAGCAACAATATAATAGCGTGGTACATCTGGTATTTAATACCAGTTTCAAAACTTTTAAGTTGCTCTTCGGAAAGTAACTTCTTTAAAGCGTGAGCTCCAAAAGCACCGAATATTACTGCTAATAAACCATATAATGCACCTACTATTTGAGCCGAAAGAATCATGAATAAATTTTAAAGCGAAGATAGGCGTTGCTGATTCCAAAACAAAGAGCCAATCGATAGTCGATTGGCTCTTCTGATATAAAATTTTATGAAATATTATCCTTTTTCATTGTAGAAAAACTGCTCTTTTACAATTTTGCCGTCCTGCACCTCATATACAGCTATCTCAGAGGTTTTTGAGCGCTGCCCAGATGGTTTATGAGTCGTGTCCATGGTGAACTTTACAGAAAACCAATTATCTGCTACCACCGGGTCTGAAGCCTTACTGCTATGAACCTCAAAATTCTCTTGCCACCACTCCCCTTTTTTCTTGATGCCTTCAAAACCTTCAACATAAGCACCTTCTGCCTTACCATCATTTTCGATGCTTACAATTTTATCACTATACAATTGCTGGTACGGTTTTTCAAAATCTCCAGCATTACACCACGCCACTAATTTAGAGGCAATTTCATCTGTTTCCATGATTGTTTGTTTTATGATTACCACAACAAAATACAACACATTACTCTGATTAACAAAGAACTGTGAATTATTTAAAATGAAATTAATATAGTAGAATTAAGAAAATGGCTGTAGAATATAAAACTTATACGTTTAGTTTGGCTCTACAACTAATTTGCTCGATAGTAAGTCGAACAACTGTTGAGTCTCTGTAGAATCTTTAAGATTGATGAAAAGTTTTAGTGAATCGTGATGAACAATTTTTATTTTTTGATTCTCTAAATTATCAATGTAGACATATACTTTATTTTCGGTAAGTGAATCTTTGAACTCCCTGAAAATACCTTTTTCCTTTTCCATTGCAGAAAAACCATTTAGACGTACCATACCGGGAATTTTAGGAACTAATTTCACACTATCCAAAGCTGAAAAGGGAACCTCCTGTAAATAAAAACCAGATAGGACTCTAAATCCAGTAGCATCTGTTTTTGTCCAGTTCTTAAAATGAAGGACAAAAGCAAATAGACAAATAATTACCGTTATTACGCCCAAAACATTCCACAATACATGACCCTTTTTCTGCATATCAATAGTAATTTTTCATTTGGAAGATTGGCAAGCGTTCTACACCAGTACCAATTACTCTATGAACGCACAAAAGTGGCGAAAATTTCCGATAGCAGTTAAAATTTTATCGACTACATCATTTATAACTTGCTAAGACCTCATTATATACCTAATTTAGGTATCAGTTTAAGGACAGTCCCTATAAAAAAATCTTTGAGCTATTAACCCCCATTCATATTTCAACTTTATGACCAAGAATACCAAAGAAGACAAAAGACTAAAAGACCATTATAGTAAAGAAAAAGATTGGCTTAAGTGGGGACCATACCTAAGCGAACGACAATGGGGAACGGTACGGGAAGATTACAGTGCTAACGGAGATGCATGGAACTACCTACCACATGACCATGCCAGAAGTAGAACCTACCGTTGGGGAGAAGATGGAATTGCAGGTATTTCCGATCGCTATTGCAATATCTGTTTTTCTGTGGCACTTTGGAACGGCAAAGACCCTATTTTAAAGGAACGTTTATTTGGATTAACCGGCCCGCAAGGAAATCATGGCGAAGACGTTAAAGAACTCTATTACTATTTAGAGAATACGCCCTCGCATTCCTATATGAAGCACCTTTATAAATATCCTCAAAATGAGTTTCCTTATAACCAATTGGTAGAAGAAAACCGCAACAGGGGAAAACATGATACGGAGTTTGAACTGCTAGATACTGGCATTTTTGACAATAACGAGTATTTTGATGTTCATACGGAATACGCAAAAGCCGAAGGAGAGGATATTTTAGTAAAAATCTCTATCAGTAACCGCGGCCCAAAAGAAGCAATGGCGGTTGTTTTACCTACCATATGGATTCGAAATTTTTGGAGTTTCACCGGAATGGAGGAGAAGCCCATAATTAAGAAAAAAGGCAGTAAAAAAGCACCACATGTTACGGTAGACCATAGTTATGTTGGCAAATATAACCTGTATTTTGACGAGCCTTCTAGAGTACTATTTACTGAAAACGAAACCAATGAGGAACGGGTTTTTAACGGAACCAATGAGCATCCGTTTAAAAAAGATTTATTCCATGACGCCGTTATAGAAAATGATTTTTCTTTAGCTGAAAAAAATAAGGAGGGTACCAAGTGTGCGCCTATGTACGAATTGAACTTGGCTCCTATGAAACTAAGGTTATTAAGTTAAGACTATCTAACCAAGATATTGACTCCCCTATTGGTGATACTTTTGAGGCTGTTTTTGAAGAAAGAATTAAGGAGTCCCGATCTTTCCTAGAATCCATAACCGAAAACTCATCAGAAGAAGAAAGAGAAATACAGAAACAAGCTTTTGCTGGGCTACTCTGGACCAAGCAATACTACAATTACGAAGTAGAACAATGGATTAAGGGTGACCCCAACCAATCCCCCACATGAACGAAAATATGGACGCAACAGCACTTGGCAGACCTTTAGAAACCATGATATTCTCTCAATGCCCGATGCATGGGAATATCCTTGGTTTGCAGCTTGGGATTCTGCTTTTCATTGCGTTACCTTCTCTATGGTTGACCACGAGTTTGCAAAAAAACAGCTCCTGCTCTTCACCAAAGAATGGTACATGGCCGCAAATGGTCAAATTCCTGCCTATGAATGGAATTTTAGTGATGTAAACCCTCCAGTTCAGGCATGGGCTGCCATCCAGATTTACCAAATGGAACAGCGTAAAACAGGCAAAGGAGACCTAAGCTTCTTAAAACGCATGTTTAACAAACTAGCCTTGAATTTCACTTGGTGGGTAAATAGAGAAGATAGCCTTAACAACAACGTTTTTGAAGGCGGATTTCTTGGCTTGGACAACATTGGAGTATTTGACCGTAGTAATGGCATACCCGGTGGAGGTGTTCTAGAACAAGTAGATGGTACATCTTGGATGGCACTTTACTGTTTGAATATGCTTGAAATTGCTCTTGAAATTTCATTGCACGACGATACTTTTGAAGATATGGCCCTTAAATATTTTGGCCACTTTGTATTCATAGCGGAGGCTTTGAACAAAATTACCGAAGAATCTATAAGCTCTTGGGATGAGAAAGAAGGGTTTTTCTATGATACCTTGATTCTACCAGACGGTAAAAAAATACCAATTAAAGTACGATCAATATCTGGCTTATTATCTATGGCGGCAGTACTGAACATTAGAAAAGAATGTTTAGCAAAATTACCGCGCTTTAAGGCTAGTATGGATTGGTACCGTACGTACAGAGTGGAAACCCAGAAATATCAAGTTGTAGAAGAATATGACCCTAATAAAGACGTGTTGTTGTCCTTGGTTCCTAGGAAACGATTGGACATATTAATACATAGCATATTAGATGAATCCGAATTTTTGGCCGACTACGGTATCCGTTCATTATCCAAAGCACATGAAACCAAATATCAAATAGAGATAAACGGTTCTATATACGGTATAAACTATGAGCCTGCGGAATCATCTACCGATTTATTTGGTGGAAACTCTAACTGGCGTGGACCAATTTGGATGCCAATGAACTATCTTTTTATAAGTTCCTTAAAAGAATATCATAATTATTTTGGTGATGATTTAAAATTCGATTATCCAACTGGAAGTGATAATCCACTGAACCTAAAAGAAATAGGTTTTGAAATCAGTAAAAGACTGATTGGTATTTTCAAAAAAGATGAAAATGGAAACCGTCCTGTAAATGAGTTAGATAAAGAGAAATATACCGATGAGCATTTTAAAGACTTAATTCTGTTCTACGAATATTTTGATGGGAATAACGGTCGTGGTGTAGGTGCTTCGCACCAAACTGGGTGGACAGCTTTGGTTGCAAATCTTATTGAAGAAATCAATAGATAAGTCTAGGATAACAAACTGGATTAGCAAAAGTGGGAATTACACCATAGTAGGTGTTAGAACTATTGGGCTCTTAATGGTGAAGGTAAATGTTGCGCCTTCACCAAGTTGGGAGAGAACACTAATATTTCCGCCTAGACCTTCAACTACCTTTTTTACTGTGGCCAGACCAATACCTGTTCCTTTTTCTCCGTAACGATCTTGTTCAGAAATTACCTCAAATATCTTGAAGATTTTTTCTTGATCATCTTCATGGATTATGGTCCGTTATCTTTTACTAAAAACTCATAAAAAGCATCCTGCTCTCTTATCTCTAATTCTATTTCAATGCTAGGCTTATCGTTATATTTAATGGCGTTGGCGATTAAGTTAATTAAGATTTGTTCAACCGCTACCTTGTTCGCATAAATAGACTCTAAATTACTTTTTACCTTAATGCTGCACTCCTTCTGGCCACCAAACAGTTCATTAATGGTCCTTTGTAAATCAGTCAGAAGTATGGTAGTTTTATCGTCTATGTTAAACTGACCAGATTTACTATAATTAAGTAAGCCAGTGATAAGCTTTTTCAAAGTTTCTGAAGAACTCTTAATAAATTCAATAATTTGCTTTCCTTCATCATCCATTTTGGGTGCATAAAAATCTTGCAAGCAATTAGACAATGTAATAATATTATTTAATGGCGATTTTAAATCATGGGCAGCAACAGCAGCAAAATTATCTAGTTCACGATTTGCAAGTTTAAGATCTTCATTTGCCTTTTCCAGCTCCATTTTTTTCTTTCTAAGATCTAATAAGTTCATTACTTGATCAGAAAGTATTCTTAAAGCAGTAAGTTGACTTTCACTAAGTTGTTTAGGCTCATGGTCAATAACACAAAGCGTTCCCAAAGGCAAGCCATTAGATCCATTAAGGGTTACACCTGCATAAAAAACTACATTAGGATCACCTACAACAATAGGGTTATCATGAAAACGTTCATCAACCCTTGCATCTTCAATTACAAATAGATTATCTGCTTCATGAATGGTGTGGCCACAGAAAGAATATTTTCTTTCGGTCTCACTAGTATCTAAACCGTGGTGCGCTTTAAACCATTGCCGGTCTTTATCTAAAAGTGTTATAACAGAAATAGGAGTACCACAAATCTCAGAAGCAAGTAAGACCAAATTATCATAATCCTCCTCTAACTCAGTATCCAAAATAGCATACGATTCTAAGAGTGCGAGTCGTTCTGCTTCATGTTCGTGGTTTTTGGGGGCTATCATAAATATAAGTTTTCACTGACGAGCTGTATCGGAAAAAGCTAGTCTTTATATAAAACGGAATTCTTCCAGTTATCTTGTGTCTGATAAAGTTAAAAAATAAACGTAAACTTATTCCTACATTTAACATAATTAACCAAAACCAGAGATAAGCTGAAAACCAATTTTTGTAACCAGAGTCAGGTCAATATTATCCTAGACCCACGTCTAAGGTCATCATTACAATAAAGCCACCTATAAAGCCCATAGTAGCAATATCTGTGTATTTGTCTTGTTGTGTTTCTGGTATTACTTCTTCTACCACAACAAAAATCATGGCTCCAGCAGCAAAAGATAAAGCGTAAGGCAGTATAGGTTGAAAAGTCATTACCGCCCACGCTCCTAAAACAGCAGCTATAGGCTCAACCAAAGCAGAAGCTTGCCCGTACATAAAACTTTTTGTTCTACTAAGCCCTTGTCTTCTTAATGGCATAGCAACAGCAAAACCTTCTGGAAAATTCTGTAAACCAATACCCAAAGCCAAGGCTACGGCACCGCCAATACTTGCGCCTTCAAAACCTGCAGCAACACCACCAAAAAGTACACCTACGGCCAAACCTTCAGGAATATTATGAAGTGTTATTGCCAAGGTTAATAATGTAGTACGGTGCCAAGGGGTTTTAATTCCCTCTTTTTCACTTTCTTTAAAATTAATGTGCAAATGCGGGAGTATTTTATCCAAACCAAATATAAAAAGTGATCCTAGAAGAAATCCAACAGCGGCGGGTATCACTTTTACGAATCCATCATAAGGCTCATTTCTATACCTGGTGCCAAAAGACTCCAAAAACTCGCCGCTACCATAACACCCCCAGTAAAACCCAGCATACCATCTAAAAGTGCGCGGTTCATACCTTTAAATAAAAATACCAAAGCTGCGCCTGCAGCAGTTAAACCCCAAGTAAATAGCGTAGCGTAAAATGCTGCTAAAACTGGATCTATAGATTCAAAATAATCAATTACCTCTTGCATATTATTCCGTTATTTTAAGATATAAATTTGCCGCAATTTGATCAGAGATACGAATATCCTTCCCCTTCACCTGAATATGCAACGACCCATCAAACTCTTCCTTTTCCAATACTAAAATCGTGTCCCCTAAAGCAATTCTATTTTTATCCAGAAATTTAAGAAATGGAGCGGACGAATCTTTGACACCAACACAGGTGCCACTTGTACCTACCGGTACTTCGTTCAAAAGCTTTTTTACGGCCTTTTTAAATTCCCCGTTTTTGGACGGAATAGGATCTCCATGAGGATCCACTTGCGGAAAACCAAGAAGCTTATCTAAGCTATCCGTTAATTTTTCACTTTTAATGTGCTCCAATTGCTCGGCAACTTCATGTACCTCATCCCAAGCAAAATTTAATTTTTCAACTAAAAAAACCTCCCACAATCTATGCTTCCTAACAAGGGTTAAGGCCACTTTTAGACCATGTTCCGTGAGACAGACCCCCTTATATTTCCTGTAATTAGCAACGCCTTTTTCCGAAAGTTTCTTCATCATATCAGTAACGGAAGAAGGTTTCGTCTTCATTTGCTCCGCAACCTCATTGGTTGAAACAATATTGTTCTCACCCTTTCCTAGATGATAAATGGCTTTTATATAATCTTCTTCTGATAGTGTCATAAAATTTCAATCATACAAAAATACATTTTTATATCTAAAAACAAATATTTAGATTTGTCTAAATATTAATTTATACTAATGAAAACATATTTAAAGTCGAGTCTATATTTATTATGTACTCTTCTTACAGGATTAGTAAATGCTCAAAACAGCAGTATTAACGGAACCATTACCGATGATCAAGCTACGGTTCCATTCGCAAACATTTACTTAAAAGGCACTAAAATGGGGACCTCAACCTCAGAAGATGGCACGTATAATTTGAAGAACATACCCGCCGGAACATATAAATTGAATGTTTCAGTCATAGGATATCAAGATTTCTCTAAAAAAATCACTTTGAGAACTAATGAAAACAGAACAATTGACATAAAGATAATTCCCGCTTCTGAGCAATTGGAAGAAATGGTTGTTACAGGAACACTAAAAGCAGTGAGCCGATCTGAAAGCCCGGTACCCGTAGAAGTTTACAGTCCAACTTTTCTCAAAAAGAATCCAACCGCAAGTATTTTTGAAGCATTACAAAATGTAAATGGTGTACGACCGCAAATTAACTGTAATGTCTGTAATACCGGTGACATTCATATTAACGGACTTGAAGGCCCTTATACATTAGTACTTATTGACGGAATGCCCATTGTTAGTGGTCTAGGTACAGTATACGGTCTTTCTGGAATACCAAACTCCCTAATAGAACAAATTGAAATTATAAAAGGCCCTGCCTCCTCTCTTTACGGTAGTGAAGCAGTGGGTGGTTTGATCAATATTATTACAAAAAGCACCTTGGATGCCCCAGATTTCTTTGCTGATGCATTTGTAACGGGTTGGGGAGAATACAATATTGACGTTGGCACAAAAATCAACTTTGGAAAAAAGACTGATATGCTTCTGGGCATCAACTACTTTAATTACGACACACCTATTGACAATAACGGAGACAACTTTACCGACTTAACGCTACAAAATAGATTTTCTGTATTTCAAAAATGGAATTTTCAGCGCGAGGACAATCGCATACTTTCATTGGCAGGACGTTTTTTCTACGAAGATCGCTGGGGAGGGGAAATGCAATGGACGCCAGAATTTAGAGGTGGCGATGAAGTTTACGGAGAAAGTATATACACCCGCAGATGGGAGGTTTTAGGCAAATATGAATTACCTATAGAAGAAAAAGTGCTGTTTTCATTCTCATATAATGATCACAGCCAAAACTCTGTATATGGAGACACACCTTACATTGCTGATCAGCGCATTGGTTTTGGGCAGTTTACTTGGGACAAAACTCTTGAACGTCATGACCTTCTTGTTGGAACAGCGTTACGGTACAACTATTATGATGATAACACCACCGCCACAACTAATGCAGACGAAGTAGTTATACCCAGTTTATTCATACAGGATGAGATTGCTTTGGCCAACAAGCACTCTTTGCTTTTAGGCATGCGCTACGATTATGACAAACGACATGGTAATATTTACACCCCAAGAATGGCCTACAGATACAAAGTAACGGATAACGATATTCTACGCCTTAATGCTGGTACAGGTTTTAGGGTCGTTAATTTATTTACTGAAGAACACGCTGCCCTAACTGGCGCCCGAGAAGTTGTGGTAACAGAAGAGCTTGATCCGGAGAAATCCTTCAATGTTAATTTAAATTACCTCAAAAAAATATATGCGGACAATGGCACCTTTGTTAGTGTAGATGCTTCACTATTCTACACAAAATTTAGTAACGCCATATTGCCGGATTACGATACGGACCCGAACAAAATTATCTATGATAACCTGAATGGTAAATCGGTTTCAAAAGGAGCAAGTGCCAATGTTGATTTTTCATTTTATGGATTCAAATTTTTAATTGGCGCTACTTATCAAGATGTAAGTCAAACCGAAAATGGAATTACTAAACGACAAATATTGACTGAGAGTTATACCGGAACCTGGAATGCATCATATAATATCAAAAAAATAGACCTATCAATTGATTACACTGGAAATATTTATGGACCAATGCGATTGCCAACCCTTGGTCCCACAGACCCCAGAAGAGATTTTTCACCTGTTTGGAGTATTCAGAACATACAATTCACTTGGAAAGGGCTTGAAAATTTTGAATTTTATGGAGGTGTAAAAAACCTATTGGACTGGACCCCCAACCGCGGAAACCCCTTTATCATTGCCCGTGCGAACGACCCGTTTGACAAAAATGTAACCTTTGATTCTAATGGCAGTGTAGTAGCCACACCCAACAATCCCAATGCGTTAACTTTTGACCCATCTTACGTATATGGACCTAACCAAGGTATTCGTGGTTTTTTTGGTTTACGCTATCGCATTAATTAAAAATTGAATACGCTTGAATAGAATCGCTATTTTTGGAAAAGTAACGACCCTAAAATAGATTTTGGAAAAAGAAACAAATTTTGACTATATCATTATTGGTGCCGGCGCAGCTGGCTTAATGCTTGCAAGTGCCATGGTCAAAGATGACTTTTTCTTAAACAAGTCTATTCTGTTATTAGATAAGGATGCAAAAACATCTAATGATAGAACTTGGTGTTTTTGGGAAAAAGGCGAAGGAGAGTTTAAATCCATCGTTTCCAAAACATGGAATCATATTTATTTTGGGAGTACAGAATTCTCGCAAAGCTATGCCATTGCTCCCTACCAGTACAAAATGGTCCGCGGAGCTGATTTCTACAAGGCTTATTTTGATAGACTAAAAGACAAACCAAATATTACTTTCCGGCAAGAGCAGGTCATAAGTGTAAAAGATGAGGGTTCTATGGTAACCATCACTACGGACCATTCTAGTTACTCCGCGTCAAAAGTCTTTACTAGTAGCTTTAATTACAAAATGGCAACCCATCAAAAAAAATATCCTGTGTTACAACAGCATTTTGTAGGATGGACCATAAAGACCGAAAAGCCTATTTTCAATCCCG
This sequence comes from Zobellia laminariae, assembly GCF_030553095.1. GTDB lineage: Bacteria > Bacteroidota > Bacteroidia > Flavobacteriales > Flavobacteriaceae > Zobellia > Zobellia laminariae. The sequence goes on along the minus strand of NZ_CP130738.1, from coordinate 2,030,561 downwards.
ACCAAGGCCACTTACATGGATTTTTCCATTCCACAAAAAGGAAATCTCCGTTTTATGTATATCCTTCCATTTTCTAAAAACGAAGCTTTAGTTGAATACACACTATTCTCTGAAAACCGCTTACCAAAAGAAGAATACGAAGAAGCTTTAGTCCACTATTTAGAAAATGATTTGAAATGTGGAACTTATGAAATTACCGAAACCGAACAGGGCAGCATACCTATGACCGCCTACAATTTTAGAGAACACCATACAAAAAACATACGCTATATAGGAACTGCTGGCGGTTGGGCAAAACCCAGTACCGGCTATACCTTTATGAGTACTGCAAAGAAAGTTCCAATATTAATTGAATTTCTGAAAACAGGAAGACCATTAAATAAGTTGAATTTTAGAAACAGGTACGGGTTCTACGATTTGTTATTTCTAGACGTACTAGCTAAGCACAATGACCAAGGACACAAAATATTTGAATCACTTTTTAAAGAATGCCCTCCACAGCTAATATTTAAATTTCTAGACGAGGAAACTACCCTCTTAGAAGACTTTAAGTTTATATCCGCCTGCCCAACGAAACCTTTTGTAAAAGCGCTGTTCAATAGATTAAAGCAACTTACCTAAACCCTTCTGCGCATAAGCCCTTCTCCAAACTCTTGTAGAATTTGCTTTTTATCAGATGATATATTTAAAGCTTCCAAAAGCTCAAATGCCCGTTCAGTATAATCTTCAATAGCTCTTTGGGTATATTCCGCAGAACCGCTTTTGATAAAAATTTCTTTTATCGTTTCTATTTTTGCGGATGGGTCTTTCGGCTGAATAGAATACATATCCAATAATTCCTTTTTCTGCTCCGATGAGCTCAATTTTAAGGCATTTAGGTACAAATATGTCTTTTTATTCTCTATAATATCCCCACCAACCTGTTTTCCAAAAGTTTCTGGGTCACCAAAAGCGTCTAAATAATCATCTTGCAACTGAAAGGCTAAACCTAAATTCAACCCAAAATTATAGATATCTCTTTGTTCTTTTTCTGATGCTTTGGCGATAATCGCTCCCATTTGCAAAGCAGCGGCTACAAGTACGGCCGTTTTATATTCGATCATTTTAAGGTACTCCTGCAAAGTAACATCATCTCTTTCCTCAAAATCAATGTCGTACTGCTGACCTTCACAAACTTCCAATGCGGTCTTACTAAAAAGCTTTGCCAAGTTTTTGAACGTTTCCCCATCATAGTTTTCAAATAACTGATATGCGGTAATTAACATAGCATCTCCCGAAAGAATCCCTGTATTGATATCCCACTTTTCGTGAACTGTTGTTTTCCCCCTACGTAAAGGAGCGTCATCCATGATATCATCATGAACCAATGAGAAATTATGAAAGGTCTCTACCGCTAAGGCTGCATCCAAAGCCGTCTTATAATCGGTTTCAAAGATCTCAGCAGATAGTAGTGTAAGAACCGGTCGTAGTCGTTTACCGCCTAGCCCCAAAATATAGGTTATAGGGTCGTAAAGATTCTTAGGCTCCTTTTTAGTTGCCTGTTGTTCTAAAAATGAAATAAACTCTGAACGGTAAAATTCTATGGACTGCATTCAAGAAAATTTTTTCAAAAATAAGACCATTTAAATAAAGAACAGGCCTTTAATAGACTTTGTAAAAAAATTAAGGGCCAAAATTGGGTAACATCGAGAAGAATTACTGTCTATCCGATTAAAAGCAGCTCAAAAAATTCAATAAACCTTTTAAAATCAACTTGCAATAATCTTAATGACATGTTAAATTATTGTAAAACTTTGGAAACTTTTTATGTTTTTAAAGTTTCCAAAGTTATCTTTGGCCCTTCTATGAAAGAAAAAATTTTAGCCAAAGCAACTGATATGTTCTTGAATCTAGGATTCAAGAGCGTTACTATGGATGATCTTGCCAATGAAATGGGAATTTCCAAAAAGACCATTTATACTCACTATGCTAATAAAACTGCTCTGGTCCAAGAATGTACCGGTAATCTTTTTTGTGAAATATCCCAAGGCATAAACCAAATATGTGCACTTCATAAGGACCCTATTGAAGAACTTTACGATATAAAGAAATTTGTGATGATTCATTTAAAAGATGAAAAATCATCGCCGCAATACCAATTGCAGAAATACTACCCAAAAATCCACAATACGTTAAGGGACCAGCAATTTAAGGTAATGCAGGAATGTGTAGTTGCCAACATAAAAAGAGGTATTGAAAAAGAAATCTATAGAGAAAATTTAAATATAGAATTCGTGTCCAGGATTTATTTTACCGGCGTAACAAGCATTAAAGATTATCGTCTATTTCCGGAAGAACAGTTTCCTGCACGCACATTAATGGATGATTATTTAGAATATCATATACGGGGTATTGTTACTCCAAAAGGAAGAAAAGTATTAAATGAAATTATCAACTCAAACCATGAATAAATGAGGAATGTATATTTGACTTTGCTAGCGCTGTTAACAACCGTGCTCGGAATTTCTCAAGATCCACCGGAAAAAACCTATAGCTTCACCTTAGAAGAGGCTATTGCTTTTGCCTTAGAAAACAACTATAGCGCCATAAATGCTAATCGTGACCTTTTAGATGCACGCAAGCAAAAATGGGAAACCATTGCAGATGGGCTTCCTCAAATTAGTGGTTCTGTTAGCTATCAAAACCAGCTAAAACAGCCCGTTACAGTAATACCTGCAGAATTTTTTGGAGGTGAGCCTTAAGACATATGCCGATGTTATCTTTAGCCAAGCCCAATCTGCAACTGCAACTGCCACGTTAACCCAAAAGATTTTTGATGGTTCTTATATTGTAGGTGTGCAGGCCACCAAGACATTTTTAAGTTATAGTGCCAATAATGAAGAGAAAACTGACCAAGAGGTTAGAAAATCTGTTGTTGAAGCCTATGGCAATGTATTGCTAGCTGAAGAAAGTGTTGCGATTCTGGAAAAGAATAAGGCTGTCCTAGATAAAAATCTTTTTGAAACCAACAAGCTATACGAAAATGGACTTGGTGATGAAGAAAGTGTTGAGCAGTTACAAATTACTTTATCTTCTGTTGAAAGTCAGTTGAAAAACACAATTCGTTTAGAAAACATAACGCGCCAAATGTTAAACCTCGTTATGGGTATTGCTATTGATGCCCCAACCAAATTAGAGGAAGATTTGGACAACCTTGTCACAACTCAAATCGACTTCACCCTAATGGAGACAGATTTTAATTTGGCTAACAACGTGGACTATAAATTAGCCATGAATCTAACCGAGCAACGCTACTACGAGTGGAAATTAGCAAGAAGTAAAGCGCTACCAACTCTAAGTACTTTCGTTAATTACGGTTCCTCTGCTTACTCTAATGACTTTAGCTTCTTTAAAGGTGACCAAGAATGGTTTGACTCGTCTATATTAGGCGTCAGTCTTGATATACCTTTATTCAGTTCAGGAAAACGTTCCGCCAGTACAGCAAGAGCCAAAATTGCTATGGAAAAATCAAAAACTCAGCTATCCGAAGCAGAAGAGTCAATACGCCTTCAACTTGAAAAAGCCAAAAGCGATTATATTCTTTCTATTGAAGAATATGAAACAGCAAAGCAAAACTTAGGTTTAGCAGAGCGTATAGAAAACAAAAATCAGATTAAATATAAAGAAGGTATTGCCAGCAGTTTTGATTTACGCCAAAGACAAACACAACTTTACGACGCTCAACAAGGCTACCTACAATCTATGGTGGAAGTCATTAACAGAAAAACCGAGTTAGAGGTCATTATAAACGAACCCAATTCTAATCTTAAGTAATTAAGATAAATAACACAACAAACTTTTTACGATGAAAAAAATACTATACTTAGCAACTGCCACCTTACTTTTTTCCGCTTGCGGCGGAAAGGAAGCCTCTGTTAGCGATATTATTGCACAGGGTGATTTAGAAAGTATCAGAGCAAAAAAGAGCGAGCTTTCAGAAAAACAAAAAGCTATAGAAGCAGAGCTTAACCAGCTTGATTCTGTTATTGCTACTAAAAACAGTGATGAAAAGTTACCTTTAGTAACCACGGTAACTGCCAAAGTAGCCAAGTTTGATCACTTCCTAGAACTACAAGGGAATGTTATGACCAAACAGAATGTCCTTGTTTACCCAGAAATGTCGGGTACTTTACAACGTGTTTACGTAAAAGAAGGTCAAAGAGTAAGTGCTGGTCAGCTATTGGCATCTATAGATGATGGTGGCCGCAGTAGCCAACTATCTCAGCTTAAAACACAGGCTGAACTCAGCAAAACCACTTTTGAACGAAGAAAGCGCCTTTGGGAACAAAAAATAGGTTCTGAAATAGAGTATTTATCGGCTAAGACTAATTATGAAGCTGCTGAATCTGCTATAAAACAAGCACAGAGTCAATTGGGAAAATCAACTATTAGAGCACCGTTCTCAGGTATTATTGATAATGTAATCAAAGACCAAGGTACCGTAGTTTCATAAGGAATTATGTTCCGAAGTATTTCGTATCGTGAACCTTTCGGACATGTATATAGAAGTAGATGTTCCTGAAACTTATTTAGACGGTATTAAAGTAGGTAAAGAGGCTAAAGTATATTTTCCTGTGTTAGGAGATACGGTAACCACTAAAGTAAGACAGACCGGTAATTTCATTAACCCGAGCAACAGAGCCTTTACTGTAGAGATTCCTGTTCCTAATAAGAAAGGAAATATTAAGCCTAACCTTACCGCGAAGGTTAACATTAATGACTATACAAGCGAAAAAGCAATTGTTATTCCTCAAAGTATTATCTCAGAAAATGCAGAAGGAGATCAATACGTATATATTGCCGAATTAACGGACGGGGAGAATGAGGCTATACTTAAAAAGAGCATTATTAAAACCGGTAAAACACAGGGTAGCCAAATTGAAATATTATCAGGTATAGAGGATGGCGACCATATTATTGAAGAAGGCGCAAGGAGCGTAAAAGATGGCCAGAAGGTTAAAATTCTAAACGACCAGACCGATGAGCAGTAAACAGCAAAAAAACGCTAGTAAAGAGTTTAGCCTATCTTCTTGGGCAATTGACAATCCCTCGGTTATCTACGTAATGATCGCCATTTTTTTATGGTTGGGATTAAAGTCTTATTTCGCTATGCCCAGGAAGATTTCCCAGAAATTGTAGAAACTAAAATTTACATTAGTTCTATTTACCTATAAACACAGCGGAAGACGTAGAACGATTGCTTACCGACCCACTTGAAGACCGTTTAAAAAACGTGAGTAATGTGGTAGAAGTAACCTCTACTTCACAAGAAGATTATTCTATTATTACAGTTGAGTTTGATGAAGAACTGTCTGTTGAACAAGCCAAACAAAAGGTTAAAGACGAGGTAGACAGCGAAAAGGCCAGTGAAGATTGGCCTACTTTTAATAACGCCAAAGTAGAACCCAATGTCTTTGACCTGAATCTTTCGGAATCATTCCCGATTATGAACGTGAATTTCACCGGAGATTATCCCGTGGAAAAACTGAAAGAGTTTGCGGAATATTTGCAAGATGAGATTGAAGACCTTCCGGAAGTTAAGGAAGTAAACATACGTGGCGCACAGGAAAAAGAAGTAGAGATTGCGGTAGATGTCTATAAAATGATGGCTTCTAAAGTCAGTTTTCAAGATATTATAAATGCTATTGGCAATGGTAATTCTACCATGTCCGCAGGTAATATTTTATCAGGTGGGCAACGACGAACCATTCGAATCCTCGGTGAAGTTAAAGACCCCAAGGAACTAAACGATTTTGTAGTAAAATCGGAAAACGGAGCCGTATACTTAAAAGACATTGCAGAAGTAAGTTTCTCTGAAGAGGAAAAAACCACATACGCTCGTGAATTTGGTACTAGTGTAGTTATGCTAGACATCAAAAAACGTTCAGGAAAAAACATGATCGAGGCGACCACTAAGGTCCGAGAGATTGTAAAAAAAGAGCAAGAAAACTATTTTCCTGCAGATTTGAACATCACCATTGCCAATGATTCTTCGGGAAGAACGCTTAACCAGGTAGATGACCTTGTGAACAACATCATCTTTGGTATTATATTGGTTGTTACGGTGCTTATGTTCTTTTTAGGGTTCAGAAATGCACTCTTTGTAGGCTTTGCTATTCCTATGTCTATGTTCATGTCCTTTATGATATTGAATAATTTAGGATACACCTTGAACACGATGATACTGTTCGGTATGATTATGGGCCTTGGTATGATGGTGGATAACGGTATTGTTGTAGTTGAGAACGTGTATCGCTTAATGAGCGAAGGCATGTCCCGTACCGAGGCAGCTAAAAAAGGTATTGGTGAAATTGCATTCCCTATTATTATATCAACTTTAACCACAGTGGCGGCATTTGTACCGTTAGGTTTATGGTAAGGTATTTTTGGGCAGTTCATGATTTATTTCCCAATTACCTTATCCGTAGTATTAGGTTCATCACTTTTCGTGGCAATATTCATGAACTCCATGTTGGTTTCTCAATTTATGGAAATTGGTGAAAAAGAACTTACCGTAAAATCTTTAATCCGTATTAGTGCCATATTATGTGGTTTCGGGATTTTTATATTGATTTTTGGAGGAACAATGAGTGGTTTGGGGTCAGTAATGATTGTAACCGCAGTTATGTTCTGGGTTTATAAGTACGCTTTAAAAAAATGGGCCATCAGCTTTCAGAATGGCGCTATGGTAAGTTTTGAGAACTGGTATGAAAGACGAATTGCACATTCCCTAAGAGGCAAAAATGTGTATTGGTATTTTGGTATTACATTCCTCCTTTTGATTGCTGTATTCGTAGCTTTTGGTGCATCGTTAGGAAGTGGACGTACAAAAGTAGAGTTCTTTCCAGATAACAAACCTAACGAAATATATGCTTACATAGAATATCCACAGGGTACTGCTATTGAAAAGACCAACAAGCTTACCAAAGAAATTGAAGCAAGAGTATTTGCCGTTGCCAATCAAGACAAGTACATGAATGGCGATAGTAATTATTTGGTTGAATCTGCCGTATCTCAAGTAGGTGAAGGTGCTGGAAACCCTCAAACAGATGGTGGTTCTGCTGCAGAAATGCCTCATCGTGGAAAGGTAACCGTGTCTATGCGTGAATACAAGTATAGAGAAGGTCGTGACACGGAAGTACTCCGTGGGGAAATACAAGAGGCGCTTACCGGAATTTACCCTGGTGTAGCTATCTCCGTAGAAAAAGAATCTAATGGACCGCCAGCAGGTTACCCTATAAATATAGAATTACAAGGTAAGGACTATACTGAATTGATTAGTACAGCAGAAGATGTACGAAACTTCATCAATACCAAAAACATTGCCGGTATTGAAGAATTGAAAATTGATGTAAACAAAAGCAAACCCTCTATGGAGGTGGTTGTTGATCGTGAAAAAGCAGGTGAACTTGGTGTATCCGTAGGTCAAGTCGGTCTGCAATTAAGACGTTCTCTTTTTGGAGAAAAAGCAGGTGTATATAAAGTTGATGGTGACGATTACGACATTAACGTGCGTTTTAATGAAGATATCAGGTATGATAAAAATGCCCTGTTTAATCAAAACATCATATTTAGAGACCCAGCAAATGGTCAAATCAAGGAAATTCCGGTTGCGGCAGTAGCCAAGCAGAAAAACTCCTCAGGCTTTAGTGCCATTAAACACAAAGACAAGGAAAGGGTGGTAACCATCTACTCTCAATTAAAACCTTATTTTAGTGATGCAGGAGCAATTGTAGCGGAGATTCAGAAAGAAATGGACAATTTTAAAAAGCTCCCTGCAGATGTGAAAATTGACTTTACCGGCCAGATTGAAGAGCAGAACAAGCAAATGCAATTCTTGGTAGGTGCGTTTTTCTCCGGTCTTGGGTTAATTATGTTGATATTGATTTTCCAATTTGGAGGTATCTCCAAGCCACTTATAATTATGATTGCTATCTTTTTAAGCTTCATAGGTGTTTTTGGTGGATTGATGATTACCGGATGGTCTTTTGTAATTATGATGACCATGATGGGTATTATCTCTCTTGCAGGTATTGTGGTGAATAATGGGGTGGTATTACTGGATTACACCCAAATACTTATTGACCGAAAGAAAGTAGAATTGGGCCTTAATGACAAAGACCTTATTTCTTTGGACGAAGTAACTGAAATTATTACCACAGGCGGTAAAGCTAGGTTACGACCCGTAATCCTTACGGCCATAACCACGGTTTTAGGGCTTATTCCCTTGGCAATAGGTCTAAATATTGATTTCTTCTCTTTGTTCTCTGATTTTGACCCTAAGATCTATATGGGAGGTGATAATGTTGTTTTCTGGGGTCCATTAGCATGGACGGTTATTTTTGGATTAATCGTAGCAACCTTTTTAACGTTGATTATCGTTCCCGTATTATTCAATATAACCTACAGAATAAAGATTGCAGTCTGGGGAAGAAAAAAGGAAAGACCTGGAACTACAGAAAAAAGCTTGGAAGCAACTGTTTAAACGCTAAGCTTTACTTCATAAAAAAACCCGCCAATTGGCGGGTTTTTTTATAGAAAATAAGAATCTCTAGAATTTAAAAGTTAGGCCTGCGTTAATAACGGTTCCGTTAAACCCAAACTGATTTACTTCCCAAGGGTATCTAAATCTCCCTCCTAAATCTGTAACAAAATCACCTTTCGTATCAATTTCATCAGGATAAACATTGAAAAGATTATTAGCTGAAATCGAACCCGAAATCTTGTCTGAAAAATCATATCCTATTATTAAATCGGTAATTACCTTACCTGCAAAAGTTTGGTCAAATGCCTCATCTTCTGTTGGCAAAGGACCATTACCTAAGTCAACACCATTAAGACCGTTGCTACTGTGCATCCAACTTACCTCGCCAAAATAAGTATTGTTCAAGGACAAATTAAGCTTTCCAATTTCATAATCTAAGCCCAACAACACTTTACTCTTAGGCCGCGCAGATGTTATTCTAGATTGTTCTTTTCTATTAAATATAACATAGTCGTTAGCAGCCAATAAAGGTGGAGTGTCTATTTGTCCCTTTATTTTGGTTTCATTAAAGTTAGCAGCTAAAGTTGCAGAGAATTTTCCACTACCCAATTCAATATTTCTATAATTCAAAACAACATCTATTCCTGAAGTATTTGTATTAACGGCATTAACAAAGAATTTAAGACTTGTTATACTGTTATCATTTAGAATTTGTTCTATTGGATTGGTAGTTGTATCATCTCCATCAGCCCCTATTTCACCAGTAAAAAGTACCCGGTCATCTACTTTGACATTATAAAAATCAACAGAAGCTGTAAAGTTTTTAATTAGTTCAAATGTTATACCTGCAGAAATATTTTTTGAAGTCTCTGCAGTTAATTGTGGAACACCAAGCCCTTCTCTAATAACAGGATCAACATTATTGAACGTACCCTGATTAGAGATTGTACCTCCAGATACAAGTGTTTGAATATTACTTAAGTAAATTTGATGTAGAGAAGGAGCTCTAAACCCTGTACTGTAAGAAGCTCTAATCGCTCCCTTATCTCCCAATAAATACCTTCCGTTTAACTTCCAGGAGACATTTTCTCCAAAATCACTAAAGTCCTCATACCTAATGGCCCCTCCAATTAAGAATTCCTCTGTCGGCTCCCACTCTAAATCTCCATAAATCCCGTAATTATTTCTTTTTGCAATTACGGCATTGGCAGGTTGTAATCCATAAAAAGATTGTGCACCACCTCCAAAATAAGATGCAGGTTCACCAGCCTCTGCTGTAAAACGTTCTTCTTTAACTTCTGCACCAAATGCAGTACTAATCTGACCAAAAACGCGAGAAAAATCCAAATTAGCAAGTGTATTACTAAAAGTATAAGCACCTACATCAAATGAAGTAGGGCTGTTTGCGCCCAAATCAACATTCAAACTATTATTTACCTCATAATCAATAGCATTTCGACCATAGGTACCACTCAAATCAACATCAAAACCTAGTACTTCTCCTTTAACACCTACAGTAGCATTGTTATCTCTAACATCAGTTTCAAAAGTTGGCTGAAACCCTTGATACTCCGTACCTGCATGATGAAGCAAGTTAGATGGGTCAGACACCCAATATGGAGGTCTGTATAAAGCAAAACTCTTTCCTTTTCTATAGGTAAGCCCACCGAACGTATAGAACTCCCCTTTTCCATTTTTAAATGGAACTCCTGCATTGAAAAAGATATCTGCCTTATTCAATTTTGGCTGTCCTACAGTCATACCTAAATCAGGATTAGCTGCTAACCAAGAAGACCATTGTGGATCATCTGCTGAAACACCAAAAAGCAAATCACCTCCCGGTGTACCAGCTCTGTTGGTTTCTTCTTGCTGATAATAGCCCACAGTTAAGTTAAGGTATCCCCCGTTATCTCCTATATTAACAGAAGTATTTACATCTGCACCCAATTTAAAACCATCTCCTTCTGTAGTTATTCCCGAAGTTATATTTACAGTAGTATACTCTACATTTTTATTCAAAACCATATTTATCACCCCGGCAATAGCATCAGAGCCATATTGTGCAGAAGCTCCATCTCTCAAAACTTCTATTCTAGAAATGGCCGCGGCAGGTATACTCTTCAAGTCTACACCTACCTCACCTTTACCAGGAGTATCATTTATATAAACTAAGGCGCTTTGATTTTTTCGTTTTCCATTTACAAGAACTAAAGTTCTACTTGGACCTAATCCTCTCAAATCCGCAGGGTCAAAATGTGCAGTGGCATCAGATACCGTTTGAGTAGTAGAATTAAATGATGGCACTTTATACGTCAACATTTTATCAACCGAAGGTTGCCCAGTATTGCGTAATTCCGATACTCCTATATTGTCTATTGGAACAGGAGAATCTAAAATTGTTCTAGGCTTAGACCTGTTACCTACTAATATAACTTCATCTAAAGCTACTCCCTCTTGTAAAGCAATGTTAATTTCGCCCGCACTTTTCACATCAACATCCTTAGAATTAAATCCTATAGATGAAATAACTAAAACAGCAGGTATTTTAGTTACCTCTATAGAGTAATTGCCATCAAAATCACTTGTAGTACCTACATTAGTGCCTTTAATAACAACATTAACGCCAAGTAGAGAGGCTCACCCGCCTGATCTGTTATTGTACCTTTTACCAAGTTATCTTGAGCAAATACCGTAATTGGCAGTGTCAAAAACGCAAGGAAATACAACTTTCTAAGTAAAGTTTGTTTCATTTTCAAAGTTTTGAATTAGTTATTTTAACTGCCAAGTTAGCAAAGATTACGATAAGTCTAAAATATCTGTTAAATTTTAGCATTTAGCCCTAAGTAGCATTACAAATGGGTTCAAAAAAACGATTGAGATAATTTTTTAGACGATACCAGCATAACTTCTTACATTTGTTCTTTAAACCTATTTAATAATGTACAGAAGCCATACTTGCGGAGAATTACGAGAATCGCATATTGAAACTAAGGTAACCCTATCCGGATGGGTTCAGAAAACCCGTGATAAAGGTTTTGTGGTCTGGGTAGACCTTCGTGATCGTTATGGTATCACGCAGTTGGTTTTTGATGAAGATCGTACATCTTCAAAATTATTAGAACAAGCAAGGTCTTTGGGTCGCGAATTCGTAGTGCAAGTAACGGGTGAGGTTATTGAAAGGTCTTCTAAAAACCCTAAAATTCCCACAGGAAATATAGAGGTTTTGGTAGACGAGGTCGTAATTCTTAATGAATCAAAAACACCTCCTTTCACCATAGAAAACGAAACCGATGGAGGTGAAGACCTTCGGATGAAATATCGTTATTTAGACATTCGCAGGAATCCTGTCAAAAACAACCTCATTTTTAGAAGTAAGGTTTCTATGGAGGTACGAAAGTACCTTAGTGACCAAGATTTTATAGAGGTTGAAACACCATATTTAATAAAATCAACTCCAGAAGGAGCTCGTGATTTTGTTGTACCCAGCCGTATGAACGAAGGACAGTTCTACGCTTTACCTCAATCACCTCAAACTTTTAAGCAGTTGCTTATGGTAGGTGGTATGGATAAGTATTTCCAGATTGTAAAGTGCTTTCGTGATGAAGACCTTAGAGCAGATAGACAACCGGAGTTTACGCAAATTGACTGTGAAATGGCTTTTGTTGAGCAAGAAGATATTCTTGATGCTTTTGAAGGCCTTACTAAGCATTTACTAAAAGAAATTAAAGGAGTAGAAATATCTGCCTTTCCAAGAATTACTTATGATGATGCCATGCGCATTTATGGTAACGACAAACCAGACATCCGCTTTGGAATGGAGTTTGGAGAATTGAACACTGTAGCACAACATAAAGAGTTTGGCGTATTCAACTCTGCAGAACTGGTAGTTGGTATTGCTGTACCTGGTGCTGCAAGCTATACTCGTAAAGAATTAGATGCCTTGGTGAATTGGGTAAAACGCCCGCAAGTTGGTGCCATGGGAATGGTTTACGCAAAATATAATGAAGACGGAAGTTTTAAATCTACCGTAGATAAATTTTACGACCAAGAAGATTTGGCTAAGTGGGCCGAAGCTACACAAGCAAAACCAGGAGACCTTATTTGTGTTCTTTCTGGGGATGCCAACAAGACCAGAGCGCAATTAAGTGCGCTTAGAATGGAACTTGCCGAAAGATTAGGCCTAAGAAACGCCGATGAGTTCGCTCCATTATGGGTCATTGATTTTCCATTATTGGAACTTGATGAAGAAACTGGAAACTATCATGCCATGCACCACCCATTTACGTCACCAAAACCTTGGTCAGTTAGAATTACTAGAAACTGATCCAGGCGCAGTACGTGCTAATGCATATGATTTAGTGTTAAACGGTAATGAAATAGGTGGCGGTTCTATTCGTATTCACGATAGAGATGTACAGAGCACAATGTTCAAACACTTAGGTTTCACTCCTGAAGAAGCAGAAGCGCAATTTGGTTTTCTAATGGATGCTTTTCAGTACGGAGCTCCACCACATGGTGGTATTGCATTTGGTCTAGACCGATTGGTATCTATTCTTGGTGGCCAAGAAACTATTAGAGATTTCATTGCTTTTCCAAAGAACAACAGCGGACGAGATGTTATGATTGATGCTCCTGCAGCTATTGACCAAGAACAGCTTAATGAACTAAACTTGAAAATTGATATTAAAGCATAGAAATCAAATCCCGCTTAAACGCGGGATTTTTTTAATACTTTTAGGAGGTAAACCTTTCTGATGCCCACTAAATTACAAAGACTATCTACCCGATTCTTAAGGTGGCGATACAAGAATATCTCCAATAAGACCTTCACTCATCTCATGAGCGTTCTGGTTGGGCTTTTAGCAGGTCTAGCATCAGTTACACTTAAGAACATTGTATACTTCATTGAAATTTCTCTTGAAAAGGGAATCTTTATCTCAAACAATGGTCTTTATTTTATCCTGCCGATTATAGGTCTTACCCTTGTTTATCTCTATGTAAAATATATTCATAAAGAACCGCTTCAACATGCGGTATCTTCTATTCTATTTTCGCTCTCTAAAAAAAAGGGAGTAATTAAACCTAATCATATTTACACTCAATTAATTGCAGCTCCCTTAACAATTGGTTTTGGAGGGTCTACAGGTTTGTTAGGGCCTGCAGTTGCTTCTGGAGCCGCCATAAGTTCTAATATTGGGCGTTTTTTCCATATTAATGCCAAAACCCGTTCGTTATTAATTGCTTGCGCATCGGCCGGAGCAATAGCTTCTATATTTCAATCACCTATTGCCGCCATAATTTTTGCGGTAGAAGTTTTTAGTTTGGACTTTACCATGCTCTCCATGCTTCCCCTATTATTAGCTTCTATTTCTGGTGTTCTCACCTCTTATTTCTTTTTGGGCAATGAGGTTCTTTTTAATTTTACGTTAACGCAGAGCTTTGAAGTAAAAGATACCTTCTTTTATATCATTTTAGGTGTAGGAACAGCTTTCGCTTCCATCTATTTTACACGGATGTACTTTCGTATACAAAAACTATTTGCTAAGCTAAAAACCCCCAAATACAAACTTTTAGTTGGTGGTTTGGCAATAGGTATAATGCTTTATTTTATTCCTCCATTATATGGGGAGGGATTTAGCTTTATTAATGACCTGTTACATGGTGATCATATTAAAGCTTTGGGCAAAACTCCTTTTGATGAATACACCCAAAATATTTGGGTAGTTATTGCATTACTATTTGGTATCACAATTTTTAAAGCGGTAGCTATGACCACCACATTAGCAGCTGGTGGTGCCGGAGGAATATTCATTCCCACTATGGTTATGGGTAGCGCTCTAGGCAACGTAATGGCAAAAATTGTTAACCATTCTGGTTTAGGTTTTTCTGTTTCTGAAAGTAATTTCACATTAATAGGAATGGCAGGACTTATTGCGGGAGTTCTTCATGCTCCCTTAACGGCTATATTTTTAATTGCCGAAATTACAGGAGGTTATGAACTTTTTGTTCCCTTAATGATAACTTCCTCTATTTCCTATTTAATAACTAAAAATGCTATTGACTATACTATATATACTCGAGAGTTGGCTAAAAGTGGTGATTTGCTAACCCATAATAAAGACCAATCGGTATTAACATTGATGCAATTAGACGATGTTATAGAAAAAGACTTTAAAACAGTTTATCCCGATATGACCTTAGGGGAAATGCTGCATAAATCCGTAGCAAAATCCGGTAGAAATATTTTCCCTGTAATAGATAAAAATCGCTCTCTAGTAGGTATTATTTTGTTAGATGATATTAGAGAGTTTATGTTTGACACTTCGTTATACGAAACTACCAAAGTAGAGACCTTTATGCACAATGCTCCAGAACATATTTTTTATGGGAAGGACAGCATGCAAAAAGTAATGGATAAATTCCAAAGCAGCGGCGCTCAATCTCCCTGTTATTAAAAATGGAAAATACATAGGTTTTGTCTCAAAGTCTAAGCTTTTAACAGCATACCGCAGAGAACTCATTAATTTTACAAGATAAAGGTGTAAAAGGTTTTGTAATTTTACAAGAACTATGAAATATCTCGTATCCATAATAACCCTAGTCTGTTTTGCTTCAATTATCTACGGCTTTAATATTCAGGAAGAAAATCTACCTCTAAGTCACAAATTTATAGGTTCTGGCACATTAGGGCTTTTCCTTGTTGCAATGCCTTTATTTCTTTTCACCTATAGTAAAGGAAAGAAAATGAAAGACTATATGCTGACTGATGAAAACGTTAGAAAAATGAGAGGAGAAGAACCAAAAAAGACTGATAATCAATAACATTTTATCGGTACTAGCTCAAGTATTAACCGTGTTAGGTTAGGTTAGTTTTAGTTCCGGTTTCTTCTTTCTGCAAAAAATCGCTTTAACAAATCACTTGCTTCGGTTTCTAGAAGACCACCTACTATTTCCGTTTTCGGGTGTAATTTTGTTCCCATAACCTCGCAACCTCTTTGCGGGTCTTTTGCCGCATAGACTATTTTTGATATCTGACTCCAATACAACGCGCCAGCGCACATCTGGCAAGGTTCTAGAGTTACATAAAGTGTACAGTTCTGTAAATATTTACCTCCCAAAAAATTAGCTGCAGCTGTAATAGCTTGCATCTCTGCATGGGCCGTAACATCATTTAATTGTTCCGTAAGGTTGTGGGCACGAGCAATAATCCGGTCTTGTATGACTATAATAGCTCCAATCGGCACCTCTTGCTTTTCATAAGCAGCTTCTGCTTCTTGAAGTGCTTTTTTCATGTAATAGGTGTCATCAAAAGGCTGTATCATAACAAGGGTTTAACACAAATTTATGCCATACTTTTCGAAAGATCCGCATAACTTGTGATCATTAAGAATCAGCAACTTAAAAACCCACTATAATTAGCTTCCCTCAAACCCATAGGCTGAGCTAAAAAAAATTGTCTCAGCACTGCTAAACACGTATTTTTGCAACTTACACCTCTAATTTGGAATCACTTTTAAATTATATTACTTACCCAGAAGATTTACGCAAGCTTTCAGTGGACCAACTTTCGCAACTTGCGAAAGAATTAAGGGAATTTATAATTGATATTGTTGCGACCAAAGAGGGGCACTTAGGCGCTAGCCTTGGAGTTGTTGAACTCACCATTGCCTTACATTATGTATTTAATACGCCCGATGATAAACTTATATGGGATGTTGGCCATCAAGCTTACGGACATAAAATATTAACGGGGAGAAAAGAAATTTTTGATACTAATCGCCAATTAGGAGGTATCAGTGGATTTCCAAAACGAAGTGAAAGCAGTTACGACGCTTTTGGAACGGGACATAGTTCTACTTCTATTTCTGCAATTTTAGGTATGGCTATGGCCGCTCAATTAAACGGTAAAAACAACCGGCAACACATTGCCGTAATTGGTGATGCCTCTATAGCCAGCGGTATGGCTTTTGAAGCTTTAAATCATCTTGGTTCTACCAATTCTAATGTATTGGTCATCCTAAACGACAATGCCATTGGTATAGATCCAAGTGTAGGAGCTTTAAAAAAATACTTGACCAATGTAAAAAAAGGTATCGCAAAAGATGAGAACATATTTGAGTGCCTCAATTTTCATTATACCGGTCCTATAGATGGGCATGATCTTAATGCACTTGTAAATGAACTAGACCATTTAAAGCTGGTAGCCGGACCAAAATTACTACATGTTATTACTACCAAGGGGAAAGGCTTGAAAAAGGCCGAAGAAAACCAAGTGACATACCACGCGCCAAGGTAAATTTGATAAACATACGGGTGAACTTCAAAAGAAACCGGTTGTAGCTAACGAACCTCAAAAATACCAAGATGTATTTGGGCATACGTTGGTAGAACTGGCTCAAAAAAACAAAAATATTGTTGGCATCACACCAGCTATGCCCACTGGAAGCTCTTTAAAATACATGATGGAGCAAATACCCGGTAGGGCTTTTGATGTTGGCATTGCGGAACAGCATGCCGTAACCTTAGCTGCAGGTATGGCTACTGAAGGTCTGGTACCATTCTGCACTATTTACTCCACCTTTCTACAACGTGCATATGACCAAGTTATACATGATGTGGCTATCCAAAACTTACCAGTTATTTTTTGTTTAGACAGAGCTGGTATTGTTGGTCAAGATGGCGCAACCCATCATGGTGTTTATGATATTGCTTATTTGAGGTGTGTACCCAACTTGTATATTTTTGCACCTATGAACGAAACGGAACTTCGTAACATGATGTATACTGCGCAGTTGGGCTTAAATCATCCTATAGCCATAAGGTATCCGCGTGGTAGGGGCGTTCAAGAAAAATGGCAGACTCCTTTTGAAAAAATTGAAATTGGAAAAGCTAGAGAATTGAAAAAAGGTTCTGAAATTGCTATATTGACCATTGGCCATATTGGGAATACCATTTCTACTGTTATAAAAGAAATTGCAGAAAAAGAGAAAATTGGCCATTATGATATGCAGTTTGTAAAACCGTTGGATAAAAATCTACTTATAGATATATTTAAGCATTATAAACACATAATTACTCTTGAAGATGGCTGTAAAATGGGTGGTTTTGGGTCTGCAATCCTAGAATTAGCCAATGAACTAGGACATACTCAAAAAATACATATTTTAGGTATAGATGACATTTTCTTGGAACATGGTACCGTAGAGCAATTACACGAACAAGCAAAAATTGACCCTTTAAGTATAACAAAACATATAAAAATGCTATTAAATGAATAATTCCCCATTAACATCATGTCTATTTATTCTATTTTTTAGCTTCTGCCTATCTTCTGTTTTTGGACAAAACCAAGATTCATTACCGCCATAGAGAGAAATGGAAATTGACACCATGGTGGTAGATACTACCATAGTAGACACGGTCGTAATTAGAAAAACACAAGAAAAAATAAAATTTGTTCCACGTAGTGTAGATTTAATGAATCCTGTTATTTCATTTAATCGTACCAATGCTCTTGACGAGAAACCTAACCGATTTAAGATTCCATCCTTTTGGACAACGGTAAATAAACTGGGCGCAAATTTTAGTGAAGTAGCTTTCGTAAATTGGAATGCCGGTGGTAACAACTCCATATCGGCCCTAGGGAACGCGCGATTTGAAAGAAATTACAAGTTTCGCTATATACAGTGGGATAACTATATGGAGATGCGCTACGGCCTTAATGTACAGGAAGAGCAGAAATTAAGAAAAACAGATGATGCCATCCGTTTTAGTTCCACTTTTGGTCTTCAACGAGACACTATTAGCAACTGGTATTATTCGGCTAAAGCCAACTTCAATACTCAGTTTTCCAACGGTTATAAATATCCCGATAGGTCATCGCCTATTTCACGTTTCATGGCTCCATAGTATTCATTTTTGGGTGCTGGAACATCTTATATTACCAAAGACCAAAAATTCAATCTATATATTTCACCCATTACTCAAAAAGCAACCTTTGTTCTAGATGAAGAGTTAGCCAATAAAGGTTCTTTTGGTGTTAAAAAAGCCGTTTTGGATGCGGATGGAAATGTGCTCGAAAAAGGGGAACAAATTTTTCTAGAATTTGGCTTTTTAGTGACGAATCAGTATGAGAAAGAGGTTTACAAAAATATGCTCCTTAAGCATCGTTTGAGCCTTTACACAGATTACCTTCAAAAGTTTGGAAACATTGATGTTGACTGGGAGCTTAATTTTGATTTAAAAGTTAACAAATACGTTGTTACCACTATTGGCACTCATATTATTTATGATGATGACATTCTATTTGACGAACAAACAGATGCTAATGGTATTGTGCTAGACGCTGGCAGGCCACGCATACAGTTTAAGCAGTTGCTTGGTGTTGGTGTATCCTACGCCTTTTAAAGCTGTTTACCCATGATTTTATTATGAATATGCACTGCAGCGCTATCTGAAAGACTTGCTACATAGCAACAGGTATTTAATAATATCTGATATATAGAGTCATCCGTATCTCTATAAAACTCAGGAAGTGTTTTTAGCATTAAAGCATCATAATTAGAAGCTCTATTTTCTTTTTTTCGGATGAGAGCATTAGTATACACATCCAATATATCCGAAATTATTTTATAGCCTGCAATCTCTTTTTCGATAACTTCTTGAGAGCGGTATATCTTTTCAACACTTATAGAAATGATATCTTCAATCTGAGCTTTAAAAGCACTTTGATCCAGCAAGCTAGTTTGAAAAGTACCATTCAGTATTTTATCTTCATTCTCAATAAAGACCGAAATTGCATCGCTTATCAAGGTATTAATGGCAAGAGCTCGTAGATAACTAAGCCTATCTTCCTTATATTTTAAAGAATTATACTTTTTGGTATTTATGCTGTCCTTCACTAATTTTATAAGGTATTCCAGAGCGTAATCCTCAGAGATAAGACCAAGGTTAATACCATCTTCAAAATCTATTATTGTATAACAAATATCATCTGCAGCCTCTACTAGAAATGTTAGAGGATGTCTTGCAAAAGAAATATCTTCTCCATCTCTGGTCTGCAAAAGACCCAAATCTGCCGCTACATTTTTAAAAGCTTCTTTATCTGGCTGAAAAAAACCAAATTTCTTATCAGCTATATGTTTTGTTGCTTTTTTAGGTAGGGACTCTTTTGGGTATTTCATAAAAGCACCTAATGTAGCGTAGCTTAAACGTAAGCCTCCCGTAACGCCTTCTCGTGATTGAGTTAATAATCGAAAACCATTTGCGTTCCCTTCAAAATCTACAATATCCTGAAATTCCTTTCCAGTCAAAACAGACTGGTATTTTTTACCATTCCCGGTAATGAAGTATTCGCCAATAGCCTTTTCTCCACTATGACCAAAAGGCGGGTTACCTATGTCATGCGCTAAAGCTGCTGCGGCAACAATAGCTCCAAAATCATTAAATCTGTAACCATATATTTCACTTAAAAAAGGGTGTTTCTCAAGAATTTTCTTCCCTGCTATGCGCCCAAGACTCCTTCCTACTACGGAAACTTCCAAACTATGGGTTAAACGAGTATGAACAAAATCTGTTTTTGACAGCGGTATAACCTGGTCTTATCTTGTAAACTTCTAAAAGCACTGGAAAAAATGATACGATCATAATCTACTTCAAAACCTAACCTCGTTTCGTCTTGTTCCTTTCGTAATCTTTTGTGCGTATCGCCTTGGCGCTTAAGAGACAATAAATTTTCCCAGTTCATAAGAGTTTTTTAAGACCTGCAAGGTACATTTTTTCAATTTCAATCTACTTTTCAAACTAAAAGAACGCACCGTTATTTAACCTTAAGAAAATCCATACTTAAACTTCAGATAACTATAATTTAACACACTAGCTTTTTCTTTGCATTAAATAATAAACAATGAAAAAGACATTATTCTTTCTTGCTTTTATATGTACATTAAATCTTTTTGCTCAAGAACAAGGAGCTATTAGAGGTACTATTTTTGACATGGAGATGAACAATGAACCTTTGCTTTTTGCAGATGTTCAAATAAAGGATACAAAATTTAAGACACAGACCAACTTTCGTGGCAACTTTGAAATATCAAACGTTGAACCAAGGTAACTACATACTTAAGGTTACTTTTTTAGGTTATGAATCCTATGAGGTTCCAGTAGAGGTTGTAGCGTCTAATACTATAGAAGTTACACAAGGTTTAAAGGCTAAAACAGTAAGCCTATCAGATATGTCATTTGCAGATGAAAACACATTACAAAATTCGGAAATTGCAATTTCCAGTATGGAACGATAATTGTTTCCTAAATATTCATAAAACAAAAAGGGAGTTTCCACAATGTGAAAACTCCCTTTTTCTATTCAATAAAATTGTTAGTTCTTAGAAACGACTGCTGATTTCTTCTGCTTCTCAATAACGTTTGCAATAACATTGTTATCAAACTCTACTTCCTTTACAGCGCCATCATTATAGAAAAACCATTTTCCAGTTCTAACACCTTTATTGTAATTTCCTTTTGATACCTTTTCTCCCGCTTCATCAAAGCTAATCCACTGACCATGTAATTTACCGGCTAAATCAAAAGTTCCTGTTTGACTTACCGCTCCATTATCATGATAATAAGTAGCTTCTACTAAATTGGTTTCTTTATTTAATTTTACTTCCTTTTCTTTTTGAGCATACCCTACTGTCATGGTTAATGCAAGGGCGAAAAGTATGATTGAATTCTTCATGTTGTTGATTTTAAAATAACTCTGTACCTATTTACTGTTATCAAAGATACATTAATTTACGTTAAAAACATCATTACATAACATTAAATTTACATTGAAAATATTAAACCCTAATTATCAATGTGTTACAAATAACCATTATTCCAAAAATTAAAGATAAATTAATATTTACATTACCATAAGATGACATCCGTGATCGACCTTAGCGGTTGTCTATAAAGACAAATTTGATTTCATAATACTTATTAGTTTTTGTCGACTAGTTTTTTTGAAATCCTATAAGCTACCTTGAAGAAGGTAGCTTTTTTTTATGTTTTAACTTATGTTTTTAAGAGCATTATTTTAATGCTAACTAATCCAAATATACATCTGTAAATCAGATTTTTACACACAACTTAACTTGTTGATAAATAGCAATTTCTTCTTCTAGATATAACGTTAACAAAACATTAGCTTAACATTGGTGTTAGTTATTTACTTCCGACAAAAACTAATGCCTAAATGAAATTAAAATGTTTAGCCCTCGGGCTACTTTTAAGTTTTTCGTGTATCTCCTATGCTCAAGAAACAAACGCACCAGCCTTTGGAAAAGGACTTTTTAACCTAATAGGAAAAGATAGTACTTGGAGCATGAAAATTGGCACTCGTATGCAATTTCTAACAATTGCATCATGGGGTGAAGGTGAAGACGGAGGACTTGTAGACCCTCGCCAAAATTTTTCTATTAGACGCGCCCGTTTAAAATTTGACGGCTTTGCGTTTTCTCCAAAATTGAAGTACAAGTTTGAATTCGGGCTCTCAAACCGTGATCTTTCAGGAGCTTCTGAATTTACAAGTAATGCCCCTAGATACATTCTAGATGGTGTTATTATATGGAATTTTTATAAAAACTTTGAGTTTTGGATGGGTCAAACCAAATTACCTGGAAACATTGAGCGGGTAATTTCTTCTGGAAATCTGCAACAAGTGGATCGCTCTCTCCTGAATAGCAGATTTACCATAGATAGGGACCAAGGTGTTCAACTAAGACATAAATTCAACTTAACTAACCAGTTTCTAATTAAAGAAAAATTAGCCATTTCTCAAGGAGAAGGCAGAAACATTACAACAGGAAATCTTGGTAGTCTACAACATACCGCTCGCTTAGAGCTTTTCCCATTTGGAGATTTTTCTGCGTACATCGGAGCTGACCTAAAAAGAGTAGAAACACCAAAATTAATGTTAGCAGCTACATTTGACTTTAATAACAACGCGGTTAAAAACAGAAGTAACCAAGGTTCATACATGGTTAATGACATTGGATTTCACGAAACTGACATTAAAACAGTTTATGTTGATGCCATGTTTAAATATAACGGATTCTCTTTTATGGCCGAATATGCCAACAGAACCGCAGCTGATCCAATTGCCAAAAACTCTGATGGATCAGTAACTGGTGACGAAGTACAAGTAGGGAATGGATTAAACCTTCAAACAGGGTATTTGTTTTCTACCAACTGGGAGGTTTCAGGACGGTTCACCACCATTGATTTAGATAAAGATATAACAGGAAAAAGCCTTGAAACTCAATACACCCTAGGTGTTTCAAAATATTTAGCCGGTCATAAGTTAAAGGTTCAATCAGATTTGAGTTATCTTAACTTGGATGGAGGAGTGAACAGACTAATGGCACGCCTACAAATGGACATTCATTTCTAAATAAAACATAACCTTTAGATAACATTATAGCTCTAATTACAATAGATATTTGCAAACTTATTTATATCATAAATTATGGATAACATTTACTTTATAATGATAATCGCTCTTGCTGTTTTGGCAATTGCGGATTTGGTTGTCGGCGTCAGTAATGATGCAGTAAACTTCTTGAACTCAGCCATAGGTTCTAAAGCAATTTCTTTTCGAACCATTATGATTGTGGCAAGTTTAGGTATTGGTTTTGGAGCTATTTTTTCTAGTGGTATGATGGAGGTTGCTCGAAAGGGTATTTTTAACCCAGGTGAGTTTTACTTTAACGAAATCATGTTCATTTTTATGGCGGTAATGATTACCGATATACTTCTGCTAGATTTCTTTAACACCCTAGGTATGCCTACGTCAACTACCGTTTCCATAGTTTTTGAACTTTTGGGAGCTGCAGTAGCAATGGCCTTAATAAAAATTGGTGCTGATAATGGAAATTTTAGCGACGTTGTTAATTACATCAATACATCAAAAGCTACTGAAATAATATTTGGTATTCTCCTGTCGGTCGTCGTGGCATTTTCCATAGGTGCATTAGTCCAATGGGTCTCCAGATTGCTGTTATCATATCATTTTGAAAGAAAAGCAAATTGGGTTGGAGCCCTTTTTGGAGGTGTAGCGCTTTCTGCTATTACTTATTTTATTTTAATGAAAGGTATTAAAGGAACCGCATTCGCTGGCGAAAATTTTGAGCTTATTGGCAATGGTACCATTAAAGATTTTCTTGAAACACAATGGGTTGGTATTGCAGCAGCAAATTTTGTGATTTGGTCCATTCTTTCTTATATCCTAATGACCTTTGCAAAAGTTAATATTTATAAGTTGATTATTGGTATGGGAACCTTTGCCTTGGCTCTAGCCTTTGCGGGTAACGATTTAGTGAATTTCGTTGGTGTACCAATTGCCGCATGGCAATCTTATGAAGCTTGGATAGCATCAGGTATTCCTGCTACAGAATTCAGCATGGGTATTTTGGCTGCAAAAGTACCTACACCTACACTACTTTTGTTTATTGCCGGTATTGTTATGGTTGTGACCTTATGGTTTTCTAGCAAAGCAAAAGCAGTAGTAAAAACATCACTTGATCTTTCAAGTCAAGAGGCTACTAAAGAACGGTTTCAACCTAACTTTCTTTCTCGTGGTTTAGTGAGGTCTGCAATTGCTGTTTCGGAGGTAACTATGGCTTTGATTCCTAAATCAGTGCAAAACGGTATTGAAAAGCAATTTGAAAAACCGACTATTGCTCTAACAAAAAACAAAGTACATGAGCTTCCTGCTTTTGATATGGTGCGAGCTGCGGTAAACTTAATGGTTGCTGGTATTTTAATATCGATTGCAACTTCATACAAACTTCCTTTATCTACGACATATGTAACTTTTATGGTGGCAATGGGTACTTCTTTGGCAGATAGAGCTTGGGGAGCAGAAAGTGCTGTATACAGAGTTGCTGGTGTACTAAATGTTATTGGTGGCTGGTTTGGTACTGCAATTATTGCCTTTATAGCAGCAGGTACTATTTTAGCGATAATTAGTTTTGGTCAGGGTGCTGCCATTGCAATTCTATTATTTGTTGCAGTTTTACTTTTGTCAAGAAACTATATCTCGCACAAAAAGAAAGCCAAAGAGACCAAAGCCGAAGACACTTTAAATAAAGCTGAAAGCAGTTCTATTCAAGGTGTTATTGAAGAAAGTGCTAGCAACATTGCTAATGTTCTTAAAAGAACTAACAAGATATATACCAATTCAATTAATGGTCTTGCAGTTCAAGATTCAAGTCTATTGAAAAAGAACAAAAAACAAGGCGCAAAGCTTTCTGATGAAATTGATGATTTACGAGATAATATTTTCTATTTCATAAAAAATCTTGATGAAAACAGTGTAGGTGCAAGTAATTTCTACATTACAATTCTAGGGCATTTGACAGACATTGCCCAGTCATTAGAATATATTGGTAAGGTTAGCCACAAGCACGTAAACAACAATCATAAGAAATTAAAGTACAATCAAATAAAAGAGCTTAAGCAAATAGATCAAAAATTAGATGAAGTTCTGAATCTTACGCAAACAGCTTTTGACGAAAGATCATTTGAGCAAATTGGTCTTGTTTTAAGTAAAAAACAGGAGTTATTTGATATGGTTCAAGAAAAAATACAGACGCAAGTAGCCAGAACCCGTACTGAAGAATCAAGCCCTAAAAATACCACCTTGTATTTCTCATTATTATTAGAGACCAAAGATTTGACAACAGCAATAATGAACTTATTAGAGCAGTATTATAATGAGCATGATGATTCTGTTGCTCCAGCAACAATAGATGCGCCAGAAGGAGAATAATCAATTTCTTTTGAGTAATAACTAACAAGTACCTCATCATAGTAAAGTTAACTATGATGAGGTACTTTTTTTTATGCATGACATTTTTAGTCTTCATGATATTCACGATTAGCACACAAATTTCAATGTTTAGTTTTGGTATTTACTGCATTTCATAATAACATGCCGCTTTAGTGCTACCGGCACTTCATCGAAAAAAAATACCTTTCTGAAAATTCAGGCGTTAGTAAAAAGATACCCAAATCCTTTTTCAATGCGCTTTATAAACTACGTAGCACCCGCAGTGTGCTGTTTTGCCTTATTCTTATCATGCAGTAAAGAGAGTAGCTCATCCCTTCAGGAAGAAGAGGAAGAGTTAACTACCAATCTAGATTTTGGTGCAAGAGATGCAGCCAAACAACTATATGAAGATTATTATCTAGCGTCTAGTAACACAAACTCTGATGTAGCTTGGTCTGGTAATGAACAGACCTGTGAACCTATATACCGTTCCCGAACCCATTAGAAATAAAATTCTAATGAGATTGCAGTATTTCCGCAAAGCGGTAGGCTTAAACAATACCATTGAAGAAGAAGCTACAAAAAGCGTTAAATCACAACAGGCAGCACTTATGATACATGCAAATGGGACCTTGAACCATTTTCCTCCCGACACATGGAAATGCTTTACAAATGACGGAAAAGAAGCCGCAGCTAATTCATTATTAACATCAACAAAAAATTCGGCCTCTATAGATTCGTATATGCGTGACCAGTGTAGTGAAAACTATCCCGTAGGTCATAGAAGATGGTTATTATGGCCAAGACTTAAAGAAATTGGCATAGGAAATACCAGTCAGTATAATGCTCTATGGGTACTAGGAAATCCTAAGTGCACCAGCAGATGCACCGGAATTTGTTGCATGGCCGCCAGCAGGATATCTACCTGCAAGACTAGCCTACCCAAGATGGTCTTTTTCCATCGCAAACGCAGATTTCTCCGAAACTAGGATTTCAATGAAAACTGAGAATGGAAATTCAGTTTCTTTACAAATAGAGGAACTTACAGCTATCTACGGAGACAACACAATTGTTTGGCAACCTGAAATTAATTCTAATGCTCTAACGGAGGATACCTCTTATGTTATAACCATAGATAATGTTCTTGTTAATTCAGAACCTCAGCAATTCCAATACAACGTAACTCTTTTTGACCCAACCAAATAGAACAAGGTTAGCTATTCATAAGTCTATATACAAACAATTCTTTTTGTTGCTTTTATAACAATCTGCTGGTTTTCATAAGTATAAATCGTATCTTAACCACTGAGATATGCTATGGAAACACCGTTACGTACTACGCCTAAATTATTGACAGAAGAAGATTTTGGATTTGCTAAATTTTGGTTCTATCCTAACTTCTTAGTGGGTGAATTTGCCGAGGGTGCCGATGTAAGCAAAGAGGATTCTATTGGTCCCATCACGTCTATTAAGCGCATTTATGGGACAACTACACCTTTTATTTATATTTCAAATAGAAAAAATTCATACTCAATGGACCCAATGGGTTACAAGGAAATAGTTGATATGTTCCCTAACCTAATAGGCATGGCCATTGTTTCTGAAAATAAATATAGGCGTATGATAGCAACACTAGAAAAAATGTTCATTAAAAAACCAATCGGTGTATTTCATGAGCTAGATGAAGCTTTTGAATGGGCCACACAAAACATACAACAGTTAGATAAATAGCCTTTTCGTTCCTTATTTTTTTTGCTACCTACAATGCTTTTCTCCAAATCTAGCACCTAAAATTATTCCTACTTAAACATTGAATCTTCCCCCAATTAAACTAATTGGTTAATTTCACTTTTGAAAAACCATACCCTTTCTATGACTTTTTCTTACGTGAAGTATGTATAAATGTATCTTTTAAACCTTCTTGACATGAGAAAGCAATTATTACTTCTTCTACTCCTATCGCTTACTAACCATTTATTTGCTCAAGAAAACCTACTTCTAAAAGATTATAGACCTCAGAGTATTTACAACACTCCCAACACCCAAATTAAGCGGGCCAAATACCCCGTAATAGACTTTCACTCACACCCAGATGCCAAGTCCGAACAAGAATTGGAAGAATGGATTACCACTATGAAAGAAAAGAATATTGAGAAATCGATTATACTCACGTATTCCACAGGTCAACAATTTGATAGCATTTATGATATGTACTCTAAGTACGGTGACCAAATTGAGGTTTGGTGCGGTTTTGATTACACAGGCTACAATGAAAAAGGCTGGTCTAAAAAAGCTGTAAAAGAACTTGAAAGATGTTTTGCAAAAGGTGCAAGAGGTGTTGGTGAATTAGGAGATAAAGGACTAGGGCTTTTCTACTCAAAACCATCTATTGCGCCTGGTCTTCATTTGGACGACCCTCGCTTACAACCACTTTTAAAAAAGTGTGGGGAATTAGGTATGCCCATAAGCGTCCACGTTGCTGACCCTTATTGGATGTACTTGCCCATGGACGAAAAGAACGATGGACTTATGAATGCCTATACTTGGAAAGTAGACACATCAAAAGAAGGTGTTCTTACACATGAGGAATTACTCACCACCTTATCTAATGCAGTTAGAAATAATAAAGAAACCACCTTTATAGCGTGCCACTTAGCGAATACCAGTCACGACCTAACTATTTTAGGCCAACTACTGGATGAACACCCTAATTTATATGCTGATATATCTGCCCGTTACGCAGAGGTGGCACCAGTCCCTAGACGTACCAAGGCTTTCTTTAACAAATATAAAGAACGATTGGTATATGGAACCGACATGGGTATGGATGCCGACATGTACCAAACTACTTTCAGGATTCTTGAAAGTGCAGATGAGCATTTTTATGCTTGGGATTATTTCTCATACCATTGGCCTCTTAATGGACTAGATTTAGGCGATGAGACTTTGAAAAAGATATACCACGAGAATGGCAGAAAATTATTAGAACGATAGTCTATCTATAAAAATTCATTTCATCCATATACTGCCAAACCGAATCAGGAAGCAACGGTCTAATATTTTTACCTTCTTTGTGATTTTTACGAATAAAGGTGGAAGAAATTTCCATTATGGGAGCATCTACCTTATGAATCTTAGCATGCCCCTTAAACTGGTGTTCAATTTCACCTACTGAAATCCTTGGGTATACATAAAGATTGTAATCGCTCAAAATAACCTCGTAGTTCTTCCATTTATGGAAACCCTTAAGGTTATCCTCACCCATGATCAGGGCAAAATCATGTTCTTCACCGTACTTTTCTCGTAAATGAACTAATGTATTTACCGTATAATTTGGCTGCGGTAGTCCAAATTCTATTTTACTGGGTTTAAGTTTAGGGTAATCTTTTGTAGCCTCATATACCATTTGGTATCTATGGTTGTCGGCCAATAGGGATTTTTTGGTTTTAAATGGACTTTGAGGCGTGACTACAAACCAAACCTCATCTAAATCGGAGAATTCTACCATATGGTTAGCGATGACCAAATGTCCTATATGTATAGGGTTGAACGTACCAAAATAGAGACCTACCTTTTTCATGCGTTAAAACAAATTTGATTATCCCAGCTAACTATTCTTTCCTCTTGGCGCCAACGAATTCCGCTACTAACGTATGGGCTTCATCCAAAGCGGTATCAAGATCGTAGTTCTTTATCACCTTATCAAATTGAGGAGCTGTTGCTAGCTCTACGGATGCTTTTGCAATACGCATATTGATTTTATCTTCGCTTTCGGTACTACGTTTCTTGAGTCGTATTTTCAACTCGTCAACACTTGGAGGCTTTACAAAAACAGCCAAGGTCTTATCTGGGAACTTTCGTTTAATACGCAGACCACCCGCCACATCAATATCAAAAATCACGTTTTTACCTTCAGACCAAAGTCGTTCTATTTCAGTTTTTAAAGTACCGTAAAAGTTATCACGGTAAACCTCTTCCCATTCTAGAAAATCATCTTGTTTAATATGATTTTTGAATGCCGAAATAGACATGAAATAATAATGCTCTCCCTGTTTTTCTTTAGCTCTTCTAGGTCTTGAAGTAGCAGACACAGAGAATGCAAGGTTTAGCTCCTCTTGCTTTAGGAGATGACGTACTATAGTTGTCTTACCACTTCCAGAGGGTGCCGAAAATATAATTAGTTTGCCGCCTTTCATGAGTTCGTTTAGTTTGGTTGAATACGTTAGAGCACGTTAAGCATTTGCTCTTTTATTTTTTCAAGTTCGTCTTTCATCTGTACAACCAATTGCTGCATTGGCGCATAGTTGGCTTTAGATCCTATTGTATTGATCTCACGGCCAATTTCCTGAGCAATAAAAGCCAGTTTTTTACCATTGGAATCATCGGATTCTAACGTACTAGTAAAATAATCGAGGTGGTTAGCCAAACGAACTTTTTCTTCAGTAATATCATACTTCTCTAGGTAGTAGATAAGTTCTTGTTCAAAACGATTGGCATCAACATCTGCCTTAAGGTCGCTAACGGCTTTGTTCAATCGTTCGCGAACGTCTGACTGACGGTCGGGATCCATTGTTTTCACTTGCTCCAACAAGCTCTGTAAATTCTGAATGCGTTCAATAAAGTCTCTTTCAAGTACTTCACCCTCTTCTGAACGAAACGTATTAATCTCTTTCAAAGCCTCTGTAAGTGCAAGCTTTATAGACTCATATTCAGTCTCATCAATGTCTTCTCGTGCCGTTTTTAAAGAATCCGGCATTCTAAGAGCCATATCTAGCAACTTAATATCATCGCCATCAGCAATATTCTTTAATTGCTTCATGTAGTTCTTCACCGCTGACTCGTTTACCTCTGTAGAAGTTTCACCGCTGGTCAATTCTAAATATAAACCAAAATCAACCTTACCACGCATTAAAGAACTAGCGATAGTCTTACGAAGTTCCAATTCTTTTTCACGATATGCGGAAGGCATACGTGCGTTTAAATCTAGACTTTTACTGTTTAGGGATTTGAGCTCTACGGTAATCTTTTTTGTCGGAAGCTGTACAACGTACTTGCCGAAACCGGTCATGGACTGAATCATAAATTGCTATGAATTTTGGCAAATATAACGTAATTACAGAAAGTAGAAGTCCCTGTAACCCATAATCTACAGCCCCTAAGTTAATAGAGAACCCCACCTCATATTCTGAGATGGGGTTCTAAAAGTAATTCATAACTAAAATCTACTCAAGACATCGTTAAAATGTTCGAGGGTTATTTCGAGAAATATCAAAATTCTGACATTTCATCATCTAACCCCTAAAGCTCCTTAATCTTTATATCTCTAAAAGAAACCATATTACCATGGTCTTGCAAGCCTATTTTTCCTGTAGTGAATTTTCCAAAATGGTCCCAATCTGCAAATTTTGATTTAGACACCATAACATTCCACATTTCATTACCAACCGGGAAGTCAACAATATCAGTTCCGTTTAAAGAGATGCTACCTTTTTGTTCTTTATGGTTTATGGTAATCACCATAGTATTCCATTCGCCTACAGACTTGGTAACATCTGCAGAAGGTGCTATCATATCATATAAAGAGCCTGCTTGATGAGTTGTTCCGTTTTTTGCATCTGGATGTTTCTCATTATCTAAAACCTGCACCTCTGGACCTGTTTGGTACGCCTCAGATAGTTCAGGAGTTTCATTTACACCCCAAAACACACCACTATTTCCGCCTTCTGAAATTTTCCATTCCAAAGACAAAATAAAATCTGTGTACTCTTTTTCGGTCACTAGATTAAACGCCTCACCTTCTTCTCTTTCTGTTGGAGGATAAAAAACCATGGCACCATCTTCTAATTTCCAATTATCAGAAACACCTTCTTTATTATATTCTTTCCAACCATCAAAAGAAGAACCATCAAAAAGAACCGTCCACTCTGTAGGTGGTTTTTCTGCCTCAGCTTCAGCTACGCGTTCAGATTCCATTTCTTTTTGGTTTTTTTCCGCTTTGTCTTTACAACTAAAGGCAACCATTGCCATAAAAATGATAAGTACTAGATTCTTCATAGTTCTCTGGATTTAGATATTTCAAAAAAAAGATTCTCCTGTTTTAGCAACAAAAGAACCGTTCCATATAATTTACTTCTATTGTTCTCTCCTTTTTAAGAGATACCCAATATCTTTTTAAGCATTTCTTTGTCAACTGCTGAACCTGCAAAATCATCAAAAGTCTTTTCTGTAGCTTCAATAATATGATCCTGAATAAAAATCGCTCCTTCACGAGCACCTTGCTCCGGACTTTTAATACAGCATTCCCACTCCATAACTGCCCAAACGTCACAACCGTACTGTGTAAGTTTAGAAAAAATGGTTTTAAAGTCGATTTGACCATCACCCAAAGAGCGGTATCTACCGGCGCGATCACCCCAATCATTATAACCCCCAAAAGCACCTTTCTTACCTGTTGGGTTGAATTCTGAATCCTTTACATGAAAAGATTTTATGAACTCATGATAGTGATCTATGTACTCAATATAATCTAACTGTTGCAAGACAAAGTGACTTGGGTCATAAAGGATATTTACACGCTTGTGATTTCCAGTAGCGGCAAGAAAACGCTCAAAAGTATCTCCATCGTGTAAATCTTCACCTGGTGAATTTCGTAACAAACATCTACACCTTCCTCATCAAAATGATTTAAGATTGGCATCCATCTTTTTGCCAACTCCTCAAAACCCATTTCTACTAAACCAGCAGGTCTTTGAGGCCATGGGTGCCATGTATGCCAAAGCAATGCACCAGAAAAAGTAGCATGAGCGTTAAGTCCTAACCTTCTACTTGCAGTAGCAGCTTTTTTTACCGTTTCTACGGCCCACTCGGTACGTGCTTTTGGGTTGTTCTTTACTGCATCGGGAGCAAAACTGTCAAACATAAGGTCGTAAGCCGGGTTAACGGCAACCAGCTGTCCTTGAAGGTGCGTTGAAAGTTCGGTGATTTCAAGACCGTAGGAATTTATTTTTCCCTTAAGTTCATCACAGTAATCTTGACTCTCGGCTGCTTTATCCAAATCTATTAGAAAAGATTCCCATGTAGGGATTTGAATACCTTTATACCCTAAATCTGCAGCCCATTTACACATGCCATCCAATGTATTGAACGGCGCTTTACCGTCTACAAATTGCGCTAAAAATACGCCGGGACCTTTAATTGTCTTCATACTTCCATTTTTTTGTGTTTAGTAAAAGGGGAGATTCTTTTTGATAACCTTTTATAGAAAAACCCTATATTTATTTCTCTTAAGTGTTTTAGATACCCTTTTCTTTAGGGAAAATATAAATATAGGCATTACAACAGGTTTAAAACAAAAAATACTACCGTGAATAAAGAAGAAACATTCGACGCTATCGTTATCGGAACTGGAATTAGTGGTGGCTGGGCGGCTAAAGAATTATGTGAGAAGGGATTAAAAACGTTAGTATTGGAACGTGGTAGAATGATCAAGCATATTGAAGACTATTCTACCATGAACGATGACCCTTGGGACTATCCTTTAAAGGGAGAACTTTCTAAAGAGGATAAGAAAAAGCAACATGTGCAAAGTCGCGTGAATTGGGCTCCACAGGAAGATAACAAACATTTTTTTGTAAACGACTTAGATCACCCGTATGTAGAAACAAAACGTTTTGATTGGATTCGTGGCTATCAAGTAGGTGGCCGTTCATTAACCTATGGGGGCGTCAAAGTTACCGCTGGAGCGATGTTGATTTTGAAGCCAATAAAAAAGAAGGTATTAGCATAGATTGGCCTGTTCGCTATAAAGATATTTCACCTTGGTACGATAAAGTAGAAGAATACATTGGAGTTAGTGGTGAAAATCTTGGACTAAAGCATCTACCTGACGGTAAATTTCAACCTAAAATGGACCTTAACTGTGTTGAAGAAGACTTTAAAAAAGCTGTTTCAGAAAAATTTGATGACGGCCGTTTGATTACCATTGGCCGTACCGCTCACATCACAGACCCAAATGCTACTTTTGAAGGGCGTGGCGTTTGTCAATATAGAAATAGATGTAGTAGAGGCTGCCCTTTTGGAGGCTATTTCAGTAGTAACTCATCTACCTTACCAGCAGCAGAGCGCACCGGCAACATGACACTTCGTGCAAATTCTATCGTCTATGAAATAATGTATGATGACAATACCAAGAAAGCTACTGGTGTTAAGGTAATTGATGCAGAAACGAATGAGAAAATAGAATTTAAAGCTAAGGTGATTTTTCTTTGTGCATCGGCAATGGCATCCGTAGGTATACTATTGCAATCTAAGAGCGAACGTTTTCCAAACGGATTAGGTAACGATTCCGATGCACTGGGTAGAGGAATTATGGACCACCATTATAAACTGGGAGCTACAGCAAAAGTTGATGGCTACCTAGATAAGTATTTTAAAGGCCGCAGAGCTAACGGCTTTTACATACCTAGGTTTGTGAATCTTGATGAAAAGACCAAACGCACAAATTACTTAAGAGGTTTTGGCTTTCAAGGAACTGCCAGTCGCCAAGATTGGTCACAATCTGTAGCAGAAATGGGCTATGGCAAAGATTTGAAAGAAGAAATATTAAAACCCGGTAAATGGCAGATCGGCGTAACTGGTTTTGGCGAATTTCTTCCTTATGATGATAACCGTGTTACCTTAAGTCCTACTGAAAAAGATAAATGGGGATTACCTCAATTAGCTTTTGATGTAGAGTTTAAAGAAAACGAATATAATATGCGCGAGGACATTAAAAAAGAGATTGTATCTATGTTTGAAGCTGCAGGTTTTAAAGATGTTCAGTCTTATGATGAAGAAACTGGTCCTGGTCTAGGTATTCATGAAATGGGCGGTGCACGTATGGGTCATAACCCAAAAACTTCAATATTGAACAAGAACAACCAAGTCCACACAGTACCTAATGTATATGTTACGGATGGTGCTTTTATGACCTCATCCAATTGCGTAAACCCCTCTTTAACATATATGGCATTTACAGCTAGAGCAGCAAATCATGCCGCAGAGCAATTTAAAGCAGGAAAATTTTCATAATGATGTATAACGACCGATAAATCAACCTGATATTCTAAAATATCACTAAAATTGCTCGGTCGTTTGTATCTTGTTGAACTATATTTCTCACGCTAGCCGTGAAAATACGCTAACCGCAATAACTATATGGAAAACGCTTCAGCTCGGAATTTATGGGGAGACTATCTAGACAAGCACTTAGAACATGCTTTTGCAGATACACCCAAAGTAGTTCATTTTTGTAATAATGAATTGGATGCCAACGAATGTGCGGCATTAGTCAAAAAAGGCATCAAACGAGCAACATCTCCTAGTTTGCTTGGCCTACAGTACCTCAAACAACCATTACCTAAAATTGGTGACTTCATGATTGTTACCAATTGGGAAGGTGAGGCACAGTGCATTGTTAGAACCACAGCCGTAAAATTGAAACCTTATTTCAGCATTGATGCAGCTTATGCCCAATTAGAAGGTGAAGGCGATAAAAGCTTAGCTTATTGGAAAAAGGTACATTGGGAGTACTACACAAAAGAATTGGCCGCTTTTAACCGCAAGCCTAATGAAAGTATGATTATTGTCTGTCAAGAGTTCGAAAAAGTTTTTGACCGGTAAAATTCCAAAAAAATCGATCCAAACTGTTATCACAAAGGCTAGATCACATCTGTAACCTGCCTAATTCTTCATTGCGAATTTTTCACAAATAGCACTTATGCTATATTGTGATACTAAGAGCTGCTTTATTATAAAGTTTTTTTACCTTGTACATCATCAATGTAAACAAACTCAACTATGCGCATCTCAACGTCTACTAAGCCAATATTTGGCTTAATCTTTTCTTTGTTCGGTTTCTTTTTATTCTTATCCGCACAAGGCCAAGCTCCAAAATGGGAGAATCCTGAATGGGAGAATCCTGAAATATTTCAAATTAATCGTGAAGCCCCTACAGCTTCTTTTTATCGATATGAAACTACCCAAAATGCATTAGAGAATGACAGTTGGGAAAATTCTCCCTTTTATCAATCATTAAACGGAGATTGGCTTTTTAATTATGCCGACAATGTAATGGCACGCCCAGTAAATTTTCAGAATAGTGGTTTTGATACGTCCTCCTGGAATACCATTCCAGTACCATCTAATTGGGAACTTGAAGGACACGGTACTCCTATCTACACCAACATTGTTTATCCCTTTCCAAAAAACCCTCCTTTTATTCCTCATGACAAAAACCCCGTGGGAAGTTATAAGCGTGATTTTGAAATTTCCGATGATTGGGATGGCAATACTATCTACTTACATTTTGGAGGTGTTAGCGGAGCAATGTACGTTTATGTAAACGGTCAAAAAGTAGGCTATAGCGAAGGCAGCAAAACACCTGCTGAATTTGATATTACCAAACATATTCAAGCTGGAAAAAATACACTTGCCGTAGAGGTTTTACGTTGGTCCGATGCCAGTTATATGGAAGATCAAGATTTCTGGCGTCTAAGTGGTATTGACCGAGATGTCTACCTATATGCAACAAAGGCTACGACCATTAAAGACTACCGAGCTATTGCCGACCTGGAAAACAATTATACGGATGGTCTTTTGAACGTGAATCTAGAACTTGAAAATACTGCAAAAAAAGCCAAAGGTTATAAAGTTACCGTGCAACTTTTGGATGGCGACAAAGAACTTTATTCCGAAGAGAAAGATGTGGTTTTTAATGGAGTTTCTGCTGTAGTAAACTTTGAAAAATCCCTAAAAAGCATTAAAACTTGGAATGCCGAAAAACCGAACCTTTACACTTTACTTTTTGTGCTTAAAAATAAAAAGGGAGAAGTGACCGAGGCAGTAAGTTCTAAAATAGGTTTTAGAAAAATTGAAATCAAAAACAACCAGTTCTTGGTCAATGGCCAACCTGTTCTAATTAAAGGTGCCAACCTTCATGACCATGATGAAAACACAGGCCATGTTATCAGCAAAGAGGTAACCCTTAAAGATATGGAGGTAATGAAGCGCAACAATTTAAATGCTATACGCTGCAGTCACTACCCTAAAAACGAGTTTTTCTATCGTATGGCAGATAAATATGGTTTCTATATAGTTGATGAAGTCAATATTGAAATCCATGGGATGGGGACTACCAACCAAGGTCTTGATAATGATGAGGAAGCCAAGAAAATTCACCCAGCCTACAGACCAGAATGGAAAGCCATGCATTTAGACCGTACCATGCGCATGTTTGAACGCGATAAAAACTACACTTCTATTGTTACTTGGTCTTTGGGTAACGAAGCAGGTAATGGAGAAAATTTCTTTGCTACTTACGAATGGCTCAAAAAACAGGATGATACTCGCCCTGTACAATATGAAGGTGCTACACAATATGCCAATACGGACATTCAGGCACCAATGTATGCAACTATAGAACAGACTATTAAATATGCCGAAAACGACCCTAAAAGACCTTTAATTCAATGTGAATATGCTCATGCCATGGGTAATAGCGTTGGCAACCTTCAGGATTACTGGGATGTTATTGAAAAATACGACGTGTTACAAGGTGGCTTTATTTGGGATTGGGTTGATCAAGGCCTAAAGACCAAAAATGAAGACGGTGTTGAATTTTATGCCTTTGGAGGTGACTTTGGAGCTTCAGAGCTTCAAAACGACAATAATTTTTGTTTAAATGGATTAGTGGACCCTGACCGTTCCGCACATCCAGCTTTGTACGAGGTAAAAAAGGTATATCAATATGTAAAGTTTAAATTCGAAAATCCTAAATCAGGTAAAATCACGATTACTAACAAATATGATTTCACCAACCTTTCAGAATATAATTTCAATTGGAAATTGTTCAAAGACGGTATTGAGATACATGCTGGAACCATTCCTGATGTAGCAATAGCTCCTTATGAATCCAAAGAGTTTCAGATTTCCCTACCAGAACTGACCGATGAAAAAGCTGAATATTTCTTGAATGTTTATGCAACCACTAAAAACGCTGACGCTCTTATACCTGAAGATTACTTATTAGCCTATGAGCAATTTAAGCTGACAGATTTTACCTCCAGCGTTTTTGAAATGGAAACCAGTGGACTTTCGGTTACAAACGTAGATGGCACTGTAAAATTAAGGGAGAAGGATTTGAAGTCGGTTTTAATAGCACCAATGGTAGTTTGACAAAATTAGACTATGGCCAAGGCAACCTAATTAAAAAAGGACCGAGCGTAAACTTTTGGCGCGCTCCAACTGATAATGATTATGGGTATAACATGCCTAAATTATTGCAGGTATGGAAAGAGGCTACAGTGACACAAAATCTAACCAGCTTTCAACTGAACTCCAATGACGGCAAGAAAGTTATTGACGCTGTAAAATTGAGTAAAAATCCGTTTAAAATTAAGAACAATTTACAGCTTACGGCTACTTACAGCTTACCTTCCGTAGAAGGAGAAGCAACAGTTACCTATGCTATTAATAACAAGGGGGAGATTTTAGTAAACACGGACCTTTCTAACATTAAGGATAGCTTACCCATTGTGCCTCGTTTTGGTAATAACTTTATTATAGAATCAACCTACGATAACGTGAACTGGTACGGTAGAGGTCCGCATGAGAATTACCAAGATCGAAAAACTTCGGCACTGGTGGGTACCTATAATGCAAAAGTAAAGGACCTATATTTTGAGTACATACGTCCACAAGAGAATGGGAACAGGACTGATATTCGTACGTTATCATTTTTAAATAACAAAGGTAAAGGAATTCAAATTTCTTCATCAAAACTGTTTGGTTTTAGCGCCCATAGCCAATACAATTCAGATTTTGATGAGGGCATGGAAAAACAACAGCGCCATACCTATGATATTCCTCAAAGAGACCTCATCAACATCAACATAGATTATAGCCAAATGGGTGTTGGGGGCGATAATAGCTGGGGACTATTACCACACGAAGAATATCAAATTAAACCAGATAATTTATTCTTTAGCTTTATGATACAACCGGTGAAATAAGGGTTTACATCAGTTAAAACGATTAAAAAACAAAATCCCCAAAAGCATTAAGCCTTCGGGGAATTTTTATTTGTTATAGGTTTTTCAGAAAAACTTAATCTTCCAATTCTACCCAAGTATTTCCGTTTTTATTAGATTCTACTGTGGCTTCAATGAAGTTCATACCACGAACACCATCGGTCATTGTTGGATACTCACCACTATCGTATTGCTCTCCTCTAATAGCTTTTGCTACGCCAAGGTAGATATTAGCCATAGAATCAAAAATACCTTCAGGATGCCCTGGAGGAAGTTTTGTTCCACCTAAAGAAAGTTCGCTGTTATACGCATGACCTTATTTGTAAATCTGAGTTGGTTTTGTATCACTCATTACATACAGATAATTAGGATTCTCTTGCTCCCATTTGAAAGCCCCTTTTTCGCCATAAATAGCAATTCCAAGACCATTTTCTTCGCCTGTCGCTACTTGACTACTTCTAATAATACCTTTAACGTGATCACTCATTCTAATAAGCACAGTACCATCAACATCCATCTGGTTGTCCTCATACAAATAATTAAAGTCGCTCAAAATAGATTTAATTTTTAAACCTGTGGTGTATTCTACCATATTAAAGGCATGTACCCCAATATCTCCAATACAAGAACTGATTCCTGCCTTTTTAGGGTCTAAACGCCAAACAGATGAACGTTTTTCTTGATCATGAATAATTTCATTAATCCAACCTTGGTAATACACAGCATCTACTTTGTGAATTCTCCCTAGCTCTCCGTTCTTAATCATTTGGCGCATTTGGCGCACCATTGGATAACCGGTATATGTGTGAGTTAAAGCAAAAACAGTACCTGCCTTTTCATGTGCGGCTTGTAGTTTTTTAGCTTCTTCCAACGTAGTAGTCATTGGTTTTTCGCAAATAACATTAAAACCGTTTTCCAACAATTTTAAAGCCATTGGAAAGTGAAGAAAGTTAGGGGTAAGAATAGAACATACCTGAATACGCTCATCCTCCGGCAACTTCATTTCTTCTTCAATCAACGTATCAAAATCTTTATAGATACGATCTGTTGGCACATCTATCTCTTTGGCAAAAGCCATATTCTGCTCAAAATCCGGGTTAAAAACAGCCCCAACAATTTGATAGTTATCATTTATATGCGATGCTACACGATGTAGTACACCTATTAGAGAGTCTCCTCCACCTCCTAAAATTCCGAGTCTGATTTTTTTTGGCATTTTGTAATCCTTTTGATTAGTAAAAGACCTGAAAAGGGTCCTTTTATGTTCCTTATTTTTTAAGAGTTTGAATTTAATAAAATAACTATGATTTATAGTCTATTTTTTCATTTTTGAACAAAATGATGAACAGTAGTAGCACTAGAAACGCAAAAGCAGAAGGATACAACCAAATTGTACTCCAATCGTGTTGTCCGCCTTCAATTAAATAAGCATCGGTAATAGCGCCGGCTACCCAAAAACCTATGAGCATACCTACCCCATATGTAGCCAAAGTAATAAGGCCTGGGCTGCACTTTTATATTTTGCACCTGCTTTGCTGTCTGTATAAATCTGCCCAGAAACAAAGAAAAAGTCATAACACACGCCATGCAGGGCTATTCCCGTTAGTAACATAAAAACGAGTTCCCCTGTATCTCCATATGCAAACATCAGGTACCTAAGTCCCCAAGCCAACATAGCCGCTACAATAGTCATTTTAAAACCGAATCGCTTAAAAAAGAACGGCAAGAGCAAAAGAAAAAGGATTTCTGAAATTTGACCAATAGTCATCTTACCAGCCGGGTTTTCAACTCCTATCTCTCCTAAAAACTGACCTGCATGCTGGTAATAGAAAGCCAAGGGAATACAAATAAGAACCGAAGCCAAAAAGAAAATCAAGAAATTACGGTTCTTCAATAATGCCAAAGCATCCAATCCTAAAATATCGGCTAGTTTAATTTTTTGTGATTTATCTGCGGTTGGCGGCGTTTTAGGTAAAGTAAAACTAAACACACCCAATATAGCCGATGATACTGAAGCCATTAAAAACGTATTGCGTAAAAAACCTTCCGTAATACCTTCTTGAGAATCCCAATTAAAATAGCTAATGAGCAATCCGGCAGTAATCCATCCGATAGTACCAAAAACACGAACAAGAGAAAATTCTTTGGCCGGGTCTTTCATTTGGTTAAATGAAACGGAATTCACCAAAGCCAAAGTAGACATATACATAATCATATAAGCCAGCAAAAACGGGAAAAATCCCGAAAAATCTGTCGCTTGGTACATGGCATACATTAGCGCAGCACCTATTAAGTGCAACACACCTAAAATACGTTCTGCGTTAAAATACCTGTCAGCAATAAGTCCAATAATAAAGGGCGCCAAAATAGCGCCCCATGATTGTGTTGAATACGCTAAAGCGATTTCGCTTCCCGTAGAACCTAGCGTATTTGGGAGATATATACCCAAGGTAACGAACCAACCGCCCCAAATAAAGAATTCCAAAAACATCATTATTGAAAGCTGTGCCTTGATCTTTATGGTCATTGATAAGCGTGCTAATGTTTGTACGTAATGTAATTTGTTCGAAGTGATTCCAATCCATTTGCCACAAAATCTACGTCAATTAGGGCTCTATAGTGAGTGGATTCATTAATAATATGAAAAAGCATATCCTGCATGGTATGAATGAGCAGTCTGTCTTCACTGTTTTCATAATCTATTCTTTTATCAAAATCTTCAGCTTCAGAAGTAATATCAAATGAGTTACGTTGGTTTTCATAATGAATATCGCCCCAAGTATTGACCTCGTGTAATTGACCCATTTTATACTGAGGCTCGCGTTTAGCAATATGCTCATTATAAATATGATGCATATTCAAGATTTCAGAAAATAGCGCAACACTTTTTTCCGGCATCACATCCAGCGTAGCACTAGCCTCAATGATTTTTTTGTTGCAATAGAAATTATAGTCGAACAGCTGATTGAAAAATACTTTCACGGCAACAGGTATTAATAGGGTTTAGCTAATTTCTTTGGATGCTTTTAGCAACAATTCTCTGGTAGCAATAATTCCTTCTTCTTCACCAATTTTATTGCCTTCATATTCCACTCCAACAAAACCTGTATATCCATGGTCTTTTACCATTTGAAGCATTTTTACATAATCAATCTCAGTTTCGTTACCATCGGCATCAAAATCGTGCGTTTTGGCACTTACCGCTTTAGCATAAGGCATTAATTCCTTTACACCTTCGTATTTATCGTACATAACCTCACACTCA
Organism: Zobellia laminariae; assembly: GCF_030553095.1. GTDB lineage: Bacteria > Bacteroidota > Bacteroidia > Flavobacteriales > Flavobacteriaceae > Zobellia > Zobellia laminariae. Next base: position 1,988,892 of record NZ_CP130738.1, on the reverse strand, counting down.
CGACTATCCTTTTTACGGGTAATACAGAAGTTTCCAAAATCAGGAAGTGTTCCACAATTGTCTAGAGACACTGCTTTCATAACCTCTGCATGTAAAGCTCCGTTAGAAGACAATCCGCCATGGTTTTCTACAAGAATATTAATATTTTTTCCTTTTGCATAAGCGCACAGCTTTGTAAGACCATCTATAGAATTCTTTTTCCATTCTTCAGGATCATTGCTCCCGCTAAGGTTAACACGAATGGAATGACAACCCATTGCTGCTGCTGCATCCACCCATTTTTTATGTTTTTCTACGGTCTCATTTCTCTCTTTTTCATCACTTACGGCAAGGTTTCCCTGGCCATCGATCATGATCAAAACATTCTGCATACCGTGCTTTTTTGCCTCGGCATTAGATTTCTCTACAAAAGCTGCCATTGCTTCTTCCGAATATCCAGCATCCTCTAATTCAGGATTGTATAATTGGCTTACATATTCTAAACCTGAAAAACCCCAATTCTTTGCTTTCTCTGCAAATGTGTAAGGGTCTACACCATCTTCTCTAATCATTCTATGAATAGACCATTGGGCTAAAGACAATTTAAAGAAAGGTTCTATTACAGCTTCTGCTCCTTCTAAAGTAGCATCCGTTATTTTTTCACCTTTTTTTGTCTCTTTACACGCAGCAAATCCTAAGATTGAAAGTGCTAAACCGGCCTGAGAACTATTTCTTATAAAGTTTCTTCTTTTCATTATTCGTGATTAGTTTATTGAAATTTAAGGATTTGGAGGTAGATTACTCTTAAATATGCCACCTTAACAAGATGTATAGCGAATAAATGTAGAAAATTAATTTAATATTTAATAAATTTAGGGACTAAACAATTTTGTACATGAGCAAATTTTATTACAACGAAGAGCAAGAGTCTTACGATGCGATTGTGGTAGGTACAGGTATAAGTGGAGGTTGGGCAGCAAAAGAGCTGTGTGAAGCTGGACTAAAAACCTTGGTACTAGAACGCGGACGTATGGTGACGCACATCGACGATTATGAAACTGCGAACATGGACCCTTGGGACTTCCCTAATGCAGGAAAGCCAACAAAAGAGGACATCGCAAAACAGGAAAAACAAAACCGAACGGGTTATACGACCAATGCTGCCAGTAAGATGTGGTTCGTAAACGACCTTAAGCATCCGTATAATGAAATCCAACGTTTCGACTGGATGCGAGGCTACCATGTAGGTGGGCGTTCATTACAGTGGGGGCGTCAGAGCTACCGCTGGAGCGACATTGATTTTGAAGCAAATAAGAAAGACGGTATTGCCGTAGATTGGCCCGTACGTTATAAAGATATTGAGCCTTGGTATGCAAAAGTTGAGGACTTTATTGGTGTTAGTGGTGAGGCGTTAAACCTTCCTCAATTACCGGATAGCAACTTTTTACCACAAATGGATTTAAACTGTGTTGAAGAGCACTTTAAAACAAAAGTAGGTGAGGAGTTTGATGGTCGTGCTGTAACCGTTGGTAGAGTTGCCCATATTACTGGTACCAAAAACTTTGACGGTCGTACAAAATGTCAATACAGAAACAGATGTATAAGAGGGTGTCCTTTTGGAGGATACTTCAGTAGCCTTTCTTCTACACTGCCTGCAGCAGAGGCTACAGGAAATATGACTTTGCGCCCAGACTCTATTGTTCATGAGGTAATTTACGACCCAGAAACAAAACTAGCTACCGGTGTTAAAGTTATAGATAGAGTTACTAAAGAAGCTCATGAGTTTAAAGCGAAGGTTATTTTCCTTTGTGCTTCATCTATAGCTTCTACTTCTATTTTAATGCAATCTAAATCCGAAAAATTCCCTAATGGTATGGGTAATGAATCCGATCAATTGGGCCGTAACATCATGGATCACCATTTAGGTGTAGGTGCATCTGGTAAATTTGACGGTTTTGATGATAAATACTATAAAGGTAGAAGACCTAATGGTGTTTACATCCCAAGATTTAGAAATATTGGCGGTGATACCGAAAGAAAAGACTACAAACGTGGCTTTGGTTACCAAGGTGGCGCAAGTAGAGGCGATTGGGAAGATTTAGTTGCCGAGCTATCTTACGGAAAAGAACTAAAAGATGCCGTGTTAAAACCGGGTGGATGGACTATTGGTATTGGTGGATTTGGTGAGGTACTTCCTTACGAAGAAAACCGTATGACCCTTGACTATGAAAAATTAGATGATTGGGGATTGCCAACGGTTACATTTGACGCCGGATTCAAAGAGAACGAATTAAACATGCGTAAAGACATGATGCAATCTGCCATAGACATGCTTGAAAAAGCAGGTGTAAAAGATGTTAAAGGTCATGATCGCGAAACAGGCTTAGGTCTGGGTATACATGAAATGGGTACCGCTCGTATGGGTAGAGATAGAAAAACATCTGTATTAAATGGCAACAACCAAGTACATGATGTTCCTAACGTTTACGTAACAGATGGTTCATTTATGACTTCTGCAAGTTGTGTAAACCCGTCATTAACTTATATGGCATTTACAGCAAGGGCTGCAGACCACGCTGTAAAACAACTTAAAAAAGGAAACATATAATGGATAGAAGAAAAGCACTCAAGAATATGGGTATGGCATTGGGTTACACCATTGCCACCCCAACTTTGCTAGGTATTGTTCAAAGTTGTAAAAATGAGACTGTACTAGAATGGACTCCTGAGTTTTTTACAAAAGACCAAGGAGCGGTGTTGACCAAATTGGTAGATATTATTCTTCCAAAAACCGATACCCCTTCTGCTTCAGAAACTCAAGTAAACATTTTCATTGATCGTTTTGCTGATCAGGTAATGGAAAAGGAACAACAAGATTTCCTTAAAATGTCTACGGACAGGTTTATTGAGAAAGCGTTGAAAGATGCTGGCAAAGAGAAAGCAGGAGATTTATCTCCTGAAGAATTGGAACCTGTTCTTGCCGCTGCCTTAAAGGTGACGAAAGAAGACGAGGTGACAAACAATTTAGCTGTTAAGCAGTACAACGAAGCAATAGCCGAAGGTAAAGAAGCCCTACTAGATGATGGTATAGCTCGCTTTGCTTTTGCGAACAACCTTAGAGGAATGACTATCTGGGGATACAAAACCTCTGAGTATGTTGGTGAAAAGGTTTTAGCTTATTTACCTATTATGGTGAATATATTGCTTGTGCAGATACGGAAGAATTGACTGGCGGAAAAGCTTGGTCGCTCTAATATAACCATAAGAGCATATAGAATAAGAGCCGTTGGTAAATTACTATTTACTTGCGGCTCTTTTTTGTTTTACAATTATATACCAAACCCTATACTAAAAATGAAAAGAAGAAATTTTATTCAAAAAACGGCATTAACAGGCGGGGCTATTTCTTTGGGAGGTAATTTTGCCTATTCCAATTTAAGCTCCAACACTTTAAAAGCACATAAATTCAATCTTAACTATGCTCCTCATTTGGGTATGTTCAAAGAACTGGCCGGTGATGACCCCATAGACCAGATTAACTTTATGGCAGACCAAGGCTTTACTGCTTTTGAAGATAATGGCATGATGAAACGCGATGTTGCCCTGCAGACCAAAATGGGAGAAACCCTTGCCAAAAGAGGTATGACCATGGGTGTTTTTGTTGTTGATAAAGGTGGTAACATGAAAAATACGCTAGCCGCTGGAAAACAAGAATACATTGATATTTTTTTAGATGGATGCAAGAGAGCTGTGGAAACTGCAAAACGCGTGAATGCTAAATGGATGACTGTTGTACCTTATGGCTTTGAAAGAAAACTACCTATAGGAGTACAAGATGGCAATGTTATTGAAGCCTTAAAAAGAGGTGCCGAAATATTGGAACCGTATGGCTTAACCATGGTCTTAGAACCACTTTCTGATTCACCAGACCTTTATCTACAGAATTCGGATCAGACCTATATGATTTGTAAAGGCGTTGATAGCCCATCATGCAAGATATTGTTTGACATCTACCATATGCAAAAAACAGAAGGACATTTAATTCATAACATGGACCTTACTTGGGATGAAATAGCCTATATCCAAATTGGAGATAATCCTAAGAAAAGAGCCTACTACTGGAGAAATCAATTATAAGAATGTGTTTAAATGGATACATGAAAAAGGTTTTACCGGCGTACTTGGTATGGAGCACGGTAACTCTAAAGATGGAAAAGCTGGCGAACAAGCTGTAATTGATGCATATATCCAAGAAGATTCATTTATATAATATTGAACTTAATGCTTAATAGCCTCTATTTTCCATGGGAAGTAGAGGCTTATTTTTTACGGTTAGATTCGCGTTTCAAGGATAAAGTGATGCGTTTCATCGAAGCCGTGATGCGAATAACGCATTATAACGAGTTTTTTGACCTTTTTCGACGTTCTACATACTACAGAAATAAGATTGCATCTAACAGATCCGTTGTTATCATATGAACTCATATATATACCTACTTATCAGTTACACGGCATTAATGTTAATCTCAAAACTAGCATTTAACTATTTCAAGCGAAAAGGTTTAAAAAGCCAATTGGAATAGTTCACATTATCCGTAACCACTAATAAAAAACGACACATTGCATGTATTTGTAATGCGAAAACTATTGCAGTTTCGTCAAAAAAGGTATAAAACCCTTTAATAGAGAATATTTTTCTTAAAGTTCTCTCAAAATTCATCCTTTTTTACGTTTTCACGTAATCTATACAGCCCTTTTACTACGTATATTATGTACAATCATTTATTGGGGCACAATGGATAAGTACATCATCATATTAATCGTATATATTGCTGCGTATATTTTTTCAGCAGTAGCAAGACCGTATCTAGAGAAATAAAATTTTTCTTTAGAATACAGTATTATCCTCTCGGGTAATTTTAGTAATACCACATTGCTTCAAAGCTTTTCGCTTTGACAAACCCTTTCTATATCAAGACTATTCAAATAATTATAGTTAGCTGTGCTTTACTTTTCCTCAGATAATTATTGGTAAATTCAACTAAAATCCATCGATTTAAAAACATAAAAAACCCCGACTGAAAAGCCAGGGTTTTAACATTGTATAAAATTTCTCTATTTAAGAACCACACATCAAGCAATCATCATCTGCCTGACCCTCTTTGGCCCTAGCAATCATTTCTTTCATTTCTTGAGGCGACATTGGCTGAATATCAAGTTCTGCTTGCGGAGCAGTAGAAGTCGTTTTTACTTCCATTGCTATGGCAGCTTCTACCGGTGGTGTGGTTGCGGCTGCTTCTGCTTCTGCAGCAACACTAACTGGCGCTGTGTTCTTTTTACTGTTATCTAAAGTAAACTTAATAGCATCTACTGCAGCTTTAGTACGCAAGTAATACATACCCGTTTTTAAGCCGCTTTTCCAAGCATAAAAGTGCATTGATGTCAATTTAGAGTAGTTTGCGTTTTCCATGAACAAGTTTAAAGACTGGCTCTGATCAATGAAATACCCTCTTTGACGGCTCATGTCAATAATATCTTTCATACTTAGCTCCCAAACCGTTTTGTACAAATCACGAATGTCTTGCGGAATAGTTTCTATATGTTGTATAGAACCATTGGCCCTCATTAGATCTTGTTTCATGTTCTCATTCCAAAGACCTAAATCTACTAAGTCTTCCAAAAGATGCTTGTTCACGACAATGAACTCACCAGAAAGAACTCTTCTAGTGTATATGTTAGAAGTATATGGCTCAAAACATTCATTATTACCCAAAATTTGTGAGGTAGAAGCAGTTGGCATTGGTGCAACTAAAAGAGAGTTACGAACGCCATTTTTCACTACTTCTTTACGAAGTTTAGCCCAATCCCATCTTCCAGATAATTCCTCATCCTTAATACCCCAAAGATTAAACTGAAAATCTCCTTCAGATATAGGTGAACCTTCAAAAGTAGAATACGGACCTTCTTCTTTAGCCATTTCCATAGAAGCGGTTACAGCAGCAAAATAAAGGGTCTCAAAAATCTCTTGATTTAACTTTTTAGCTCCTTCGCTCGTAAATGGCAATCTCAATAAGATAAAAACATCTGCAAGCCCTTGTACCCCTAGACCAATTGGTCTATGGCGCATGTTAGAATTTTTAGCCTCTATAACAGGATAGTAGTTTCTATCTATTACGCGGTTTAAATTTCTAGTTACCCTTTTTGTTACTTTAAACAATTCTTTGTGATCAAAGCTTTTGTTCTTAATGAACATGGGTAACGCAATAGATGCTAAGTTACATACCGCCACCTCATCAGGAGAGGTGTATTCCATAATCTCGGTACACAGGTTAGATGAACGAATGGTACCCAAATTTTTCTGGTTACTCTTACGGTTAGCCGCATCTTTATACAACATGTAAGGCGTACCGGTCTCTATTTGAGATTCCAATATTTTTTCCCAAAGGTCACGGGCCTTTACAGTTTTTCTTCCTTTTCCTTCGTTTTCGTATTTAATGTAAAGTTCTTCAAATTCTTCACTATGGCGAGTAAACAATCCTGGGCATTCGTTAGGGCACATCAACGTCCAATCTTCATTAGCCTCTACTCTTCTCATAAACAAATCAGAAATCCACATGGCATAGAAAAGGTCACGTGCACGCATTTCTTCTTTACCATGGTTCTTTTTTAGATCTAAGAACGCATAGATATCTGCATGCCATGGTTCCATATAAATAGCAAAACTACCTTTACGTTTCCCGCCACCTTGATCAACGTAGCGCGCAGTATCATTAAATACCTGAAGCATTGGCACAATACCATTAGATGTCCCGTTTGTACCAGCTATATAAGACCCTGTAGCTCGTATGTTATGAATAGACAAACCAATACCACCTGCAGATTGCGAAATCTTTGCCGTTTGCTTTAATGTATCATAAATACCGTCTATACTATCATCTTTCATTGCCAACAAGAAGCAAGAAGACATTTGCGGTTTTGGTGTGCCAGAGTTAAAAAGTGTTGGTGTAGCGTGTGTAAAATATTTTTTGGACATTAACTCATATGTCTCAATAGCCGAGTCTAAATCATTTAGATGAATACCTACAGAAACGCGCATAAGCATGTGCTGCGGACGCTCAGCAATCTTACCGTTTAATTTTAGTAAATAAGAACGTTCTAATGTTTTGAAGCCAAAATAGTCATATCCAAAATCTCTATTATATATAATGGTTGAATCTAGTCTTTCCGCATTTTCCGAAATCACTTTATAAACCTCATCAGACAACAAAGGTGCCTTTTTATTGGTACGTGGGTTTACGTACAAATAAAGGTCGCTCATAGTTTCGGAAAACGACTTCTTAGTATTCTTTATGTAGGTTTGAAACCGAGATACGGGCAGCTAACTTAGCGTAATCTGGATGTGTAGTAGTCATTGTAGCCGCAATTTCTGCTGCTAAATTATCTAGTTCAGATGTTGTTACCCCATCATAAAGTCCCTCTATAACGCGCATTGCAACCTTTAACGGATCTACTAAACCGTTAAGACCATAACACAATTTTCTTACTCGGGCTGTGATCTTATCGAACATGACCACTTCTTTTCTGCCGTCTCTTTTAACTACAAACATGTGAATACTTTTTTAGTGGGGTTAAACGTTTGGTTTACTTAGGACGAATTGTTAAAATTTTAACAATTCTAAAATAGGGACAAGAATCCTTTCAAGAAAGAATTCTCTATACTATACTTAAAAATCTGCGTCGAAGCTTATTTTTTGCGCGTTTTCATCATTATCCTTATTCAGAATTCCAGCTTTTTGGTATTCAGAAACGCGTTTTTCAAAGAAATTTGTCTTTCCTTGAAGAGAAATCATATCCATAAAATCAAACGGATTAGTAGCGTTGTATACTCTATCGCACTCAAGCTCCACAAGAAGCCTGTCCGTTACAAATTCTAAATACTGTGTCATTAATTTTGCATTCATCCCAATAAGACTAGCGGGAAGAGACTCAGTAATAAATTCTCTTTCTATATTTAAAGCATCCACCAAAATTGCAGTAATACGCTCTTTGGGAACTTTATTTATTAAATGTTTGTTATGTAAGTGTACAGCATAATCACAGTGCATACCTTCATCTCTGGAAATTAATTCATTAGAAAAAGTTAACCTATAGGTAAAAGCCCTCTTTTCTTTAACCAGAAAATAGAACAGAACGCACCCGAAAAGAAAATACCTTCAACCGCCGCAAAAGCAATTAATCTCTCTGCAAAACTTGGAGAGTCAATCCAATTTAAGGCCCAATCCGCTTTTTTCTTAATAGCAGGAAAATTTTCAATGGCTTTAAAAAGTGTATTCTTCTCCTTCTCATCTTTCACATAAGTGTCGATTAAAAGCGAATACGTTTCAGAGTGAATGTTTTCCATCATAATCTGAAACCCGTAGAAAAACTTAGCCTCGGCATACTGAACCTCGCTAACAAAATTCTCGGCTAAATTCTCGTTTACGATACCATCGGAAGCTGCAAAAAACGCTAATATGTGTTTAACAAAGTAACGCTCGTCATCACTTAATTTATTATTCCAATCATTTAAATCCTCACTAAGATCTATTTCCTCGGCCGTCCAAAAACACGCTTCACATTTCTTGTACCACTCCCATAAATCATCATGTTTAATAGGAAAGATTACAAAGCGATCGTTGTTTTCTTCTAAAATAGGCTCTAAGGCTACGGACATATTAAAGGGTTTGAGTGTTGAGAAGAAAATTCTTCCTTTGCGACGGAAACAAAGGTCGCAAAAAACCACTTGAATTTTATGTTGTTCAATCATTTCCGGCACAAAGTTTTTAACACAAATTGTTGAAATGTAGGCTGACATTGAATATACATGACCCTAAGAGAGATAGACACTTAACCCAAAAATTACATGAATGTTAAACATAAAAAATTAAACCAAAAAGTATGTTTTTTAATATACTTTTTGGTTTAAAAATTATAACATCAACTAAGCGGGCTATTTTGTAATTCTAGCCTCTAACCTCTGCAGCCTTTCTTCCAAGTTTACAATTTTTTCTGATTGTTCCTCAATTATCAGCTGTTGATCTTGAATAGCCGTGACAACTATAGGAATTAACTGGGTGTAATTGAGACTTAAGGTATTTTCAGCATCTACTTCTTCATAAATAATTTCGGGAATTATTTGCTGCACTTCCTGCGCAATAAGACCTAGACACCTTTTCCCCGAGCTTCTATCATCCAACCACAAATAACTTTTTGGCTGAAGCCTTAACACCTCATCAAGACCGTAATCTAGATTTTTTATATTTTTCTTTAATCTAGCATCTGAATTATGGACTATAGATCCATTTACAAATACATCCCCGTCACCGGTAATTGCCATTCGGTTAGATGCGCCTTGATCATTTCGGAAATAAAAATTTAATCTACTATTTTGCCCCCCATTTGCTCCGTCTTCAGCAATACCTGCAATGTGCCAGAAAGCGTCGCTTTCTGTATTTTTGAATTCAAGTCTTGAAAAATCATCTCCGTCTTCCTCTAGTTTGAGCAAAGGCTTGGTTATCGTTGAATTATTGAAAACATGAACCCAAGAAGAAGTATTTGAACTAGGCCCAAACTGAAATTCCCCCCTTGAAACATCCTAAAACGCGTTAAAAAAGAACTAGATCCGTCTAGCTTAGTTTCTAACTGCAAATCTGCCCCTTGTGAACGGGTACTATACCGCCATTGATTACCGTTATTTGGAAAACCAAATATTAGTCCCCCTAAATTTGTCTGAACAAAGAGATTACCTCCAACATGCATTTTCTTTTCAGGATTACTAACACCAACACCTACATTTCCACTAGATCTATATATATTATCTTCATCTTCCTCCCAAAGAGAACTTCCTCCACTACCCGTCCCAATTATAAAATTTCCGTCAGCATCGGCCATGACGTTGCGTTCTCCCGTTCCAGCCAAATCACCTGAGCGAATTCCCTTTACAACATCTAACGTTCCATCATCAAGCAATCGAGTATGTACAGTTCCACCCGTCAAATCTGTAGAAGAATACATTAATTCCATTCTTCCTTCTCCTGCCGTAAATGCCCAATCAGTATTTGCAGCTCCAGTCCGCATCCATTGTAAACTAACACTTCCGGCATCTGTAGATGTCATTCTATTACGTAAAGTTCCTATACCTGATACTTCAAAATTTGTATCTGGTGAATCTGTACCAACACCCACCTTACCACTATTAAAATAAATATCACCTGCATTATCTGTCCATAAGGCACTTCCACCACCAACTTCATCAGTACCGGCCACCCACTTGCTTGTACCCGCATCCCATTTAGCTACTTGACCATCTGCCGTACCCTCAAGTCCGCTTATATTCGTGCCATCACCTAAAAGCAATCCGCTTTCCCCTGTAACATCCACATAATCATTTAAATCAACCGAACCCGTACCATCTTCAATGCTTAACACATCTCCGGTCATTATAAGTCCTTGATCATCCGTATCCACTAACCCACCAGCTGCCAATTCTTCTATTGCCGCTTGGGTATCGGCAGCTGCAAGCCCCGTTCCCGTATTATCAAAAGGAACTTCGGAGGCGTTCTGGTCATCCGTTCCTCCCGGTGGGATAATCGTAGAAAGATCAACACCCGTTCCATCTTCTATCTGTAGCATGGTTCCTGAAAGTGATAAATTCTGATCATCTGTATCTACTAACCCACCTGCAGCTAATTCTTCAATTGCCGCCTGTGTATCCACTGCCGCAAGTCCTGTACCTGTATTGTCAAAAGGGACTTCAGAAGCATTTTGGTCATCTGTACCACCAGTCGGGATAATAGCCGATAAATCTATGGTGGACCCATCCGTAATACTCAAATCGGTTCCAGAAAGGCTAATATCTTGAATTTCATTAGTTGGGTCTGCATCTGCATCGTCCCCACCACCACTTGTACTAACCAATTCGTCCAAGGCATCTTGGACATTACCCGCCGTAAGCCCCGAGCCCGCATTGTTATAAGGCACTTCTGAGGCGATTTGAGCATCTCCGCCGCCACCTCCACTAAACAACCTATTATCAACATAGGTCTTTACCGCTCTCTGTGTAGGTAAAATGCCGTTACTGTTTTCAACCAACTCACCATCATCGGATATTTCATTAACCTGATTACCAGAGTTAAGATTGAATCCACCTAAAATCCTCAAGTCGCTTTTTATTTTTACTTCCCCAACATTTTTATTCTCGATATCATTGCCATTTGCTTTCCATACGTTATCACCTGATGCTATTGCAAAAGGTACCGCCATAAGTTCTGTAGTGCCTACCTCTGTGCCATTAAATGAAACTGCAACAAAGGCAGCCTCTCCCCACGGCAGATTGTCGTAACTACCCCCATTACTAACTCCACTTCCTATCTGTAAGTTAAAAACACCATTGGCATCTGTAGTTACCGAATGACTTTCCTTGTACTGATCAGCTGCATCTGCACTACCAAATTTTAGAGCTATACTAATATTCAGCGTTTCTTGCTCCATTAGTTCATTTTCCGAATTACGGGCTACACCTTGGTAATTGATGAAATTTTTCTGTTGCGCCTGAACCATAAATGTTCCAAAAAACATAATGGCTATTACTGCAAATATTAAAACGTAGTTTTTCTTCATGGTTCTATTCTTTAATTAGTTTATACACGTTGGTTTCGAAATTGCCTTCCAAAAAGAGCTTTAATACATATACACCTTTGGCCATATAGGCCATATCTATTTTGTATTCTAATTTGTTCTCTTCTATTATCTGACTGAGCACCCGTTGGCCATTTACAGCAAATAGCTCTATTCCAACAACCTTGTTTTGACTTACAAAAACAGTAACCTCTTCCACAACAGGATTTGGGTACACCAAAATATCCGAAGGTTCCTCATAAGGACTTAGCGGAATTACCAAAATTCCTTTACCCGCCCAAAAACCTTGGTCTACAGAATTATCATCCGCTATCAAACCCACTACAGGCTCTCCAATAGTAAAACTCACAGATATATCTGTATTGTTCATTACACCACCCACATTGCTTATGACACTGCGTTCTATTGACTGGGCAAAAGAAAATGTGGCGGTTAAGATTAGAAAAAAGAAGAGTAGTTTTTTTTTCATTTTCGTTGGTTTTACTATTAATGTTCTTTTGAGCTTTTAGGTTAACACCTAATCTATTTTCTCTTTTTTCTATAGGTAAACACCTCTAGACCTCCAAAATCTATTTCCATAGTTTTTGAGAAGTCTCTCCAAATTTTATGACAGGCGAATAGCATCAACAATAAAACCTCAACACCCAGAAGTAATAGCGGATGTATATATTTTACAAGAGTAAACAATGATTCAGAAAAAATTAAAGAAGTATTGACCGTTAAGGCTACGAGTAAAACAATTGTGGTTTTCATATGTATGTATTTAAAGTTGATATTCCGCTCACCAACCAGACAGATTGAAATCTAGTTTGATTGAAAATATTTTATGAGGGGAAGGATTTAACAGAAAGCAATACACCGAAAATAATTTTGCCCTAGAGTCCTCTATCGTTTTAAAAGGTATCAGTTTCATTAAGGCGCTATGAACGCTACAATGTCAAAGACATTAATTGAAATAGAGGAAACCGATTTGAGAAAGTATGGAAGAAGAAAAGCACGAATTCTTTGATTATAAATTGACAAACTTTCACTTTAGCCAATAACAAGATAGCGGCAACCGCTGCTGCGAAGAAATGAAATTGTACAATTAGACCATACTTATGTATAATCTGCAGTAAAAACTTTGTACATAAGTACTAATGAGCAGGAATTTATTTACGCTTGAACACCTTTAAACCAGACTTCATACTTCTTACCTAAAATAGGAGCTGGACTTTCTTTTCCGTTTAGAGCGTTCATAAGTGCCATAACCCACATGTATAGCAATACAAAAATGCCGAATATGTTTATAATCCACCCTAGAATTGGTACCAGACCAATAATTCCCAATGACACTCCTGTAAGACAAAGTCCTAGAGACTGACGAATATGATAACTGGCAAATTCTTGTTTTTTATCGTTGTTCATTACAAAAGCGACCACCAAACCAATAATGGTTATATAGGATAGTATTGCCATTGTCTTATCATTTTCACTTGTTGCAGCAGTGGTTTGAGCTGCATCCATTTTTGTATCTGTATTTTCCATTATTTCATCTTTTAAAACTATATAAATTCAATTTTACTCAGCCATATCGGTCAGTTTCTCGAGTTTAAGCTTGCGCACCATATCCCAAGTTTCTTCAGGAAGCATATCACTCGCATTTACGGTAACTAAAAACCTTTCTTTATAAGCAAACATCAATTGGGTGTGGTTAGACTTTTTCTTATAGGTCTGTTGCGCTTTTACACCATCTACCTCAACGGTTTGCTGATGCTTATATTCATCTTCGGTCTCCATTTCAAAATTACCCAGCAGTCCATAGCTTGTAGACATCATACTGCCCGTTGGTCCAGCACCGTCAATTACCATTACGCTGAACTTTCTTTTCTCCTCAGGTATTTTATATGTTCCCTCCACAGAGTTTACTTGGTACATGCCCGTTTGCCCAACTTTGAACCCGGCTCTTTCTAAGTCCCCCAAATTAGTAGGCAACCATCCTTTTAGTTGTTCATTGGTTAGCGGAATAGCATCTTTTAGTTTTTCTATTCTGCTCTCTACTTTTCTAGCTTCCTTTACAAAAGTGGTCGCGTTTGACACACCTTCCTTAGCTTTTGACAATTTATCTTTTACCTCACCTACACAAGAACCAAACATTATTAATAGCAGTATAAGTCCAATATTTTTGCACGAATTTTTCATGGTTGCATATTTTATTGTCCTTATTGAGTGTCACAACTTTCTTTATCAATATCTGCCTTGGCTTCCTTAATCTCTTGATCAATTTCTGCCCTGCTTGTAGTTGGTATACAGTCATAAATATCATCTAAGGCATCTAGATAAGCTTTGGCTGCGCTTTTATAATCGGCGCAATTTTCTGCTGTGGGATTCTCACTATATTCCTGTGCAGCAGTAGACCAAGATTGCAATTCATCTGCATACCCTGCCGCCCAATTTCCTCCAAAGCAGTTTCCCGCGGGATTTAACGGATTGTCTTTACTACAACCATAGGTTAACATAATAGCTACACCGCAAACGGCTAAAAGAATTTGTCTCTTAAAATTTTTCATGATTCTTAATTTTATTTGTTAATCAATTACATTTTGTAGTGTTTTCAAGTGGAAAATTCTTTGCACACAACGCTCTACACCAATTAATGTCTGAGACCAAAAAAGGTTAACATACTGGTTGATTTTTTTCTGAAAAATAAAATTTTGGAGTAGTGAACTATCGAAACCATAGCGCATAAAAAAGCCAGAAAAATAAATTTTCTGGCTTAGACAAACTTTAATACTGTATGATACCACCAAACCGTACGGTCCTTCTAATGTATCAAAATCGATTGGTACCAGAAAGGGTGCTGATTCAGGTAGTTCCCCCGAAACCTATAATCGGCAATCATTTCATCAACAAGTTGACTAAATGACCCAGAATGGTTGCATTAGGCGGACTAAACACGTTCTATTTCATAACATGTTGCCTAGAACCGTACCTTTTTGGGTTGGCAGTTTCATAAAATTGTAAGAGAGTTCCCCATATGTAGTTTTGTCTAATTGTTGGTTTGGTATTTTTTGTATATCTAATCTTGTACTATATTCAATATTGGTCTTTACCAATTTGGGGGGTTGTAAAAATAAGCATTTTCTTAACACGGACTACCATAGACCACTATAATTATTGAATCTAACTTCATCATCCGTAGATTGTTACAAACAACACACACCCTCCCAGAAATAACGAATAAACAACACCTCTATTGTAGGGTTAAACCTTCTTTTCTTTGAGCTTCAAACTTTTTACTAACATATACCATTCTGCCTTCGGTATTTTTAAAAGACAAATTCATACTTCCGCTTATTACTTGTTGGTTGAATTCTGTAATGTTTAAAAAACCCCTATAAGTAAAATAAGGTTTCTCATCTAAATCATTAATATTAACAAAACCAAATACGCCGTTAAACTCGCTTAAAAGACTATTTGAACTTTTCGTAATCTCGTGCCTACCTATTAAAGTATTAATCTCCTTTGTAGGTTTGGAAATTACCATTTCAAAAAGTTGTGTGTCCTCCGGATTTATATAATCTGGTTTTAATTCAATACTCGTAAACGAGGCACCGCTCTTAGATACAACAGTATTAGATTCAAAAACCAAAGAGCGCTCTAAAATACGAGCTATACTATCTGCTATTCCCACATTGTTTGACACATACGTATCCTCCAAAAAAGAGGAAGGAGACAACTTATGATCTACTCCAGAATTCGAAAAAAAGAAAGCCGAGAGCATCAGCCAAAACCCTACTTTGGTTGTATTACTGAAAAACTGAAATAGTAAACCATACATAGCTACTAGTTTTTAGATTTTGGAATTGAACCTTGTTGGCTTACTAACGTATTTTCTGCGAACTGCTCTCCAACTACTAAATCGTTGTTCAATTCTTTAATATCATTTGTGTTGGTCAAAGCCGCCGCTACTAGAGTTACGATTAGTAAAGCGAACATGAATAGACATTTTTTCATTGCTAATGTTATTTAGTTTTACCTTTTTGGAATCTGTTATAAAAACCCTGGGGAAACATTAATAACCGTCATACATTCATGAGGCTAAAGTAATGTTGAACATCCCGTGGTTATAGTTGTTATGTATAAATGGTCTACTTTCCTGTATAAATGGTAAATACCTTATTCTACAAGGCCTCATAAGAGTAAAAAATGCTCATTTTATTACAAATAACCCTAAAGACATTCAAATGAAAAGCCATCAGAACCGTTTTTACCTCTTTTTATACCAAACACACTATAATTATATCCATCGATACATCTTTCTAATCATAAAACATGCCATACCGTTAAATTTGTTTACTTTACCTTAAAGTATTGTTCTATGATAGAAGCCGTAATCGTTGATGATGAAATCAAAGCCTTGCAAAGCCTTTCTTGGGAATTGACCAATTTTAGCGATGAAATAAAGGTGGAGGCTTCCTTTACAGACCCCTTTGAGGCATTGACTTATTTGGAGAAAAATACACCAGATTGCCTTTTTCTGGATATTGAAATGCCAACGATGGATGGCTTTCAATTTATTCAAAAATTGACCAACAAAAATTTTCCTGTAGTAATCACAACCGCGTATAACCAGTATGCTATAAAAGCCTTGAAGAATGAGGCTATAGATTATCTTCTAAAACCTATTGATACGGATGATCTTAGAGATACCATCGTAAAAATCAGGAAACACAATGCTAAAAACTTTACCGCAGAACGGTTAGAAAGGTTACTGTTGAATTTCAACTCCAACGCAAAACATAAAAAAATAACCTTCAATACGGACGGTAAACTAGTGTTCCTTGACAGCGATGAAATTTTATATGCTGAGTCCGATGGAAATTACAGCACCATTTTTTTAGCAGATGGTCACAAGATTGTACTTACAAAAAAACTAAAAGAGGTAAACGAGTTATTACCAGCCGATTCTTTTTTTAGAATTCATAATTCATTCATTATCAACCTAACCAAAATAAAAGAGTTTTTGAAAACCGATGGATATGTTATTTTGGAATCCAACCATAAGATTCCCGTTTCCAGACAAAAGAAATCAGATTTTTTGGATATGCTCTAAACTAATTAATGAGTCCTAAACTCAAAAATAAAAAGTCCTACATCTTAAAATGTCCAATTAGTTTGGGTAAATTGTGTACACTCTTATTTAGCTTTTTATATCTAGCTACGGTTAACGCCCAAACCATACCCACATCATTCAAAAAAACGGTTGACAGTCTTATTACGGCAGGTCCAAAAACCTATTCAGAAATACATCCCATATTACAGGACTATAAAAAAGATACCGTTCTCATGCGGTATTTTTCCAAAGTCTCGTTGGAAAAAAAATACATTTCAGGACAGATTTATTCTTATAACGAACTAGGAAGAGCCTACCGGAATACTTCTCAATACACTAAAGCTGTTGAGCTACACAAAAAAGCATTGGACCTTGCCGATGAGATAGATAATATAGAATTTAGAGTGGCCAGTCTTAATGATTTAGGTGTTGTTTATCGTAGAACATCTTCCATCCGGACTGCAATGGACTATAACCAGCAAGCACTAGAACTGGCCGAAGCAGTTAAGAAAGAAAACCGGTCTAAAAGCCTCGAAAAAAGCATAAATGTATCCTTAAACTCTATTGGGAATCTATATATTATGCTCAACCAATACAACCAAGCTATAGATTATTTCAAAAAATCCTTAGCTCTAGAATCCGAACTAGGTAACACCTTGGGCATGGCAATTAACTACGGAAATATTGGAAATTGCCTTCAGGAATTAGGCGAATTAGACGAGGCCCTAGAAAATTACCGAACATCTCTAGCGTACAACGAAGAGATAGATAGTGATATGGGTCGTGTTATCTGCAAAACAAGTATAGCTCAAGTATATCTGAAAAAAGACCGCATTAACGAAGCTACCAAACTTCTTTTACCCATAATGCCAGTTGCAAAAAAATTAGGCGATGGTTTTCTAATTGCGCCTATATATATTAATCTTGGATGGGCGGAAATGTCTACTGGAAACTACATAAAAGGAGAGCAAAACATCCTTGAAGGCCTAAGGGTTGCCGAGAAATTCAACCTTAAGGATGAAGCCGCACGCGCAAGCCATTTACTGACTACTCTCTATCAAAAAAAAGGCGACTATAAAAGGCCCTTGACTACAACATGAAGGCTGACAACCTAGATAAAGAAATTGTAAACGCAAGTACAGCGCGTTACGTGACCGATATTAATTTTAGATACGATTCCGAGAAGAAATCCAGTGAAATTCAAACCTTGGCCCAAGAGAATGAAATGATTCAAATGAAGCTTCGTACCAGTCGTACTACGCTTCTAATAGGCAGTATAGCCTTAGCATTGTTAGCGGGTATTTTTTACATACTCTACAGACAATATCAGCTGAAGAATGAAAAAAAGGTATTGACTTTGGAACAAAGTATGCTGCGTAGCCAAATGAACCCTCATTTTTTATTCAACTCACTCAATTCTATTAAATTATACATCATAAATAACGAACAAAAGAATGCTGTTCACTATCTAAATAAATTCTCAAAACTGGTAAGGAAAATTCTTGAATCCTCATCTATGAGAGAAATTCCCTTGGCCGAAGAATTGGAGACCGTAGATCTCTATATGAATATTGAAAATATCCGTTTTTCTAATGAGATAGATTTTAAAATTCGCATTGATGAAAACATAGATACCCACACCGTAAAAATTCCATCATTAATTTTACAACCGTTCCTTGAAAATGCCATATGGCATGGACTCTCTCCAAAAAAAGGCGAAAAAATCATTGACCTACATATCACAAAAGACAAACAAGATTTTATCCATATTACCATATCGGATAATGGCGTAGGAAGAGTTATGGCCGATAAAATAAAGAGAAATAAAGTCTTAAAACGAAAGTCCGTTGGTATTGAAATTACCAAAGAGCGGCTTGCTAATTTTTCAAAAGATCTTCAAAACTCATTTGAAGTAGAAATTGTGGACCTATATGATGAAAACCAAGAACCTTTGGGAACCAAAGTAATACTCCATGTCCCTACTGTTTAGTATGCTCTATAGCTACTTGTTCTAATTCTTCATCTCAGGCTTCGCCAAACTTTCTTATCAGCGCTTCCTTTACAAATTTATATATTGGCACTTTAAGCTCATCTCCTAAAGCACAGGCAGGATCACAGATGCTCCATTTATGATAATTAACAGCAGTAAGTTCTGTATACTCTCTTATACGAACAGGATACAAATGGCATGACACGGGTTTCTTCCACTTTACTGCACCTTGGTTATAGGCCTCTTCAATACCGCATTTTGCGGTTCCATTATCAGAAAAAATAACATAAGCGCACTCGCTATTGTTTACCAAAGGAGTTTCCCATTCGCCATCATCTCCTTTAACGAAAGCTCCTTGCTCCTCAATAGCATCAATACCTTCTTTTCTCAAGAAAGGTTTTACTTTACTATAGATATCTACAATAATCTCAGTTTCCTTTTCTTCTAATGGTGCTCCAGCATTCCCATCTATACAACACTGGCCTTTACAAGCCGTAATGTTACAGACAAAATCCTTTTCAATAATTTCTTCTGATACTATGGTGTTACCTAATTGAAACATACTGCGGGTTTAGAACCGCAAAGATACTTTTAAAGAGGATTTTCACCCTTAAATTAATTACATATCTATGCTTCCTTTCGGTTTAATTAAATGTAATTTTGCGAAAAATTTTGAGGTATGGACATACAATTCGATTTACGGGAAATTGCGACCGCTACCATGGTACTCTTTGCGGTTATTGACATTTTGGGAAGTATTCCAATAATTATTGGGTTACGGAAAAAAGTAGGGCATATAGAGTCTGAAAAGGCTTCTTTTGTCTCGTTGCTTATAATGATTGCTTTTCTTTTTGTTGGTCAAAATATTCTAAAGCTAATTGGTATAGATGTATATTCTTTTGCCGTAGCGGGGTCATTCATACTCTTTTTTCTTGCTTTGGAAATGATATTGGGAATTACCCTTTATAAAGAAGATGAACCAGAAAGTGCTTCTATAGTCCCTATTGCCTTTCCATTAATTGCTGGTGCAGGTACCCTAACGGCATTGCTTTCTTTAAGAGCAGAATTTCGCGTAGAAAATATTATTGTTGCCATCACCTTAAACACTATTTTTGTATATCTAGTTTTAAAATCCTCAAGAAGGATAGAAAAAGTACTAGGTAAAAACGGGCTTAACGTTATTAGAAAGGTCTTTGGGGTTATTCTTTTGGCCATTGCAGTAAAACTATTCGCGGCAAACGTTAACGAGTTATTCTAATATAAATAACAGCAGGCTATATACTCCATTTTACAAACCTGTAAAAAACATAAAAATGAATAAGACATTAACTATTATCATAGTCATAGCAGCCATTGCACTTATAGCATACAATGTAACGATGATTGATTTTCAGAATCCTTTTAGTGGAGATAGCACTATTGCCTTAATTGGTATTGTGGCTTCACTTTGTGCTATAATGCTTATTTTAATTTTTAGAACAAGTAAAAAAATACAGAAAAAAGTAGAGCAACGTAATTAGTTATTGCTTTCTATAGCTTCGGCTTCTTTTTGCTCCAAAACTGGGTTGTCTAACTTTAGCACCTCCTGTAACATTTTATCTTCGGCGCTTTTAATTTGGGCGTGTACATTAGCGCCAAACAACTGTTCTGACAGTGCTGCCTTTAAGTAAAGCTTAATACTATCTTCATATTCATAGAAATTCATTCTTAGATTTCTTTGAACTGAATAGTCTACAAATTTTTCAAAAAGAATATCGTCTACTTTAAAATCTGTTATGAACTCTTTCTTGGTGTATGAATTGTATCGTTTTCTATCGTCATCTAAATGCTCAAATATAAAGTAAGAAAGCCATCCAAAACTATCCATACTTTCTACCGCTTCTTCCTCATTAGAACCTATTGGAACAAACACATCTGGGATTATTCCGCCCCCACCGTAAACCACCTTGCCTTTAGGTGTAGTGAACTTCAAAGAGTCGGCCACTTTTATGCTATCTACAGTAACTAATTCACCACTATGATATCTATCTGTAAATGTCTTATAATAATCTTCATTTCCGTTTTCATATGACTTCTGAATACTTCTACCCGTAGGAGTATAATATCTAGAAACCGTAAGACGTATGGCGCTTCCATCTCCTAATTCCATCTCGCGTTGCACTAAACCTTTACCAAATGAACGACGACCAACTATAGTACCAATATCATTGTCTTGTAAAGCCCCTGCTATTATTTCACTTGCAGATGCAGACCTTTCATTGATTAATACGTAAATAGGCTTATCCTCAAACTTCCCTTTTGAGGTAGCGTATATCTTGTTTATATTTCCTTTTTTGTTCTTAGTAAACAAAATAAGTTTTCCATCTTTTAGAAACTCGTCAGCCATTTGCTCCGCAACGCCCAAGTAACCCTAGTTATCTCTTAAGTCTAAGGTTAACTTAGTAGCTCCTTGTTTAATTAATTCTGATAGTGCGGATTTAAACTCCCTATACGTAGACTCCGCAAACCGA
Source organism: Zobellia laminariae (assembly GCF_030553095.1). Lineage (GTDB taxonomy): Bacteria > Bacteroidota > Bacteroidia > Flavobacteriales > Flavobacteriaceae > Zobellia > Zobellia laminariae. Next base: position 1,967,642 of record NZ_CP130738.1, on the reverse strand, counting down.
TTCACCTTTATATAGGCCATATCATTCGTTAGCATATAGTATGCCTCCACACTTTTTATAGGTACAATATCTCTTTTTACGCTGACCGTGAATGTTTTATTTTCTGATTTCCTAAAGACTTTCAACTTTACAGAACTGCCTTTTTCTCCTTTTAGCTTGCCTACAATATCTTCGCTAGCCAAATCTTTACCGTATAGGGTATCATTATTGGCCATTAAAATACGGTCTCCCGCTTTTATCCCTTTTAAGTAACTAGGACCTTTAGGAACTGTTCTAATCACTGAAATAGTGTCTTTATACGGGTAAAAGTTAATACCGATACCTACAAAATCTCCTTTCATATTCTCAGAAACCCGATCCATCTCGTTTTTAGGAATATAAACGGAATGTGGGTCTAGTTTCTCCAGAATCTGATTAACGGTTACATCTACAATGCTATCCGTATCAATATCATCTACATACTCATAATCTATATAATCTATAAGTCTATTGAGTTTGTCTTTTTTAGAATTGGTAGTAAAGAGTTTTTCCGGGGAGTCTGCAAAATGCAGCTTCCCTCCAACAAAAATACCTAGCGCAAGTGCTGCAGCTATTACGGTAGGCCATATGTAGTTTTGTTGTTTTTTCATAATTATTTTGGCTCGTCTACCGTAGATTCAATTTCCGGTAAATGCACTAGTTCTATGCCAGCACGTTCTAAAAACTGTAATCCAGAATCGTCCTTGTAAGCTCTTTTATATACTACTCGTTTTATACCTGACTGGTGTATTAATTTGCTACATTCCCTACATGGAGAAAGCGTAATATAAAGCGTTGCTCCCTCACATGACTGGGTTGATGAGGCTACTTTACTTATTGCATTCGCTTCCGCATGCAAAACATACCATTTGGTATATCCCTCATCATCTTCGCAAATATTTTCAAAACCTGTTGGTGTACCATTGTACCCATCAGATATAATCATCCTATCTTTTACGATTATTGCGCCAACCTGTTTGCGTTGGCAATACGATAGTTTTCCCCATTCCTGGGCCATGCGTAAATATGCCTTATCGTATTTTTCTTGTTTTGACTTTTTCATGTAATGCGAAGATACAACAATAGACATATGTGCTAATTATCTTACCTGCTATACAACTAAGATACCTGCTTTCAAAAAGCCCAACAATATTTAGGGGTTAATTTTAAGTGAAAATAAATTAGTTACTAAAGCGGAAACGTACGAACAAGCATTGGTATTGTTAGAAGTATAATTAAAATTGAGGTAATTACGACGAACAGCACTTTCTTTACTTTCGTAGCTGCAATTACAGCCCAACTCACCGATAAAACGGACAGAACTATGGTAACTTGTGAAATTTCAATACCTGTAGCAAAACCCAGGAGAGGTACTAATTTATTATCCTCTTCTGCCATTAGCATTCTAAAGTAATTACTAAAACCAAACCCGTGAATTAGACCAAAAACCAATGTAGCCAGTACATGACCCTGCATATTCTGTGCGGTAGTAGTCTTCCGCATATATAAAAGATTAAAAATAGCCGTCATCATTATAGTTACGGGAATCAAAAATTCAATAAGGCTAACATCTACCGTTACTGTACCATAGGCACTCAAGGCGAGTGATAAGCAGTGGGCAATTGTAAACACAGTAGCTAATACAACTACTTTTTTCCAAGTCTTAAAAGAAAAGGGAATGGCCAATGCCGTTAAAAATAGAATATGGTCATATGCGCTAAAATCAAGCACATGCTCCAAACCCATCTGTATATAGAAAAAGAATTCTTGCATTTTGAATAGCTTTTTAAAGCGATGAAAGAACAAAAAATACCTTTGTGCGCATGTTTAATTACAAGCCTCTTTCGGACTGAATTTCTTCATAGGCTTTTTGTACTTCCTTAAATTTTTCTTCGGCACCTTTCTTAATAGCTTCGTTTTCAGTATTCACGCGATCTGGATGGTATTTCTTTGCCATCGTACGATACGCCTTCTTCACTTCGTCATTACTTGCCGACTTTTCAATATCTAGAATTTTATATGCATTGTTGACCGATTTGATGAACATGGCCTTAATACTCTCAAAATCTCTAAGGTTAACTCGTAAATAACCTGCAATTTCACGAATCTTATTAATTTCTGGATTACTTACAGAACCATCTGCTTGGGCAATCCCGAATAAAAAATGAAGCAACTGCAAACGAACTTCATACCTAGTACGCTGATTTAAAAACGTACAGATACGTTGGGCAGAAATCTCATGCTTCTTATTGATTTCATTAAAAGTTCTGAAAATGGCATTAGCCTTGTCCTTACCATAAGTGCTCACAAAATATTGCCGCACATAGTCCATTTCACGCTGGCTTACCGTGCCATCTGCCTTAATTACTATAGAGCATAAAGACAATAAATTCAGCTCAAAATCTGCCGGTGTTACTTTCTGACGGGTCATATCACCAAAAACAGACTGCGCTCCTCCACCGCCACTAATCTTAAGACCATCAATAAAACTACCTATCAAGTATCCTAAAATTGCTCCTGGAAACCTAAAAAAATAATACCCTGCGATGGCCGCGAACCATTTAATCATGCCTTTTCTAAATTTGGGCAAAGATATTAAAAGCGGTAAGAACTAAGCTTCAAAAAAAACAGAGAGACCATTAAAGAATAATAGTTGGTAAATACAGCCATCCACAGCACCTATTTTAGACCTTTTCGCTAACGAAAAGTTAAGTATATCAACTAAACGCGACAAATTAAGTATCTTTGTTAACTATCATAAAATATAAAAATATGTATCCCGCAGAATTGGTAAAACCTATGAGACAAGACTTGGCATCAGCTGGGTTTGAAGAATTACATACATCAGAAGCAGTCGAAAATGCAATCAAAAAAGAAGGTACTACTTTAGTTGTAGTAAATTCTGTTTGTGGTTGTGCAGCGGCAAACGCTAGACCTGCGGCAAAATTAAGTTTACACAATGCAAAGAAACCTGACCATATTGTTACGGTTTTTGCAGGTGTTGATATTGAAGCCGTAAATACAGCTAGAAACCTTATGATTCCTTTTCCTCCATCATCGCCAAGTATGGCTCTTTTTAAAGATGGTGAATTGGTTCATATGATTGAGCGTCACCATATTGAAGGTAGACCAGCAGAATTGATTGCTGAGAACCTTGTTGGTGCTTACGAGGAGTTCTGCTAGAACTGTTTAAACACATCTCTTAATAAGAGAGTATAAAAGAATACAAAAAACCGCTTCCCTGTGAAGCGGTTTTTTATTTTTGTACTATGCAAAAGCTATTGGCATACCCACTTACTTTCATTTACATAATTTTCTTTGGATTATGTCTGTTGGTATATCACCCAATTCAATGGGTCTGTTTTAATATTTTTGGGTATGATGCCCATAGGATGAGCGTAGCCCTCCTTAATCTATCCCTTATGCGGTGCACGCATATATTGGGAACCACTTATGACTTTAATAACCCATACGATATTCCAACAAATAGGCCTTTAATCATTGTTCCTAATCACCAGAGTATGCATGACATACCGCCTCTTGTGTGGTTCATGAGAAAACATCACCCAAAATTTGTCAGCAAAAAGGAACTTGGCAAAGGCATACCTAGTGTTTCATATAATCTACGTCACGGAGGTTCTGTTCTTATTGATAGGAATGATAGCAGACAAGCTCTCTCCGAAATTGCAAAACTGGGCCGTTATATAGAAGAGCATAAAAGAAGTGCCGTCATATTTCCTGAAGGAACAAGGAGTCGCACTGGTCATCCTAAACCTTTTAAGGCAACAGGACTTAAACTACTTATGAAAAATTCACCTTCTGCCTTAGTAGTTCCTATAAGTATTAATAATTCATGGAAAATGCTCAAATACGGGAAGTTTCCAAATGGCATTGGCAACCACATTACCTTTCAAGTACACGAGCCCATTGAAGTCAATTCCAATTTTGATGCTGTTTTAGCTGAAACCGAACAAAAAGTTATCTCAGGCATCACCTCTTTCAAATCAACATAATGACAGACACTGAAATAGTAGAGCAGACCATTGCTTTTGTAAAAGAAACTTTAAAAGGAGCCGAAGGAGGACACGATTGGTTTCACATAGAAAGAGTTTTTAAAAATACGCTCTTATTAGCAAAAGAAGAGAAAGTAGACGTATTGGTCGTTAGCCTTGGTGCCCTATTACATGATATAGCAGATGCAAAATTCAATAATGGCGATGAGACCGTTGGACCCAAACTCGCACAAAATTTTTTGGGCGATTTAGAGGTGAACGAAGAGACAATTAACCACGTCATTAAGATTATTGAAAATATCTCTTTTAAAAATTCACTTGAAAAAACTGAGGAAGAGAAATTTTCATCTTTAGAATTAGAGGTTGTTCAAGATGCAGACCGGCTAGATGCTTTAGGTGCTATTGGCATTGCTAGAGCTTTTAACTACGGTGGATTCAAAAATAGAGAGCTTTATAACCCTGAAATTGCTCCCAATTTAAAAATGAGCAAAGAGGAGTATAAAAAATCTAGTGCTCCTACACTAAATCACTTTTACGAAAAGCTGCTTTTACTAAAGAATAAAATGAATACCAAAACCGGCAAAAAGTTGGCCGAAGAACGTCACCAATATATGGTAGATTTTCTTAAACAATTTTACAAAGAATGGGACCCACTAGTGTCAAACACAGGGTTCGCGCTTTAACCCGCTAAAAATCACCACTGCGACCTCACTTTTTTTTGTACCTTCAAGTTCAGAACCTTAATCCAATTTTTGAAGATGCAAAGAAGAAAATTTATCAAGAATGCCGCAGCGGCCTCTGCCGTATTTTCCATCGTACCAAGTTTTGTTATGGGTAAGAACCATATTGCACCTAGCGACACCCTTTATGTGGGCGCTTTTGGTGTTGGTGGTCGTGGATCGGGAGTTATGCAAGGGCTAGACGGAACCGGCAAAGTAAAATTTGTAACACTCTGTGATGTTGACGACAGAAGAGCTGCCGACACTTATAAAAAATATCCGAAGGCAAAAAAATATAAGGATTTTAGAAAGGTCTATGATAAGCACCAGCGAAATAGATGCGATTATGGTGGCAACACCAGATCATATGCACGCTTCTATTGCACTGCCTTTTATGCGCGAAAAAAAACATGCCTATGTTGAAAAGCCGTTGACGCATAATATCAACGAAGCACGAATGATGACCCAAGTTGCCAAAGAGCATGGCATTGTAACCCAAATGGGGAACCAAGGGGCTTCTAGTGATGGTAGCCGTGAAGCAAAAGAATGGATAGATTCCGGAATTATTGGAAAAGTATATAAAGTAGATTGCTGGACCAACCGTCCGGTTTGGCCACAAGGTGTTCCTGCTCCTACGGAGAAACAACCTATTCCCAAAGGTCTTGATTGGGACTTATGGTTAGGTGTTGCAGCACAACGGGATTATAATGAGGCTTATCTTCCTTTTAAATGGAGAGGTTTCTGGGATTTTGGAACTGGAGCCCTTGGCGATATGGGATGCCACATTATGGAAACTCCTTTTAGTGTACTTAATTTAGGATATCCTACCGAAGCAGAAGCTAGCTGTACTACCAATTGGGTTGGCGATTTTGTGGAAGCCGATTATAGTGAATCATGTCCTGCATCTTCTATAGTAAGATTAAAATTCAACACCGAACAACATGGTGATATTGCACTGAACTGGTATGATGGTGGACTTATGCCTGATTTACCCGATGAATTGGCAGATGGCGAAACTATTGGTGATAGTGGTGGCGGTTCTGTATTTTATGGCACAAAAGGTATTTTAGTTACGGATACCTACTCACGAAATGCAAGATTGCTCCCAAGCAAAAATATGGACATGTTCAAAGCGCCTGCGCCTTATTTAGGTAGAATTGATGGTGATGTAGATGGCCACCAGAGAAACTTTGTAGAAGGCTGCTTAAACGGTACTGAGACCTCATCAGACTTCAAAAGATCTGGCCCTTTAACGGAAGCTGTATTAATGGGCAACTTGGCCATTAAAGCGTTTCAGTACAAAAAGCTGAAAGCTGGCAAAAAAATAGGGGATTGGGATCCTTTTGAATACCCCAAGAAGAAAAATTCTTTGGGACGGCGCCAATATGAATGTTACCAACTGGGACCTTGCCAACGAATGGGTCAAAGGCAAGTACCGTAAAGGTTGGGAATTGAAATAAAGTAATCTATTTATTGAAATTGTTTCTTTTAAGTTGAAACAAAAAAAGTCCCGTATTGCTACGGGACTTTTTACTTAGAACGGATTATCAAAACCATTCTCGGTATATATTATTACTACACATCAATTACTTCTTTGTTGGTAATTCACGAGTTAACCAACCTCTTTTATTTGCTGTTGCAATAGCATATGGAGTAATCCAGAACAAACCAAAAGTGAATAGGATACTATATGAATATGCCCAAAAAGATTCTTTAAAATTATATCGTTTTGCATAAAACAACACTGGGAATGTTGACAATATCAATATGCTAAAAAGGGTAGAGCTTAAGAACAAAAGTGGGTGTGTCAAAATAAAGAAAAACATAAAGAACAAGAATGGGTAGCTCATTAATATTTTAATGGATTGGCTTATGAACAACAACCTTGGTCCAAATTTTGATCCTTTTCTAAAGTTTGTAAATACATACTTAGACATTTCAATGTTTTCACGAACATTACTTCTACCCCATCTAATGAACATTTTGTAAAGACCAGTATACTGCTCAGGAACATTAGTATAAGCATATGCGTTTCTTTGAAACAAAACATGATATCCTTGTTTCAAAATCATATTTGTCATAGCGCGATCCTCTCCAATATCTGAAGGCTGCCCCATAAAAGTTTGATTTATCCACTGATCTAAACAGTTAAAAACAGCAGTTCTACGGTAAGCTGCTAAAGCTCCCGGAGTACATAATACTGAGTTTAAAGAACTTTCAGCAGATCTTACAAATTCAAAACTCATAACAAAACTCACATCCAACATCTTTGGAAGTAATGCCTTTTTGTTATTAAGAACACGTATGTTTCCAGCAACCGCTCCACAATTTTCATTTACCACAAACGGGCTAACTAAATTACGTAGTGTATCCTTGTCTACTATAGAATCACTATCTACGGTTACAAAAACTTCACCTTTACCTTCATTAAATCCTCTGTATAAACCATGGCGTTTTCCCATGTTTTTTGGTTGTTGAAAAATCGTTACACGATCACCCAAAACCTTTTTTGCTTCTTTCATCCAATGCCAAGTATCATCCTTACTACCATCGTCAATAGATAATAACTCTAACTTTTCATGTGGAAAATCACTCTCAGCCAAACTAATCAAAGTATCATATACCTGTTTGCCTTCGTTGTAAGCAGGTACAATAACTGTAACCGTTGGTAATTCTTCATTTGAAACGGACTTAATTGCCTTGTATCTGAAATACCTGAAAATGATAAAAAGAAAAAATACTGCTTTAAAAACAAAAAGACTGATGGCCAAATACATAAATGCCTGACCGAAGTAAGAAGTAGATCGCTCTAAGTTAAACTCAGTTAAATCACTTCTTAAAATGTAAGACATATAAGCTGCACCTATCATTAGGACAAAAGTGCTTCCCATAACAAAAATGCCCCAGGCATTGGCAGTCTCTATAAAAACTTTGAATTTGTGAACTAAGCCTCTTTTAGGAGAAGCTGGTATGTTTAATGTGGTATTTTGTTTCATATAATGGTATTTGATATTGATGTTCTGAATCTGTTATACGTCATCTAATCCCTTTCGGATGTTTACTTGATATTAATTTAACATGCTCAAAAAACCCTAAGATTATGAGGATATCAACCGTTATACCTTCTTGGGTAGTTATTAATAACATCAACATTGAAAATTTACGGATCTCAGAATATTTAGAAGACATTGATGAGATTACACTAAAAACAGATTAACCTCATTTATGTGACAATAATCTATAAAAAGCCCATTATGTGAAAGTTACCTACTGATGGCTTGCCAACTAATGAGTAAAGGCAAATACCGTGAAGATTTAGAATTAAAGCAGGAAATGAGTGCAATAAAGAACCTATTAAAGGATAGCTATCAAAACAATCGTAGTTGCCCATCTTTGAACTGCTCATGCAATTCGTGGTTGAGCGGAGGAAAAGATTTGTTCTTAAAATAAGTGTGTCGCGCCAGACGTACCAAATCATGAATTTGTGTAGCAATCTTACCTTCACCTTTACTGCGAACACCAAACCGACTATCATTTAAAGAGCCTCCATGGCATTCTTCAATTTGATGTAATACTTTGTCAGCTTTGTCCGGTAAGGCTTTATGAATCCAATCAGTAAAAACTTGACCAATTGCGCCATTGAGACGGACAACAGTAAAAGCGAATGATTTTGCACCATTATCAGAAACGGCTTTTGCCAAATTCATAATCTCATGGCTATTGATTATAGTATTATGGGAGCCAACATAGCATTTACGGGAATGTTATTTTCAGATAATATGCGAATAGTTTCCAATCGCTTTTTAATGGTAGTAGTTCTGGGTTCAAGAATTCGTCTGGTTTCTTCGGACAATGAGGTTACCGAAACATTAACCCCAATCAATCGGTCTTTGGCTAGTTCCTTTAGGATATCTAAATCGCGGAGTACCAGAGCATTTTTTGTTATGATGCCAACGGGATGTTTGTACTTCAGAAAAATCTTGAGACAATCACGGGTAATTTCAAACTTTTTCTCTGCTGGTTGATAACAGTCCGTATTGCCTGAAAGCACGATGGTTCTCGCTTCCCAGCGTTTACTCTTCAATTTAGCCTCCAGTAATTTGGCCGAATCCTTCTTGATTAAAATCTTTCGCTCAAAATCCAATCCGGCGCTATAGCCCCAAAATTCATGGGTATTACGAGCGTAACAATAAATGCAACCATGCTCACAACCTTGATAAGGATTCATGGAATACTGCATGCCTACATCGGGGCTGGTCACTTTATTGACTATTGTCTTTGGAAAAATAGGAATGTACTGTGTCTTATTCCTATCTGCCTCCTCTCCTTCTATGCGGCAAAATTCAAGAAAATCGTCTCGGGTTTCATAGACGTTTTGAAGAAATTTATTGTGAATGTTTTGTTGCGCACCACGGCCCTTTATATATGATTCAGATTTCAATTGAATGGATTTATTCCAAATTTATGGAAATAATCCAATACCAAATAAAGACTATTGCTATTTAACAGTCACTTCTACCAATTGCTTTTTTGTACCACGTTTGGCATAAAACAAGAGGTGGTCAGAAGCATCATCTATAAACGGTCTAGATACCATGATAGGCAATCTTACATCTTTATCGTCAATCAATTTCTTGTAAGAAAGATCGCCGGAGCCATCCACTTTAATAACGAACATGTTAGGGTTTCTGCTAAACCCTTGTTTGAACAAGATTCGCTCCTTGCTCATTTTTTGCGGGTTTTCACCAGAATTAATGAAGAAGTACATGTCTTCACCCTCGCCATAAGCTGTATAGGAAGCGTAAGAAGCATCACCTTGGGTTACCTCTGCCTTATTGATGTTACGAGCCCATTCCATTGCTCCCGAAGCATTAAGCTTTGCTAAAACAATATCATTGTAATGAAAACGATCTACTTTTTTAGTAGCTCCTGATCCAATGTCTTGTCCGGCTGTTACAAAATACTCTTCGGCACTGAAGAGAATGTCATTATTTGGGGTAATATGAACGCTTTTAAAAATAAGGTTCTTGATTTCAGCATCTACCTCACGACCAAATTTATCCAACATAAACTGATCTGAAAACGGATTGTATTTTTTCGCTTTAATTGCCAATGAATTAGCATCCAAATTAAAATAAACTAAACCATTGTATCTGTTATCTTTTCTATCTGCATAGAAACCTACCACTTTCATATCGTTACCCGACAATACTGGTTTTAAGGATTCTGAAAACCGTCCGGCATCTGCAAATTCTTGGGTTTTATAACCGTCCTGAGTAATACGAACCAATTCATATTGAAATCTTCTCTCCTTTACGTCAAACCTTCTTTCTTAAAAAAGGCTTTCCCCATTAAGTACAATTCCTTTAAATCTTTTGAAACTTCAATGTTTTCAAAAGCATAATTCTTTTCCTCAATATTGGCGCTAAAATCATAGTCCAACTGAAGTTTTAAATCTGTTCCGTAAAGATAGATATGATATTTCTCTTCTTTCCCTTCTCTGTGGTGAACCGTTACTGCAAAAGCAGACCTATCATCATTAAAATGAGTTGCTGTAGAAAATCCGTTGCCAAATTTTTGATTGTATTTACTAACTGCAAGCGGATTTATGACTTCTTTGGAAGGAATAGAAAGCAACTTTCTTTCGGTAAAATTGAACTCGTCCAAAGGACTTTGGTGCACTACATAGTTATAGGCTTCATCTTTGTGATCATAGACCAGCTCCAATAGATATAGCTGACCATTTTTCACAAAACCGTCTACCATATGTTTACCGGCATATTTATAATTATAGTCGGCTACCAAATTAAGTTCGGTATCATAAACCTCAATAAAATGGCCTTTCGCCCTTAGCGGCATACCACCATAATATGTACGTACAAGTACGGTCTGTTCTTTAGCGGAACGGTCTATTGCCAATACGGTAGAATATTTATACCTATCGGAATAATTTTCTCCAAGCTTATAGTCTACAGGAATATCCTGTGCATTTGAAAAAGTTAGGGTAGCCAGAAACAGCAGTGCTGTAAGGCTTCTTCGGGTTCGCATAAGTAGGTTTTAAGCGGACATGTTACTCGCCATAAAATTGGCCTTCCTCTTTTCTAAAAAGGCGGAGGTACCTTCCTTAAAGTCTTCGGTACCAAAACAAGCACCAAAAGCCTTTATTTCTTCATCATATCCATTACTGTTCTTAAAACCCGCATTTACCGCTTTTATTGCATAACTGAGTGCAACAGGGGAGTTATTCGATATCTTGCTTGCCAACTTCTGACAAAATCCAATTAGCTCTTCTTGAGATACTACATGGTTTATTAAACCATAATCCAATGCTCGCTCTACATCGATCATTCCAGCTGTCATTATAAGTTCAAGAGCTCTGCCCTTACCAACTAGCTGTGGTAAACGCTGTGTACCTCCGTAATAGGAATAACACCAAGAGACACTTCAGGAAGACCCATTCTAGCTGTATGACTCGCCACTCTAAAATGACATGCCATAGCTAGCTCCAATCCTCCACCCAACGCAAAACCGTTAACTGCCGCAATAACAGGCTTAGAAAGATTTTCTACGAAATCAAAAAGAACTTTGTGCCCTTTCGCAGATAATTTACCGCCTTCTTTTACTGAAAAGTCAGAGAATTCAGAAATATCCGCACCGGCTACAAAAGCCTTCTCGCCGCTACCAGTTAAGATAATTACCTTTATTGATTTATCAGCCTCTAGAGCTTTAAACGCATCGTGCAGTTCAAGAATAGTCTCACGGTTTAAAGCATTCAATTTTGTGGGACGGTTAATTGTTACGATGGCAGTAGATTGCTTATCATCTACCAGAACATTATTGAATTTCATATAGCGATTTTTTGAGTAGTATATATTGTTCCTTATTTCTGTCTAAACTTATTTCACAATTGGAAACTTAACGGAAAACACCGTTCCTTTTCCCGGTTGCGATGTAAAAGTGATATGCCCTTTGTAAGTCTCTACAATATTTTTAACCATACCAAGACCTAAGCCCATTCCACTTGACTTTGTGGTGAATTTTGGTTCAAATATTTTGTCTTTAAATCCTTCCTCAATACCAATACCGTTATCTGCTACACATAATTTAGCGAATTCACCATCTGATGAAACGGACACCACAATTTGTGGCTTATCAACTTCTGGAACCGCCTGTATGGCATTCTTGACCAAGTTAGTAACTACACGTATTAATTGGGTACGGTCTAATTTCGTTATAATTTCTTTTTCCTCCGAAATAAAATGAATGTAATCTTCATTAAAAATGTCCAATGCCAAACGTACAATTTCAACTATGTTTACCGTTTCATTCTGCTGAGCCGGCATCTCGGCAAAGTTTGAAAAAGCAGAGGCAATACTACTCATAGTATCTATTTGCTGAATGAGTGTTTTTGAGAACTCGGTTATTTTAGTATCGATATTTGGGTCTTGTGGGTCAAATTTTCGTTCAAAACTTTGAACTGTAAGTCGCATAGGAGTTAGCGGGTTTTTAATTTCGTGCGCTACCTGTTTCGCCATCTCTCGCCAAGCTTGTTCCCTTTCACTACGGGCCAATTTTACGGCACTATGTTCCAATTCATCGATCATAGCATTGTAAGAAGTAACTAGTTTCTCTATTTCTTCACTAGGGTTGTCAATCAATATTTTATGATTTCTCTTTCCTAGATTAGTCCTATCCAGCATATCCGATATGGTCTGAAGTGAACGAGTTATATATGTAGATATAAAATAGGCTAAACCAATGGCAATAAGTAACATAAAGAAATAAACACCGCCCAAACGCAATAGAAACTCTCTAAGTTCCATGTTGTTAAAGGAGTCATCTTCGTAGTATGGTAAATTTAGAATACCAATTGGTTTAAATCGTTTATCAGTAATATAAGTATAGGAAGCTTTATAATTATCACCGGCCAATGCTTTCTGATCTACAAACCTCTTATTTGAACTAGACTGTAGTTTGAATAAAATGTACGGGCTCAAACAATTTGAAATAGAATCAACTTCAAATTTCGCCCTAGAGGTTTTAATTAATTGTCCTTCTAGATCATAGATATTCAATCGCTGATTTTGCACATTGGCAATCTCATAAATCTCTTCATTAAAAATTAACCCTAGATTTTCGGTAGTTACAGGATATGTAGTTTTCTTGAGAACATACTCCAAACTCTGCCTCACCTGTTCTTCTTTACGCTCTAAACGGTTTGAATGATAATCTTCTGACTGTTCTTTATACTGATAAACAGTAACGCCAGCAATCAAAATAGAAGCCACGACCACAAGAAGGATCATAGATAGGAAGATGCGCGACCTTAGCGAAAATTTTGTGAGCAAAAGATTGGAGTTTACATCAAAGGTAGCAAATATCACGCCATTCTATGCACGCGTATTAGCTCGTTAAAATAGTTCAATTAATGTGTGTCAAGTATATTTTAAATGACCTATATATCTTCTATGCCTCAGGGTTTTTAGACCTGATTCTCTTGTACAATTTAATACCAAGCATCAGAAGAATGCCCAGAACAATAATACCGATGACACCAAAAATCCAATTAAATGCACTTTTCAAAATCACCAAAAATACCACCGCAAACAGAATAATAGTAGCTCCCTCATTATAGATACGCATGAACTTAGAGCTGTATTTTACCTCATCGCGCTGCAATTGTTTAAAAATTTGATGCGATTTTAAATGATAAATAATCAATAACACTACAAATGCGAGTTTTACATGCATCCACGGTTGTTGCAACCAAACCGGTGTTAGAATTAACAACCAAATACCAAATCCAGTTGCGAGTACAGCAGAAGGCCATGTTATAATAAACCAAAGTCTTTTGGTCATTAGCTTCAGCTGTTTAGTAAGAATTTCTTTTTCAGGAGAAGATTTAGCAGCAGCCTCAATATGATAAATGAACAATCTAGGAATATAGAACAACCCGGCGAACCACGTAATCACAAAAATAAGATGTAATGCTTTTATGTATTGATACACGAATTCTAACTTTAGGTATTATGACCTCAAAGTTAGGGAAAACAAGAAATATCCTCCCTAAAAGTTGGTAAGGTTTCTATCTAAGAATATCATATATCTTCAAGTGGACCGGATCTAAAGGCTGTATAACATCCTCCTTTTGTGGAAATTCTTGAAAAATATACTTCAGGTTACCAGTTTCATCCAAGACCAGAAATTTTGGCGATTCAGGTATTGAAATATTATCAATATACCATGAAATGCACTCGTTCAAAACAGGAAAATCTGCCCTCTTAGCTATACCTGCCATATTTCCGTTTTTCGCGATGAGCGCTACAGCATTGTATTCGCCTGTATTCACCAAAGCGTTTAATGATTTTATATGTGCTTTTCTTACTTGCGCTGCATCTTTATAAAGCCCTACTACAGTGTATTTTCCTGAAAATTTCTGTTTTGAAATAGAGCTTCCGGTTACATCACTAAACTCAAAATCCGGTAAAGGCTTTCCTAAAAAATCAAATACCCTATAAACTTCTTCTTCCTCATCTTCCTCTAGAACAACTATAGAAATATTCTCTATAATACTATCTTTTGAGGTTACACGCTCAAAAGTTTTATATGTAACTATCTGCGGATCGTATTCTTCTGCAATAAGCGCTAAGCCCTCCTTAAATGTAGCTTCGTCAACTACATCATTTGCTATTTTAAAAAATTTTTGGGCTTCAAGTTGTTGGGAAAATAATAGTATGCTAAATACTATAAAATAATGGAGGTTTTTCATGTTTGGTTTATAGGGAGAACAGTTCTGTTTTGCTGTTCCTCTTCCCTAAATATAGGAAAAATGAAGTTATTACAAAAGTTAGCCCATTTAGCCCAATAAATTGCAGGAATGCTTATTTTAGAGCAGCCCATATATTAAAACACTCGCTTTGAAAATCACAAACAATAAACTTACACCAGAAGATTTGCTAACGCTTCGTTCTGCCAAACAAAAAATGGAACAAATAGGTTGGGCAATGCAAGGTCTGAACAAGATGGGCAATGTTATAGAAAGTCGCATTCAACTGTTACCACAAAAGCAACGTAATTGGTTACAGCATATAACCTATAAAGTGCTCCATACCGTAGTAAAGACCAATTTGCTGTCAATGAACAAAAAAGGAAAAACTACACCTATTAATAATTTTTATAAAGCGCTCGTAACATCATCTGGCGCTATTGGAGGAGCTTTGGGCGCAAGTGCTTTTGCAGTAGATCTTACACTGGCTACCAAACTCATGATGCGCTCTATTATGGATATTGCGCGTAGTGAAGGAGAAGACTTAAATTCACTAGACTCACAGTTGGCCTGTCTACAAGTTTTTGCCCTAGGCGGAAAGAGTAGACATGATGACAATCTAGATACTGGATATTACGCAACAAGAATAGCTATTGGCTCTGCAGTAAAAGGCGCTAGTGGAATTTCCGGTAAAACGGTAACTACCTTATTGAATACTACGGGAAACCCTTTACTGCAATTAATAGCTCAAGTAGCTTCTAGATTTAGCATACAAGTTTCAGAAAAATTTGTAGCTCAAGCCATACCCATTATAGGCGCTGCAGGTGGCGCTTCAATCAATCTTGCCTTCATTGATCACTTTCAAAATATGGCTCACGCACATTTTAGTATTAGGCGTTTGGAACGTAAATACGGCGAAGAGCAAATAAGATTAGCATACGAAGAAATGTCTATTGCAAAAATCTAATGCCTCATAAATTTCTTATGTAATTTCATTACATTTAGACTCAACTCAATTTCAACACTATGAAAATTAAAGTCCCCTTTGCCCGAAAGGCAAACGTGAAAATTGCTGCGACATTACTGTTTTTATGCGCAACATTCACAACTCAAGCCCAAGATTTTTTATATGGCGATGCACTCCCAGACGCTCCTGAATTAGCAGAACGAGGAGACCACACCGTTGGCGTACGCACACTTAACCTGGTCCATAAAGACCAAGTAGATATTTTAAACTCAAAGGAGGGTAAAGACCCCATGTATGATCGAGCACTTACCATAGAAGTTTGGTATCCTTCTGAAGCTCCGGCAAATAAAACAGCTACAGTTTCCTATGAAGAGGTAATGGGCACCAGAGGTGATTCATTACGCCCATTGGTTCCTTTTTATTTTAAAGGTAGGGCTTATCGCGATGCAGCACCAAAGGCTAACAAGGGTGGATATCCATTAATAGTAGTATCACACGGATACGTAGGTTCTAGGTATCTTATGACCTACTTAACCGAAAACTTGGCCTCAAAAGGTTATGTGGTGGTTTCTATAGACCATACGGATTCAACCTTTAAAGATGCCAACGCTTTTCAAAGTACATTGCTTAACCGCGCAAAAGACATCAAATTCGTAATCAACACTATTGCCGAAAAAGGGGGTTCTTCATCAAAGGACCAGCTTTCAGGAATGGTAGATTCCGAATATATAGGTATCGTTGGATATTCTATGGGAGGTTATGGTGTACTTAATGTTGGCGGCGCAGGCTACAGTGACGGTATGACGGCTTTCTTTGGACAAATGACTGGTGGTAGCACAGCAATTTCTGCCTTAGCTGCCAGTAACGCAGAATACCAAAAACAAATAGACCCAAGAATTAAAGCAGTTGTTGCTTTTGCTCCTTGGGGAATGGAACGTGGTGTTTGGGATGCTACAGGATTAGCTGGTTTAAAAAAGCCAACCTTATTTGTGGCTGGTGACCAAGATGATATATCTGGTTATGAAAAAGGTATTAAAGCAATTTATGAAGGCGCTGTTAATGCAGACCGATACTTACTAACTTATAAGAATGCGAGACATAATGTAGCTCCTAACCCTCCGCCAGCAGAAGCTCTTCAATAAGGATTACACATTGATGAATATTTCAGATATGCCGAACCGTCTTGGGATCAGCGAAAAATCAATAACATCAACCAACACTTTCTTACTGCATTTTTGGGAACCCACTTAAAAGGTGCCGACTATGCCGAGTATCTGGACATTCCTGTAGAATCTAATGAGAAAGATTGGAACGGTTTTAAACCTAGATCATCAACAGGTATGCAGTTAATGCACGCTAAAGCTGCAGAAGCCAATATGAAACAATAAAATAATTGAAAATTATAAGTCGAGAAGAGGCAGAATCTATGTCTCTTCTTTGACTAAAGTATTCTTTATTTCCTTTCTCAAATAGAAACCGGTTACAATGGTAGCCAAAACATCTGCTATCGGAAAAGAAAGCCAAACTCCCAATTCTCCCAGGTAATTGGGCAAAATTAATATAAGCGGAATAAAAAAGAAACCTTGTCTAGATAAGGTGAGTAACAATGCTGGTATAGCCTTCCCAATCGCTTGAAAGTAGGCTGCACCAATCAACTGCAAAGCAATAATAGGAGTTGCTGCAAACACCAAACGCATAGCTAAAGATATGTGCTCTAAAACGTAAGCATTCGCTGCTATATCAATTGCCGATTGCCCTTCTCTATCACTTAAAAACAACGATGCAATTTCTTGAGGAAAAATCATGAGCCCAACAAACACAATGGCTGCCAAGAGCGAAGCATATTTTATTGCCGTGTTAATAGATTTTCGTACCCTTTGGTATTTTTTTGCCCCATAATTAAATCCAGCAATAGGCAAAAACCCTTGGGTAACACCAAATACCGGAAACAAAGCAAACATTAACATACGCCCAACAATGGCATAAACAGCAACCATAGCCTCTCCTCCCAAATCAAAAAGAATGTTGTTCATTAAAAGGTAAACTACACTCGTGGTTGCTTGCCGTGATAACGTAACAAATCCTAAGGAGCCAATTTCTTTTATAATGGGCAACTCCAGTTTAAAGCAAGCAGGCTTTAGTTTCAGTTCAGATTTATCCGATAGAAAAAAGTAAAGTACATAGGCCGCACATAGAACATACCCAACGGTTGTAGCCCAAGCGGCACCTTCCATACCCCAATCAAATATATAAATGAACACGTAGTCCATTACAAGATTACCAATAGATGGGATAATCATGGCAATCATAGCAAATTTGGGTTTCCCCTCTGCACGGATTACCGTATTCCCCATCATACAAAGCGCCAAGAAAGGCACTCCATAAAGCACAATGGTATAATATATTTTAGCAGGCTTAAAGATGGTTCCTTTCCCTCCAAAAGCAGGTATGAGCTCATCAACATAATAAAGCCCTAGCACTACCATTACAGTAGTAATCAGTAAGGTTAAAGTGATTTGATTGCCAAAAGTCTTTACGGCTTTGGAGTGGTCATCGGCCCCAAGTGCTCTAGAGATAATACTAGACCCACCAATACCAATAGACATCCCCAATGCTGCAATAAAAAAGGAAACTGGCAACACTACGTTTATAGCTGCAATGGCAATAGAGCCAATCCAGTTACCAACAAAAATGGAGTCGACCAAAATATTGAGCGACATCACCAAAATACCAATAGACGCCGGTAAGGCCTGTTTCACCAAAAGCTTTCCTATTAGTTCCGACCCTAATTGTTCTGCGGATACTTTAGCCATATTTAATCAATTAGACGTTGTACAAGCGGTTACGATTATCTTATGCAGGCAAAGCACCCGTTTCTTGCCAGTCTTTAATCCAGTTGGCCATAACCTTTACCCAAGCATCACTTTCGTTCAAACAAGGTATATGCTTGTATTCTTTACCACCAGCTTCCTGAAATTGGTGTTGTCCTTCCATAGCGATTTCTTCTAGGGTCTCTAAACAATCGGCAACAAATGCCGGTGTAATGACCGCAAGATTCTTTATGCCTTCTTTTGGAAAACGTTCAAATTCAAAATCCGTGTATGGCTTTAACCACGGGTCGTTAGGAAGACGCGATTGAAAAGAGTTACTTACTTTATCCGCAGGAAGGTTCAAATATGCCTTTACAGATTCAGTCGTATCAAAACACTGGTGACGATAACAGGTATTATGTGCCACAGAGTTCGTCTGACAACATTTGCCATCTATTTTACAATGAAAGCGTGTTGGGTCTGACTTGCGAATATGTCTTTCTGGAATACCGTGGTATGAAAATAAAATATGGTCATAATCAAAACCTTCAAGACTTTCGGCAATTCGTTCTGAAAGAACACGTATATATTCTGGATTTTTATAAAAAGCAGGAAGCGTAGTCAATTTCATGTTCGGAAAAAGCTTTTCTTGCTCTTCCATAACTTTTACTACTACCGTTTCATAAGATGACATGGCATAATGCGGATACAAAGGAACTAGTAAAACCTCATCTACACCTTTGTCATTTAACTCTTTCAAAGCACCTTTTATAGGCATGCTACCGTAGCGCATTCCTAAAGCTACTGGTATATCTGAATGTTCTTTTACCTTATTGGCAAACCGCTCCGAAAGGACTATTAATGGAGAACCTTCTTCCCACCAAATTTTGGCGTAAGCTTCAGCAGATTTTTTTGGACGGGTTTGTAGAATAATTCCACGAACCAAAATATTACGTAACCAATTAGGCACATCGATCACGCGTTCATCCATTAAAAACTCATCTAAATAAGGCTTAACATCCTTTGCTGTAGGGCTGTCTGGAGAACCCAAATTAACCAATAAAACTCCTTTCATAGTGTAGCAATACTTTTTTGGTTTGTAAGACAAACTATTTCACAGAACAGAACTTTCAGCTTTACGTGAATATGGCTATCTTCAAATGCCCATTTACTTGGGCAAATGTATTATTTTAACAAAAATAAGCCTTGAAACTTATCTAAAGTGCATGTTATCAAAATACTTTTTGATGCTGTTATAGATAACATCAATTATATAAGCGATTTAGAACTTTTGAATTAAAAAAACAGACTAATATTACCCCTTGAACCATTTGTTATGTTGAACGATTTTTTTAATGAAAACTATAAATCCCTTCTTTTACTTTTAGGGTCATTGGCCGTTTTATTGGTCGCCTATTTTGTATTGCTCAAAATACTTAGAAGATTTGGAAAAAACCCAAAATATTTAATCCCACCTTCTTCAGTAAAAAAAGTCAGTACACCTATTGTTCTTATCCTATTTTCCATATTACTAAGAATGGGTTCTTTAAGGCAACTACTGGGTCTTAATCATTTTGAATATTACTTTAGAAAAGCCAGTACCCTGCTTTTTATTTTCGCTCTTACTTGGCTTATAATACAAGTGATTAAAATGGTAAAAGAGCATGTCATGCATACCTATGACATGAATACCGCAAACAATTTGCGCGCCCGAAAAGTAGCTACTCAGTTCAATATATTGGAACGGATTGTCATTTTCATTATCATTATCCTTGCCTGCGGTATTGCGCTTATGAGCTTTGATAGCATTCGCGAAATTGGCGTAAGCATATTTGCATCGGCAGGGGTTGCGGGTATTATCATTGGTTTTTCGGCTCAAAAAATGCTTGCTACAATCTTGGCCGGAATTCAAATTGCCATTGCTCAACCCATTAAATTAGATGACGTAGTAGTGGTTGAAGGTGAGTGGGGCCGAATTGAAGAAATTACACTTACCTACGTTGTAGTAAAAATTTGGGATAAGAGACGTTTGATACTGCCTACTACCTATTTTATTGAAAAACCGTTTCAAAACTGGACAAAATCTTCAGCTGATATTTTAGGTACCGTCTTTTTGTACACAGACTATTCTGTTCCACTTGGTACCTTACGAGAAGAACTTACTAAGGTTCTAAAAAACACCCCTCTTTGGGACGGCGAAGTAAATAATATTCAGGTAACAGATTCCAAGGCGACCCATATTGAAATTAGAGCACTAATGAGTGCCAAAGACTCCTCTACCGCTTGGGACCTTAGAGTTCATGTTCGTGAAAAATTAATAAGCTTTTTACAACAGAATTATCCAGAAAGTCTACCCCGTACAAGACTACGTTTAGAAAATATGGAAGCTCCAGAAAATACTACCCTAAAATAGCCGTTATACCTTAAAACCAATATTTATTTTAACGGTTTATAGGGATATATTGCACAAGGCACTTTTTTACTTTTGTACAAAGCGCCCATTTTCAGGTACATAACTGAAGTATTGAGCATTCCCTCACCAAAAAACATTTATGCGACTCGTATCGATTTTTCTTTTGCTTATTTCTTTCTCGGTCCATGCCCAAGAAAAAAATAGCCTTCTATGGGAAATTTCAGGAAACGGTTTACAAGAGTCATCCTACTTGTACGGAACCATGCACGTCAGTAAAAAAATTGCTTTTAGGTTAGATGATGTCTTTTTTGATGCTTTGGATAAAAGTGACATGGTTGCCCTAGAATCCGACCCAGGTCTTTGGCTGGAAAAAGATAATCTAACAGGCTCTAGCCCATACGGTTCTGAGGCTGGTTTTGTTACCAAAGGTTTTTATGCCCGATCTTTTAAAGTAGAAAATCCTAGAAAAGAGATATTGGGTGCATATTTGGCTTACGAAGACCGCATCGTGAACAATATTCTATACCGTACCAATGAGTTTTCTCAGAATTTTGAAGAAGAAACTTATCTTGATATGTTCATTTATCAGGCCGGCAGAAAGTTCAACAAACCTATTATTGCTTTAGAAGATATGGAAGAGTCTGCCGCTCTCGTAGGCAGGGCCAGTCTAAATGCAGTCAAACAAAAGCCTGATGAATGGCTTCAAAAGAAAATGCAGCAATCAGACCCTATGTTCTTACTTCAAGATGCATATAGGGAACGGAATATAGCTCTGTTAGATTCTATAGACCGAGCCATGTACACACCACATTACATGAAGAACATGTTGTTCATACGGAACGCCAACATGGCCGAACGCATGGATTCTGTTATGCGAAAAGGGAAAGTCTTTACAGGTATAGGGGCCGCGCATTTACCGGGAGACCAAGGTGTTATTTCGCTCTTGCGAAAAAAAGGATATACCGTAAAACCCTTATTATCAAAAGCGACGTCTAGGGGTAAAAAGCTGAAACTTAAATTTGAACAAAAAAAACGTCAAAACGAATACAGCTCCTATGGTCCTGAAGACGATTTTTTCAGTGTAGACCTGCCTAATAAGTTATACCCGATTTCTGATATTGGTAAGACTACCTATGTTTCGCCTGACTTAGCAAACGGTAGTTTTGTAGTTATTAACCGGATTCCTACTTACTCTTTTTTAAAGAACGATGCCCTATTTTCGTTAGAAGAAATAGACAAACTCCTTTTTGAAAACATTCCCGGTAAAATACTGGAAAAAAAGTCGATTAAAAACGGTCAGTTCAGAGGGCTTGATATTAAGAACTTGCTGAAAAATGGAGACCACCAACGGTATCAAATCTTTGAAACTCCTTTGGAGCTTGTCATCATAAAAATGGGCGGCGAAGGTGATTATGTTACCAAATTTTCAGACAACGTTTTTAATAGCTTAAAGTTTAGAACGGATTCTGTTCAGGGATCTAAAGTAATTTCTTCTATATATGAAGATTTTGAGGTTCAGATGCCCGCACTTTATAGCTTTACAAATCGCAGTAGAAGCGGTAATCGTTGGGTTGAAGGTTATGATTCTATTGCTGATAATTATTACTTTCTTCGCAGATCTGTTTTGAATGACTTTAATTTTATTGAAGTTGATACTTTTGAACTTAAGCAAATACAGAAGCGTTTTTATCAGGATTTAGAACTGAATCCTGAATATGATTCTTACAGTGGCAGGAGGCTTACCTCATCTGCTGTAATTGACCACAAGACCAAAAAACGTTTATACCTTATGACCACGTTGCGCAGAGGAGAATACTTTCTGCTAGGTATGGTAGGGAAAAACGAAAAAGAGGCTGCCTTGTTTTTTGAATCTTTCAAAATAAAGGATAGTAAAGCACAGAAACCTTTTGAAATTGTTGTTGACACCGCTTTGTACTTTACCACCAAAAGCACCGTGAAACCTCCAAAATTTGTAGAAAGCAGCACTAGTTATTACAATGGCGCTCCAAAAACAAAACCATACGACGCGTTTCATAAAAAAACCATTTATAAAAATGACAACGGCGAAGCTGTATCTGTAGAACTAAACAAATCTCATGATTTTTTGATGTTCAGAAATTTAGATTCAGCTTGGGCTTTACGCAAGAAACTATACGCCCATAAAAAGTATGTCGTAATTAACGAGGAGACTAAAAGCTCTCCAAAAGGGTATCACGAATTACAAATGACACTTGCCGACACAGCAAGTACACGTGGTATTTTAGTGAAGAATATTTTGAAAGACGGACTTCTTTACGAATTAAAAGCCGTAGTTGATACCATTGAAAAACCAAGTACTTTCATTACCGAATTCTTCACCAATTTTGTACCGAAGGATACTGCGATAGGTCGAGATTTGTTTGAAGATAAAGTGCCTGAATTCTTCAAAGCATTAGACACTAATGATAGTATTGCCCTTGATGGGTATAGATTTATAAAATTCGAAACCAAACATGCCAATGCTCTTAAGAAGCATATATCAGAGTTTGATTTAAGTAATGGTGAACGACAAATTCAGCTGCACCTTATACGGGAATTAGCGGAGTTACAAGATATTGACCTTACCAAATTCTATAAAAAGTTTTATGCTAAAGCTTATAACAACTCCACTGCACAGGCAGTATTGCTTCAAGAAATTGCCAAAAAATCTGATGAAGCCTCAACAAAGCTATTATTAGAATTAATGGAAACCGATCTACCTCTACTTTCCAATACGTTCAACATCAGCCTTATTTTTAAACCCTATCGAGAGAATTTAGAATTGGCAAAAAAACTATATCCTAAACTATTGGATTACAGTTCCATTCCCGAATATAAGGAACCTATTTTCTCGTTACTCTCTGAATTATTGACAAGCAACACTATAAAACCTAAACTATATAAAAAGTATAAAACACAGATTTTAAACGATGCTAAAACGCTCATCAAAAGACAACTTAGCAGAGACCTATCAAATACGCACAATGACTTCTATAACCCTCGTACTAGTAGAACCAATACATCTTTACTAGAAGACTATGTTACGCTGCTTTACCCTTACATTACGGATAAATCCGTAGAACAATTTTTTAATCAAATTTCACTAGTTGAAGACCTATAAGGTGTACAGGCTACTTACCTAGCCGAACTGCTGAAAAACGGAAAACCTGTTTCACAACAGAAGTTAACTGCTTTGGCTTCGGATATAAACGGCAGACTACCACTATTCAATAAATTGAAAAAAGCTAACGTACTAAGTCATTTTCCAGCCGCTTATAATTCACAACAATATTTGGCAGAGGCCCTTCTTTTTGAAGGTTCAAAGTATAATCATGTTAAAGATTCCGTTGTGTTCGTAACCCAGAAGTCGTTACAATTTAAAGAGAAACAGTACACCGGATACTACTTCAAAAAGCGTAATAAAGAAGATTATGACAAGAATTTCTCTATGTATGTATTGATATTTGAAAATGAAAAGGGATTGCAAACCAAGCCTTTTTATGAGAGTGACGCTATGCGTATTGAAGATACGGATAGAGATAAAGACGTCATTGAATACCTCACGGAAGCCTTTGAACTTAAAGACAGAAAACGAGCAGATATTTACAGACCTCATGGCTATGGCATGTATGGCCATCATGGGTTATAAAATTGTATTTTTACATTAAATCCGTACTATGTCCAAATTTGGTCTTTTTTTATTACTTACCCTAACAAGCACCTTGTGTTTCTCCCAACAGATTACCTGCTCTCCAGCAGATAAACAGGCCGTAGAAAACAAACTCATTGCTATTGACGGGCTTTTAGAAAAGGACTTCGGAAAAACGCTGGTTGCAATTGGAAAAACTTTCATGGACACGCCTTACGTGGCCAAAACTTTAGAGATTGGTGATACAGAAACTTTGGTTATAAATCTACAAGGTTTAGATTGTACAACTTACGTAGAAAATGTATTGGCTTTTGGCCTGATGCTAAAAAATGGAGAATCTAGTTTTGATGATTTTACAGAAACCCTTGAAAGCATTCGTTATAAAGATGGTGAGCTTGATGGATATGCCTCTCGTCTACATTACTTTTCAGAATGGATTGCTAACAACGAGAAAAAAGGATTATTAAAGGATATTACTGCTGAAATAGGGGGAAAGGAAATCACCAAACCCATTAATTTCATGAGCACCCATCGTGACCTTTATCCTTTTTTAAGCGATGACAAGAATTTTGAAAAAGTAAAGGCTTCTGAAAACTACCTCAACAATCAACCCATTTGTATTTTGGCGCAAGATGAGATTGCAGCCAATGAACATTTAATTCAAACAGGAGATATCATAGCTTTGACTACATCAATTAACGGATTGGACATAACCCACACCGGAATTGCCACAAGAGAGAAAGATGGCCGCATTCATTTGCTACATGCTTCAACAGGTTCTATGAAAGTAGAAGTATCCAAAAAACCGCTTGCTGAATACCTAAAGAAAATTAAGAAAAATACGGGTATTATGGTGGCTAGACCTATCAATTAAGTCCTCAAAAACACCAACCTGAACCGACTACCCAGTTTGTTCTAATCAAAACCTTGCGCCCAACAACAGTTATTCCGCTTTTCACCGAAAGTTTCATAACACTCGCCTACTCCATGATAACTGGTACTTTCAATAACGCTTCATTAGACTGACTACTCGGTCGGTTTTATAGACATTGGCCGATTACAAAATTATCGCCCTAAACAATACATTAACCCACCCAATAAATGGTCTCTAAAATCCGGTTCGTCATAAGATGCGTTAGAATGACCTCCTCCCGTATAGAAAGCTCTTCCACCATCATAGGTATGATACCATGAGAACGGATGACTTGCGCCATTTGTTCCGCCGTTGTATGTAGATTCATCCAAAAGTATTAACGGATTGATACCACTATAGATATCTTTAAAATTATACCACTCTTCTGTCCGCACCCAATTTAATGGTAAGTGGGAAGTAGAACTATGATTGCTATCTATCACATTTAATGTTGCTTCTTGTATACTCGGGTGACCATCAAAATAAGCTCCTACAAGTTCACCGTACCAAGACCAATTATATTCAGTATCTGTTGCGGCATGTACGCCCATGTAACTACCTCCAGATTGAATGTACCTCTCAAAAGCAATTTGCTGGGTCGCATTCAAAACATCCCCTGTAGTGTTTAGAAACACCACAGTCTTATATCGACTTAAATTATTAAAAGTGAAATCGGTTGCATCTTCCGTTTGGTCAACTTCAAAATTATTGGCCGCACCTAATGAATTGAAAGTAGATATTCCTTTTTCAATAGAACCATGACGGAATTCAGCTGTTTTAGTAAATACCAGAATCTTATCTACCGTTTGCTCTTCCTCTAATGTAGAGATAGTAAGCGTTTCACTCTGTTGCGATTCGTTTTGAGCAGCGTCCGTAGCCGAAACATTAAAACTATGCTCTGTATTTGATGCTAATCCATTTACAACAGAGCTAGTGGCGGTAGCAGCCTTAACTCTTTGTCCGTTTTGGTAGATAATATATTCGGTCACACCTATATTATCCGTTGCGGCACCCCATTGTAAATTGATACTGTTTTCTGTAACCTCTCCTGCCATCAAACTTGCTGGAGTAGATGGTGGAACATCATCTACATACACCTCTGCTTCGGTTGTTAATTCCAAAAGAGGGCTTTGTTTTGATTCATTTTCAGCTTCATCTATAGCAGAAACAGAAAAAGTGTATTCCGTTCCAGGTCTAAGTTTAATGCCTGATAAGCAGTTTTAGTTGCCATGGCCAGAAACACGCCGTTCTGAAATACTCGATAACCAGAGACTCCAACATTATCCGTGGATGCTTCCCAATTCAAATCTACAGTAGTTTGGGTAACTTCTCCCGCCATTAAACTAGTTGGAATAGATGGTGCGACATCATCTACATACACCTCTGCTTCGGTTGTCAATTCCAAAAGAGCGCTTTGTTTTGATTCATTTTCAGCTTCATCTATAGCAGAAACAGAAAAAGTATATTCCGTTCCTGGTTCTAAGTTTACTGCCTGATATGCAGTTTTGGTTGCCATAGCCAGAAACAAGCCGTTCTGAAATACTCGATAACCAGAGACTCCAACGCTATCCGTGGAAGCCTCCCAATTTAAATCTATAGTAGTTTGAGTAATTTCATCAGAACTAAAGGATTGTGGTACTGTGGGCGCGGTGACATCTGTGGCTTTTTGTTCTGCTATTCCCACTTCGGTTCTAACCAAAACAGGTTGGCTTTGTTGAGACTGATTTTGAGCTTCATCCGTTGCGGAAACAGAAAATGTATACTCCGTATCAGCGGAA
This sequence comes from Zobellia laminariae, assembly GCF_030553095.1. Lineage (GTDB taxonomy): Bacteria > Bacteroidota > Bacteroidia > Flavobacteriales > Flavobacteriaceae > Zobellia > Zobellia laminariae. The sequence continues at coordinate 1,940,578 of NZ_CP130738.1, read as the reverse complement.
AGATTTTCTACCGAATAGTTCGTTTCGGTAGAAGTATCTATTAATTTTTCACCTTGAAAAATCTGATAGTTAGCTACACCTATACTATCAACTGAAGCCTCCCAAGTCAACTTTATAGAAGAAGAAGTAAGCGTATCGATTTTTATACTTTTAGGTACAGTAGGCGCTATGGTATCTTTGAAAACTACCCTTTCACCTAATGTTGTAAAATTTAAGGGATTGCTCTTATTCGACTTGTTTCCTAAATCGTCTATTACCGCAACCGAGAAACTATATGCTGTATTGGGAATTAAATTCTCCGCTATATACTCCGGTTTAATGGTATTTGCTACCAGAACGGTATCTATATAAACAGCATATTCCGAAGCCTGAACGCTATCATTCTCCGCAGACCAAGTAAAACTGGCCATAGTAGAACCTAATTCAGCAATCTGTAAATTTTTAGGAGCTCCAAGCGCAATACTATCTGTCTCTACTTCTTTAATAGTGCTAACAAAAAGTGCCTCGCTGCGCATTGATTCGTTTTCGGCTGCATCTGAAGCGCTCACTCGGAAACCATATTCAGTACCTGCTTCCAAATTTTCTAACAAGTACAACGTATCGGTAACTTTGGCTATGCGTGTAGTATCATTATAAATGGTATAACCCGTGACCCCAACGCTATCAGCAGCAGCATTCCATACCAACTTTATATTATTAATCTGAATGTCACTAGCATTTAAACCTGTAGGTACCGTTGGTGCAATGGTGTCCTGTTCTTGTATATTCACAAGTGGCGTTTCAACTTCTAAAACATTACTTGGTTTTGACTCCTTTCCCTTTAAATCTACTGCTGCCACACTAAATTTATAGCTTTCTCCCGCAATCAGGTCAGTTACTTTATATGACTTGGTATTAACATTACCAATCTGAAGAGTATCTTGAAATACCCTATACTCCTTAACTACCGATGCATTGATTTCCAATTCCCATTTCAGTTCAACAGAATTTGTCAAAACCTTACCCAAGGACAACAACGGTGATCGTAAAATTGAACTAAAACCTCCAATACTATCATTTTTGACTATCGTATCCTCTACTATAATTGCTTCTGTAAGGACTTTTATTTGCTCACTGAATTTAGAATTATTCCCAGCAGCATCTGCAGCACGAACTGCGAAAGTATATTCCGTAGCTGGTTTCAAATTCTTTGCCTCATATGTAATAATAGAATCTCTTGCTACCTCTACGCTATCTTGGTAAACCGCGTACTGCACAACTTTTACGTTGTCCTTTGAAGCTTTCCAAGTAACAGTTATAGATGAATCCGTAACCTGAACGGTTTCTAGTTTTTCTGGAGGAAGAGGAGCCTCAACATCTGGCGCAATGGCAACAGTATCGTCACTCTTGTCCTTGTCACAGGCAATAAAAAATAATAAAATGCACATAAAAAGTGCGGAAAGTGTACCGATAATGGGTCTTTCTTTCATTTTCTAGGGGGGACGCTTTAAGTAAATTTCTAGCTATAGTTTCTCATCAACAAAATTCAGAAAATTTGTTGATGAAAATAAGCCTTAACACTAAGGTTATTAACAAAATAGCACACATGACAAATCGGTCTATCCAAATTGATAAACACGGTATAATTTAAGCGGAAGAATGATTAATTATTTGCTAATGCCATTAGGTACTTTTTAGGCGTAGTACCATATTTCTTCTTAAAAGCAGAAATAAAATGGCTGGCGGTACTATAACCAACTCTTAGACCCACTTCATTTACATTATGCTTTCCTGTTTCCAACATCTTTCGGGCATATTCCATCTTATAATCAAATAAGAAACTAAATACAGAATCGCCATAAATCTGCTTAAAACCTTCTTTTAATTTTTTCAAAGACAGCCCAATTTCCTCAGATAGTTCCGTAAGTGTTGGAGGCTCTGCCATACGAGAGATAATAATCTCTTTGGCCTTACGTATACGGCGCACATTGTCTTCATCTACCAAGAAAGGACATTGCTCTACGTCTGCATCATCGCTTTTGTTAAAGTACAAAGAGATGAGTTCGTAAACTTTACCTTTTATATATAATTCTTTTATAGATGGATGAAGGTTGTAATTCATCATCTGACTTAAAACAACTGCAATTATGGGTTCACCCCTTCTTGGGCGTAGTACTTTTTATCTTTATTATCTGAGCTCAGAAAAGGAATATAGTCTGCCTCCCGAGAAAAAAGGGAATGAAATTTACGAATGGTCATAACTACGGAGACCAACCATGAATTGGGCTCTAATTCCAAATTCATTGGTAAATCTATTTGCGTGTTATAAAGCAACAAAGAGTTTTCTTCCGAAACCTCAAGGTTATAACGCCCTTCATTAAAGATAAACTTGGCTTGCCCTTTTAAACAAAAGTGGAATTGTATGTAACTACTATCAATATCTCGCACCACATGTTGGGTTTCTAATGTGTCATTTTGAATTTTGAGCACATAAAACCCGTCTTCTATAAGCACCTCTTGAAATGAACCTTGAGCGATATTTTTACCTTCCATATAAAACACGAATTGGATTGTTTTTATTTAGAAACGTTCTAAATAGATACGCCGTTAAGCGCAGTATTTCCTACAAAAATACTGGTTTTCAACGGATTTACATTCATATGCATCTAAAAAACCCCTCACCGACACTTATTGTTCTTCTAGCGTTATTTTTATTGCCTCAGGCCTCTTATTTTTGCCTGCGCTTGAAAAGCTTTCATGAAAGATTACCACATTTCAAAAAACAACTCATTCTACACCATTGGTCTTAGCTACTTAAAAGCTGATGCCCAAGTACGTGGCAAATTCAGTTTGGATGATGCCGCCATGGAACGTATCATGGTTAAATCTGTAGAATTGGGAATTGACGGTCTTTTAGTGACCTCAACATGCAACCGTACAGAACTGAATGGTTTTGCACAACACCCCTTTCAACTCATAAAATTACTTTGCGATAACACATCGGGCTCTGTAGAGGAGTTTCAAGAAGTAGCTTACGTATACAAAAACAATGATGCTATTAGTCATCTTTTTCGGGTAGGCACAGGATTGGATAGTCAGATTTTAGGAGATTTTGAAATCATCAGTCAGTTAAGAGCAAGTTTTAACCGTTCTAAAAGGCACGGTATTGCTAATCCATTTATTGAGCGTCTTTGCAATTCTGTAATACAAGCAAGTAAACGCATCAAGAACGAAACAGAAATTTCTTCCGGAGCTACATCGGTATCTTTTGCTTCCGTACGTTACATTATGGAAAATGTTGCTAATATTTCTGATAAGAACATTTTGTTGTTCGGTACCGGAAAGATTGGGAGAAACACTTGCGAGAATCTTATTAAGCACACTAAGAATACCCATATAACCCTTATTAACCGTACGAAGAATAAGGCAGAAAAAATTGCAGGTAAATTTCATTTGGTAGTTAAAGATTATGGAGACCTTCAAACAGAGATTCGTTCTACAGATGTTTTAATTGTGGCTACAGGCGCGCAATCACCTACCATTTCAAAAGAGCTTATCCATACCAAAAAGCCACTTTTAATTTTAGACCTTTCTATACCGAAAAATGTTTCGGAAACGGTAGAGGAACTTGACAATGTCACTTTAGTACATTTAGATCAGCTTTCCAGAATTACCGATGATACACTAGAACGAAGGAAACAATATATTCCTGAAGCCGAAGTAATTATAGATGAAGTAAAAGGTGATTTCATCCAATGGCTTGAAACCCGTAAATTTGCACCCGTCATTAAAGCTTTGAAAAAGAAGCTTAAAACGATGAAGGACGAAGAAATAGATTATCAATCTAAAAAACTATCGGACTTCAACGAAGAACAGGCAGATGTAATATCAAATAGAATAATTCAAAAAATAACAAAGCAGTTCGCAAATCATCTTAAAGACGACAATGTCGATTCTGACACTAGTCTAGAACTCATTCAAAAAGTCTTTCAACTCGAACTCGACACTCCATGAGCAAGGTCATACGAATTGGTACACGCGATAGCGAATTAGCGCTATGGCAGGCGAACACCGTCAAAAATAAATTAAAAGCTTTAGGTCATAAAGTAAAGGTAATCTCTGTAAAATCTACGGGAGACCTTATTCTTGACAAACCGCTTTACGAAATGGGTATTACCGGTATTTTTACCAAAACCCTAGACGTAGCTATGCTAAACGACGATATTGATATTGCCGTGCATAGTATGAAAGATGTGCCTACTGCCTTACCGCAAGGTATAGTTCAAGCGGCAGTACTTGAGCGAGCCAATTTTCTTGACATTTTGGCTTTCAAAAAGAACGAAGAATTCATGGGTGAAAAAGATGCTGTTATAGCTACCGGAAGCCTTAGAAGAAAAGCACAATGGCTTAATCGTTACCCAACTCATACAGTAGTTGATCTTCGTGGTAATATTAATAGCCGCTACCAGAAATTATTGGACAATGATTGGAACGGTGCCATTTTTGCCGCTGCAGGCCTTGAACGTATAGAACTTGAACCAGAAGAAACCGTTGGCCTAACTTGGATGGTACCTGCACCTGCACAAGGTGCTATAATGGTTGTTGCCAAAGAAGATGATGAATTTATTCGTGAAGCTTGCGCAGAGCTAAACCACGAGCCAACAGATATATGTACTAAACTAGAACGAGAATTTCTTCGTATTCTAGAAGGGGGTTGTTCAGCACCCATAGGAGCCATAGCCACTATAGACAAAGAGAATGAAGTAACTCTTAAAGGAGTGCTTTTAACCGTAGATGGCAAGAAAAAATTAGAAGCAGAATTTACCGCTCCATTAGGCAAACACACCTATTTGGCAAAAGACTGTGCAAACAGTATTCTTAGCCGTGGTGGCAAGCTGCTTATGACCTACAAAGAAGGTACTTTAGAAAATACCAAAATATTTTCTACTAAGAACCTGACCCCAGCTCAAGAAGAACTTTTTGATTCGGAAATTAAGGTGAAATCGGAAGACTTTATTAAAATAAGCTCTAACCGAATTTCTACTATTATCTTGAAGAAAGAAATTCAAAATGTGGTCCTTACCAGCCAAAATGCCGTGGAATCGCTTATTAAAAGCATTTCACCAGAAGAATTAAAATTTACCAATATTTATTGTGTAGGCGGGAAGACCAAGCGCATGATTAAAAAGTATATTGGCCCTGTGAAGCATCAGGAAAAAGATGCTAAAAATTTGGCTAATTATTTGGTTGAATATATGGAAGGTGCCGAGGTTACTTATTTCTCTAGCAACCTCAGACTGGATGATCTGCCAAACATCTTGGAAGAGAACAAAATTAAAGTTAACGAGATTGAGGCTTATACCACAAAACTCGCTCCTGCAGAAGTTGAAGATAGTGTTGAGGGTGTTCTATTTTTTAGCCCATCAACGGTTACTAGCTATTTGCTGAAAAATACACCTAACAAAGTAGCTTATTGTATTGGTGAAACCACTGCAACGGAAGCAAAGAAACATTTTGAAACGGTTCATGTAGCAAAAATGCCAACGGTAGAGAGCGTCATTGAACTTGTTAACCAAACCTACAGTAAGAATTAATTATTTTTACCGTAGAATAATGAACGGACTTCCCTCTTCATGGGAATCAAATTATACCTATGTCACTAAAGAACGACCTTTTTCTTAGAGCCCTAAAGGGCGAAACTGTTGATCGTCCACCCGTTTGGATGATGCGCCAAGCCGGAAGATACCTTCCTGAGTTTATGGAAATCAAAAAGAAATATGATTTCTTTACGCGTTGTCAGACACCGGAATTAGCTTCTGAGATTACGGTTCAACCTATCCGTAGATATGGTATGGATGCCGCAATCCTTTTTAGTGATATACTAGTTATACCTCAAGCAATGAATATTGAGGTACAGATGAAACCTGATTTTGGTCCTTATTTACCGAATCCTATCCGTACGCAGAAAGACCTTGACAGTGTAATTGTTCCTGATGTAGATGTTGCTTTGGGTTATGTTATGGAAGCTATAAAGGCTACCAAAGAAAAGCTGAACGATGAAGTTCCGCTTATTGGTTTTGCCGGTTCTCCATGGACCATTTTATGTTACTGTGTACAAGGGCAAGGCAGCAAGACTTTTGATAAGGCAAAAGAACTTTGCTTTACCCAACCGGTTGTTGCTCACGAACTTTTACAGAAGATTACAGATACTACTATTGCTTATTTAAAAGCAAAGGTAAAAGCAGGCGTGAACGCCATACAAGTTTTTGATTCTTGGGGCGGTATGCTTTCACCAACAGATTACAACGAATTTTCTTGGCAATATATTCAACAAATTATTGATGCCCTTAAGGATGAAACTCCTGTTATCGTATTCGGTAAAGGTTGTTGGTTTGCTTTAGGTGACATGGCCAAATCAGGTGCTGCTGCTCTTGGTGTAGATTGGACATGTTCAGCAAGAAATGCGCGTTACCTAACCGGCGGAAAGATTACTTTACAAGGTAATTTTGACCCCGCTAGATTATTATCTCCTCCATCAGAAATAAAAAAGATGGTTACCCAAATGATTAATGAATTTGGGAAAGACAGTTATATTGTAAACTTGGGTCACGGTATTCTACCCAATGTTCCTGTGGAAAATGCCAAGGCTTTTATTGACGCGGTAAAAGAATGGAAGCCCGTAAGTTAAACTAAGAAAGTCATGGAAAAGGAAAACAGCTCAATTGCCCGTTTTGAAAACTTTTCCATAGAACCCATACAGGAAAAATACGCTTGGCGCATTTGCGATTTTGTAACCGTAAATGCTGAACGTTTACAGCGCTATTTCCCTAAAACCTTAGCCGACAATCTAACACCTACCCTTTCTCAAATTTTTGTTGAGAAAAAAGTTCGTGAATACCAGAAAAGGGAAGAGTTTCTTTTCGTCCTGAAGGACTATGAAAGTCGTACCGTTATTGGCTTAGCCTATATTAAAGAGCTAGATTGGAACAAAAAACAGGCAGAACTGGCTTATTGTATCGGCTATCAATATGAAGGCAAAGGCATTACCTCATTGGCTATAGATACTTTATCTAAATATGCTATTGGTGATTTAGGACTTCAAACCCTTCAAATTATTGTTCATAATACCAATATTGGAAGTGTAAGAATAGCTGAAAAATCTGGATACACCTTATGGCAAAAAACCCTCCTTAACGAACACACTCCACCAAATGAAGCTCCTTTAGATATGGAGTTATATGAGCTTTACGCTTAACAAATAGTTATATCCCTAAATAAAATCTAGCAAAAAGGTTTTTGTAGTCCTTATCGCTTCATACCTTCCTTTGTATATCGTAAATTTACAGACTATTTGCACAAAACCATTTCTTTTAATGAAAGACAAATTCTTTAGTTACATAGAAAACCTTCAAGACACTATTACTTCCAAACTCCAAGAGATAGACGGTAAAGCCAAATTTCACGAAGATTTATGGAAAAGACCTGAAGGTGGCGGCGGTCGCACCAGAGTAATAGAAAACGGTGCTGTTTTTGAAAAAGGTGGTGTAAATATATCTGGTGTGCACGGAGCTTTACCAAAAAGTATGCAGACTTATTTTGGTGTTGAAGATGCAGATTTTTATGCCTGTGGCCTAAGTTTGGTTCTTCATCCTAAAAATCCAATGGTACCTACAGTTCACGCCAATTGGCGTTATTTTGAAATGTATGATAAAGAAGGAAATATTGTAGATCAATGGTTTGGCGGCGGTCAAGACCTTACACCATATTATTTATTTGATGAAGATGCTGCTCATTTTCATACCGTTTGCAAAGAAGCTTGTGACGCACATAATTCAGAATTCTACTCTACCTACAAGAAGAGATGCGATGATTACTTCTGGAATGCCCATAGAAATGAAGCTCGCGGTATAGGCGGACTCTTCTTTGACTATTGCAAAGCTACAGAGGACATGACCATGCAAAATTGGTATGACTTTGTAACCGAAGTAGGAAACAGCTTTTTGGAGAGTTATGTACCGATTGTTTTAAAAAGAAAAGATTTAGAATACACAAAAGATCAACGAGATTGGCAAGAAGTCCGACGAGGACGCTATGTTGAGTTTAATCTTGTTCATGATAAAGGCACTTTATTCGGTTTGAAAACAAACGGTAGAATTGAGAGTATTCTAATGAGCCTACCGCCCCATGTGCAGTGGCATTACGACCATCACCCCGAAAAAGGCACCGAAGAATACCGATTGGTAGAAATTTTAGAAAACCCTAAGAACTGGGTTTAAAACTTTAATAGTCCAATTATGTCTAAAAAAGGAAAAGCAAAGAATACGGTGAACAAAGCAAAACATACCAAGCTTTTAAACCGAAAGAAAAATAAATTAAAGTCAGAACAAGAAATGCGCAAGTTGCGCTTGAAAGAAATTATAAAACAAAGTCAAAAAACCCCGGACCTACCCCGTGATAATGATTAACACCATTTTTGCCGTGAATTTAAAAAACCACTTTATTTGTAAGTTGGTTTTCGCCCTTGCAATTCTGGCGTTAGGCACTTCTTGCGACTCTAAACGCGCAAAAAGTGATCTGGATATTACCTTTGTCCAAGATACATTAGACGTAGGCTATACGTATTGGTGGGAAGAATCTGGTCCATTTATTGGGTATTGCGGCAAAGAATATGCCCTTGTGTTTTCAGGTACCGTCGTAAACTTAGATAAAGCTAACCACGATGCCGCCCCTTTGTACATCTCTCAAAAAGGAACTATAGCTCTTGACGAGGTCTACAAAATAAAAGATATGGGTAACAGCAGTTATGCTAATCAGAAATATTTTTCTACCGATTGTTTCAGTAATATGGATATTAACGTGGGAGATAAAGTTTTAGTTTTCTGCTATGATTATGAAGGAGGGTTGACCATACCCGGAAACAGTTCTATCATAAAAATAAAAAGTTTAGACCACCCTCTTGTTGGCGCCACCAAACGATTTATAGATGCGGATGAAAACCCTATAAAAATTAAGAAAGACTCTACCTTATGGTCTGCTTATGGCTATCGCAAACAGTTAAATCAATTAATTCGCTGCAGAGAAAATACTGAACGTATTACTTCCAAATAATTGCTTTTTCAAACACTTCTTTTACCTGATTAGTATTAAGGTGGTAATCCTCAAAATTATCAAGAAAATTCTGCTGATAACTGCGCCACTCAACCTTAAATTTTAGGTTGTGCATTAGTTGAGTCAAGAGTTGGTCTGTTTTCTGTTTTTTAGGAGGATAATAAGTAACTTTGTTTATTCAAAAATAGGCAAAACATGTACCCACTTAAAAGAAACCGCAGATTAAGAACAAATGAGTCAATTAGAGATTTAGTACGTGAAACTATTATATCTCCTAAGGATTTTCTGGTGCCACTTTTCGTAACAGAAGGCAAGGGTATTAAAGAAGAGATTGCCTCTATGCCGGATTATTACAGGTTAAGCCTTGACTATCTTGGAGCCGAGGTTAAGGAGCTGTGGAATATGGGGTTACATGCCGTACTACTTTTGTAAAAGTTCCTGAGAACTTAAAAGACAACAAGGGTACCGAAGCTTTAAACGATAATGGATTAATGCAACGCGCCATTAAAACCGTTAAAGATGCCTGTCCCGGAATGTTGGTTATGACAGATGTTGCCATGGACCCTTATTCATCTTTTGGTCATGATGGTATTGTAGAAAACGGACAAATACTTAATGATGAAACTTCGGAATTTTTGGCAGAAATGAGCGTATCTCATGCTTTTGCTGGAGCAGATTTTGTTGCGCCAAGCGATATGATGGATGGCCGAATTCTTTCCATTCGGGAAGCTTTGGAAGATGAAGGTCTTACAAACACGGGTATCATGAGCTATAGCGCTAAATATGCCAGTGCTTTTTATGGTCCTTTTAGAGATGCTTTAGATTCCGCTCCTGTAGACGTCAAAAATGTACCGAAAGACAAAAAGACCTATCAAATGGATTATGCCAACCGTTTCGAAGCTCTAAAGGAGACCGAAATGGACATTGATGAAGGTGCAGATATTGTTATGGTAAAACCCGGACTTTGTTATTTAGACATTGTACGTGAAATTCGTAATGAGGTTGATGTTCCTGTTGCCGTTTATCAAGTAAGCGGAGAATATGCCATGGTTAAGGCTGCTGCCGAGAAAGGATGGTTAGACCATGATGCTGTAGTTATGGAACAACTAACGGCAATGAAACGTGCGGGTGCCAATATCATCGCTAGCTATTTTGCCAAAGATGCGGTAAGGTTGTTAAGGTAAACAAACTTAAAGAGCTTGCTTGTGAAAATAATTCAACTATTAATCTTTGTATTTATAACCCAGCTTACGCAAGCTCAGGAAGGAACTTCAATACCCCTGAATATTGAAGTTGGCGATGCATTAGTTTATGGTACTCCGTTTGAAGTAGGGTTAGATTCGGTTTATATCAATACTAATGTTAAAGACATAATAACAAACGGTATAAAAAATAATGCTTTTATGGAGCACAGGTTTTAGTTGCCAAAAGCGGTAAAATAATATTTCACAAAGCCTATGGGTATCACACCTACGACAGTATTCAACCTGTTGCTTTAGACGATATTTATGACTTAGCTTCAGTAACCAAAGTCACTGCAGCTCTTCCCGTAATAATGAAACTTGTTGACGAAGGAAAACTTAGTTTAGATGTTCCTTTTAGTACCTACTGGAAACCTTGGAAAAGAAAAAAAGACAAACGAGATATTACCCTTCGTGAAATTCTGGCGCATCAAGCCGGACTTGAACCCTACATCGTTTTTTTAAATGAAGTTTTTAAAAATAACAAAAAACTTAAAAAGCGTTTTATCAGAACCTCTCCAAATAAGAGATTTCAAAATCAGGCGTACGACGAGTTGTTCGTTAAAAACAAGTTCAACCGAAAAATGTACCGTCTGATTAACCGCTCAGAAGTATCCACTGAAAAAAAATACAAATATTCAGGTCTCGCGTTTTTAATTTTTCCTGAACTTATTGAACAACTCACCGGTGATTCTTATGAGTATTATGTAGAGAAAAATTTCTATTTACCGTTAAATGCTCCCACAATGGGTTTCAAACCTAAAACAAGAGGTTTTTCTAATGCAATCGTACCTACAGAAGTAGACACGCTGTTTCGTCACACCTTGACCCAAGGCTTGGTTCATGATGAAAATGCAGCACTTTTAGGTGGTGTATCCGGTAATGCCGGTCTCTTTGCTAACGCAACAGATTTAGCAAAACTGATGCAGATGTATATGCAATACGGTGTTTACGACGGTAAACGCTATATTTCTGAAGCTACTCTAAAAGAATTTATACGGGTACAGTTTCCCGAAAATGATAACCGCAGAGGCCTAGGGTTTGATAAACCTTATTTAGATAATGCAGAACAACCTTTACCTAAGGCATATCCTGCACCAGAAGTAGGTGCCGACAGCTTTGGACACAGTGGTTTTACAGGTACTTTCGTTTGGGCAGACCCCAGAAACCAAATGGTATATATTTTTCTATCAAACCGAGTGAATCCTACTAGGGAAAACAGGAACCTCTACGACCTGAATATACGACCTGCGGTACAACAAATATTTTATAAAGCCACATTACCAAGCAAATAAGACCTTAGGATTACACTTTAATTGGTATCTTCGTTTTACTAAAACTCGTACATGGGCTTATTAATATTTTACGCTTTAATATCAATTTTTATTTCATTTCTCTGTTCTATCTTAGAAGCGGTTCTGCTAAGTATTAGTCCAACTTTCGTGAATCTAAAGAAGAAGGAAGGAAAACCATACGCTTTAACCCTTGAGGAATTGAAGAACGATGTGGACAAACCTCTCATCGCTATCTTAACTTTAAACACCATTGCCCATACGGTAGGCGCTATTTTGGTAGGGGTACAAGCTAAGGTTGCCTATGCAGAAATGTACGGTTCCACGACTAGTAGCGTATTTGGAATCCCTTTCACGGCAGATTTAATGGTAGGTGTAGTATCCACTATAATGACCATCCTTATTTTAGTGGCTTCAGAAATTATTCCTAAAACAATTGGTGCAACCTATTGGAGACAATTGGCCAACTTTACGGCAAAAGCTTTAAAAATCATGGTCATTGCCCTAAAATACACGGGACTACTATGGATTTTACAACTCTTCACAAAACTGGTAGGTGGTAAAGGTCATCATGGCAGTGTTTTAAGTCGTGAAGATTTTACTGCTATGACAGATATTGCCCGTGAGGAAGGTGTTTTTGAAAAATCCGAATCTACTATTATAAAGAATTTATTGCGTTTTGACCAAGGTTTTGGTAAAAGATGTAATGACACCACGGGCAGTTATGAAAATTGCTTCGGAAGGTTTAACGATTGGCGAGTTTTTTGAAGCCAACCCCAAAATGCGTTTTTCACGTATTCCCGTTTATGGGGATAAGATGGACCATATTGATGGTTTTGTATTGAAGGATAATATCCTTGAAGAAATGGTGAATAACAATGGAAACATTCCTCTTTCTCAAATAAAACGAGAAATTTTGATTACCGAAAGAAACACGCCAATACCGCGTCTTTTTGATATATTCATTGCCAAAAGAATACACATTGCCCTTGTTGTAGATGAGTATGGATCGGTTAGTGGGTTAGTTACCATGGAAGACGTTATAGAAACCCTTCTAGGGCTGGAAATAATGGATGAGAGCGACAATGTTGCCGATTTGCAGGACCTAGCTCGAAAAAATTGGGAAACACGCGCAAAGCGCTCCGGAATACTTGATAAATAGATTTTGACGAAACCACTTGTTTCTTAATAGTCTATTAAACCCTTGACCTATGGAAACGGCATTTATTAACACACCACTTGGCATAGCCAAACTTATAGGGGACAGCAAAGGTTTATCTGAAATTAAGGTAACTGATGCCGAAGAAACCGTTTCTACCAACATTCCACAAAACCTTAAAATTGCTGCAGAACAATTGCAACAATACTTTGCTGGCACCCGAAATAATTTTGATTTTAATCTAAACCCAAAAGGCACTGATTTTCAAAAACGTGTTTGGGAAGCCTTGTTACTTATTCCTTATGGTAAAACAGTTTCTTACTTAGACCTTTCCAAAACTTTGGGTGATGTAAAGGCTATTCGCGCCGTTGCAGCAGCAAATGGAAAAAATCCGTTGTGGATTGTAGTTCCTTGTCACCGTGTTATTGGAAGTGATGGTTCTTTAACGGGTTATGCCGGAGGTTTACATCGTAAGAAGTGGCTACTTGACCATGAAAATCCTGTAAAACAGCAATCGCTTTTTTAAAGATTAAAGACTATCCAGTTTGTTCATTTCATTAAAGTAGATTGAAACCCTCATTTTCCTGCGGTTCATCGATGAAATGAATGTGTTTAATCGCATTCTATCACATCCCTTTTGATTCTGCTAAAAAAGTAACATACGCGCTGGTCGGTTTTGTATAAAACTCTAAAAAAATAGATTTTGCATTAGTTGGGGGTAATTTAGCCTAAACCCTTATCCTCAAAAATCATATCTGCATTGAGGTTTGGAGATTAAGGAAGCAAACTTGTCTGTTTTCTAACTAAACATTAGAAACAGCACCACAATTTACCATTGAGATAAACCGTCTCCTTCGGGTTACCGAAACTATGAGCAGGTGAACGAGGTAATTACTTCAAGTACACCTATCTATAGGATAAGTTCGTATATTTCAGTAGCTATTAAACTACATTACACTGTGTTATACAAAATTAACCTTGAACATATTCTCTTTTTAGATATTGAAACCGTTCCCGAAGAAGCGGATTTTGAGACATTGAACGATGAAAAGAAAGACCTTTGGGAACAGAAGACACGATACCAGCGTAAAGATGAATTTACTCCTGAAGAGTTTTATGAGCGTGCGGGTATTTGGGCAGAATTTGGTAAAATTGTTTGCATTTCCGTTGGCTACTTCCGAATTAATGGGGAAACGAAAACCTTTAGAACTACCTCTTTTCACGGTGATGAAGCCTTGCTTTTAAAAGAGTTCAAAAATCTTTTAGATGGCCACTTTGGCTCACCCAAACACTTACTCTGCGGCCATAATGCGAAAGAATTCGATTTTCCCTATATCGCACGTAGAATGATTATTCACGGCATTCAACTACCGCAAAAACTCAACCTTTTTGGTAAAAAGCCTTGGGAGATTATGCATTTGGACACGATGGAGCTCTGGAAATTTGGTGACTACAAGAATTTTACTTCGCTTAAACTTTTAGCTAATATTTTGGGGATTCCTTCCCCCAAACAAGATATTGATGGCAGTATGGTGCGTGAGGTCTATTATAAAGAAAATGACCTGGACAGAATTGTGACGTATTGTGAGCTAGATGTAGTTACAACGGCACAAGTGTTTTTACGCTTGCGCGGAGATGAACTGTTAGATGATAGTAACATCAAAAGTATCTAGAGGAAATCAAGTATTATACTTCAATTGAATATATACTGGGAAATGATCACTATATCCACCAATATACTTATTACCAACATAAGTTCTAAATGGGGAACCTCTATGTTTGCCTTCAAATTCAGTCAAAAAATGTTCGTCAAAAATATTGGCGTGAGCAAAACTATGGGTGCCCTTTTCAAAGTTGAGAAAACTATGGGAAACCATAATCTGATCAAAAAGCATCCATGATCTTTTATAGTTTGCACTACCACGGTTGGGCGTAAGTAATTTTTCCATGGGGTTGTACAACGTCTTGGTTTCAATTAAAGAACGTACACTTTTAGATTTTGGACCGTCATTAAAATCACCCATAATAATATAGTTGGGGTTGGGAACCTCTTCCTCAATCTGAGCCATAAACTTAATTATAGTCTCGGCCGCTACCATACGCTTATGCTCTGTTGTTGCATTGCCGCTTCTACGGGATGGCCAATGATTCACAAAAATATGTATCTCTTCTTTATTGAGTTTACCCTTTACATATAGAATATCTCGTGTAGTATCCCTTCTTCCATTCTCTTCATAAAGAAGTAGTGTAATTGGCTCAGAATGTAAAACCTCAAAATGCTCTTTATGATAGATTAATCCACAATCAATACCTCTTTCATCAGGAGAATCGTAGTGTACATAATCATATTTAATATTTGCGAGAGGCTCCGTAGCAAGAAGATCCTCCATAACCTGTTGGTTTTCAATCTCTGCCACACCCACAAGTACGGGCGGGTTTTGCGTTTCGGAATTCCCAATTTCGGCTATAGTCTTACCCAGTTTGTACAACTTTTTTTTGTACCTTCTTAAGGACCACTTTTTACGTCCTTTTGGAGTAAAATCATCGTCCAGAGTATTTGGGTCATCTATAGTATCAAATAGATTTTCTAGGTTATAGAAGCTAATTGTATTTAAACGGCTCCCCTTTTTTTTTCTGAAAAATGAAAAAATCATAAATTTCTCGATTGCGATCTTAAAATTACGAAAATAGCTCGGTCAGTATTGCTTAAATTTGCAATTTAGTTTAGATATGTTAGAAAAGAAGACCATAGAACACGAAAAGGCCGTATTAATCGGTATTATAAACCGTGAACAGAACGAAAACAAAGTTACCGAGTATCTTGATGAGCTTGAGTTTTTGACTTTCACCGCAGGTGGAGAAGTTCTAAAACGCTTTGTACAAAGAATGGATGTCCCCAACCCAAAGACACTAATTGGTTCCGGTAAAATGGAGGAAGTGGAAGCATTCGTAAGAGACAATGAGATAGGTTCAGTAATCTTTGATGATGAACTCACACCCGCTCAGCAACGAAATATCGAGAAAATCTTGCGTTGTAAAATTGTTGACCGTACGAGCCTTATTTTGGATATTTTTGCCCAACGCGCGCAGACTAGCTATGCTAGAACGCAAGTAGAATTGGCGCAATATGAATACTTACTGCCTCGCCTAACCGGACTATGGACTCACCTTGAGCGCCAACGTGGTGGTATTGGTATGCGTGGGCCATATGAAACCGAAATTGAAACGGATAGACGTATTGTTCGTGATCGTATTTCGCTCCTAAAGAAGAAATTACTTAAAATAGACCGGCAAATGGAAACCCAACGTGGTAACCGCGGCGCTTTGGTACGTGTAGCTTTAGTAGGTTACACCAATGTGGGCAAGTCTACTTTAATGAATGTCATTAGTAAGAGTGAAGTCTTCGCTGAGAATAAGCTGTTTGCCACATTAGATACAACGGTGCGTAAGGTTGTTATAGGGAACTTACCCTTCCTATTGAGCGACACTGTTGGATTTATCCGCAAACTGCCTACTCAGCTAGTAGAAAGCTTTAAAAGTACTCTGGATGAAGTCCGCGAAGCAGATTTGTTACTTCACGTAGTTGATATTTCGCATCCTCAGTTTGAAGAGCACATAGAATCGGTAAATAAGATTTTAGGTGAAATAGATAGTGCCGATAAAAACACTATAATGGTATTCAATAAAATTGATAAGTATGAACATGCTGAAATAGACGATGACGATTTAACAACCGAAAGAACCGGAAGACATTTTACTATTGCAGATTGGAAACAGACCTGGATGCAACGTGTGGGAGATAAAGCACTCTTCATATCTGCATTGAATAAAGAAAATTTAGACGAATTTAGAAAAAGAGTTTACGATGAAGTTAGAGATATTCATGTAACCCGCTTTCCGTATAACAACTTTTTATACCCAGAAAATCTAGACGAGTATTAGTCAATATATTGAGGTAGACTTACCGTTCATCGGAGATACCGGACGACTTGTATTTTTCACAACAGACTTGGCTAGATTCACAACAATAATTTAGACGGACGAGTAAACCAACGTAAGTTTACAGTGTAATTAAGCAATAGTCTTGACCCCAAATCAAATCTTGAACTTAACCGAAACAAGTAATGAATCCCAAACCCGTTACTTGACTAAAAAATATTACCAGATTGACCAAACCTACTTGATAAAAAAACCCTCCTAAAAGAGGGTTTTTTTATACTTTATACTTTCTTAACCATCTTCTTTACTACTCTAAATAAACCGTTCATCGGAGATACCGCACCACTGGTATTTTTCACAACAGACTAGAATAAGTTCACAACAATAATTTAGACAGTTGAGTAAACCAGCGTAAGTTTACAGTGTAATTAAGTGATAGTAATGACCCCAAATCGAATCTTGAACTTAACCGAAACAAGTACGAATCCCAAATCCGAACTTGACCTACGAAAAGCTTAAAATTGCGACCCCAAATTGCAATCAAAATTTTACTAGTAAACCTACTTAACAAAAAAGCCCGTTCACACGGGCTTTTTTGTTTTTTAAAATCTCACCTCCTTCATAGATTACTTTTTAGAGTGTAGTTCATCGGATATATGTTCGTTTTAACGAGTTACACCACAAATTGAGATAGGTTCACAACAAAAGTTTAGCATTTATAGAGTTGCCATCTACATTCGTCTTGTATTTGAAATTTTGTGTTAGTCCCAGAAAATTACTTAATCAAAGGTTTGTTATTATTTGACTGTATAACCAAGCTTAACGTATCCTACTTAACTAAAAAACGCCCCGATATTAATCGGGGCGTTTTCATTATATAAAGTTTAATTTCTTTCTTAGAAAGCGTAGTTCAGACCAAAAAGGTAAAAACTTTGTAAACTATTATCCGTATTATCAAAAGTTGGAGTTGGAGTAATTGCAGGAACTGCAGCTAATGCATTAGCTAAAGTTTCTTGGTTGTTGTTTCTCAATCCAAATTCAAAACCTACACCAATTCCTTTCCAAAGTGTGTACCCAAAAGAGTTGGTCCACGTCCAGTTAGACAAGTCACCGCTTTTGTAACTCTGAAAAGTAGAGAAGTTGGTCTTAAAATTAACAGCACCTAATTGCTTTGTATAATCTACTACAATTTTAGCACCTAAAGATGATTCGTAAGCAGCATCATTATCTGCAAATACAAAGTTGTAGTTTAGTGGGTGAATAACAACTACCATATCAGGAATAGGAGTCCAAGTAGCACCAATACCTAAATCCAAATAACCTGGATCATTAAAGTTATTAGCAATAGATGATCTATATTCTCCCAAGGCTGAAATCGCAAAATTTTTGTTCAACTTGTAACCATAAAGAGAGTTGATAGTGAAAACATCTGTAGTATTACCAAATCCTTCTTCGTCTGCTGGGTTATTTTTGTCATCTAGTTTAACCCATTGCAAATTAACATTAGCAGAGTTTCTCCAGAAGAACTTCTCTCTATCTAAATTAGCAATAGCGTTAATTGTAACTCCAATATTTCCTGCAGAGTTATCTGGCGTTCCTTGTGAATACCAATTGTTGAATTTTGAAAGATTAGCACCAATAGTACCAAAAGCATTTATTTTCCAACCTATGGAAAAGCATCAATTTGCCCTTGTAGTGCATCTACTCTACCTTGAATTGCAGCAATAGAATCTTTCTTTGTTGCTTGTTCAGTTTTTAAATCATCTATTGTCTGTCCAAAACTCACCGAGAAGGTAAGTATAGCCAAAGATGTAAGCAGTAATTTTCTCATGGTTATGTGTGTTTATTAATTAGAACCACAAAAGTACTAATTGTCACTTATTTTGAGAATAAAAGACTACTTTCTTTTATATAAAGGCACAGAAGAACATGCCTCACCATACATGAGAGATTTTACAACAGGCTGTAACTTTCCTATTATCAATACGTAAGCATTGGGAGGTACCGGTTTATTGCTACATCCTTTAACAATAACCAGTTTATCTTTTAATCCTGAAACATCTAAGTCTTTTAGAGTTTCTGTGTATAACAGCGTCTCTAATTGCTCCAATGAGCCTTGAATAAACCTCTTTGCAAAAGGTTGTAGTTTAGTTGCCAACAACATATAGGCCCAATATGGTACTATGGCGCCTGTGGAACAATGTAAGGCTACATAAGCATCTTGATATTGAGACCAGTCATGTTCTGCAGCTTTCGCTCTAAAATCCTTCTCTTTTAGTAAAAAGCCTTCTAGCAACCATTCTGAAATATCAAAAAGCACGCGCTTTCCTGAGATAGTAATCTTCCAGATTAAATGTAATGAGCTTACTCTGCGCTACCTTATTAACGATTTCTTCTGACATATTTGGTTTTATAGCAACCCTAGTTCTAGTTTAGCTTCTTCACTCATCAAATCTTGTGTCCATGGTGGATCAAAGGTAATTTCAACCTCTGCATCTTTCACTAAATCCAAAGACTTTACCTTTTCTTCTACTTCGGCAGGAAGAGATTCCGCCACAGGACAGTTTGGAGATGTAAGTGTCATTAAAATTTTGACCTCGTTATCTTCGTTTACGAAAACGTCATAAATCAACCCTAATTCATAGATATCCACAGGGATTTCTGGATCGTAAATCGTCTTAAGTACTATTACTATTTTTTCTCCCAATTCTTGGGTATCTACTACTGTTTCTTCGCTCATGTTATTGGAATTAATTCTTTAATAATTTAGGACCACCTCAAATACGGTCAATGCCCTAATTTAATTGTGTCTGGTATGCTACTGCATATAATTTCAATTGCTTGATCATGCTTACCAAACCATTTGCACGTGTAGGAGAAAGATGCTCTTTCAAGCCAATTTCATCAATAAAATCGGTGTCTGCATCAATAATATCTTGTGGTTTCTGGTTGCTAAAAGCTCGTATTAAAATAGCAATTATACCTTTCGTTATAATTGCATCACTATCAGCAGTAAAAACCAGTTTATCTTCTTCTAGCTCAGCATGAACCCACACTTTACTTTGGCAACCTTTTATTATATTATCTGCAGTCTTATATTTTTCATTGATGAGCGGAAGACTCTTGCCCAAATCAATCATATATTCATAACGCTGCATCCAATCATCGAACATTGAAAATTCATCTACTATTTCGTCCTGTATTTCCTTTATCTGCATTGTCGCTGTTTTGGGTAAAAATACAATAAGTATCTATGGATTTCAATTCTTTAAGAGAATCATAACGCTTATGGCTATTCTAGCATGCCCTTAGCTCTAAGAACGGCCTTAACCAGCACATCTACCTCATCCATAGTGTTATAAAAGCTAAAACTAGCTCTTACCGTTATGGAATCTTGTAGAAATCCATAATGGGTTGTGCGCAATGGTGACCGGTTCGTACGGCAACACCAAGCTTGTCTAAGATAGAACCTATATCATAAGGGTGCAGTCCTTCTATATTGAAAGAAATAACCGAAGTCTTATTTTTAGCTGTTCCGTAAATTTTGAGTCCGTCTATCTTCAGCAATTCTTGCGTGGCATATTCTAGTAACTCATGCTCATATTTGGCAATTTCATCAAAGCCAATAGCATTCATATAATCTAGTGCAGCACCAAAAGCGATACCACCGCAGATATTAGGTGTACCAGCTTCAAATTTATGCGGTAAATCGGCATAGGTAGTTTTTTCGAAAGTAACTTCGGCAATCATTTCACCACCACCTTGGTACGGTGGTAATTTATTTAACCACTCTTCTTTTCCGTATAACATACCTTCTCCGGTAGGTCCACACATTTTATGAGCAGAAACGGTATAAAAATCTACATCAAGTTTCTGCACATCTGCTTTAATATGAGGCGCAGCTTGTGCGCCATCAATTAAAACCGCTGCACCAAATGCATGTGCTTTATCTATTATTTCTTTGATAGGGTTAATGGTCCCCAATGCATTTGAAATATGATTACAGAATACCAATTTTGTTTTATTGGAAAGCAACTCATCATAAACATCCATTAACAACTCACCAGCAATATTCATAGGAATAACCTTAAGAACGGCACCTGTTCTTTCGGCCAACATTTGCCAAGGCACAATATTGGAATGGTGCTCCATAGCGGAAACCAAAATCTCATCGCCTTTTGCAAGAAGCGTTGTAAATCCGTTTGCTACAATATTTATACTGTGGGTTGTTCCAGAAGTAAATATGATTTCATACGAGTTTTTCGCATTAAAGTGCTTCTGAATCTTTTGCCGTGCTACCTCATATTTATCAGTAGCCTCTTGCGAAAGCGCATGCACACCACGATGTATATTAGCGTTATAGTTTTGATAGTAATCTACTATAACATCTATAACCTGTTGTGGGGTTTGGGATGTAGCAGCATTGTCTAAGTATACCAAGGGCTTTCCATTAACTTCTCTTTTAAGAATAGGAAAATCTTTACGAATTTCAGTAACGTCTATCATAGTAATATTATTGACTGCAAAGATACCGACTATGCCCTAAATTATAGTAAAAACAAGAAGCTTTCTAATTTAGAAGTATTCTTATAAAGGAAAAACCTCCAAGAAGTTTTCTTGGAGGTTTTTTAGGCTTAATAGTTTGATTTAGAATCGAAAACCGACTCCCACTTTTACAAAACCTAAATTATCTTTATTCTTATAATTGAATTCTTCTCCCTCTATTCTATCAATACTTCTAGTATAATCACATTGCACTTGCAAAAAAAATCGCTTAGTTATGTCATAAGAAAGTCCCAAACCTAGATTTACGCCACCAGCCGTAATTTTACTTAAATCTGATGAACCAGCAAAGTAACCCTCATAGTTAGATTTATAGATAGTATAGCCTAAACCAATGCTAGGGTGAAGTTTTTTAATTATAATTGTAAACTCCGCAAAAGCTTTAGGTTGGATTAACCAATGGGTTTCTTTAAAATCAAATAGTTGTAAATTACTATTATCTACAGATTCTTTTTTAAAAACACTTGCATTGATACCTGCACCAATTTTCACAAAATTAAAATCTAAAAACCTGTATTTTAATCCTAGGTCTAAAATTGCTGGTGCATCATTTCCCAGTTCATCTCCAACGGAAATCGGGTAATTTGCTTCCACACTCCATTTCTGGTCTTGGGCGAACAAGCCCACACTTAAGAAAAATACTGAAATTGATAAAAAGTAGATTTTTTTCATACGAACTAATAATTAGTGGTTTAAATTAGTCCGTAAATCTATAGGAAAATTCGGGCAAAAAATAACGGCACTATTAAAGTGCCGTTAAATAAATTCTATATTTTAAGATAATCTCTTGTTAAAAA